>CANKOY010000035.1 GCA_947484275.1 Planctomycetota bacterium | reverse complement strand
GGACGCCTGCTGCACGAGCTTCTCGGCCGAGGCCTCGGCCTTGTCGTGACTCGACCTGCTGAACAACTTGCCCACGGAGGCGCAGCCGGGCAAAAGCAGGAGCATGCAGAGTAGGAGCGGGCGGACGATCGTCATGGAGCGTTGCGTTGTGGAGCCTGGAGAAATGTACGGTAGCTCTTGGGGCGGCCTTGGAGCTGGTATTCGACAAAACGGGCCACCGCGTCGCGAACATGCAGCAGCGAAACTTCCGCCGGCGCTGCCGATGATTGGCTCGCTGCCTGCGGCGCGAGCCGCGCAGCCTCCCGCAGTATCGCCTCAGGCAGAGTCCCGACCCGTCTACCGATGGCTCGGGCCTCGGCAGCACAGTCGGCGCACAGGCGTCCGCCGCACTGGGCCGAAAAGGCTGCGCGTGGCGCTCCGCGAGGACCGCTTGCTGGCGCGGGGCCTGCGCAGGATGCGCATTCGAGCAGGGCCGGACCAAGGCCGAGATTCTGGAGGAAGGCGAGTTCGAACTCGATCAGGACCTGCGCCGGCTCCACCGCGGACGCGAGCTGATCCAGAGCCGAGCGTGACAGGGAGAATAGCTCGGCGTTGTTGGAGCCAGACTGCAGCACGAGATCGACGAGTTCGAGCACCGTGAGCGCGGCGCGATAGCGTTCGAGATCGAAGGCGATCCGATGCCGCCGGGTGACGATGGTCGCCGCGTGCAGGTTCGAGAGGTCGCGACCCGGGCTCTCCTGCCAGTCCAGGTGCAACGTGTCGAACAGATCGAGGGCCGCATAGAAGCGTGCTGTCGGGCGGTAGGCTCCCTTGGCCAGCAGGTGCAGCCTCCCGTGCTCAGCCGTGGCCACGTGAACGATCAGCGACGACTCGCCAAAGCGAAAGCGTCTCAGGATCAAGGCGTCGTCGCTGCGGCGGACCACGCCCAGGAATTACGACACGGCGCCCGCGATTGCCAGGGGCCAGGGACTTAGCTGTCCTCAGTGGCCTCTCAGGCGGCCGGTTTCGTCACCCGCACGCGCAAGATCCGTCGATCGGTCACCTCGCTGACCTGGAACTGCGCGTCGCCCCGGGTGAAGGATTCTCCGCGGGTGGGGAAACGGCCGAATTCCGCCAGGACGAAACCGCCGAGCGTCTCGAAGTCAGCGGTTTCAGGCAGGTCCCCGTCGATCAAGTCGTTGACTTCGCTCACGTGCAGGGCGGCGTCGATTTCGAGTACGCCGCCTGGCAGGTGCTTCACGAGGCTGGGAGCTTCTTCGTCGGATTCGTCGCGCAGTTCGCCGACGATTTCCGACAGCACATCGCCGAGTGTGACCAGCCCCGCGGTGCCGCCGTATTCGTCGACCACGATCGCGAGCTTTTGCTTCTCGCGCCTGAATTCCTTGAGCAACTCGGAGAGGTGCTTGGTTTCGGGCACGTAGTAGGGCGCGCGCATCAGCGACCGCAGGGGCCGCGTCTCGCCGCTTTCGTCGATCAGGGCGCTCATCAACTCGCGGGCGCTGACGGTTCCGATCGCGGTGTCGAGCTTGCCCTCGTAGACCGGCAGGCGTGAGTAGCCCGACTCGGAGGCGATGCGCGCGGCTTCCTTCAGGGGTGTGTCCACGTCGATGGCCTGGATCGAAGTGCGCGGAGTCATGACCGCGGCCACATCAACATCGCGCACGTGCATGATGTTGCCGATCAACTCGCGTTCGGTCGCATTGAGCGGCCCCGAGGCGTCGGTGTCCGCGACGACCTCGCGCAGGCCCGCCACGGTTTCGCGCGCGTCGTCGGGATCGCTGCCCTGGCCAAAGAGGCGGATCATGCCGCGACGAACCGCGTCGAGGCCCAGGGCCAGAACTGCGATCGGCGATTGGATGAAATGAAAGGTCGGCAGGAAGCGCCGCACGATCTGGTGGCCCCAACTGGCGGCCAGGGCCTGGGCAAGGGCCTGCGTCGCCAACCAAAGGAACGGAACCGTGATGGCTAGGGAGGCCAGGGTCACGCTCCAGGTGACCTGCTGACTCTCGGAGAACCAGCGCACGATCAAGGTCGCGAACAGGGCGGAGCACCCGGTCTCGAACATGCTGGCCGAGGTGGTCAGGGGCCGGACGCGTTCCAGGCGAGCGCGAAGTCTCTCGCGCCTGTCCAGATTGGGTTCGGACTCGAGGATCCGCTCGCTGGGAGTTTGGACGAGGGCGCGTCTCAGGGTCGCAAAGGCGGCCAATAGGATCAGCGCCACCAACGCCCCGGCCAGGGCGTGGAACTCGAGCTGGGTCAGGTCAACGTCGGTGGCTCCGACGGAGAGAGGCGGCAGAAAGTCTGGGTCCAATTCGATTCTGAAGGGGGTGCGGGCGCCGGCGCGGGGCCGGGGGAAGCTCGCCATTGTAATGAGTGGGGCGGGAATCGCCGTGGCGAACATCTATCGGCAGAGGTGTGTTACGGATTCGAAGCAGGCTGCGGCGACCGTTACGGGATCGTGGCCTGTGCGCTCGAGAACAGCCCCCTGTGCGGATGTTTACATGCTGCAAAATTGACCGTAAACACTTTAGTATCAGTTAGTTAAGCGACTTCAAAGCCGCCAGGAACCAACTCGGCACGCCGCATGCACTCACCGGGCCATGGTCACGACTCTCTGCGCTGTCTCGGGCCCTCTTTCCAGAGAGCACTCGTCGTTTGTCCTCGGAGTTTCGATCCGCCGAGCTCTGGCCGCCAGGGGGGTCGAGCTTCATCGCGGCCCCTCGGAAGCCGTCACGAGCTGGTCCGAGCGCATCGACACCGCCCTGATGGCCCTATTCCGCGACACGCGCGACTCGGAGTGCTTTGAGGCCCTGTACGCCCGCAGCTCTACCATGGTCGTCGAGTGGCTGAGACGCCTGCTGAACCAGCGCCGCTGCGCCTTGGATCCCCAGGAAGTGCTGCAGGACACCTTTGTAAACGTCTACCAGTACTCGGCGCGCTTTCGCGACGAGCGCTCCGATAGCTTTCGCGTCTGGGTGCGCACGATCGCCGGGAACGCCTTGCGCCGCGCGCTGTCCCAGATGCCGCGGCGGCAGGAACAGTCTGAATTCGAAGCGGCGCGCGCTATTCAGTCGCCGGGAACTGAACCGACCCGGTCGATGGAGGAGGGCGAGGAGCGCCGCGGTCTGGCCTACGCCTGGATGATCTTGCTGGACCACTACGCCAGGGCCTACGACAGCCTGGCGGAGCGCGACAGGACTGCCCTGGCCCTGGTCGAGATCGAGCGTCTCAGTTACGCCGATGCTGGCGCGCGCCTGTCCGTGGGCGCTTCGAACATGAAGATGATCATGTTCCGAGCCCGCCAGCGACTGCTGGCTCGCATGGATCGCTCCATGGGGACTGCGCGCGCACCATTGCCGCTGCGCGCCGTGGGATAGTGGCGCCGCAAGGGGCGGCCGTCGCTACCCTGCCTGCGTGAACGCTCCCGCGCGCCGTCCGATCGACCTGCTCGTCCATTCCGCGGGAGAGCTCTGCACGCCGACGGGGAGCACCGCGCGCGGCGGAGCGGACCTGGGCCGGATCCTGTGTCTCGCGGATGCCGCCGTAGCTGTGGACGGCGGTCGGATCGTGGCCGCGGGTCCCACGGAGCGTCTGCGACGCGAATTTGCTGCACGCGCCGAGCTCGACGCCGCAGGTGGGCTCCTTTTGCCGGGTTTCGTCGATGCCCACTCTCATCCAGTGTTCGCGCAGGGCCGCGAGGACGAATTCGAACTGCGCACCCAGGGCGCGAGCTACGTAGAGATCGCCGAGCGCGGTGGCGGCATCCTTTCCAGCGTGCGCGGCGTGCGCGCGGCCTCGAAGGAGCGCCTGCTGGAATTTCTTTTGCCGCGTCTCGAGCGCTTCGTCGACTTCGGCACGACGACGGTCGAAGCCAAGTCCGGTTACGGATTGTCGCTCGAAGCTGAGATGAAGTCGCTGGAGGTGCTTGCCGCGGCGCGCGCGCGGAACATCCTCGACATCGTGCCTACGTTCCTCGGCGCCCACGAGACGCCCGAGGAATTCCGCGGGCGCAGGCCCGCCTACATTGAGCTCTTGCTCAACGAGTGTCTTCCGCGCGTGGCCGAGTCAGGGCTGGCGGAGTACGCGGACGTTTTCACCGAGAGTCACGTCTTCGATCTGGATCAATCGCGCCTGTTGATGGAGCGCGCGCGCGCCCTGGGCCTTGGCATTCGCATGCACGTCGATCAACTCTCGGCCCTGGGCGGCGCGGAGTTGGCTGCGGAGCTAGGCGCCGCCAGCGCCGACCATCTTGAGTTCGTCAGCGAACGCGGAATTCGCGCCCTGGCGGAGAGCGCGGTGGTGCCCGTGCTCTGCCCGCTGGTTCCGCTGTACCTGCGCGTCGAACGCGAAGCACCGGCGCGGTCAATGATCGATGCGGGGCTCGCGGTGGCGATTTCCGCCGACTACAACCCGGGCAGTTGTCCCCAGCAAAATCTGGCCGAGATCATGACCTGGGCCGCCCTGCGCTACCGCATGTCCGCGGCCGAGTGCCTCACTGCCGCGACGCTCAATCCCGCCTGTTCCCTGGGCCGTGGCGCCGAGATCGGTTCCGTGGAGGCTGGCAAGCGCGCGGATCTGGTTATCTTCTCCTGCGCGAACCTGCGCCAATTGGTCAGCGGGTTTGGATCCAGTCCGGTGCGCGCCGTGCTCGTGGGCGGACGCGTGGTTCGCGGCGGCGAGCGCGTGCGCCGACTCCCTGGGCCCCAATAATCTCTGCTGCAAGGACAGTCTCTACATGGCCATCGTCGAGTGTGTGCCCAACTTCAGCGAAGGCCGCCGGCCCGAAGTGGTCGAGCGCATCGTTTCCGCCCTAGCCACTGCGCCCGGTGTGCGCGTCATCGATCGTTCCATGGACGCCGGCCACAACCGCGCCGTAGTGACGTTCGTGGGCTCGGACCGGCACGTGGGCGAAGCGGCATTCCGCGCGATCCAGTGCGCAGCGCGCGAGATCGACCTGCGCGAGCACTCCGGCGAACATCCGCGCATCGGGGCCAGCGATGTGGTGCCCTTTGTGCCCGTGGCCGACGTGAGTCTCGAGCGCTGCGTGGAGATTGCCCACGAAGTTGGCGAGCGCGTGGCACGGGAGCTCAAGATCCCTGTGTACTTCTACGAGGCCGCGGCCCTGCGCCCGGAGCGGCGCAACCTCCCCAACGTGCGCAACATCGGGTTTGAGAAACTGCGCGACGCAATCGCCGTGGATGCGGAGCGCGCGCCCGACCGCGGTCCTGCGCAACTTCATCCGTCGGCCGGTGCTACTGTCATCGGCGCGCGGCGCTTCCTGATTGCCTTCAACGTCAATTTGGAGAGCACCGATGTCGCCGCAGCCAAGGAGATCGCCAAGTTGATCCGCGAGAAGGACGGCGGACTTCCGGGTATCAAGGCCATGGGCTTCTTCCTCGATGATCTGCAGTGCGCCCAAGTGAGCATGAACGTATGCGACTTCGAGCGCACGGGACTCGAGCGCGTCTACGCAGAGATCGAACGTCTCGCCGCGGCGCGCGGATTGAAACTGCGCGAGAGTGAACTCGTCGGCCTCGCACCGCGCGCGGCCATGGGGCCGGGCACGGCCGCGCGCATCAACTTGCGCGGCTTCGATCCCAAGCGTCAAATCGTCGAGGAGTTGCTCTAGCCGTGGGCGCGCCCTGGACTCTGGCGTTGTCCGGCGCGTTCTTTCTTTGCGCGTCGCTCGCATTCCACGTGGCGCCGAGCGCCACGGCCCAGGCTCCCGTCGGACCGCCCCAGGTCGTGGCCTGCAAGTCCTGCAAGTCCACCGGGATGTTGGTGTGCCCCGAGCATCCCAAGGAAGAGTGCCCCTGGGAAAAAGGCGCGGAGTTTTGCAGCTATGTCGCCGACTGCTCCGTTTGCAAGGGCGCTGCGTTCTTGGACTGCAAGGACTGCGAGAATCCGCCCGTCGAAAAGGAATTGGCCGCCAAGCTCGCGCAGCAGGACGGCCTGCGGGTCGCGCTGGAAAAATACGACGCGGAAATGGGCCGAAAATTGCGCAAGGCCGCCTCCAAGCACTTCACCTTGGTGTGGGAAATCGACAGCCTCAAGGTGGAGAAGCGCTCGCTCGGCGCCCATGAACTCACGCATCTCTATCTCGATCGACTGGAGCAGTTGTTCGCGCTCTACATCGACGCGCTGAAGGCGCGCCCGGGCGACATCGTCAAGCGCCAGAAGGTGTTCGTCTGGTGGCTGCCCGGCGACCAGGAGGAAGCGACGCTGCGCTTCTGCCAACAAGGTTCGCGCAACGGAGTGAAATTGATGGGCTCCGAGTCGGCGTACTCGGTCTGCGGCAATCGCCAGTTCTTCACCACCGACGAGCGCCTGCACCGCAACATCGTGCACAGCGTCACGCACCTTTTGTTTGCGCATGAAGCGCCCAGTCAGTGGATCGGGAACCTGAAGGGGGGGTGGGCCGATGAGGGGCTGGCACACTACTTCGAGGATCGCATTTTCGGCATCTGCGACAATTACTGCTACGAGGAGCAGAACTCGAACGCTGATTTCAAGGGCGGCAAGTACAAGGTCGCGATGCGCAAGATGATCGCGGAGGGCAAGTCGCCGCCGCTGTCGGACGTGCTGCAGCGCAACACGGATCAACTGGAACTGCCTGAGCACGCCGTGGCCATGAGCGTGGTCGATTACCTGTTGCAGCGCGAGCCCGGCAAGTTCGATCAACTCGGCAAGCGGCTGCGGACGAAGGTGCCCGTGCGCGAGGCGCTCGAAACGACCTTCGGGCTATCGCCGCTTGAATTGGAGAGCGCCTGGAAAGCCTGGGTGCTCGAGACCTATCCCAAACAATGATGCTCGCGATCTTCTGCGCCCTGACGCTGCAGGCGCAAACCGTGGAGTTCGAGGCCAGCACGCCTTTGGAACTCGCCCTGGACGCGCACTTTCGCGTGGCGCGCATCGAGCGCGAACTTGCGTTCTTCGACGCCTATGCCGCCGCAGGGGAAGAGGCCCGCGCTCGCGCAATACTGATGCTCGAACGCCTGCGCACACCGGGCAGCGCCAGCGACGCTCCCAGTGATTCGCAGACCGTCGCGCGCGCCATGGCCGCACTGGCGCCGCAGCCCGAGGGTCTCGACGCCGAACAATTGCTCGCACGCGAGCGCCTGCAGGCCCTGGTGGACGCCTTCGAACTCGAACCAGCGCCGGGGGTCTTCGAAGGCGCCGCGGCCCGCGCGGGACGCCTCATGCGCGTCGAAGTCGCGTCGCTCTACATGCCTCCGGCTTCCATGGGGGGGACGCTTTCACTTCTTTGGACAGGGCCCGACGGAGCTCAGCATCTGGGCTATCGCGGCAGCGTCGGACCCGAAGTGTTCGGGCCCAAGGGCTTCGCTGTTGAACTGCCCCTGCCCGGACACGCGCCTGGATCTTGGTCGCTTGCAATCGAAATCGAGCGCAATGGAGTGTCCGCGCGCCGCGCGGGCACCCAAGTCGAGTGCGTCGACGATCTCGAAGCCCGCGCGCACGCACAGTTCGATGACCTCGAGGACCCGACCGACCCGCGCATGCCCCTGGCAGTCTGGATGTCGATCCTCACCCAGCGCGGCCTGCACACCCTCGCGCGCGTTAGTGCCGCGGAGCAACTGGCGCGCCTGGAGGGTCGCACAGGAGACCACGGTGCCTACCCCTGGGCCTTCGCATTCGAAAGCGCGGACGGTAGCCCGCGTTGGATTTGGCGCCGAGACCCGCCGGGCGAAGCGCGGGGGACGCTGTTGCTCCTCGCACCGACCGCTGAGCCCGCCGAAGCGAGTCTGTCGCGCAAGGAGTGGTCGCGGCTATCGGGCTGGCGCGTGCTCTCGACCCACATTCCCGGGGGCGCTGGCAAGGAAGGCAGCACCGCAGCGTTGTTCGCGCGCATCACGGCGAAGCTGGAGGCCGCGGGGGAGCGGGGACCGATCGTGTGCGTCACGCGCGGTGATTCGCTCGGCAGGTTGGCCATGGCCTTCCACGGAGCAAGCGAACGTCCCTACGCGGCCGAGGTGCTTTCGACCTGCGTCGTGGTCGAGGATCCCACGACGCTGCTCGGTCCCATGCCGCGACTGATTCTTGCACCGGGCGGGCGCGCAAGTCTCGCGGAAGCCAAGCTCGACGAGCGCAGCTGGTGGATCGACTCTGCGTCGCTGCCGCTGATCGCCGATTTCGAACTGCCAGCGCGGCTCGAGGCCGCGCTCGCGCCCCTCGAGAAGTTGCTATTCGCCGGCACCAAGGCGCCTAAGTGAAGTCGCTCGCGGCGTGTCTGATCGCCTTGGGCCTGTGGTTTACCCCGTGGCCCGCGTTCACGGCGGGGGTCGCCGACCTGCGCGAGGACAGCGCCGCGTATCGCATGCGCATGTGCGAGCTCGTCCTGTGGTCCGGGGAGAGTCCCCTGCGCGACGGCATGCTCGACCTGAACGCGGGAGCGGACGTTCCCTACGGCGCCTTTGCTCCCGCGGCCACCGCGTTTGCCCTGGCGCGACTGTTGCCGGCCGAGGCCATCCACATCGAAAATGGCGTGCTTGACGAAGACGCCCTGGCGCGCGGTGCGCGGCGCTTGCTCTTGGTGCAGAGCTGGATCGCCGCTGCGGCGCTGTGCTTTGCGGGTGCGAGGCTTGCGCGAGGCGCGGGCGAATCCGCGCTTCCAGGCAGGAGTAGATTCACACTCGCGCTCGTGGCGGCAGCGGCCTGGAGCGCAGTTGCACTCTGGCCCCATAGCGAGGTCGGATCCGTCAGCGCCGCGCCCTGGGGGCTCATGCTGTGCCCGATTGTCCTGGCCGGAGCTGCGTGGCTCAGGCGACCGCGCGATCTCGGGGACCAGATCGGCGTCGCCATCGGCCTGGGATTCCTCGCTGGGCTTGCCCTGGCGAACGATCCCTTTGCCTGGCCCACGCTGATCGCGCCGCTGGTGGCGCTTGGACTCGTGGCGCGCCAGGAGCAGAGCCCGGCGCCGCGCAACGCGTTGCGGACCGCGATCTTCTTCGTAGCTACGACCTTGATCGTGTCGATGCTGCGCACGCCCTGGCCGGTGTCCGCGACGCCTTGGCCTGAGTTGGGATTCCTCCCATCCAGCGCGGGGCTGAGGCTCCAGGAGCTCTCGCTCGACGTTGCCTGCGTCGCGTTGATCGCTTGGCTCCTGTTCGTCGCCCCCGCGCACACTGGGCGCGGCGTGCTCGCGGTCGTGCTCGTGCTCTGCTTCGCCTTGCGCACGATCGACACGCGCTTCGAACTTGCGCCAATGGCCCCGGCCGGTGTCGCTGCGGTCTGGTGCGCGCAATGGCTGTGGTTCGAAGGCGAACGAAGGCTCGCTCGCCGCGTTCTGCTGCTCTGCTCAGCCGCTGGCCTTGCGATCGCTCTTGGTTTTGGCGCGCGCGACGTTCGCGGGTCTGCGTCGACTCACGTGCTGCGCGAGCTGCGGCAGGCCACAGCTCCCAGCGGCGCTTGGAACCACCCGATGGCGCGCCAGCAATACGCGATCCTGGCCAATCCGAGGGCCGCGGGCTCGATCGTGTTCCACGCACGGCGCCCGGTCGTGGGCGGTCTGCTGCCCGGCGCGCAGATCAGCGACAGCGCGCGCCAAGCTGCCGCCGTTCTGCTGGCGGAAACCACGGAATCCATGGCCCAGCGCGCGATCGAGTTGGGGGCGGGCTATGTGGTCGTCGAACGGCGCGATTTGGAGCACATCGCAAAGCTCAGGGAGCTCGCCGGACGTCGACCGGACGACCAGGAGTCGGCAGGCTCCGCACTGCGCCAAATGCTGACGGAAAATGTCGCCGAGGGCTTCGTGCTCCTGCGTCGTGTGCCCAACGCGGTCGCGGACGATGGTCCGGCCGAATTGGCGGTCTGGCGCACGAAGTTGCGCGTGCCGGAGCGCGGGGTTCCGACCATGGGCGCCCGTTGATCGTTTGAGTCGTTGGGCCCGGCGCGCTGCGCGGCTATGTTGCATCCATGGGCAAACCGCTTCGCGTGGTCCTTGGCGTCCACGCACATTGGACCGGGTCGCAGTGGGCCGCGGTCGAGAACGTCCTCGAGCGGGCCCTGGACGTCGCCCTGGAGTGCGAGGCGCGACACGGCGCGACCTGTGCCCTCGATTTCGATGCGCGCGGCCTTGAGGAACTTGCCGCGCGTTCGCCCTCGGTGCTCGGGCGTCTGCGCTCGGCCATCGGCGAGCGGCGCGTGGAGCTGACCGGCGCAAGCTACGCGCAGCCCAGTGCGTCGCTTCACGGAGGTGAGTCGAATCTGCGCCAGCGCGTGCTCGGTGCGCGCGCACTGCGACGCTTGCTCAACTGCTCCGTGCGCGCGATTTGGGAGGGCGGCCCGTGCGTCCACCCGCAGCTGCCCCAAATTATCGGCGCCATGGGGGGCGAAGCCCTGGGCCTTGTGCCAGCCAGTGAGGAGTTTTCGGCCGTGCCGCCCACGGAATCGCGCGCGCGACTGACCTGGAACGGGCCCGATGGGACGCGGCTCTCGACCTTCAGCGCCAGCGCGCTCTCCATGGCCTTCGACCGCGGCGTATTCGATGCCGAGTTGCAGGCGGCCCTTGCTGGGGACGAACCCGCAGTGCTTCTGGCCTGGGTGCCCCTCGACGGCCGTGCTGCGGAATTCTGGAGACGCCTCGATGCCCTGCGCGCTGACCCGCGCGTCGAATACGTTCCGCTCGCCTTCAGTGCTCTTGCCGGGGATAGGTCGGCAGAACCTCGGGACGGCACAGTCACGTACGCCAGCGACGCATTTTTTCACGGTGACGCGCCCGCGAAGAATGGCGACATCCTGCTGCGCAGTGTCGCCTGGTGCGAAGAGCAACTGCTCGCCGCCGAATCGACCCAGGCACTGCTCGGTCGTTTGCCGGGCGCAGACCATGCCTTGGCCGCCTGGCCCGCCTGGGAGCTCGAAGAATCCTGGCGCGAGTTGTGCGTGGCGCAGCACCACTCCATCAGCTCGCGCGAGGAGCGCCTTGCGCCGGTGGCCGAGTGTTCGATCGAGCGTTCGTTGGCTTTGGCACAGGAAGTTCACGAGCGCGCCTTGTTCCACCTCGGACGCAACGTTCAGGGCCTCGAAGGCGGCCACCTGGTCCTCAACCCCCTGGGCTGGACTCGCGATGTGCTGCACGACAGCGGCGTGGCGCGCGCCGTTCCGGCCTTCGGCTATCGGGTCGTCGATCCCTACGCACTGGACACCACGCCGCTCGGCCGCGTGCGCGTGCGCGAGAACGACGATCGCATCGCGCTCGTGCGCGGTCGGCTGCGGGTCGAAATCGATCGCCGGCGCGGCGTGATCGAGCAGATTTCCACCCGTGAATTTCCCGAGGGCCTCCTGGGTCAGGAGGGGCCGCTGCTGGATCTGTCGCTCGTGCGCGGAGGCCGCGAAGAACGTTTCAGCGAAGTCGAAGTGACCAGAGCCTCGACCGAAGAAGAGGAGACGGATGAGGTCACGATTCGCCGCGTGGCGCGCGGCGGCGCGACGCTGACGATTCAAGTGGCGATCGAGCCGTTGTTCGACGCCGTGTGGGTGCGCTTCCAGGCCGAGCAGTTGCCAGAGCCCGACGCCGGAGCCGGCGCGGGACTGCGATTTGCCCTGCGCCCGCGCCTGGGGGCCGACGCCCGCTTGCGCGTCGATCATCCCTACGGCGTTGGCGCGATCGAGGCTCACGCCACACGCGAGCGGCGCGCGAGCGTTCAAACGACAGTGAGCCCCGCAGCCGATGTGCTCGCGCGATCGTTCTCCGCACTGCGTTTCGTCGACATCTCCGCCGCGGACGGCAAGCGCGGGATGTTGTACGTCCACGACGGTTCGCCCTCGTTTACGCGTGTGGATGGCGGCGTGGAGCACTTGCTCTCCAGCGCCGATCCGCTGGAGCCCGGCGCCTTCGACGGATCGCTCATGGCCGATGTGTGGATCGTGCCCCACGCGGGCATGGACGACGCCGCGCGCGTGCGGCTGGCGGCGGAGTGCACCCTTGGAAATCCGCGTTTCCTACAGAGCACTGAAATCAGAGGTGGTGGGAGCCTGCCCGAGAGCATGGGCGCCCTGGACATCAAGCCTGCGCACGTGTTGGCCACAGCGTTCTGGCGCGAGCCTCCCGCGGCGCGCGAGCACTTGAACCGGCCCCTTGGCACGCCCAGTGAGACCGTGTTCGCGCTGCGACTGGTGGAGTTTGCTGGCCAGGCCGCGCGCGTCACGGTGCGAGTTGCCGGAGCGCTGCGGCGCGCAGCGCGCACAGACCCGTTGGGGGAGGTGCTGCAGATGCTCGACGTCGCGCCCTGTTCCGCGGTCTTTGGCCCTGCGGACCAGGCGTGGAGCGAGATCACTCTGGACCTTCGCGCTGCCGAAATCGCCACGCTGCAGTTTCTGTAAGGTCGGACTGGGCCGTGGCGCCGGTCACAGCGCGATTGGCAGGCCGTACAGGGAGGTGTCCCGTCCCTTCCCTATACCCCTGCAGTGCGCCCATGAAGTCACTGACCTGCGCGATCGCAGTCGCGTCCCTGTGCTTGGTTCAGCTCTTGCACGCTCAGGAGCGCGGACCGCTGCGCAATTTGACCGGCGATGGCTTGGCATTCAGCGGGTTCGATCCAGTGAGTTGCTTCCCGGCCGGCGGAGCGCGCGTTGCGCAGGGCCTCGCGCAGTACGAAGTGAAGTTCGAAGGTGCGCGCTACCTTTTCGCCAGCGCTGCGCACCGCGCCTGGTTCGAGGCCGAGCCTGGGCGCTACGAACCTGCCTTTGGCGGGTTCGACGCGGGGGCCATGGCCGCAGGCGAGCGAAAAAGTGCGACGCCCGCGCACTTCAAAGTCAGTGGCGCGCGATTGTTCGTGTTCAACGAGGCCTCCGCCGCAACGAAATTCGAGGCCGCGCTCGCCGCGCAAGCCGACGGAGCTTGGAAGCGCCTCAGCGGTGAATCGCCGCGCGGCACTGAGGTCGACGATGCGCGCGTGGGAGTGAAATGGAATCTGGGCAAGGATCAACTGGCGCTCGAGGGCTTCGATCCGGTGGGCTACTTCCCCGAGGGTGGAGGTGCCGCGCTGCCTGGGGATCCGGGAATCGAGACGATCCTCGCCGGCGCGCGCTATCGCTTCGCGAGCACAGCGCACCGCACTTGGTTCCTGGCCGAGCCCGCGCGCTACCGACCGAAGTACGGCGGCTGGTGTGCGTACGCCATGGTGGATGGCGACGAAGTCGAGATCGATCCGAAGTCATTCCTGGTCGAGAATGGCCGCCTGCTCCTGTTCTACAAGGGTCTTTTCGCCGACACGCGCGCGAAGTGGATCCCCAAGGCGCAGGAGTTAGCCCCCAAGGCTGACGCCGCGTGGGCGAAGATCGGGCGCAAGTAGTCGCGCTCAGGGACAGATCACGAAACTCAGCGCGTATGTCAGACCGATGTTGTTCGGCGCTCGAGGCACTTGCCGCGCGACAGCTACAGGACGAGGACTTGGGCGCCGGGGAGGAGCGCGGCAGCGAGCATGTAGCGCTGGCTGAAGTGAAACGTGATCGTCCCGCGGTCGCAGGACCATGAAATTGACCGAGGCCGGTCACCGCGTGGGTGACCGGCCTCGGTCTTCGAACTCAAGCGACGACCGACTCGAGGTCGGCCGATCTGCTCAGATCACGGCCCGACCGGGTACTCCAGGCCGTTCGTCAACGTCGCGTTGTTCGGCGCAGCGAATCCGTTGTCGCGGCCCCAGAACTGGCAGTTCACCAGGGTGCCGGGGACCGTCAGGAAAGCCTGCGGTGTGCCGCCGAGTGAGCCGACAGCGAACGCGTTCATGTCGATCGCGAACACTCCCGAGCAATCGTTCGGCGGAGCATTTCCGCCCGAGTTCAGCGCGACCGTGCGGCGCACCGGGGTGTCGATGCAGCGCAGTCCACCACTGAAGGCCACCGCGGCGCGACCGCCGTCGGTGTAGATGCACAGGCCCGGCTTGTTGTTGATCACGTTGCTCGCGGAGACCGTGAAGCCCGAACCGCTGGTGGCGCTCGCCGTGCCCGAGAAGGTCATGCTAGGCGTGCAACCCAGTGAGTTGATCTTCGCCGTGCAGTAGGTGACCGGCGGCGTGGATGTCTGGACTCCCGTGACCACAAGGCCAAAGTGCGCGTTCACGCCCGCGGCCGCGGCCACATCGCTGTTGATGTCGCTGCCGATGACCTCCACGTTCCAAACTCCCGCCTGGGGATTCAGGATGAACACGTTCTCGACCGTGTCCTTGGTGTTCGCCACACCGCCGGAGGTCGAGTACAGGCCAGCCGTCAGACCGTTGTTGCCGAAGTAGATCGTCCCACCGGGCGACGTCACCCTCAAAGTCAGGTCGTTCTTGCGGTGCTGACCCGCGGTCGGCGCACCGGCCGGGTCCAAGTAGCACAGGGTTGCGCGCAGCTCCGGAGTTGCTGCCGCCACGGTCAGGGGATAGCTGATCGTCTGCAGGTTCGAGATCACGTCCGTCTGGTCGACCCAGAACGTATTGAGGCGACGGTCGTAGGTGTTCTTCAAGTCCACGAGACCCCAACCCTGCCTGACCCGCGTCAGGCCGGCGCCGGCGCCGCCCGCGGTCCAGTCGTAGGGGCTGGCGTTGTTGACCATGAAGGCCTTTGCGGTCATGGCGTGACAGCGGTTCCCGAACACGCTGCCGCCGGGATTCGGAACCGAGTTGTTGAACACCTGCTGCGACCACATCTGGAAGAACAGGCCGAAGTGACCCGCGGTGATCGGGGTCGCGCCGGAAGTCCCGCCGAACGATGACGTGTAGGTGCTAGTGGTGTTCGTGGTGAAGATGTTGTCGTAGAAGTGCGACAGCTCGGGCTTGAGCCGTCCGTCCGCCGCCGGTCCAAAGGTCGCGCTGCTAACGTTGTCGTCGAGCTTGTCCAGGGTGTTGACATGGTCAACGCCGCCAACGGAAACCATGTTCTTCGCCCAGGCCTGGGGCCTCGCGTTCTGCGAATTCTGGTTCGACATCGACTGACAGATCACGATGTCGTTGATGAAAATAATGTCGTCGAGTTCCTGGGACTTGGACGTGTACGCCGTCGTCACCGGATCCCCCCAGCTGTTCGACTGGAACACGCACTGGAACGACTGGGCCGGATCGACCAATCGGGCGGTGTGCACGTAGCGGGACTCGGAAACGTCGCCGTAGTCCCGGATGTACCCCTGCCCCTTGGGCAGGAGTCCGCGCGCGGCGGGATTGACGCCATGCGCGAAAATCTGGCCCCAGGTCGAGGTGCCATGGGAGTCATTGCTCACGACTCCGTGCGTGATGACCTGCAGGAACCCGGGCGCTGCCGCAAATTCCGGGTGCATCGTGGGCGACTGGATGCCACCGTCCATGACCTCGCCGCGGACGCCTGTGCCGTCGAACATGGGCGAGCCCAGGGGCTCAATGTAATTTGCGCCGCTGATCTGGCGCGCGATGTCCATGTCCGTTTCCGGCGCGCCCCAGAGATCGATGAATGCAACTTCATCCATGCCCGCCAAGGCCACGATCATCTCCGGGGAGAGTGTCGCTTCGAAGCGGAAGCCCTCGGGGAACTTGAGGTCGATCGAACCGCCCATCTCGACGATGCGCGCGGCGATCAGATCTTTCTGCACGGAACCGCGCTCGAAGGCCACGACGTTGTAGCGGGCGGAGGAAGCGAGCGTGCCGTCGTAGAGACCCTTGAGGATCAATCCATCGACGCGGTACTCACCGTGGAAACTGCCGATCCAGCGCACGAAGGGCAGCAGCGCCGCGTCCGCGCGCGCCATTCCGGGCAGGCGCACGATGTAGGCGTGGTTGCCGACGTAGTCGTAGATCGACCCGCCAAGCTTCACGAGTGCCTCGCGGAATTCATCGAGCGGCTGCGTGACGAACTGGACGATGTACATGCTCTCGCCCGCGGGCAGCATCGACTTCGAGAAATCCGGCACTCCGACCATGGGGTCGAACGTCGCGTGGCGCAGCATGATCGAGTAGTCCGTCGCCGTGGAGAAGTTGAAGTCCACGCCGTTCTGACTGATCGCGTAGTGCGCCACCAAGAGCCCGTCCTTCGAGCGCTCGTTCCACAGCGCGAGTTTCAACGTCGAGCCGGGCACTTCGATAGTGCGCGACTCCTGAATCGCTGCTTGCGGCTGGGCGCTGGAGCGCGCGATGGGAACGCTGCTCGAGGCCGAAGCCATGGACGGGGAAAGCACCAGGCTCGCGAGCGCAAGTCCGAGCAGGGGAAGGGTGTGTCGGGCGATGGGGGCCATCCGCGGTTAACTCCTGAAGCTTGGATGTCGTGCTGGGAACGTAAACAGCGCACTGCCCCGCGAAGCGCTGTGGACTCGGCGCGAAATGGCCAAGTGCAGCTTGGGGGTGCTAACCCTCAAGGCTAGCTCAGATTTGGGGCCGTGCACGCTGGAGCATCTGTTTCCGCGCAGATGAACGGATAGCGAGGTTTGCACGTCGTCCGCCCCCCCCGGCTGAATCCCCCAGAATTCGCGGCATGTGGGCCCAGTCCATCCGCCCGCGTCGCCGTTGAAGCCCTGGCCGTGCCGCCCAATTGAAGGCGAGTTTCGCCCATGGAAAGGGCCCCCAGGTTTCCCCGGGGGCCCGACCACACAGGAGTCCAAAGGCGCCCCCACAGGCGCCATCCGACCCCATCCCTTCTCAGCAACGGCCCGACTCGGGGTTTCCGCGCGCCTCGAGCCCAGCGAGAGTCCACCGGCAACGGCAGTGTCCGCTTCGAAGTCCTAGCGCCATGCGCCCTCGACCCAGACGCGCTCGGTCACACACTGCCACGTTCCGGGGTCCTCAACCGTGCGCCAGCAGGCGGGAGTCACCAGCACGCGCTGCAGTCGCAGGTTCCCGCAGTAGTCGCGGTAGTAGCGGTCTTCGTAGACCGCGGGGGCAAACTCCTGGCGCGTGCGTCCCGGGACAAAAACGCGGCGCTCGACGTTTTGGTAATGGCCCGGGATCCAAAGCGGCGCGGGCGGGCAGTACGGCGCGTGCCGGACCGGGGAGCCGATCACGATCCCGATCGAACCGTGCTTGCCGTGCTTCTTGAAGCCGATGCCTACGGATTGGGCTTCTGCGTTCGGGGCGCCTGCTGCGATGGCCATTGCGATTGCGGCGACGGCGAGCAGGCGGCGGGGGAATTGAATCGCTTTCATTGGGGACCTCACTTTTGCGGCGCATGACCGCGTCGGTTCCAGCAGTGCGAACCCTGTGCCAAGGCGCGGCTCTGGGCCTGGCAGGCCGATCGAGGCGGGTCCATGGGCCACCGGGCGGTCTCAAGCGGGAACTTGTCCCCTGGGGGGGGCAGGAACTGTGCTCTAGGGGGCACATTCCCCCCGACGGCTGAAGGGGAGCCGACTGGAGTTGGCCCCGTAACCGCTATAGATAGTGTCGGTGGCGCGCTCCCCCGGTGGCGCGCCCGATTTGTCGATGGCCCTGCGCTTCCAAGACTACTACCAGACCCTCGGAGTCGAGCGCGGCGCAAGCGCCGATGAGCTGAAGCGTGCCTACCGCAAGCTCGCGCGACAGTGGCACCCCGACGTCAACAAGGCCACGAACGCCGACGCGAAGTTCAAGCAGATCAACGAGGCCTACGAAGTTCTCAAGGACGCGAAGAAGCGCGGGCTCTACGATCGCCTCGGCGAAAACTGGCGCGCCGGCGAGGAGTTCACTCCGCCCCAGGGCGCGGGGAATTTCGGCCGGGGCTTTCGCGGCAGCGGCGCCGGAGCTGACGCATCGGGCTTCAGCGATTTCTTCGAGGCCTTTTTCGGCGGTGGTGGCGCCCACGCGGCGGGACGCTCCGGGCGACGTTCGGCCGGGCGGGGCGCGCCGCGACCCACGTCGGCGGTGCTGCCGGTTACGGTCGAGGAAGTCGTGCGCGGCGCCGTGCGCGAGTTCCGACTGCCGGACGATCCGGGCGCGTCTTCGATCAGCCTCAAGATCCAACCGCTTTCAGTGCCGGGGACTGTGCTGCGCCTCGCAAAACAAGGCGACTTCGATCCGCTCACAAATGCACGCAGCGATCTTCTCGTGACGCTCGAGTTGATCGAGCACCCGCGCTGGCGCCCCCAGGGCGACGATCTCGTCACACGCGTGGAGATCGCTCCTCACGAGGCTGTGCTCGGCGCCAAGATCGACCTGCGTCTGGTGGACGGGCAAGCGACCCTGAGCGTGCCGCCGGGCACGCAAAACGGGGCGCGCCTGCGCTTGCGAAGCCAGGGCCTGCCGAAGAGGGGAGGCGGGCGCGGCGATCTGCACGCGGAGATGGCGATCGTCGTGCCGCGCGAAGCTAGCGAGCGCGAACGTGAGCTGTATGCGGAACTCGCCAAGGTGTCCGCACCGATTCGGCGCGGCAGCGAGGGATGAACTTCGCGATTGCCGCGACTCTGGCGCTTTTCCCGCAGGCGGCCGGGCGAGAAACTGCGTTTCGCGTTCCCTCAGGATTCGTGGTCGAGCGACCCAGTGCTCTTTCCGGTTCGCTCATTTCGCTGACTTTCGGCCCCGAGGGCAGCGCGTACGTTGGTCGCGAAGACCAGGGCATCGTGCGCCTGTTCGACTCGGATGGCGACGGCCGCTTCGAAGGCACCGAGGACATCGCGCCGGACCTGACTGTCTGCCAGGGAATGCTGGTTGACGGTTCGGCGCTGTTCGCGAACGCCGTGCGCGGCAAGGAAATCGGACTGTGGCGCGTTCCGCTCGACGAGCATGGCCGGCGCGCGGGCGAGCTCGAGCGACTCTTCGAATACACCGACGGCGGCGAACACGGGCCCCACGGGATCGTGCGCGGACACGATGGCTCCGTGTACGTCACGGTGGGCAATCACGCTGCGTTCAGCGACGCCGCAAGTCGCGCGCGTCCCTATTGGGCGGGGGACGAAGGCCGGCTGCTCGCTCCATACATGGATCCCCTGGGCCACGGCACCCACGTGCGCTATCCCGGCGGCTTTGTCGCGCGCGTCGATCTCAAGGCGCGCACGTGGGAGTACGTCGCTGTGGGCCTGCGCAATGTGTACGACGTCGCGATCGATCTGCGGGGTTTCAGGTACGCCGTGGACAGCGACATGGAGTGGGATGTGGGCCTGCCGTGGTACCGGCCGGTGCGCTTGCTGGAGGTCATCGAGGGCGCGGACTACGGCTCGCGGGCGGGTTCGGCCGCGATTCCTGCGTGGTGCGTCGACACGCAGGCGGCGCTCCTCGACCTCGGCCGCGGTTCGCCCACCGGTGCGGTGTTCGGCACGGACGCGAGATTCCCTTCTGAGTGGCGCTGGCCGATGTACTGCGGGGACTGGGCCCAGGGAAAGATCTTCGCCCTCTGGACCGGCGAGGACTTCTCAGGAGTCGAGCGTCGCAGCGTTGAGTTTCTCAGCGCTGATGGCGCGCTTCCTGTGACAGATCTGGACATCGGACCGGAGGGAGGACTTTGGTTCCTGACCGGCGGACGGGGGACCCAAGGTGGCGTCTATCGCGTCGTGCATCCTGGCCAGGGTGCGGAGCAGCTGCCCAACATTGGTCGAGACACCTTCGCGCGCGAGGGCTCGGAACTGGCCGCGCGCACGGCCATCGCCGGCCACGGCGGAGACATCGCGGGTCTCGTCGATTGGGCGGGCACTTTGGGAGCGTCCGATCGAACCACCTGGCCCTTGGAATTGCGGTTGTCGGCGCTGCTTGCCGGTGACAAGGACATCGACCGCGCAAGCCGCGCACCGTCCCTGGAGACGCGGGTCGGCGCGCTCTTTCTTCTGGCGCCGACCGAACGCATCGCAGGCCGCGCGGACAGGATTGCGGAAGTGGGTCTGGGGTGCCTCGATGCTCTCGTGCAAGGCCCACAGCCGCACGCCGAACTGACGCTCGCCATCCTGCGCGCGCTCGAGCTTGGACTCCTGAGGCAAGGCGATCCTCGTGCAGAGCTCGCAAACGCGCTCGCAGCGAAATTGCTCGGGATGTTCCCCGCCGAGGACGCGCGCGTCGGCGGCCAGATCGCCGTGCTGCTCGCGCACCTCGACGACCCGCGGGCGCTTTTGCCGATCCTGGACCAAATGTCGAGCAGCCCGCAGGAGCTCGCGATCCACTACGCCGACTGCGCCCATCGAATGACGCGCGGATGGGACCGCGAGCGGCGCAAGACGATGCTGGAGTGGTTCGCGCGCTCCTCCGCCTACAGCGGCGGAATTTCGCTCCCTGGCTACTTGACCGCCATGCGCGCCCATTTCATTCGCGGGCTCTCGGCTCAAGCCTGTGGCGAACTCGTTCCCCAGGAAGGACTGGATGCTGAGAGTTTGGCGCTGCTCTTCGCTCGGCTGCCGCCGGAGACGGCGACCGAGCATTTTCCGCGCTTCGAAGCCGCCCTGGCGCGCATCGTGCCGCGCTCCTTCGGGACGCCGGAACAGGCGAGCAAGGACGCGGCGTTGCGTGCCCTCGAACCACTGGCGCTGCCCGAGGTTCAGGATCTCGCGCGCAGGCTCGCTCTCAGTGAAGGCGACGTGCTCGAGGCGCCTTGGACCCTTCTCGCGCGCGCGGCGGATCCGCGGGATTTCGACCTATGGCTTGGGGCGATCGTCTCTCCCTCGCAGCAAAAGCGCGATTCGGCTTTCGCCGCACTCTCGCGATTGGATCGCCTGCCGCGTGACGCCGAGGAGTGGCGCTCGATGATCGATCACGCCCGCGAGCTGGGTTCGCGTCGCGGACGGGAACTGACGCGTACCCTGGCGCGTTGGTGCAGCGCACTCGGCGGCGTCGCAGTCCAAGACGACTTGTCGCAGGCGGCGCAGTTCGACGCGGCGCTTTTGGCGCTGAATCAGTGGCACGCCGCGCAGTTTCCTGGGGCCGCGGGACCAGCAAGTCTGGATCCAATTCCACACTGGTCCGAGGCGCAGATGCTCGCTTTCATATCGCGCGCAAGTGTGCGAGCTGGATCCGCGGCCCACGGCCGAATCGTGTTCGAGTCTGCGGGCTGCAACGCCTGCCACGCAATCGGCGCAACACCCGCCACCGATCGGCGCGGATTCGGCCCCGATCTGGCTAACGTCGCCGATCGGCTTTCGGACGCGGACCTCTTGGCTGCGATCGTGGCGCCTTCGCGCGTCGTGTCCGATCAATATCGTGCGTCGATCGCGATCACCCGCGACGAACGCATGTTCGAGGGCATCGTGATTCGCCGCGGCCCAGAGGGGGTCGTGATTCAGCCCGTGGGCGCGGAGCCCATAGAAATCGATGCCGACGAACTCGAATCGCTCGCGCCCTCGCCGCGCTCGACGATGCCCGAGGGCCTGCTCGAAATGCGCACGCTCGAGGAGCTGCGCGATCTGTTCGCGTACTTGAAGAGTCCTACACAAGCCCTGCCGAGCAGTGCGTGGGCGCCGCTGCTCGGTGCCGCTGGTGTCCCCGGCTGGGACGGCGATGGGGCTGTTTGGAGCCTGCGCAAATCCACGCTGCTTGGCCGCTCCAGCGGGCTCGCTCGCAGCTCGTACCTGCTTGCGCCGATGCCCGCGCAAGACCTGTGGATCGAGTTCGACGTGTTCCTGCCGCCCGGCGCGAATTCAGGCTTCTGCTACCGGGCCGCGCGCCCCGCGGATCCCAGGTCGAGCGATCCCACCGGCGCCCAGGCGGACCTCGGGCAGTCCTTCTGGGGGTCGCTGTACATCGATCAGCGAGGCACGGTCGTCAGCGCCGACAGGGAAGGCCTAGAAGCGGCACTCGATCGCAAGGGCTGGAACCACGTGCTCGTGCGTGTGGAGGGTGATCTGCACGCCATGGAGATCAACGGGGTCCTGACCTACTCGGTGCGCGAAGCTGTCTCCGCGGGGCCGCTGTTTGGTTTCCAGGTGCATCAGGGCAAGCCGATGCTGGTGCGCATCGCCAACGCGCGCTGGCGTTCGCCCTGATCACTTCGACTCGAACGCGCGCATCAGATCCGCGACCAGCGGATCGAGCGGGTCGATTGCGCGCGCGCGCAGCAGGAGTTCCCGCGCGCGCTCCACCTCCGACAAACTCGCAAGGCAGATCGCCAGACCCGCAAGCACCGTCGGCGAATCCGGCATCGAAACTTGCAGCGCGCCGTAGATCACTTTCGCCTTGGCGAACTGATTTTGATCGAGCCAGAGTTTCGCGATGCGGGCTGCCTCGATCTTCGAAACCTGTGCGAGCTGCAATACAGCCGCGTTCAACTCCTCGGGATCCCTGGGCGGTGCCCAGGCCAGTTGATCGGCCATGGCTGCCCCATCCTCGGGCACGTAGGCCAGGATCAGCTCATTGATGGCGAAGGCCTTGGGCGACTCACCCCGGGCCACGAGTGCGCGTTTGTGGCCGAGCAACGCGAGTGCCTGGGGCTCGGTCCAACCCCAGGCCGTGATCAGCCGGGCAGTGAGACGTGGATCGAAGGCGCGGTAAATCGCATCCATGGGTCGCGGCATGCCACCTAGTTTCGAGCCGAACAGCTCGCGCGGGGCGTTGAACTCCAGGAGCATGTTCGTGTCGGTGTTGATTGAGCCGTCGCCCGCGCTGGAGCACAAGTCGCGCAGGCTGTCGTTGTCCAGTGTCAGCACGCTGAGGAGCAGCGTGCGCACGTCGGCACTGCCAAAGTAGCGCCGCAGGTCCTCGCCCACGTCGGACAGCTGATCGAGCAGTTCCTGGGAGCGGTCGATGACTGCGCGCTCGGGCACGATGGGCTCGACGGCGCACAACAGCAGCGTGTCGTGTTCGTTGATGCGCAGTAGGGCGACATGCGGAAACTCGCTTTGTGCCGTGTTTGCGACCAGCGCATGTTGCTGCGCCGAAAGTCCGTACGTCTGCAGCCACTGCACGAACATCCCGCCCCGCGCCAGGCGCCCGCGCGCTTGGGTGTAGAACTCGCGCGTGAAGAGATTGGAGATGCCCGCGATCCAAGGGTTGGATGGCTCGGAGATGATCAGATCGAAGCTCGCACCGCGGGACTGCACGTAGTTCCGCCCGTCGTCGATCACTGGCTTGAAGCGCGGCGAACTGTGTGGATTCTTGTTCTCCGGAACAAACGCGCGCGACGCCTCGAAGATCGCGGGCTCCAACTCGACACAGGTCACCTCTGTCCCGGGAAATAGCAGCGCCGCGCCGACGGTGGTGCCCGAGCCCATGCCGATCACGAGCACCGAGCGCGTGGCCGGCCGCAGCAGGAGCGGAAAATACGCCGTCCCCAGCTGCATGGGCATGTCCTCCGAGTTCGACGCGTCCACCTTTCCGTTGACGCGCAGGTTCTTGAGCCGCGACGGCGTGCCGGGGGTGTTGCCATCGGAGTCCAGTTCGATCGACATCACATTGGCGCTGGTGCCTTCGGTGAAAAACACGATGCGCGCGTTGTCTCCTCGCAGGGGCTCAATGGCATCCGCGTACAGGTACATGCCGAGATTCGTCGCGCGCGGATCGTTCGAACGCCACGGGGCTAGGATCAGCACCAAGGCCGCGACCGCCGCGCACAGTTCCCACTCGCGCCTCGCAAGGCGCGGCGCAAGCGTGCATAGGAGGACTCCCACATAGGCGCCCAGGGCCAGTGAGGTGGTCATTTCAGAGCCTAGAATCGGCACGAAAAACGTGAATGCGCACAGGGCGCCCGCGATCGAGCCCGCGGTGTTCCAGGCGTAGACGCGGCCGACGCTCGCGCCCGCGCGCTTTGCACTGGAACCAAGCAGTGCGATCAATGCCGGGAAGAGGATTCCCATGGCAAAGGTGGCGACCAGTACCAGCGCGGAACTGACCGCGGCGCACAGGGCCGCGTTGAATAGCGGAGAAGCGCGATGAGCGCGCAGTGATCCGCACAGAACCGCCAGAGAAGGTTCCAGCAAACGACCGGCCAGCGTGCCTACCACCACGAGCAGCACCGCCAACGCGATCCAACGCCGGGGCGTGGATATTCGTTCCCCGAGCAGCGCAAAGAACAGGCTGCCCGTACCCAGGCCTGCGATGAACACGACTACCAGGGCGGAGAATGCAAAGGTCGTCGGGCCCACGAGCAGCGCCAATTCCCGACCCCAGATCATCTGCAAAGTCAGGGCGCCGAATCCGGCGAGAAGCGCGGCGGCGTTGATCGCTATCGCCGGCGGCGCCAGTCCATCGATCGATGGGGCCTGTCCGTCGCCGGGTGGCCGAGCGTCAGCGCTCGCCGAACCTGGAACCGCAGCGGCCGTCGCGTCTGTGCGCGTCAGTGCCCGGTCGGTCACCAAGGCCAGGACGCCGACCACTACGTTGACCCCCGCCGCGACGAAAGTCGTTCCGTCTAGCCCCAAGGCGGGCATCAGGAGAAAGCCTGCGGCCCAGGCACCCGCGGCGGCACCCATGGCGTTGCTCGCGTAGAGCCAGGCGGACGCGCGACCGACGCCTCGGCCGTGGGTGGCAAGCCAGCGCACCAGAATCGGCAGGGTCGCTCCCATCAACAAACAGGCGGGAGCGATGGCGAAGAACGTCGTCAGCACGCGGACGGCGGTCAGCGTCAGGGGGCTGCCCTGAAGCGCTGGGGTGGCCGCGGCCGCGAGCTTTGCGCACCAAGGCGTCACGAACGGGACGCACACTGCCCACAGCGCAATCCCGAGTTCGCACAGTCCGTACGCGAACAACGGGCGCGCCATGCGGTCGGCCCGCGCGCCGATGAGCCATGCGCCCAGGCCCAGGCCCGCGAGGAACGACGCGACCACGGCGGCCATGGCCAGGGAACTGGAACCCCACACGTGTGAGAATTGCTTGAACCACAGCACTTCGTACACCAGGGCGCAGGCTCCGGAGACGACGAAGTAGAGCGTGCCCCAGGCTTCGAGACTGCGTGCTTTTCCGGGGGCGGGCATGGATTAGGGGAGGCGCGAGAAGCGCCCAGGGAGTGTGGTTCGGACCGCGGGGGCAGCCCTAGAACCGGGGTGGGGCAGGATCGCGAGTGCTAGCGTGGCCAAGGGGCCTAGTTTGCCGCGTTGGGGCGCCATGCGCGAACACTGCACTTGGTCGCGAACTAATTCCAACGCCTGTCATCGGGCTGCGTAGGCTGCGGGGCCCCAAGGCCAACTCACCGATGTCCCGCCGCAGCCCTAATCGACCGACCGACGCCGAGTTGGAGATCTTGCGTGTCCTGTGGAAGCGCGGGAAGAGCTCCGTTCGCGAGGTGCACGAGGAACTGAACCTCGCACGTCCTGGGGGTTACACCACGGCCCTGAAGCTGCTGCAGATCATGACCGACAAGGGGCTCGTTCGGCGCGACGAAGAGGCGCGCGCCCACCTGTACGAGGCTGTCGAGTCGCGCGAGGGCACCCAAAGCAAGTTGGTACGCGATCTCGCCGAGCGCGCGTTCGGTGGCTCGGCGGCTGAACTCGTACAGCGCGCCCTGAGCGAGCGGCCCGCAAGTGCCGAGGATCTCGCCAGCATTCGTTCGCTGATCGACGAACTCGAACGGCGCGGGCAATAACCCAGCACCGCCGACCACGGAGGCCCAAGAGCATGCAGGCGGCGATGATTCAAACGGCGGAAACAGTGGCGGGCACCGGAATCGCCCACGCCCTGACCTGGACGTTGGTGCAGTCCACGTGGGTCGGCGCCTCGGCGGCCCTGTGTCTGTTCGCGTTCCTGCGCATTTGCGGCCTCGGGCGCGCGCGGCTGCGCTACGGCGCGAGCCTCGCCGCGTTCTTCAGTGTGCCGGCAGTGGCCGCGTGGATCCTGTGGCGCGAAGTCTGGGGCGAGGATCGGCCCTGGGCGGCCTTCGAGGCCGCGGCGACGGCGGCGAGCGCAGGCACTGCGCCGCTTTGGAATTCGTTCCAGTTGCTGAGCTCCTGGGCCGACGGAACTCGCGCGCTGCTCAGCCTGAAGCTCGAGCCCGCAGAGAACCTCCTGGCACTGACGTGGGCCGCGCTCGCCGGCCTGGCACTGGCGCGACTCGCGGGGGGCTTTGCATTGCTGCGTTTCCATCGCACGCGAGAACTGCACCGTGCCAGTGCCGGACTGCAGGCTCGCGCAGCTCGGCTGGCGCGCAGCGTAGGCCTCGAGCGTCGTGTGCCGCTGTATTGGTGCGAGCGCGCAGACGTTCCCATGGTCGTTGGCGCGCTGGACGAGAAAATCGTCCTGCCCGCGCGATTGCGCGCGGTGGTCGAGCGCGGCGATCTCGATCTGGTGCTGCTGCACGAATTGGCCCACGTGCGTCGGCGCGACGGATTGGTCCGCGCGCTTGAGTTGTGCTGTCGCGCCGCCTTCGCGCTCAACCCCTTCCTGCACTGGATGGCTGCGCGCGTGGCGCGCGAGCGCGAGCACTGCTGCGACGACATCGCCATTCATGCCGGGCGCGATCGGCTGGGATTCGTGCGTTCGCTTGCGGCGCTGGAGAGCGACCGACTTGCAGACGAATGCAGGCGACAAAGCTGGAGGAAGTGGGCGCTCGTCTCCGTCCCCGCACTGCGCGCCACCGATGGCGTGCTCTTGGAGCGCGTTCGACGACTCACATTCGCGGTTCCCAAGGCGCCGCGGGTCGCACTCTCCGCCTGCGCCGCCCTTTTCCTGGGCGCAATCGGATTGGCGCTCGGCACGCTGCCTACGCGAGAAGTGCGAGCCGGCTCCCCGCTCGAATTGATGGTCCGCACCAGCCTCGACCTGGACTTCGCTTGGACGGGCGACGAGCTGCAGCGGTTTTCGGGTCAACGCATCGAGGCTGAGGGTCAGCTCTTCGTTTTCGCTGACGATCCGAGCGACGGTGCATGGCGCCTGGCGATCGGCGAAGAGCTCGAATTCCCTGGGGATTTCCCTGGGGATTTCCCTGGGGACTTCATCGGGGAGTCCAGGACCGCGCTACCGACCACTGTAAGCGTCTCGGCAATCAACGTCTCGGCAGATGCACCCGCGCATAAAATGCGGATCATCGCCATCAAGTCCGTGCGCTAGTGTCCTGTACCTGAAGTACGTCGACAAAATCGACCTGCCTGCGCCACCCAGGCGGCGTTGCCGCTCCTCCGAGTGTTGCAGAGAACACGCGTCGTCGCGGCGCCTTGCCATGAAGACGCATTCAGGCCGCGTTTGTCGACGTACTTCAGGTACAGGACACTAGTTTTCGTCGCGAGCGACTTCGATCGCGCGCAGCAGCAGTTCCTTGAGCGCGCGCGGGCCCTGGGCGCCCTCGCTGCCGACGAGAAAACGGCCCTCGCTATCCGCGAGCAGGAGGAAGGGCAGCATCGTCGCGTCCGGCAGCCTCTCGCTGAGGTCCTGCACCGCATCCTCTGCGTCGTCGCAGTCCGACGCCAGGGCGATGAAGTGCCGCGCAAGGATCGGCGCCACTTCCCCGTGGGGCACGGCGTTCTGAACCAGGGTGCGACAATTCGAGCACTGCTCGCGGCCGAACTCGATGAACAGGAGTTTCTTCTCGTTCTTGGCCTGGGCCTGGGCCGAGTCGAAGCGACTGTGCCAGTCCAGGGTGCCGCGGTCGTCGAAATGGGGGTGGGGGCGTTTGGTTGCACTCATGGGAAGGCTCCTGGCCCGCAGGATACCGCAGTGCGCGCCCGCAGAGCTCCCGCGCCGGTCGCGCGCTCAAGCCCCAGCCCGTCCCATGTCGAACTCAGGTGCCAGCGAGCCCTCCCAGCTCCACCTCGAACCCGTGCCATGACGCATCCCCACGAATCCAAGCGCGCGTCAAGCGCGGACGAGCTCGACACTCGCCGCAAAGCTGAACGCCACGCAACGAACGCGCCCCTGCGGGTGACGCTCAACACCGCGCAGTTTGCGGGACGCGCGGACAACCTGTCGGAAAACGGCGTGTATCTGTTCTCCGCCGATCGACTGCGCGTCACGGTCGAGATGGACACGGACGCCGGTCCGGTGACCTACCAGGGCAAGCTGGTGCGGGTGCAGCAGATGAATGCCGAAGAGACCGGCTTTGCGATCGAGTTCGAGCGACCGTAGTCGCGCGCCTCGCTGAGCGTCAGGGCAAGCGGTCGAGGAACAGATTGGGCATCACGCCCATGGCGATCACGAAGACCACGCACACCGCGGTGGCACAGGCCATGGGCAAACCAGGTGCCTGGGCTTCGCGCGGCCCAGCGTCCTTGCTCTCCGGCTGCATGTACATGGCGACGATGACCCGCAGGTAATAGGCCATGCCAACTACGCTGAGCAACGCGCCGAGGATCGTCGCGGCGACGAAGCCCGAGCGGTACGAGACGCTGAAGACGAACCACTTGCCGAGGAACCCCCCGGTGGCGGGAATGCCGCCGAGCGAGAGCATGAACAGCGTCATCGCCGCCGCCACGTAGGGCCGCCGCTGGGCGAGCCCCTTGAGCGATTCGAACGTCGTTACCGGATGGTCGCTCTGCTCGAGCACGGCCAGGAGTCCGAAGGCTCCCGCGGCGGTGAACACGTAGGCGCCCAGATAGAAAACTGCCGCGTCGAAGGCTGCCCCGCGCAGGATGTCGCCATTCATGTAGCCCGCGAGCACCAGCAAGATCGTCCCGGCGTGGGCGATGCCCGAGTACGCGAGCATTCGCTTGACGTCCTTCTGCATCAGCGCGCCGAGGTTGCCGACCGCCATGGTGATCACCGCGATCGCGACCACCAGTGTGGACTGGACCGGCGGGATCAAGAAAGCGGCGTTCAGCAAGAAGGCGAAGGCCGCGGCCTTCGTGCCGGTGGCCATCAGGGCCGTCACCGGAGTCGGGCTGCCCTCGTAGACATCGGGGACCCAGAGGTGGAAGGGGAATACGCTGACCTTGAAGAACACGCTGGCCATGACCAGAGCCACGCCAGCCTGGAACAGCGGCGAGTGGGTCGCGGCGCCGCGCAGGTCGGAGAAGGTCACGCTCCCGCTGGCCATGTAGATCAGGCCCGCGCCGTAGAGAAAGAACGCGGCGGCGAAGGCTCCCAGTAGGAAGTACTTCATACCGGCCTCGACCGAGCGCAGGCGATTGCGTCGAAACGCGGCCAGGGCGTAGAGCGGAATCGAGAGCACCTCGAGGCCAACGAAGAAGACCAAGAGATCCTGGGCGCCGGCCATCATCGTCATGCCGAGCGGCGTCACCAGCATCAGGAAGTCGTGCTCGCCCTGGAACGGGCGATCTTCCTTGTAGTAGTGCACGCTGTAGAGCCAGGCGAGTAGCGTCGCCGCCACGAACATCAGTCCAAAGGCCGCCGTGCCCTTGTCGGCCATGTAGGTCGCGTCGAGCACCGGCCCGATCGGGTCTCTCCAGTGGTCGATCTGCAGCGCGGCCGTGACGCCCAGGGTCGCCATCACGATCAGCCCGCGTGCGGATCCGAGGATCGGCACGATGCCCGCGAGGAGCACCAAGAGCGCGCCCGCCGCCAGGGCGAGGAGCGGCCCCATGGCCCGCAGCGCGTTGTCGTCGAACAGAGTCAGGATGGACTGCGGATTCATCGGCGGGTGGGTGTCGTGAGGTTCGCCGCGGCATCCGCGGGGTCGGCGGTCACAGTGGCGAGTTTGAGCGCGCGGGCCTCGTCGCAGCGCCGGACGATCACGTCGACCGCCCCCTGCGACTTGTTGAGGAACGGCGTCGGCGCGACTCCGATCCAGACGATGAACAGGACAATCGGCGCAAGCGTCGCGATCTCTCTGGCGTTGAGGTCCAAGAGTTCGCGGTTCTCGCGCTTGTTGAGCGGCCCAAAAAGCACGCGACGCGTGGCCACCAGCAGGTAGACCGAGCCGAAGATCACGCCGAGGACGCCGACGATCGCCAAGGTCTGGTTCGCGTCGAAGGCGCCCTTGAGGATCAGGTACTCACCGACGAATCCGTTGAGTCCGGGTAGGGCCGCCGAGGACAGCACTGCGATCACCAGGAAGATCGCGAACAGCGGCATGCTGTGGGCGATGCCGCCGAATTCATCGAGTGCGCGGGTGTGTCGACGCTCGTAGATCATGCCGACCAGGAGGAACAACATGCCCGTTGACATGCCGTGGCTGACCATCTGCAGCACGCCGCCCTGCAGGCCCGCGCTGGTGAGAGCGAACATGCCCAGGATCACATAGCCGAGGTGGCTGACCGAGGAGCAGGCCACGAGGCGTTTCAAGTCGTTCTGGGCCATGGCCAGGAACGCGCCGTACACGATGCCGGCGGCGCCGAGCACCATGAACAGCGGCGCCCACTGCACCGCGGCGGCGGGGAACATCGCGATGCAAAAGCGCAACAGACCGTACGTGCCCATTTTCAGGAGCACGCCCGCTAGCACCACGGAGCCAGAAGTAGGCGCCTCGGTGTGCGCGTCCGCAAGCCAGGTGTGGAACGGCATCACCGGCACCTTGATCGCGAAGGCGAGTGCGAAGCCGGCGAACAGCCAACCCTGTTTGTCGGCCGGTAGCGCGGCCGCCAGCTCGGTCAACGTCGGGATGTCCGCTGAGTTGAACTGGTACAGCATGGCGATCACCGCCACGAGCATCACCAGCGACCCGGCGAGCGTGTACAGGAAGAACTTGATCGTGGCGTAGATGCGCCGCTCGCCACCCCAGATCCCCACCATGAAGTAGAGCGGGATTAGGGAGATCTCCCAGAAGAAGTAGAACAGCACCAAGTCCAGCGAAAGGAACACGCCGAGCATGCCGGTCTCCATGACCAGCATCCAGACCATGAATTCCTTGACGCGTTTGTCGATGTGACCCCACGTCGAGAGGATCACGATCGGCATCAAGAGCGACGTCAGCGCCACCATGAGCAGCGAGATGCCGTCGATGCCGAGGGTGTAGCGGATCGCCGGACCACCGCGGATTTCAAACCACGGGATCGACACGACCTGCTGCGCCCCGAGGATCGAACTGTCGAAGTCGCGGTAGATCATCACCCCCAGCACCGCGACCGCCAGGGTCGTCGCCAGGGCGATCATGCGTTGGGCCTGGGCCGCCGAACTCGGCGTCAGGAGCACCAATGCAGCGCCGATCAACGGCAGGAAAGTCAGCCAGGTGAGGTGGTCCATGGCCGGCTCAGCTCCAAATCCAGAAGAAGACGACCAGGGCCGCGCCGCCGCCGATCCAAATCCCGTAGGTACGAACGCGGCCGTCGGTCAGGACCCGCAGTCCTCCGCCAGTGGTGCGCGCCAGTGCCGCCGTACCGTTGACCGCGCCGTCGATCACGAACTGGTCGATGACCACGTACGTGACAAAGGCAATCAACTTGATCGGTTGCACGATGCGCTGCGTGTAGGCGTTGTCGATGCCCCAGGCTTCGCCGAGGAAACCGAACATGCCCGGTCGTTTGCGAGCCAGGCCTTCGTCGCGCTCGATGCCCGCCTTGTAGGCGTGGAATCCGCGGTGAGCGAAGAACAGCGCGATCGCCGAGCCCAGGCCGAGCAGCGCCCACTCGACAGCGTGCGAAAGGTGATGCGCTTCGCCGCCGTGGCGGGCCAGGATCAAATCGCGTCCCGGAGCGATCACCGGCTCCAGCCAGGTGTTCAGGGCGTGTGCCACGCCGAAAACCACCGGCAGGCCAAGCGCTCCACCGACGACTGAAAGCACCGCGAGCACCATCAGCGGCACGGTCATCGCCGCCGGCGATTCTTGCGGATGCACGTGCTTCTTGTCGTAGCGTCCCTCGCCGAAGAACGTCAGGGCCACCATGCGCCAGGTGTAGAACGCCGTGATCGCAGCCGTGAGCAGACCCACGGCCCAGAGCACGCGGTAGGCGCCGCCGCTAGCGAAGGTGTGCGCGAGGATCTCATCCTTGGAGAAGAACCCCGAGAGCAGCGGCAGGCCAGACAGCGCGCCCGCGCCGCACAGGAACGTCAGGAACGTGCGCGGCATCTGCTTGCGCAGGCCGCCCATCTTGTGCATGTCCTGCTCGTGGTGCATGCCGTGGATCACGGAGCCCGCACCGAGGAACAACAGTCCCTTGAAGAATGCGTGGGTGATCAAGTGGAAGATCGCCGCCGCGAAGGCCCCGCTGCCCAGGGCCAGGAACATGTAGCCGAGCTGGCTCACGGTCGAGTACGCGAGCACCTTCTTGATGTCGCGCTGCACCAAGGCCGTCGAGGCGCCAATCAGCGCCGTCAGCGCGCCGACCACGCCGATTACGAACAGCACGATTTCGCTCGCCGCGAACAGCGGATTGAGTCGCACGACGAGGTAAATGCCCGCCGTAACCATGGTCGCCGCGTGGATCAGCGCAGAGACCGGCGTCGGACCCGCCATGGCGTCCGGGAGCCAAGTGAACAGCGGAAATTGGGCCGACTTGCCGCAGCAGCCGCCGAAGAGCAACAGCGCGGCGACCATCAGTTCCGTGGTGTGCTCGCCGGAGCGGACCATGGCGCCAATGGAGTTGACGATGTCCGACAAATCCAGGGTGCCGAACAGCTTGACCAGCATGAACGAACCCACGAGGAAGCTCGCGTCGCCGATGCGGTTCATCACGAAGGCTTTCTGTGCTGCCTCCGCGGGCCAGCCCTTCGCGTACCAGAATCCGATCAGGAGGTAGGAGCAAAGGCCCACGCCCTCCCAGCCGATGAACAGGCCCAGCAAGCTCGAGCTGAGCACGAGCATCAACATCGCGAACACGAACAGGTTCAGGTACGCGAAGAACTTCGCGTAGCCCGGATCGCCCTTCATGTAGCCGGTGGAGTAGACGTGGATCAGAAAGCCCACGCCGCAGATCACCAGGCACAGGGCGCTGGAGAGTGGATCGAGCACCATCGAGATGTCGACCTGGAAGCCCGTGACCGCGATCCAGTGCCACGGCGTGCTCTCGAGCACGCGTTCACTGCCCTCGGGCAGGGCGCGCAGTGCGAAAAAACCCTTGATCGCCAGTGCCAGCGCACCGGCCATGACTCCACATGCCACCAGGGCGGCGAGTTTCGCCGAGCCCTTGTTGGGGGTGCTCGCGTGGTCGTGGTGATCGTCGTGGGAAGGCGCGTGTCCAGCGGCGTGGGCCGCTGCGTGACCAGCCGCGTGTGCAGCCGCGTGTGCAGCCGAATCACCATGGGCGCTGTGTTGACCATGGGCGTCGTGAGCTCCATGGGCGGGCGCAGCGCGCCGCTCGATCCCGAGCAGGTAAAGCAAGCCCGCGATCAGACTGCCCGCCAGGGGCAGGGCCGGGATGGCCCAGAGCCAAAGTTGATCGGCCATGGCTCAGCCCTCCATCTCTTGCATGGCGTCCGATTCCGTCGTCTGGCGCAGGCGGAACAGCGCGATGACCAGCGCCAGGCCCACGGCTGCTTCGGCCGCCGCGATGGCGATCACGAAGATCGCGAACACCGGGCCCACGAGGTTGGGCTCGCCGGGGATCGAATGTTGGCGACTGGCCGCGAGGAAGGTCAGATTGGCGGCGTTGAGCATGAGCTCGACGCACATCAAAACCACGATCACGTTGCGGCGAACCAGGAAACCGAGCACGCCGATGGCGAACAGCACGGCGGCCAGGATCAGGAGATGTTCTGAGGGAACTTGCATCAGCTCTTCCTCGCATCGGTTCCGGGGCGCTGGCGCTTGGCGAGCACGACCACGGCGACCATGGTCGCGAGCAGCAGCACTGAAACGGCCTCAAAAGGCAGGGCATAGCGGCCGAACAATTCCGTGGCGATGCCGGTCATGCCGTCGATTCCATCCGGCAGGCTCTCCGCCGGTTTCAGCCCCAGCATTCCGAGGTTCACGCTGATCAAAAGTGCCAGCCCGATCGCCACCGCCACCGCCACGCCGATCTTGGCTCCCGTACTGCGCAGTGCGCCGAGGAAGCCAGTGGAGTGCGCGCTGATGTCGCCCAGGTTGAGCAGCATGATCACGAACAGGAACAGCACCAGGATCGCTCCGGCGTAGACCAGGATCTGCGCCGCAGCCATGAACTGGAAGCCCGCCAACAAATAGATGACGGACAGGCAGAAGAACGAGCCCAACAAGTTGAGCACGCTCATCATCGGACTCTTGGCCAGGACCACGCCCAGCGCGAAGAGCACCGCCAACGCGCTCAGCGCGTAGAAGAAGACTTCCGCCATCGGTTGTTCAGTCGGTAGACGTAGTCGATGCGCTTTTGGAGCGCGGCCTTGGGACGCTTGAGTTTTTCCATGTCGTAGACGAGCGCGGCGCGCGAGTAGTCGGCGAGCTCCAGCTCGTTCGACATGTAGATCGCGTCCTTGGGGCAGGCTTCTTCGCAGAAGCCGCACAGGATGCAGCGCAGCATGTCGATGTCGAAGCGCACGGGCTCGCGTTCGATTGCACGGTCGGTCTCGCCGCCGTCGATGGTGATCGCGTAGGCGGGGCATGCGATTTCGCACATGCCGCAGGAAACGCAGGCGATGTGGCCGTCGTCTTTGACCACGAGTCGCGGCTGACCGCGGGTGACTTCGTTGGTCGGCAGCGGCTCCTCGGGATACTGGCGCGTGATCTTCTTCTCGAAGAGCTTGCGGAAAGTGATCGAGAGCCCGCGGGCGATCTCGGGCAAATAGAGCTTCTCTAGAAGCGACAGATCCTTGCGGCGAACGATCACCATAGCTTGACCCCGTACGACACGGCCGCGCCGGTCAGGAACAGGTTGGCTAGCGCCAAGGGCAGGAACACTTTCCAACCCAGCGCCATCAACTGGTCGAAGCGGAAGCGCGGAAGAGTCCAGCGCACCCACAGGAACAGGAACAGGAAGATCGACGTCTTCGCCAGGAACGCGCCGATGCACAGGAACCAGGGCGCATCTTCCCAGAACGGCACGTTGTAGCCGCCGAGGAACAGCGTGGTCCACAGGCTCGCGATCACCACCATGGCGCAGTATTCGCCCAAGGCGAACATCGCAAAGCGCATCGAGCTGTACTCGGTGTGGAAGCCGCTGACCAACTCCGGCTCGCACTCGGCGAAGTCGAAGGGATGGCGGTTGGTCTCGGCGAAGGCCGCGATGCTGAACAGGATGAACGCCAGGGGCTGGCTGAAGACGTGCCACTCCCAGATCGCGCCGGACTGCGCCGCCACGGCGTCGCGCAGGTCGAGCGAGCCCGTCAGCGTCACCACCGCCAGGATCGAGAGGATCAAAGTCAGCTCGTAGCTGATCATCTGCGCCGATGCGCGCAGTCCTCCGAGCAGCGAGAACTTCGAGTTCGAAGCCCAGGAGCCGAGGATGATGCCGTAAATCGACAGGCCGCCAATCGACAGCAGGTACATCAACCCGATGTCGAGATCGGTGATCGAGAAGTACTTGTAGTCACCGGGGATGAACGGAATCGCCGGCCCCATGGGGATCACGGCGATCGTCAGCATCGACGGAATCGCAGCCAGGGCCGGCGCGCAGCGGAAGAGCCACTTGTTCGCGCCGTCGGGGGTCAGCGATTCCTTGAAAATGAACTTCACGCCGTCGGCGATCGGCTGCAAAAGTCCCCAGGGTCCGACGCGGTTTGGACCGTGGCGGTACTGCATCCAGGCCGAGACCTTGCGCTCGGCCAGGGTCATGCCGGCCGCGGTGCCGAGCAGTCCGCCGTAGATCACGTTGGCCTTGAGGAACCAGACCAGCCAATCCCAGTGCATGGGGCTCATCGGCTGGCGACTCCGCTGGAGGTCAAGAGCGCGCGCAGTTCATCGAGCGAGCGCGTCAGAGCCTGGACGCCCGCCGGCGCGGCGCGTGCCACGGTCAGCTTGCCCACGTGTCCGTCGATGTTGACCCAGTGGCCGGACTTCTCCACCTGCTCGGGGATGCCGACGGCCACATCGCAGGCGTCGCCCTCGAGCGCGTGGGTGTCGAAGGTTGCGATGCGCGGGCCGCGGATGGCCGCCAGTTGCGCGCGCTCGCACAGTTCGAGCACGCGCTCACCTGCGAGCAAGGCCGCGGGCGCTGCGGCGATGCGCGCGCGCGAGGCCGCAGGCGAAAGCGCTTCGAAGCCCAGTTCCAAAAGTCCGCGACGATTGGGGCAGGGATCGCCGGTGTTCAGCAAGTCATCCTTCAGGCCACTGGGAGCCGGAGAGACAAACGCAGGTTTCGCGCCGAGTTGACTGCACAACTTGGCGAAGCTCTGTGCTTCCTCGATCGTCATGAACGGCGATCCGATGCAGGCCACGGCGCCTGAGAGGAATTCAGCTGCTTGCTTGAGCGCCCGCTCGACGCTTGCAATTTCAAGACCCTGGGAACCGCGGCGCGCGGCAGGGACCAGGCGCTCGGTGGCGTTGTGGCGTTCGGAAGAGAAGCGACCGGTGTCGCACATCCACCAGTTGTTCACTTTCGGCTCGTAGCGCGGGCGAAAGCGCTTGACGTCCTTGCGGCGCAGCACTTCGACCGTGATCGCACAACCGCGGCTGCATTCGCCGCAGGTGGAGAGCGACTTTTTCAGGTTCCAGACGCGCGCTTGGAAGCGGAATGCCTTGAGCGTCAGGGCGCCCACGGGGCACACGTCGGCCAAATTGCCCTGGTAGTTGCCCTGCAGGGGCCGGTCCATGAAAGTCGAGATCGTCGAGCGCGAGCCGAGGTCCACCACGGCGAGCTGCGGTTTCTTCGTGATCTCCTCGGTGAAGCGCACGCAACGCGAGCACAGAATGCAGCGTTCCTCGTCGAGCACGATCACGTCGCCCAGGGACTTGCGCTTGTCCAGTTTGCGCCGCGGCTCATTCGAGCGGCCCTCGCCCTGGCCCTCGGCGAAGGCGTAGTCCTGCAGGTCGCACTCTCCGGCCTTGTCGCAGATCGGACAGTCGAGCGGGTGGTTCTTCAGCAGGAATTCCAGGCACTCGCGACGTGTCTCGTGGGCCTTGGGAGCTTCCGTGTCGACCACCATGCCCTCGACCACGGGCGTGCGACAGGCGACGACCACGCGCGCGGGTCCGTTTCCCTGCTTGACCTCGACCTGGCAGATGCGGCACGAGCCCACGGGAGACAGGCCGGGGTGGTAGCAGTACATCGGCACGTTCGCGCCGTTTTGGTGGCAGGCGTGAATCAGCGGCTCTTTGGGGTCCGCCTCGACCTCGCGCCCGTTGATGATGATCTTGGTCACGTTCTAGTGAGCTCCGGCAAAGACGGGGCGCTTCGTGCCCGCGGGCAGGAACGGGCAGCAGGCTTGTTTCACGTGGTCTTCGAACTCGCCGCGGAAGTGCTGCACAGCGGCCAAGGTCGGGATCGCCGCGGCGTCCGACAGGGCGCAGATCGTTTTCGCCGGCGCCATGCCGCGTGAGAGGGTAACAAGCATGTCGATGTCCTCCATGCGGCCCTTCCCGTGTTCAATGCGATGGAAGATCTGGTGCAGCCACTGCGTTCCTTCGCGGCACTGGCTGCACTGACCGCAGCTTTCGTGCTCGTAGAAGCGCGCGATGATCTCGTGGGCGCGCACCATGCAGGCGGTTTCGTCCATGACGATCATCGCGGCGGTGCCGAGCATCGAGCCCGTCTGCTTGATTGCATCGTGTTCCATCGGCGTGTCGATGAACGCTGCGGTCAAGACGCCGGTGGAAGAACCGCCGGGCAGGAAGCCCTTGAGTTTTCGCTGTTTCCACACGCCGCCGCAGACGTCCTCGAGGATTTCGCGGCAGCTGACGCCGAAGGGCAGTTCGTACACACCCGGGCGATTGACGTGGCCCGAAACTCCCACGAGCAAATTGCCCGTGGAGGTCTTCGTGCCCATGGATTTGAACCACTCTGCGCCGCGCAGCACGATGAACGGCGCGTTGAACACGGTCTCGACGTTGTTGACCGTGGTCGGCTGGCCCCAGAGTCCGAAAGCGGCGGGGAAGGGCGGTTTGGGACGCGGGTGACCGCGCTTGCCCTCCAGGGATTCCATCAATCCGGTCTCTTCACCGCAGATGTAGGCACCGGCGCCCTTGTGCATCCAGACTTCGCAATCGAAGTCGCTGCCCAGGATTTTCTTGCCGATCAGGCCCGCGGCGCGCGCTTGCGCGATTGCCGCCAGCACGCGGTTGTAGGGAGCGCGATATTCGCCGCGCACGTAGATGTAGATGACTTTGGCGCGGATGGCGTAGGCGGAGAGCAGGCAGCCCTCGAGGAATCCGTGGGGATCCTGCTCCATCAGCACGCGGTCTTTGCAGGTGCCCGGCTCGGATTCATCGGCGTTGATCGCGAGATAGCGCGGGCGCGGATCGGTGACAGGGTCGGGCATGAACGACCACTTCATGCCCGTTGAAAAGCCCGCGCCGCCGCGACCGCGCAGACCTGAATCCTTGACGACGCGAATCACCTCCGCGTAGCTGATGCCTTCCTTGAGCACCTTGCGCAGCGCCTCGTAGGCGCCGTGCTTCTGCGCCACGGCAAGCGTGTGGGCGTCGGTGATCTTCGCCCGATCGAGCAGGTAGGTGGGGTAGTTGCTCATCGCTGGTTCCTGTGACTCACTTCCCACCGTCCAGGCCGCCAAAGATCTTGACTACCTTCTCCGGCGTCAGATCCTCGTGGTAGACGCCGTCGAGATCGAACATCGGCGCGTTGGCGCAGGCGCCCTGGCACTCGACCGTGGCCACCGTGAAGCGTCCGTCGGCTGAGGTGTGGTGGGGCGCCGCTCCAGTGATCTCGCACACTTGCGCGAGCAAGTCGTCGGCTCCGCGCAGGGCGCAGGAAATGTTGTGGCAGACCGAAACCACATGCTTGCCCGGGGGCCGCATGCGGAACATCGGGTAGAAGCTCGCCACGCCGTAGACCTCCACGGCCTCGAGGCCGAGGAACTCCGCGCAGTCTTCCATGGTCTGGGGCGAAATCCAGCCGCCGAGTTCTTCCTGGCAGCGGTGCAGGATCGGAATCAACGCCGCCTGCTTCTTCGGATAGTGGGTCAGGAGTTCGGTGAACTCCGTCGTGAGCCTTGCCGGGAGTGCCATCAGCGATCGACCTCACCCATCACGAAATCCAAACTACCGATGATCGCGACCATGTCGCTCAAGAGCGCACCATTGCCCAGCAATGGAATCGCTTGGACGTTCATCAGACCCGGCGAGCGGATGTGGCAGCGCAGGGGACTCGAGGTGCCGTCCGAGCAGACGTAGAAGCCCAATTCGCCCTTCGATGACTCGACGGCGTGGTAGGCCTCGCCCTTGGGCAGGCACAGGTCGGTGACGACTTTGAACTGGAAAATCAGCTCTTCCATCGACGTGTGGACGTCGGCCTTGGGCGGCAGCACGTAGCGCCGATCCTCCGCCAGCACCTCCGCGCCGCGCGTCTGCTTCAGGCGCGCCAGGGCCTGCTTGGCGATGCGACAGGATTGGCGCATTTCCTCCATGCGCACCAAGTAGCGGTCGAAGCAATCGCCGAGGGTCCCGATCGGCACTTCAAAGTCGTAGGTCTCGTAGCCGGAGTACGGTTGCTTCTTGCGCAGGTCCCAGTCGCAGCCGGAGCCGCGCAGGTTCGGGCCGGTGAGGGACCAGGCCATGGCCTGCTCCTTGGTCAGCACGCCGACGTCGCGATTGCGTCCGTACCAGATGCGATTGCCCGTGAGCAGTTTCTCGAGCGTCTCGAGCTTCGCCGGGAAGCCGTCGAGGAATTTCTCGAGCATGCGCTCGAGCTCCTCGTCCACATCCGCGTACACGCCGCCGAAGCGCACGTACGTGTTGTTCATCCGGTGCCCGGTGTAGGCATCGAGGATCGAGTAGATCTCCTCGCGCTGCTCGAAGGCGTAGAAGAAATTCGACACCGCACCAAGGTCGATCGACGTCGTGCCGATGTAGATCAGGTGCGCGGCGATGCGCGAGACTTCCATCAAGAGCACGCGCACCACTTGTCCGCGCTCCGGCACCGTCAGGCCGGCGAGTTTCTCGCAGGCCAGAGCGTAGGCGACGTTGTTCATCAGCGGCTGGACGTAGTCCAACCGGTCGGTGTGCGGGAAGAACTTGTGCCAGCCCAGGCTCTCGCAGGTCTTTTCCTTGCCGCGGTGCAGGAAACCCACGTCGGGATCGATGAAATCCATCGTCTCGCCGTCGAGGCGCACGACCAATCGCAACACGCCGTGGGTCGCGGGGTGCTGCGGCCCCATGTTGACCATCATCGGCTCGCCCTGGACGGGATCGTCCTGGTCGATGTCCGGCATGGTGCGCGCATACTCGAACACTTTCGTAGTTTTCATGGAGCGGGATTCCAATCCGTACGCCGTTCGCGATCCCAGGTGCGGTAGAGCTTGTCGGGCTCGATGCCCTGGTGCGGAAAATCCTTGCGCAGCGGAGAGTGCTCGTAACCCTGGGGCATCAGCAAGCGCCGCAAGTCGGGATGCCCGTCAAAGAGGATCCCAAACATGTCGAAGCACTCGCGCTCGGAGAACGAAGTGCCGGGCCACAGGTCGGTGATCGTCGGGACTGCGGCATCCTCCTCGGTGAGCCAGGTGTGCACGCGCACGCGATCGTTGTGTTCGACCGAGAGGAACTGGTAGGTCATCTCGAAGCGCGGCGTCGCGGGGAAGTAATCCACCGCGCTGACCAGAGTGTTGCCTTCGAAGCCCGCCTGCTTGAGACGCAGCATCGTCTCGCGCAGTTGGTCGCGCTCGACGATCAAAGTCAGCATCCCGTCGAGGGGCGCGCCGAGTCGATGGGGAATCCCGCCCATGGCGGTCGCAATCCGAGCCTGGGTGGGATTCACGCCTGGGGCTCCTGTCCGCGAGATTCGGGGTCGTGGGCGTGGCGGTCGTTGATGGTCCTGGGCACGCCGCGATTCGGGGCGAACACGAGCTGGCCGGTGCCTGTGTCAGGAGTCTCGACCGGTCCCTTGAGCAGGCGGCCCAGAGGATCCTCGCGCGAGATCTTCAGCTGCAGCTTGATGATCGCGTCGAGCACCGCATCCGGGCGCGGGGGGCAACCGGGAACGTAGACATCCACCGGGAGGATCGAATCGACGCCCT
>CANKOY010000034.1 GCA_947484275.1 Planctomycetota bacterium | reverse complement strand
CCCGTGCGGCCCAGGGGCCCGTCGTCGCTTCGCTCCTCCAGCCCCCGGGCCGCACGGGCACTGCCGCGGCGTTCCGGGCGCCTTAAAGGGCTCGGGGAGTGTTACCTATGTGCCCGGTCAAAAGTGTTACCCATGTGCCAGGTTGCACAGATCATTGCGGTGCTCGCGCCTTGGGTGCGGTGGAGGCGAGGCGCCCATCGGCTCGTTTCCTCCCTGCCCCCGCTTCTCGCCCACGGCGCCGTGATCGCCATAGAACTCTTCGTGATCCACTTCGCCGCTACGCGCGTCATGGAAGACATCGCCGTCAGGGCTCAACCCGTTGCCGAGGCGGTGGTCCGGTTCCGGGCTGAGCGCGGGGCACCGCCACCGAATCTCGCGGCCCTAGTCCCCGAGTATTTGCCGCAGCTACCGGCTCCACGCCTCGCGTACGAGCTCGAGCTTCAGTACACCTGCGAATTGTCCAATGATCGCTGCTGGCTCGAATCGGCGACCCTGTTCAGGGGGGCCGGTCTGACCTTCGAGGACGCACCGTTCGCGGAGCAGCGCCCAATACGCAGACTTCGCCATGTGCAGTCCCGACACGGATATTGGGTCTTCACAGCAGGCCTCTAATACGGAGTCGCACACCATTCGGGACTTTTCTCTCCAAGAGTGCCGCACGAAACGAGAACAGCTATTCGTGCGGCACTCTTGGAGAGAAAAGTCCCGAATGGTGTGCGACTCGGTATTTAGACTTTGGCGCCGACCTTCTTGGGGGCGATGAGGCCCTTCGTTTCGAGGTAGGCGAGGATCTTCGCGGCGCTCTGTTCGATTGATTCGGTGCCGGTGTGCACGACGACTTCCGGTTTTTCGGGCGCCTCGTAGGGGTCGCTGACGCCGGTGAAGTTCTTGATGATGCCGGCGCGCGCCTTCTTATAGAGGCCCTTGGTGTCGCGCTCCTCGAGGATGTCGAGCGACGCTTCGACGTAGACCTCGACGAAGGCCGCCTGAGTCTTCTTGCGCACTTCGTCGCGGATCTCGCGGTAGGGCGAAATCGCCGCCGTGATCGCCACGCAATTGTTGCGCGCGAGCATGTTCGCGACGAAACCGATGCGACGGATGTTCGTGTCGCGGTCTTCCTTGGAGAAGCCCAGACCCTTCGACAGATTCTCGCGCACCTCGTCGCCGTCGAGGATCTCGACGTTCTTGCCGCGCTCCTTCAGGATCGGCATGAGGTAGGTGGCGAGCGTGCTCTTGCCGCTGCCGGAGAGGCCGGTGAACCAGATGGTGAAACCTTGATTAGTCATTGTCGTTTTGCGTTAGCGGATCTTGCCTTCGAGGTAGGGCACCTCGAAGCACTTCTCGTGCATGATCGGACCATGTCCGAAGTAGCCCATTTCGCCGAACAACTCGCCATGGTCGGCGGTGATCACGATGTGGGTATTTTTCGGCACCATGTCGAACAATTCTTGAAAGACGTCGTCGAGGTAGCGCACGGTGTCGATCTGGCGCGCGCGCAGTTGCTCGAGCTTCGCGTGGTCGAAAAACTGCGTCTCGTCCTTGATCAACTTGCCGTCTGCGCCGACGGATTCGCCCATTTTCTTGAACACGCCGTTGACGCCCGAGATGCGCGGCCACATCGAGCTGTCCTCGTTGGGCTTGGCATAGGGATAGTGCGTTTCACCGATGTTGAGCATGTAGAAGCTCGGCCGGGCCGTGTCGAACTTCATCGTCGGCAACATCGAGCGCATGTCGTTGTGGTGGTCCATCAACGTGAATGAGTCGAAGTCGCGATTGATGCCCGTGCGCGGATTGAGCACCGGCAGCGAAACGCGCGCGTGGGTCGAGTACCCAAGCGTGTTGCGCAAAAGCCCCGGAAACCACAGCGCCGGCACCATCTTCCCGAACTCGATGCCCTTGGTGCCCAGGCGCGAGTTGTAGTTGAAGAAGTCTTCCTTGTAGTACTCCGACGCGTACACATTCGGCGGCGTCGTGTGCGGCAGAAGCCCGGTCAGCAGGTTGTAGTGCGACGGCGCGGTCCACGAAGCGTACGTGTAGCGCTTCTCCACCGGCCCGAGCTTCATCATCGTCTTCGGCGCCGCGCTCATGAACGAGTCGAAGCGACACGAATCCAGGATCGCGATGATGAAGTTGTTCTCAGCCTGGGGCTCGGGATGCGGCTGCAGGCCACCTCCCATGGGACGCAGCATCGGCCGCGGCCCCCCCGCCGGCTTCGGCGGTTCCTTCTTTTTGAGGAACTCGAACAGGCCCATGGTCAGCTCTTCGCCTGTGACTGGTAGTAGGCCGCGAGCACCTTGGCCGTCGACGGGCGCATGACGCGCGCGTCGGGCATTTCGCCCTTGCCCAAAGTCTCGCGCATCACCGTGCCCGAGATGTTGACCTGCGTCTTGCCCTTGTTGTCCTCGACGAGGCCCACGCGCCCGATCTCCTCGAAGTACGCGGCGAACCCGACGTTGACGGTCTTGATCGACAGTTGGCCCGCGAGCTTGTTGAAAATTTCCTGGGCATCGAAGTCGCCCCAGATCGCGCTCTTGTCGTCGTAGGGCGCGTCGGCGTGCTTGCGGCCGATGATGAAGTGCGAGAAGCCCAGGTTCTGGCGGTAGATCGCGTGCATCACGGCCTCGCGCGGCCCGCCGTAGTACATGCGCATGTCCAGACCGATCAGCTCGAGCTGATCGTTGAGCTCCTGCCCGCACGCTTTCCACAGCGTCTCGTCCATGTCGCCCTGGCCGAGGAAACGGCCTTCTACGAGCGCCTCGTACGTTTGCATGCGCGTGTCGGCCGGCACGTCGTCGCCCTTCAATTGACCGACGAGCGGATTGAGGATCACGCCCGTGCGCTTCTTCGTCTCGCGCAGGATTTTCTCCGCGCCAAAGACCAGGGCGTACTCGTGCGCGCGGTGCAACGGATTACGCGTCTGGAACGCAACGCTCTGCTCGAAGCCCTTGCGCTCGATCAACGCCCGCGTCTGCAGCGGCGTCATGATGCGCTTGGCGAACGGGCGCGGATCGATGTAGGACGCGAGAGTGATCTCACCGGACACACACTTGGTGCGCGGATCCGAAAGCCACAGGCGCGCGCCCGGATGATCGGTGCGCGGCGTGCCGTAAACCGCGGCCACGAACGCGGTCTTGTCCCAGTCGTAGACGTCCTTGACGCGCAGCTTGCCGAACAACTCGCCGCCGGAGGAAAGGCCGATCTCCTTGCCGACCTCGCATGCGGCGGCTTCGGCGTCGGTCACCGGCAGGATGATCGGAATCGTCCAGGCCCAAAGCTTGCCGCCGCGATCGATCGCCATGCGCGAGAGCACGCTCTCGTAGTCGGCGCGGTCCATGGGCCCGGTCAGGGGCGAAAGGGTTCCGTCGGCGATGCGGTACAGCGTCGTGCGGTCGTTGTCGTTGACTTCGACGGCCGGGAATTTGCGCCAAGCCGGAAAGTTGACGCGGTCCTTGGGCTCGATGCGGTTGATCGGCTTCTGCAAGCCGCCGTGGACAGGGGAGATCGTGAATGCTGTGGAGGTCGTCATGGGATGGGTCGCTAGAGGTAGCCCAGGTTCTTGAGCTTGCGCTTGACCTCTTCGAGCTCTTCGGTCGTGTACTCGGGAGCCGCGGCCTGGCTTGGACGTTGCTTTTCGGCTTCGCCCATCAGGTCGCGCAACACGAACACGATGAAATCCGTGGGTGAGTTGAAGCCCGACCCATCGACCACCGCCTGAATCTTCAGGAACAGGGGTCGCGGGATCTTGACGGTGACTTTCGACTCGCGCACGGGCTTGGAGAGGTGGATCTTGTAGGGGGGGGTGGCCCGGGGAACGCAGGCAGTCCGTCGCGCCCCCCGGCGGGTTTTGGGCCGAGCACTATACACTCCCATTGGAGTGTTCGGGGAGCCTCTTGGCACTTGGGTGCCCTTGGGGCCCCTATCGAGGGCGCCGGCCGCTGGCCTTGAGCCGGGGAGGGCGTATGGCGGTGTCACCCATGTCCCCGGTCAATGTGCCTCCAATGGGGCCCTGGTCTGAGGGCGCAACACCAGCCTCCGGTGTGACCCAGAGGCTGCCCCGGAACTCATCTCCGCCGTCGGCCTCCACGCTGAAACCAGCCCCACATTCGCCTTCTGGGAACAAGACCCAGTGGCATGCCGATCAATCCGCCGACGATGAGCAGCGCGAGCGTCGGTAACGCCCCGCTGAGTCCAACTGTGGCTCCGGCAATGCCGCCGACGAGCATCGCCGGACCCATGAAGCCGAACCCAATCCCCAACGCCACGAAGGAGGGCACGGCGACCCAATAGGATGCGCCGCCAAAGCCCATCGCGACGCCCAGCAGCCCCGTGGCCACGCCCAACAGGACGCCTAGAACAGCTCCCGCAATGTGGTAGGCAATGCGTTGAGCCTCGGACGGAGGGCGATCCTGTTCGGGCAGGGATTTCATGTCGACCATTGTACGCGGGCGCAAGCTGCGCCTCCGAGCAACTGCGGGATGCCGCCCGTCAATGGGCGCGATCTGAATCGTGCAAGGAGACTCCCCTTCTGGTGAGTGCACACGGGACAGAAGCAATGACCAGAGCGAGCAGGTCGGGCACTGACGCAAAGTCGTCGCCCAGGCCGGACTTGCGCGGCCGCCAATCCCTGCGTCGCACATGACGCGTAACGCATCGCTGGAGCGCGCGCGGGAGGTGCGCGACGTGCTTGTCCTCGAGCGGCGGCGTGGCTTGAGATCTTGGAACGAGCTTCACGGACGCGCGCTGAATCGAGCGGCCTTCAGCGCCGAGGGAGCCTTACCAACACGGGATAGTGATCCGAACCCGCGTCCGCCAGCACCTCGGCGGTGCCTCCATCGAAGTTCTCGGTGCACCAAATCGTGTCGATACGCGCCAAAGCGGGCAGCGGGAGACTGCGGTAGCGCCCGAACACAGGGAAGGTGAATGCGGGCCCGACGCCAGCTCGATGGAAGACATCCATCAGCCCGCTTCGAGCCAAGCGTCGATACGCCTCCATGTTCTCGGTCGCGTTGAAATCTCCACCGACGATTGAAGGCGCAGCGCGCACGGCTTCCTGAGCAAGCTGCTCCAAAACATCGATGCCGCCGCCGAACGGCCACAGCCACGTGTGCAGCAAGTCGGCGTGCACGTTGTAGACCGTGGTGCGCACGCCGTCGATGTCCACGACGGCGCGCTGCACGTCGCGCTGTGGATCGGCGCGGACCATGCGCACTTCGAGAATCGGATGACGCGACAGCAGTCCCATGCCGGGAATACCCAGGGGGTGCAGGTCGCGGTAGGGGTAGAGCGTGGCGAGTTCGAGTTCGATGGCCGCGCCTTGGACTGGGCCGAGTTCCTGTAGTAGCACGAGGTCCGCGCGAGCTTCGCGCAGCAGAGTGATCACGCGCGCCGGAGGTGCTAGGTCGGCGGCCAAATTGAAGCTGAGGATGCAGAGCCCCTCTCCGCTCGCGGGAGAACGCTCAGGGCCAAATGCGTGCCCGAAGAGCCACAGCCAGTTCAGTGCAATTAACGCGTGGGCGACAGCGGACTTGCGGCGCTTGCGCGCGAGCGCGACCACCCAAAACACGAGCGAGGGCAAGCCAATCCAAAACAAGAGCGGCTCAATCAAATTGATCGGCCAGAGAATCGGCCCAAACACGCCGCGCAGGACGAGATAGCCCGCGAGTCCGAAGGGCCAGGCGCGAAGCAGCGAACGAAAGCGCTCGAGCGGCCGGTCGGGTCGGGTCATGGGGCGTTCGCGATCCTAACACTGCGCCCGTGAATGCCAGGCAGTGGATCGGTGTCGGAGGCTTCACGCGTGTGCTGGCAGTCGCGGACTGTGGCGCGAAGCCGCAGAAGCGCAGACAGTCTCTGAGCTACCGACAAAATTCGCGCTCGACGCCGCGCGGTCGCGCGCCGCGGTGTTCACGTGTGCGGGCGACAAGAGTCTCGAGCGGGGCGAGCAGCGGGCGATAGAGTACGCCGCGCTAGGGCTTGCGAAGGGGCGAGGGCGGCGCCGGACTGCAGGCTCTGCCTGGGGAGGCCAGTGACGACGTGCGCAGCTCAGCGCCACACAACACGACGATACGATCCGAGTTCAGATCGCCAGCGAGGCGCTGGGTGCCGAGATCCTGCACCTGCTACGAGCACAATTCCCGGGCCAGGGCGCGCACGCACACGATTTGCCGCTCGAGTCCGATCACTTCCAGCGGCGGCACGTGCAGGAAGAGCGCGCGCGACCCGAGTTCCTCGGCGCGCGTCAACAGGTGCAAGTACGTGCGCTCGCACACATAGCTCCCCGCGTCCTCGGAGATGCGCACTTCGCCCGCGCCCGCGGCCTGCATGCACTTCGCGAGCGATTCCAAATCCCAATCGGTGGCGCGCTGTGGCCCGAGGTCGATGCCAATGCCGGTTTGGCCCGCGTTGTCCACGCGCGCCACGTCGAATACGCCGCGCGCCAAGCGCTCCAGGCGAAACCCGTCGCCGCGACTCCACACGCCCAGTCCCAGGAGCACGTCCGGGCGCTCCGGCAGGCGTTTCAACGCCGCGTCGATCGCACCCGCCACCGCGTTGAACTCCACCGGCAATTCCGCGGCGTGCACGTGAACTCCCCCACCGAGCCCCTGTTGCTCCAATGCGCGCGCGATCTCGCGGCTTGGATTGCGCTCGACCCCGGGGAAGGGGCCGAAGCCGGTGACGAACAGACGGCGGGCCATCGACGGCGATCCTAGAAAAAGCGCCGCGCGCCGTCCCACACGGCGCGCGGCAGTCACCCACTCAGCAACCGCTCGGCCGATCAGGAACATGCCGGCCGGCGGGGTACGTTGGAATTTCGCCCGGTCAGAGTCCGCTCAGGCGGCTGGCGACCATGGGCAGGATCCGGCTCTCGACCTCGCTGACCTGCTCCAGGGTCCACTGGATCTGTGCGGGAGTCAGACGGCTCGCATCACCGGTCGAGAGTTCGACCGCGCTGCCCACAACACCCAGCAGCGGACCGCTGAGCACGTTGTTGGAGATCTCGCTCCAATCGACCTCGGGCCGCACTTCCGCGGCGCGCGGGTGATAGCCCTCGAGCTCGACGCGAATCGAATGGACCAACTGCCGCGACAGGTTGAGGATGATCGGCGTTCGGCCCTGGAGCCTCTCGCCGTCCACGATCACGGTCGCGCCAGCCGGAAGCGTGGTGACCTCGATCGGATCGAAGCGCTCCGACGCCAAAAGCGACGAACACACCGAGCCGACCGTCAGGAACAGGCCGACCAAGCCAATCAGCGGAAAGCGGGAGGAGCGCATCGAGGGGGGGGGCTCCGGCCGGGAGCGACCGCGGGGAGCGATCTAACGATGAGCAACATGCGTGCCGAAAGCTCCACGGGCCCTGAGGCGGTGTTTCGCGACCACGGACGGGCAGATTGCGCCCAACCGACCGCGTCTGCCCGGCGTTGTGACGCCCACGCTGATCCGTAGACTGTGCCCCCCCTCCCCGCGCTGGAGGGTCCGGCCCAGGCGGCCACCCCACCCCATGCCCACGAAAAAGCAGGTCACGATCGCCAACGGCCAGGGTTTCTGGGGCGACTCGATCCTGGGGCCGATCCGCCTGGTCCGCGAAGGTCCGCTCGACTACCTGACCCTCGACTACTTGGCCGAGGTCACCATGAGCATCCTGCAAAAGCAGCGCTCGCGGGATCCAAAGACCGGGTACGCCACGGATTTCGTGCGCATGATCGGCCGCGTCCTGCCGGAGATCGTCGCCAAGAACATCAAGGTGGTCGCCAACGCGGGGGGCGTCAATCCGCTCGCCTGCAAGGACGCCATTCTGGAAGTCATGGCCCGCGCGAACGTGCGCGGCGTGCGCGTGGCGGTGGTCGAGGGCGACGACATTTTCGGCCGGCTCGACGAACTGACTGCCGCGGGCGAGGAGCTCCGCAACATGGACACGGGCGCGCCGCTGTCCAGCGTGCGCGCGCGCGTCTCCAGCGCGAACGTCTACCTGGGCGCCTTCCCGATCGCCGAGGCCCTGGCGCTCGGCGCACAGATCGTGATCACCGGCCGCGGCACGGATCCGGGCCTGGTGCTCGGCCCCATGATCCACGAGTTCGGCTGGAAGCCCGCGGACTTCGACCTGCTCGCCGCGGGAACGATCGCCGGACACATCGTCGAGTGCGGCGTCCAGTGCAGCGGCGGAAACTACACCGATTGGCGCAGCGTTCCGAACTTGGCAATGGCGGGTTACCCCATCATCGAGATGCGCCCGAATGGCGAGTTCGCGATCACCAAGCACGCCGGCACTGGCGGATTGATCAACAGGAGTACGGTGCTGCACCAGCTCGTCTACGAGATGGGCGATCCGCGCAAGTACATCGGTCCGGACAACTGCGCCGACTTCGACTCGATCACGCTCGATGACCGGGGCAGCGACCGCGTCGAAGTGCGCGGCGCGAAGGGCTCGCCCCCGACCGACACGTACAAGGTCTCCATCAGCTATCAGGCGGGCTGGAAAGCCAGCGGGCAGCTGACGATTTGCGGGCCCGATGCGCTGGAAAAGGCGCAACTTTGCGCCGACATCGTCTGGAAGCGGCTGGAATACGAAGGCTGCAAGTTCAGCGAAGAGGAGCGCATGGTGGAGTACGTCGGCGCCAACGTGTGCCACGCGGGTTTTGCCGTGCCCCACGCGAACGAACCGAGCGAAGTTGTGCTGCGCCTTGGCGTGAAGGGCCCCGATCGTGCCAAGATCGAGCGCTTCACCTATGAACTGGTTCCGCTGGTCACCAGCGGTCCACCGGGCGTCACCGGGTTCGCCGGCGGACGGCCCCAGGTGCAGGAAATCGTCGCTTTCTGGCCCGCCCTTCTGTCCAAGGACAAAGTCAGCACCCGCGTGCAGGTGTTCACCTCTTGAAGATGGTCAAAGTTCAACTGGCACGAATCGCGGACGCACGCTCTGGCGACAAGGGCGAGGGCTCCAATGTCGGCGTCATGGCGCGCTCCGATGCGGCCTACACATTCCTGAAGTCGGCGTTGACGCCCAAGGTCGCTGGTGCGGCCATGGCGGGCATCAACCGCGGCGAAGTGAAGCGCTACGAGGCCGATAGACTGCGGGTGCTCAATTTCATTTTCGCCGACAGCCTCGGCGGCGGCGGTTCGGCGTCCCTGCGCACCGATGCCCAGGGAAAGACCCACGGGCTCGCGCTGATGCGCATGGAACTCGACGTGCCCCAGGCGGTGCTCGACGCCACACCCGAGCTGGGGAAAGCGCCGTGAGCGTGTTGCTCGAACTCCAGGAGAAGGCGCGCCGCGCGAAGCTGCGCATCGTGTTGCCCGAGGCCCACGATCCGCGCGTGGTGCAGGCTGCTATCGCACTGGCCCAGGGCGGACTGTGCACGCCAGTACTCTTGGATCGAGGCGATCTTGGCAGCGCGCCGCCGGGCGTCGAAACGATTCGCATCGCCCGCGACCCGCGCACGAAGAAATTTGGCGAGCAGTTGTTTCAGCTGCGCCAGCAGAAGGGCATGACCGCTGCCGAGGCGCAAAAACGGATTCAAGAACCGCTGAACTTCGGCGCAATGCTCGTGCGCAATGGGGAGGTGCACGGCGGCGTCGGCGGAAGCGATTCTGCCACTGCGGACGTGCTTCGCGCAGGTCTGTGGATCGTGGGCCTCGCGCCGGGCTGCAAGACGCTGTCCTCGTGCTTCTTGATGATCTTCAAGGACCGCGCGATGACCTTCGCAGACTGCGGAGTCGTGCCCGATCCCACCAGCGAGCAGCTGGTGGACATCGCGATCGCCTCCGCGGAAAGTCACCGGCGCCTGGTGGGTGAAAGCCCCAAGGTTGCGCTGTTGTCGTTTTCGACAAAGGGCTCGGCGGAACACGCGAGGGTCGCCAAGGTCCAAGCGGCAGCTGCGCTCCTCAAGCGCAGGGCGCCCGGCCTCACCAGCGACGGCGAGTTGCAACTGGACGCTGCGATCGTGCCGTCTGTGGCGGAAAAGAAAGCCCCGGGCTCGCCCCTGGCAGGCCGGGCCAACGTCCTGGTGTTCCCCGACCTCGACTCGGGCAACATCGGCTACAAGATAGCCCAACGACTCGCTGGCGCCGTCGCGCTCGGGCCGCTCGTTCAAGGTCTGAATCAACCGTTCATGGACCTCTCGCGCGGCTGCAGCGCGGAGGACATCGTCAACGTCGCGGTGATCGCCGCCGCCCTCGCCAACCCGTGAGAATTCCAATGAAGCAACTTTCGATTCCCCTAGTGGCAGGTATCGCGCTCCTTGGGAGTCTGGTGGCCTGTAAGAAGGACGCACCGAAGCCGGCGGCTCCCGAAACAACGCAAAGCGCACAAACGGAGGCCCCGGCCCAGGAGCCTGACGCGGCCGCCCAAGTCGCGATTTCGCCGACGCCCGCCGCGCCGGACGCCCCCGCTGAAGAGGTGAAGCCCTCCGGTGACGCGGACACTGCGCCGCCAACGGAGGAAGGCGAAGGCGTGACCACTGAGACGAGCGCAGCGGGATCGACGGAGTCGAAACCGGCCGCGGAGAGCGAAGAGCCCGCGTCGGAAACCAAGAAGCCCTCCAAGAAAAAGGGCGCAGAAAAGGCCGAGGACGAGCCGGCCAAGGAAGCCAAGCCGAAGTTCACGGAGCTTGGGATCGAAGTCACCAAGGACGGCAAAGGCGTCGCCGCCACCGCGGGCAGGCGCGTCACGCTGCACTACAAGGCCTCCGTCGCCGACGCAGAGAAGCCGTTCGATTCAACCTACACGTCCAATCGACCTATCGAAGTCCAGCTCGGTACGGGCGCCAAGCTGCCGGTCATCGAAGGCCTGCGGCTTGGCCTCGAAGGCCTGATGCCTGGCAGCGCGGTGCGCCTGCAAATTCCCGCGAGCATGGCCTGGGGCGAAAAGGGCAATCCGGCTGTCGGCGTGCCCGCGAACTCGGACGTGGTGTTCGAAGTGGAAGTGCTCGCGGTGCAGTAGCGGGCACAGACCTCCGTACGAAGGCGCGCGCCGCGCACCACGGGGATCCCGTGGTGCGCGGCGCGCGACATTTCGGACACGAACTGCTAGCCCTGCGGCTCAGTTGCCCTTGGTCTCGCCGTCCTTCTTCTCGCGCTTTTCCTTGTCTTCAGCCTTCGGGGCCATTGGCGGCGAGTTCTTCATCATCTCGTCGAGCTTTGCGAGCACGACCGCCGGCTTGGCGTTCAGCTCCTTGACGCAGTCGTTGCAGCACAGGCGGACAAGGCGCGTCCCGTGCAGGTGATCGATGGACTTGTCATTGAGCACGTTGCCGCTGACCGGGCAGTTCAGCGCGTTGTACTTGCCTTTCTGCGAGTGAATCCAGGCGTTGTCGAGCTTGGCCATGGCCGCCGCGGACTTGGTCGGGTCGCTCTCAAAGGCTTTGACGCAGTCGTTGCAGCAGAAGCGCACCAAGCGCATACCGACGACGTGATTGACCGGGCTGTCCATTTTCTCGCCGGAGATCGGGCAGCGCTCCATCGGGTAGCCAACGGACTGCTTCGCAATCACGGCCTCGTCGATCGACTTGAGGATTGCCACCTTGTCCTTCACAACGCCCTTCTTGCACCCGCCGCAGCACAGGCGCACGAGCTTGCCGTCGACGAGCATGTCCACCGGCTCGCCCATGCCGCCGAGCTTCTCCTGGCTGATGGGGCAGACGTCGAGGGGATAAGAGGGCTTTTGGAGCGCGATGAGCTTCGCGTCCATCGCACCCTTGGCCGGGGCGGTGTCAGCGGGCCGCTGCGGAACGCTGTCGGTCGGCTTCTGCGCAACGGCGAAGCCAGCGATCAACAGCAGGGAGGTCACGATCAGGGTCAGTCCAAACTTCATGGGTTTTCTCCTTCGATGATGAGGTCAAGCGCGCACTGAATGTGCGTACGACTCGAACCTTGGTTCGGGACGGCAATCCTAGGGCTCGGCTCGGCTGGATGCGGGTTAACTTGCTGTAGGGCGGCAGGATCGCCCCCCATGGGTCCACGGTCGGTCCGAGGCCTGGGAGTCTTGAAACGTGCGCGCCCTCGTCGCGCGACCCAGTGCTCGATCGGTCACAAACAAAAACGCAAGCGCGCGCTGCTTTCGCAACGCTCGCTTGCGGGATTCAGATTCGAGCGCGTGAATCGCGCTGTGCCCGACAAACTTTGGGTTGAGGCGCGTTGAAGCGCGCGATCAGCCCTGGACTTTGCCCGTCATCGGGCAAGTCTTAGCTTCCTCTTTCGTGGAGCAGGAAGCGGCCTTCTCGCTGCAGCACTCCGACTTGCCGGCTTCGCAGGCGCCCGCGCACTCGGCGTCGGCGGCCTTCGGGCCCGTGGCGTCGGAAACCGAGTTCTTCGGCGAGGAGCAAGCGGCGATACCGGCGACGAGAGCGAACGCGAGGAGCAGAGTCTTCATAGTGAGGCTTCTTTTTTTCTGAGCGGGGGTCGCGGGTGACCCCATGTGAACGCATAGCATTATTGGAAAAGGAGGCCACCGCAACGGGACGACGGCCTGCCAGCGGTTCTCGAATCGGGTCCGCAGGCGCCAATAGATTAGGCATTCGCGGCTGTCCGATGGGGTGAATTTCACGTAAGGTCGTGCTGTGGGCCACGAGCGCAATGACCATAAGCCTTTGCCTCAGATTGACTTGCATCGACTGGTCTGGGCCGATGCCAGCCGTCGTTTGAAGCATGCCCTGCACGCCGCGCGCGTGCGCGGGGAAGCCGGACTCGTGGTGATTACCGGCCTCGGCATGGGCAATGCGTCGCAGGCCCCGATCCTGAGGACCCACGTTGAGCGCTGGCTCGGGACCGCGGAGGCACGCAGCCTTGGCGTGCGCGGATTCCGGCGCGTGCACCGCGACGGAGCCCTCGAAGTCGAGCTCGTGGTCCCCCGCGATCGCGAGCGGGTGGAGCGCGAGTGGGAGGAGGAAGAGCGCGACCTGGAGGGGTAGTTGCCGCGCGGGCCCCTAGAATCGCCGCGTCCCCTCCCACCCTCGAACGAGGTTCCCATGCATTCGCTCACCATTGCGTTCCTGGCCCTGGCCTCGACTCTCGTTCAGCCTGGCTCCATCGAGGACCGGTACCTGCTGCCACCCAAGGACGTAGTCGACCTGCTCGACGCGCCGACGACGCCCGGGGTTCGGCCGAGCCCCGACGCGAAGTGGCTGCTGTTTGTGAATCGCCCGGCCCTGCCTTCGATCGCGGACGTGACGCGACCGTGGATCGGCCTGGCGGGCCTGCGCATCGACGCTGTGGCGCACGCTCGCCAGGAGTTCAATTTCGATTCCCAGCTCACGCTGCAGAGCCTCGATGGCAAGAGTTCTCGCCCCCTGCCGTTGCCCGCCAACGCCCGCATCCAGGGTGTCGATTGGTCGCATAGCAGTCGCTCGCTGTGGATTGAATTGCGCCTCGACGACCAGGTCGAGCTGTGGACCTGCGACGTGGCCACGGCCAAGCCGAAGCGTGTCGCGAGTCACGTGAATTCGATTCTTGGCAACCCGTCGTGGTTGCCGGACGGCGAGCGCCTGCTGGTGCGCCTCGTGCCGGAACAGCAGCGCGTCTTGTTTGTGCGGGACACGGTCCCCGGCGGCCCGTCCAAGATGGAGTCCAAGGGCAAGAAATCGCCCAACCGCACGTACCCCGACCTACTGAAGGACGAGAGCGACGCGCGCATGCTCGAACATCTGGCGCAGACGCAACTCGCGATCGTCGATCCGCGCGACGGCAGCCTGGTTCCCATCGGCGTTCCGGGTCCGATCCTCGATGCGGAGTGGTCCCCAGATGGGCAGCGCATTCTGGTCACGCTGCTGGAGCGACCGTTCTCCTATGTTCTGCCCCTGGGCCATTTCCCCAAGCGCCTTGAGATCTGGAGCGCCGAGGGGGCCATGCAACACTTGTTCGCTCGCCTGCCGCTCGAGGACTCGATTCCGATCGACGGCGTCTCGAAGGGCCCGCGCAATGTGGGCTGGATGCCTACTGCGCCCGCGACCCTCGTGTGGGTCGAGGCCCTAGACGGCGGCAACCCCAAGACCGCCGCGGAGCACCGCGACCGCTGGATGGCGCGCGCCGTGCCGCTGGTGGCCGAGCCGGTGGAACTTCTCCGCACTGAGCATCGCGCCCGCGACCTGCGCTGGCTGGCGAACCCGACGGCCGTGCTTTCGGGCGAGTTCGACCGCGACCGGCGTTGGCAGCGCGTGACGCTGCGCGAAATTCCGCGGCGCGAGCGCCCTGACGTGGTCGTCGAGGACCGCAGCATCAATGATCGCTACGGCGATCCCGGGCAGGTGCAAACCGAAGTACGCGCCGACGGCACGCGCATCGTGCGCCGCCAGGGCGATTGGATTTACCGCTCAGGCTCCGGCGACGGGCCGGGGGGCGCTCGGCCGTTCATCGCCCGTCAGAATCTCGCCACACTCGCTTCCGAAAAGCTGTGGGAGTCAGCGGAGACCAGCTACGAATCCGTAGTGGCGATCGAAGGCCTGTCCGCTAACGGGATTCCGCGCCTGATCACGCGCCACGAAACCACCAACGAGCCGCCGAACCTTCGCCTGCGGGACTTGGCGACGCGCGAGTTCACAGCCGTGACGCAGTTCTCAGATCCTCAACCGCAGATCCGCGGCATCAAGAAGCAACTGGTGACGTACAAACGGGCCGACGGCGTCGATTTGTCGGCGACGATGTACACACCGGCGGATTGGGAGCCTGGTGTGCGCCTGCCGCTGGTGGTCTGGGCCTATCCGTTGGAATTCAACGACCCGGCCACCGCCGGACAGGTGTCGGGCTCGCCCCATCGCTTCACGCAGATTCGCGGGCTGTCGCACTTGACCTTCCTCACCCAGGGTTACGCAGTCATGGACAGCGCGACCATGCCGATCGTCGGCGATCCGGAGACGATGAACGACACGTTCATCGAGCAGATCGCGGCCGCGGCACAGGCGGCGATCGACAAGGCCGCCGAAATGGGCATCGCCGATCCGACGCGCGTTGGCGTCGGCGGTCACAGCTACGGCGCATTCATGACGGCCAACCTTCTGGCCCACACCGATCTGTTCCGCGCGGGTTGCGCCCGCAGCGGCGCCTACAACCGCACCTTGACGCCCTTCGGATTCCAGTCCGAGCGCCGCCCGTTCTGGGAGGCGGCGGAAATCTACGGCCGCGTGTCGCCCTTCTTCCACGCCGACAAGATCAACGAGCCGTTGCTGATGATCCACGGCGACAAGGACTCGAACTCGGGCACGTTCCCGATCCAATCCGAACGGCTCTACCAGGCCGTGGCGGGACTGGGTGGGACCGTGCGACTGGTGCTGCTGCCGGGCGAGAGTCACGGCTATGCCGCGCGAGAGTCAGTGCTCGACTGTCAGGCCGAGATGATCTCCTGGTTCGACCGCCACGTGAAAGGCGCCGCCGCGATCGAGGCCTCCAGCGGCGGCCGCTAAGCGCAGCGGTTTGAACCTGGGCGCGGCGATTTGAACCTGGGCGCGGCGAGTCGCAGCTGAACGCAGCGGCTCGCCGTTTCTCGACGCGACGTGTGGCACGGTTTGAGCCTCCGTCCCGGCGCGAGGCATCCGTTCACGAACGCGGGAGCGAGAGTTCCAATGCCGCGAGCTGGCCGCGCTGAACTCGAGCCCGGAGCAATGGTCTGTGCGAGTCGAGATCGCGACACTCGATCGAAACTTCACGCAAAGGCCCGAGACAGGGCCCCATCTCCCCTGCGGCGCGGAAGGGCCTTCCTACGGCACGGACTCGGCCCGGTCGAAGGACTCGCGCACGTCTCGGCCGCGGTACAGCCACTGGAGCACCGGCGAAGTTGCGAAGGTCGTGATCAACGCCATGAGGACCAACATGGCGAACAGGGTCGGCGAGATCACGCCCAGGTCGAGCCCGAGGTTGAGAACGATCAACTCCATCAGGCCGCGCGTGTTCATGAGGATTCCGATCGCGGCCGAGTCGCGCGCAGGCATGCCCACGGCGCGCGCGGCCACATAGCTGCCGCCAAATTTTCCGAGGGTGGCGACGACGATGATCAGGCCGCAAACCAGCCAAGCCTCGGTGCCGCTCACCAGGCCGATCTCCATCCTCATCCCGGTGAAGGCGAAAAACGCCGGGAGAAAAAGCACGACCACGGCGTCGTTCAACCGCATGGTCAAATCGCGGGCCAGGGAAGATTCGTGGGGAATCAGGGCGCCGAACACGAACGCTCCGAACAGCGCGTGGATCCCGATCGCTTCGGTGATCAGGGCCGCTGAGAGGAAACCGATGAACACCAGCCCGAGCGTGGCCTGAGAGATCGGCTCGTCATCTTTGCGTGCGGAAACCCAGCGCCGCATCAACGGCCTGGCCACAAAGAACATCACGGCCACGAATAGAATCGTGTAGATCGTGGTCGAGAGCGCGTCGCTGGGTTCGGACTTAGCGACGCTGACCACCAGCGCCAGAAGGCACCAGGCGCTGACGTCGTTGATCGCCGCGCACGTGAGCGCCACGGATCCCAGGCGCGTCTTGCTCAACTTGCGATCGGTCAGGATGCGCGCGAGCACCGGAAAAGCCGTGACCGACATCGAAATGCCCATGAACAGGGCGAAGACGAAGAACGGGACGTCGCTGGTGGAATAGCGCGGGTACACGAACAGCGCGAGCAAACAGCCGGAAACAAAAGGCAAGACGATGCTCGCCTGTGAAATCGCCAGGGCCGCGCGGGTGCGCTTGCGGATTCCGCTCGTGTCGAGCTCGAGGCCCACGAGGAACATGAAGAGCACGACGCCGATCTGAGCGATGATCCCCAGTTGCGGCGCGATCGCCGGCGGCAGGAGGAACTGCGAAAACTCCGGCGCCACGCGGCCGAGCAGCGAGGGCCCGATCAGGATCCCCGCGACCATTTCCCCGATCACCGGTGGCTGGTCGATGCGCGCGAACACGGCGCCGAGGGCCCGCGACGCCAGGAGAATCGCGATCAGGGCCAGGAGCACGTGGAAAATGCCGGCGATCCCCTCGGCCGCGGCTGCCGTGCCGAATCTCGCACCTTCCGCGGACGGCGCCGGCGCGGTCAGCTTCATCCCCGCTTCGCGGATAAGCCACAGGGCCAGGGCCGCCCCAATGAGCAGCCCCGAGTATCCAAGCAGGCTCGAAAGTGCGCGGCGGGGCATGTCTTGGGATCCTAGCGAGGCGGCAGGCCCCGAAGTGTGCGCCGGAAAGCGGCCCCGGGTGAGCGCCGCGCAAGCTCCGTGATCAAGGCGCCATAAGTCATTTACTCCAAATCGGTTATGGCATAGCGCCCAATGCCCAGCCGTCGATCGCGCGCCGCGGGGAATCCCAGCGGGCCGCTGCCAGAGACGCCCCAGCCAAGGGTGCCAGTAGCCCTAGGAGTCAACCGAGCCCTTGCCGAAAGACGATCCATCAATCAATCTGCATTCCATGATCGGTCTATTAACCACCTCGCGCCTGCTCAAGGCGCTCGCGGACGACACGCGGCTGCGGATCCTGCACCTGTTGGCACAGGAGGAGCTCACCGGCTCGGACCTGATGGAGGTCCTGAATCTCGGCCAGTCGCGGGTCTCGACCCACCTCAACCTGCTCAAGGAAGTCGGACTGGTCAACGATCGCAAGGAGGGCCGCAAGGCGTTCTACAACCTGGGTTCGAGCCCGGCGGCAGGACTGTGGCGCGAAGTCCTGACGGCGAACGAGGACAGCCCGGAGTTTGCCGCAGATCTGGCTGGCCTGGAGACCCTGCGCGAGCGTCGCCGCGGCGAGCAGCGCGCCTACTTCGATCGCGTGGCGGCCAGTTTCGGCGAGCAGTTGCTTCCTGGGCGCACGTGGGAGGGCCTCGCGCGCTCGCTGATCCTGCTCGCGCCGCGTGCGCGCTACGCGGACCTTGGAGTGGGCGACGGACTGCTGACCTTGATGCTCGCCGAAGTGGCGAGCACGGTCACGGCAGTCGACCTCTCGCCCGCGATGTTGGCGCAATTGAACGCGCGCGCGAAGCAGAAGGGCATCAAGAACATCGCGACCGTTGAAGGCGACATCGCGTCGCTGCCGCTGCCCGAGGCCTCGCACGACGTGGTCGTGATGAGTCAGGCCCTACACCACGCCAAGGAGCCGCTGCGGGCGCTGCAGGAGGCCGCGCGAATCCTGGTGCCTGGCGGGCGACTGCTGGTGATCGATTTGCTCGCGCACCAGGAAGAATGGGTGCGCGAGAAGTTGGAACACGCGCACCTGGGCTTCACGGAACCTGCGCTCGCACAACTCCTGGAAGCCGCCGGGTTTCGAAATGTCCTGGTGTCACGCTCCGCGCGCGATCCTCAGCCGCCGCATTTCATGTCACTGACCGCGACGGCGCAGAAGTAGCGGACGCAGCATGAGTTCTAGTTTCCGCTCAGCGCTCCAGCAGCGCGTTCTGATCCTCGACGGCGCCATGGGCACGCAGTTGCACACGGCCAACCTGGACCTCGCGACCGACTATCTCGGCCTCGAGAATTGCATGGAGATCATCTGCGCCACGCGGCCGGATGTGTTGCGCTCGATCCACGACGCGTACTTCAGCGCTGGCGCCGACGCAGTGGAGACCAATACCTTCGGTGCGAACCCCTTGGTCCTCGCGGAATTCGGAATCGCAGAGCGCGCCTTCGAGTTGAACCAGAAGGCCGCGCAGTTGGCCCGCGAATCGGCGCAGGCCTTCAGCGCGCACGATCGCGCGCGCTGGGTACTCGGTTCCATGGGGCCCGGAACGAAGCTCGCGACGCTTGGTCACGCGAGCTACGACACGCTGAAGGCGTCGTACCTGGTGCAGGCGCGCGGACTGATCGCCGGCGGTGTGCACGGCGTCTTGATCGAGACGTGTCAGGATCCGCTGCAGATCAAGGCCGCGCTCAACGCCGTGCTCCAGGCGCGCGACGAGGCCAAGGCCGATGTGTCGATTTTGGTCAGCGTGACCATGGAGGTCACCGGCACGATGCTCGTCGGCACGGAAATGGCCGCGGCGATCGCCCTGATCGATCCCTATCCGATCGACATGCTCGGCATCAACTGCGCCACGGGGCCGCGCGAAATGGGCGAGCACGTGCGCCTCTTGGGACAATCCTCGCGCCGTCCGATCGCGGTGTTTCCCAACGCCGGCTTGCCGCAATTGGTGGACGGACGCACGCACTATCCGCTGACGCCACATGAGCTGGCGGACTGGCTGCATCGCTTCGTGGACGAGGACGGCGTTGGAATGGTCGGCGGCTGCTGCGGCACTACGCCCGAGCACATCGCAGCAGTGGCGAAACGCATCGGCTCGCGCAAACCCAAGGCGCGCCAGCCATCGCTCGCGCCGTCGGTGACGAGCATCTACTCAGCGGTGCCGCTCGTGCAGGACAACTCGGTGCTGTTCGTCGGCGAGCGCTCAAACGCCAACGGCTCCAAGGCGTTCAAGGAGCATCTCTTGGCAGGAAACATCGACGCCATGGTCGAGATGGGCCGCGAGCAGGTGCGCGACGGAAGTCACGTGCTCGATCTGTGCTGCGCCTACGTCGGCCGCGACGAGGCGCGCGACATGAATGAGCTGGTGCGGCGCTATCGCACCGAAGTGGCCGCACCGCTGATGATCGATTCGACCGAAGCGCCGGTTCTCGCCGAGGCGCTGCGCCAGTGCGGCGGACGCTGCATCGTCAATTCGATCAACCTCGAGGACGGATTGGAGCGCTGCGAGAAGGTCCTGCCGCTGGTGAAGGAATTCGGCGCGGCCGTGATTTGCCTGACGATCGACGAGCGCGGCATGGCCAAGACCGCGGACGAAAAACTTGCGATCGCGCGTCGTCTGCACGACATCTGCGTCCACGACTACGGCCTGCGATCCGAAGACCTGCTGTTCGACGTGCTGACGTTCACGATCTGCACCGGCAACGACGACGACCGGCGCCTGGGGCTGGAAACGCTCGACGGCATGCGCAAGGTCAAGGCCGAGTTGCCTGGAGTCGGGCTGCTGCTCGGCCTGTCGAACATCTCATTCGGACTGAATCCCGCGGCGCGCCACGTGCTCAATTCCGTATTCCTGCACCATGCGCAGGAAGCAGGTCTGACTGCCGCGATCCTGCACTCGGCCCGCATCACGCCGCTGCACCACATCGAGCCCGAAGCACGGCGCATCGCCGAGGATTTGATCTTCGACCGTCGCAGCGAAGGCTACGACCCGCTGCAGGCGTACCTGAAGTTGTTCGACGGTGTGGGCCTTTCGGCCAAGAAGGCGCGCGAAGTTCCCGAGGACCTCTGGCAACGCCTGCGCTGGCGCATCGTCGAAGGCGAGCGCAAGGGCCTCGAAGCCGACCTCGACTTGGCCCTGGCCCACAAGAAACCGCTCGAAGTCATCAACGTCGATCTGCTGGCCGGCATGGCAACCGTCGGCGACCTGTTCGGCCGCGGAGAAATGCAGTTGCCCTTCGTGCTGCAGTCCGCTGAAACGATGAAGGCCGCGGTGCGCCATCTCGAACCGCTGATGGAGCGCGTCGACGGCTCTTCGCGTGGGAAACTCGTGCTGGCCACCGTTCGCGGCGATGTTCATGACATCGGCAAGAACCTCGTGGACATCATCCTGACGAACAACGGCTACACCGTTTTCAATCTGGGAATCAAGCAGCCGATCCAGCACATCCTCGACGTTGCCCACGAGCAGCGTCCCGATGTGATCGGCATGAGCGGGCTCTTGGTCAAGAGCACCGTGATCATGCGCGAGAACCTGGAGGAGATGAACCGGCGCAATGTCTCGACTGCGGTGGTCCTCGGTGGCGCCGCGCTGACGCGCAAATACGTCGAGGACGATCTGCGACAGGTCTACAACGGCTCGCTCTACTACGCCAAGGATGCCTTCGAAGGTCTGGCCGTCATGGAGAAGGTCATGTCGAAAGAGCCGCGCCCACAGCGGCGCAAGTTCGCATCCTCCAGTGACGCCGTGGCCGAGCCGCTTGAGATCGAGCCGGCGCTTGTGGGCGCGCTCGCCTCCACAGCGGCTGCGGTGGCGCGCGAATTGCCCTCCGCCGCGGGCATCGGTCGGCCCGCGCCAGAGGTGGCCGAGCCCGACTTCGATCGCTCGCGCGTCGGCGATGCGATCAGCTATCCGCTGGCGCCGTTCCTCGGCCCGCGCCTGGTGGAGTCCGTGAACCTGCAGAGCGTGCTGCCGTACATCAATGAAGTCACGCTGTTCCAGTTCCAATGGGGCTATCGCCGCAAGAACAAGAGCGTCGCCGACTACAAGAAGTTCATCGACGGCCACGTGCGTCCGATCCTCCATGACTTGGGTCGCCAGTGCGCGAAGGAGCAGATCCTGACGCCGAAAGCCGCCTACGGTTATTGGCGCTGCGTGCCTGAAGGCAACACGTTGGTGCTTCTCGATCCGAAGGACGAGGGCAAGACCGCGGCGCGCTTCACGTTCCCGCGCCAGCGCGGCAAGAAGGACCTGTGCATCACGGATTTCTTCCGCCAGGACGGCGAGCCCGACGTGGTCGCGCTGCAGGTGGTCACCGTCGGTCAGCGCTCGAGCGATGTTGCGCGCGAGTGGTTCGGCGCGGATCGCTACCAAGACTACTTGCATCTGCACGGACTGTCGGTGGAGACCGCCGAGGGCCTTGCGGAGTTGATCCACAAGCAGATTCGCGGCGAGCTCGGGATCTCGGACGACGACGCGCGCGACATGCGCGAGATGTTCAAGCAGGGCTATCGCGGCTCGCGCTATTCGTTCGGCTATCCCGCGTGCCCGAATCTGGAGGACCAGGAGATCCTGCTGGATCTCCTCGGCGCGCAAAAAATCGGCATCACGCTCTCGGAGGAATTCCAACTGGAGCCCGAGCAGTCCACCAGCGCCCTGGTGTGCCACCACCCCAAGGCGAAGTATTTCTCGATCTGACGTCGCGGCGGACGCTCAGAGAGACTTCAGCACATCCTCGATCGAGATGGTGCGCTGCTCGCCGGTGGCGAGGTTCTTCAGCGCGATTGCTCCCCCATCGACTTCGACCCTGCCGAGCACGGCCGCGTACTGCGCGCCGATCGTGGTCGCATAGGCGAGTTGCTTTCCGAGCTTGTCGGCTTCTGGGTACAGCTCGACGCGCAAGCCCTGGGCGCGAAGCTGACTCGCCGCGCGCAGCGCCTCGGCGGCGCTGACGTCGGGGAATCGGCAAACGAGAATCTGCGGTCCAACGGCGAGCTCTGGAAACATCTCGCGCTCTTCCATGACGAGCAGAATGCGCTCGAGGCCCAACGAGAAGCCCACCGCGGGGATTTGCGCCCGAGTGAACATGCCGATCAGGCCGTCGTAGCGGCCGCCACCGCCGAGCGAACCGGCGAGACCAGGCACCGTGATCTCGAAGATAGGCCCGGTGTAGTACGAAAGGCCGCGCGCGAGTTCCGGCGAGAAGCGCAGCACAGCTCCCGCCGTAGTTTCCCGCGCCAGGGCGAACAACTCGAGCAGCGCCCGCGCGCCGGAAGCCCCCGACTTCGTCTCATCCTTGGCGCGCGCCTCCAGAAACCCGACCTCCTTCGCCGCCGCCAGCGAGCCCATGAGCGCCTCGCCGCACGCTGCGGAAATTCCACGCTCCTGCAGCTCCTTGAGCACACCCTCCGCGCCGATCTTGTCGAGCTTGTCGATCGCGACAAGCGCCGTGCCCTCGGCCGAAGGCGCAATGCCGGCGTCGCTGACCAGGGCGCGCAGCAGCTCCCTGTGGTTGACGTGGATCGTGAAGTCCGCGAAGCCGAGTTTTTGCAACACACCGGCCACCGCGGCGCAAACCTCCGCATCGGCGACCATGGCGGTCGTGCCGGTCACGTCGACGTCGCACTGATAGAACTCGCGAAAGCGCCCCTTCGCCGGCCGATCCGCGCGCCACACCGGTTGGATCTGATAGCGCCGATAAAACGCGGGCAAATCGCGGTAGTTCGCGACGACGCGCGCGAGCGGCACCGTCAAGTCGTAGCGCAGGCCCTCGTCGGAAAGATCGCTCTCCTTCAAGGCACCCTGCTCGAGCACGCGCGCCAGCTTTTCGCGCCTGTGCATCAAACGATAAAGCAACTGATCGCCCTCGGGTCCGTACTTCCCAAGCAACGTCGAGAGGTTCTCGATCGTCGGCGTCTCCAGGGGCACGAACCCGAAGGACTCGTACACGGACTGGATCACACCGATCACATGGCGCCTGCGCGCGAGATCGCTCGCGAGAAAATCGCGCATGCCGCTGGGCGGCTTGGTGGAGATCTGTGTCATGGCTGGGCGCGAGCGTTGTCGCCGGGGCCGAGATTGTAGGGGCCGCGCATCCGAGGTGCAGCGCGGGGCTTTGAATCCGCGCTGCTCAAACTTCGGCGCCGGTCCTAGCGGGGTTACGTCGTTCGGACCAGGAGCGCTCCGCCGCGTGCCACCACTGTTGGATCAGGTTTCCGGCCGCGGGCAACGGGAATTCGAGCGCGCTGTCGGCCGCGCGACTTTGAATGAACTCCAACCCGGCGCGCTCGGAGGTGTCCAAGTGACCGGATTCGATGAGATTCGCGCTCAGCTGGTCGGTCTTTGACTTTCCGTAGCCCTGAAGCTCGCCGCTGGTCAGACGCGCGATCAGGATCGCTGCGTCGTTGCCGCGCTCTGCCGCCAGGGATGCAACCTCAGCCAGGAATCGATCGCTGACGCCCGCGGCGCGCAGGGCCTCGCGGTCCAGGGCCCTGCCGCGTCCGACGGACCACAACCGCGCGAATTCGCGCAGCAGCTCGATGCGTTGCAGCAACCGGGCCAGGCGTGGGGCATCCACGCGGCGCGAACCCCGAACTCCCTCGCGGGCAAAAGCCTCGGCAACCCCGACGCGGTCCGCGTTCAAGAGCGACAAGGTGTGCACGAGCTCCAGATCGTCGCGCAGCAGATGGAACACATGCTGCGAACCCACGGACGCCTCGAGGTCGAAGGGCGGAACCTGCAGTTCCAGACCGTACTCTTCCGCACTGCGCTGTCCCGGCGCCGGCACTTGACGCGGCATGGGCACAATCAGGTCATCGAGACTTCGAACGGCGCGGGCTTGCCGTTGGGCAGCGTTCAACTCGATCGCCAGGAACTGCTCCGCGCTTCCGGCGAGTCGGGTCCAACGCGCGACATCGCTGCGCTGACTGGTCAAGTAGACAACTTGCCAGCCGTCGCCCACGAGGCTGAGCACGGACTGCGCGATGGCCTCGAAGCGGCCGTCGTCGCTCGTGGCCAGCGCCTCGTCGAGCACAAGCGGCGGCCTCGCGCCGGCCTTCTCCGCCGCCTCGATCGCAAAGGCCACGCGCGTCGCCAGCAGAATCTGCGCCCGCGTGCCGCTGGAGAGATCGCCCAGGCGCACATCCTCCTCGGAGATCAGGTCGCGGGCGCGGAATTCGACGACGCCGCCAGGGCGCTGCTCCAAGGACAACCGGTGTCGTCCTGCGGTGAATTTCGAGAACAGTTCGATCGCGCGCGAGAACACCGGGGTCGAAGTTCCGCTGCCCATGTCGCTCTCCACGTCATCGAGCAGCGAGGCCGCGGCGAACGCATCCAGAGTCCGCTCGCGCGCGTCCCTGAGCGCGGCCTCGGCCTCGCTGACGCGGGCTCGCGCGGATTCCATCTCGTCCTTCCCGCGCCGTGCGTCGCGAGCGTGCTCGATGGAAAAAATCTCCTCGCGCCGCGCGTCGGCCTCATCCTGGGCGCTCCGTGCAGCCTCCGTGCGCCGCGACAACTCATCTGTGGATCCAGGGAGTTCGCCGCTCCAACTAGCCAGGTGCTTCTCTGCGGATTGTCGCCGGTCGGTGAGCTTGATGTGCTCGGCCGTGAGCGTTTCATGCATCGGCAACTGCCCGACGCTGCGTTCAAGTGCCGGGCGATCGCCGTCCGCGATCCTCGCGCGCGAATAGAGCTCGGTGACCTCCGATCGCGCGTGATCCTGCTCGGCCCTGGCTCGGCCCAGTTCGGCTTCTGCCGCGCGCAGCTTGGATTCCAATGCCTGGCGCGCGCGGTGGCTCTCGTAGGCAGCCTCGATCTGCGATCGCAAGCCCAAGGCAGTGCAGGCCGGCTCAACGCCCAAAGACTGGACGGTTTGCGTCACGCGGTCGGAGAGTTCGTCGTATGCGCGCGCGGCACATTCGAGTGCAGCCTCGGCTTCGACCAGAGATCCGTGCTCGTCGGCGCGCTGGCGCAGCATCTGCAGCGCCGCGATACCTGAAATCCCCGGCCACAGCCCCCAGCGACTCTCGAATTCCTTGCGTTGCTGCTCGAGCTTCTCGCGCTTCAACTCGCGCTCGGCGCTTGCGGCAGCGAGCCATTCGCGCGGCGCCGCCGTGGGATCAGTCGTGGGAGCCGCAGCGCCTCGACTGGTCCATTCCAGGACAAGTGCGGCGACGGAGAGTACTGCCAGACCCCAAAACGCCGGGTGGAACTCAAGCGCACCCCAGACGCCCGCCGCCAACCCGGCGAGGCCCAGCACCCATGCCGCGGGACGGGCGCGTCTTGCGCTCTGCACGGGGTCGGAAGTGTTGCCGTTTGCGAGCATGCGCTCGATCGGCTTGAGCTGTTCCGCCGCCTGCGCTTGATTCCAGGCCGTTGTGAAGCGGTCGAATTCCTCCAACTCTTCCGCGGTCGGCAGCGGCGGAGCGTCAGCGCGCTCGGCATTGCCCCAGCGTTCGTATTTCTTCCGCGCCTGAGTAGCGACCACAGTTGCAGACGAGTGCTCGCGAAAGAGCCGCTCCAGTTCAATCGCATTCGTGCGCGCGGCACCCAGGCTGGACTCCCCTGGCCCCTCGCGCGGCAAACTCGCGGCGGCGAGCTCTGCCCTCAGGGCTTCGAGCTTGAGATTTCTCTCGAGCAGCTCTGCCTTGGCCTTGGCCTGGTTCGCCTCCAGCCTCGTCAACCGTTCCAAATCGCCCACGCGCACGTGCGCGCAGCCGGCCAGCTCTTTCAGCCGCGGCTCGATGTCGGCGAGCGTGCTCTCCGCTGCGATTTTCAGTCGCAGCTGCTCCAGCATGGGCAACTCCGCGATCAGAGCGAGCTGCGCTTGGCGGGCGGCGCGCAGCGAATCCAAGCGCGCTTCTTGTTCGGCGTCGCGGCGTTCCGCCTTGACGACCTTGTCGAGCGCCTCCCTGGCGGCTCTGAGTTCATTGAACTCGCTCAGGCCAGGCCTAGGCGCGACTTCGAACGGCTTGCGCGCAGCAGCGAGGTCGAATCCGCCCGCAAGCGCGCGCGCGATTTGCAGCGCAAGCGACTTCGAGCCTTCGCCCTTGTCCTCAATCGACAGGCGATAGCACTCCGCCAATTCGGCCACGGGCAGGTTTGGCGCTTCACTGTCGCCTCCGGACTCTTGCCAGCGCGTCTTCCCGTCGCGGTGACGCGCGATCAAGCGCCTGGTGCCAAGGCGAAAAACGCCGTCGCAATCGAGCATCGAATCTTTCGCCGAATCGGGCCAGAGCAGAGCCCACAGTGCGCGAGCCAGGGTGCTCTTTCCAGATTCGTTGCTTCCGTGGACGAGCACGAGTCCGCGAGCCGCGGGTTTGAATTCCAGGCCACCGGGGAATCCCGGCGCGCGGTGAACGCGCAAATCTTCGAGCAGCAGGCTCTGGGAGCTCATCGCGGACCATCCGCGCGCGTGGCCTCGAGCGCTTCGAGCGCGCGCCACCCTGCGCGCTTCAGACGCTCTCGAATCTGCGCGTCACTTTCTTCAGAGACGGCTCCCAGCTCAGCGAACTCGTTGCGCTTGCGCAACTGCGCGTCAAATCGACGCCGTGCCTGCTCCACGAGGCGCGCCGCGACGCCGGAGTTGGGATCATCCAGCTCGAGAATCCGCCGCGCCAGCAGACCCACGGGATCGTCGCTTGCCTTGCGACGTTCGAGATCGGTGCGCGGACGTGTGTTGTCCTCGAGTTTGGCGATGAAACTGTGCAGTCGTTCGAAGTTGCGCTGGGGCAGACCGCTGTCGTGATAGCGACGGAGGACCTGACGCAACCCTGCGGGCATTGTCACGCTTCCGATCAACTTCACGGACAGCCCCAGGGCCAGCGGCGGGTTGGAACGCTCACGCGCGCGCTCCACGGCTGCGCTGAGCGCCCGGGTCAACTCGCTCTCGCACTGATCAGGGCTTTCCCAGTTCGTCGCGTCGAGCGTGCACTCCTCGAAGCGCAGCGGCGCCAGGGGAATCTGCTGGATTTCCAGCGATCCGCTCTCGGCAATGGTCGCAAGCCACGGACCGTGATCGTCAATTTCAGTGCGATCGAGCGCGCTCAGTGACCCGAGGTAGCCGATGGGCCGCGTGGCCCTTGGATCCAGGGACGGTTTGTGAATGTGACCGAGGAACCAGGCCGCAACCGCGCGCTCTGCCTCCAAATCGCGCGTGGCCAAGGGCGCGTAGTGGGACCCCGACACATCGAGGTCGCCGTGGACGACGCCGAGCACGGCGCGCGCCTGGATCGGAGGTGTCTTGCGCGGCCGCGACAGGGGGCTCGCGGTGACGCGGCGCGTTGGAAACGACCAACCGCGCAGGGCGATGATCGGGCCCTCGCGACCGTGAACGAGCACGTCCTCCCACTCGCCCCCCGCACCGATCAGTTGGAAGTTCGGCAGGTCCCGCGCCAGACGCGGCAGGGTGTCCACATCGTGGTTGCCGGAGACCGCGAAGGTCCGGATGCCCGAGGCAAGCAGGTTCTCCACGCACGCGCGCAGGATTCCGTAAGCCTCGAAGCGGCTGTTCTCCTCGTCGACCACGTCCCCGGCGAAAACGAAGGCGTCGATGGAGCGCCGCTGCGCCTCTTCAACGCAGCGTGCGAGGGCGGCTTTGGGGTCAAGGTCGCGTGAAGTAAGTCCGGATTGTTGATCCAGGTCCCTCGGCAATCCCGAGGGCCGGCGGCCGAGGTGCACGTCGCCGCAGAACATGATTCGCGTGGCCACGGGCACATTCTAACATCCGCCGCCCGACGGCGCACCGTCGATGTTCCCTGTGACGAACGCGCGCTCGAGCCCACATACGCCTCCCGGCTCCGATCGGCGGCGGGGTACTACCTGCTAACCTCGGCGCCCATGGGCCTGATCCTGCGCAGAGCGCTTCTCACGCTGGCCATCGCCGCCGTTGCCCTGGCGAGCGGCCGCGCGCTCTACCGCGCCCTGGCCTCGCCCGAGCAGAAGATCCTCTGGCGATTGGAAGAGATGGTCGGCGGGTTCAACGGGATGCGCGCGCAGCCGGTACTCGACGGCCTCGCCCCGCGCTTCGTTGATCGCACGTCGGAGACTTCGCGCGAGGACTTGCGCGGGCTGTTGGCATGGATGTTCCTCAACGAGGTGGACTCCCAGGGCAATTTCCTGTGGAGCGCGGCCCTCGACCCCGAGACCATTTCGATCACGGTCGATTCCGAGGCCAATTCCGCGGCGGTCGCATGTCGACTGCAGTTCTTTCGCGCGCGAGCGGCGGAGCCGCAGTTGACTTGGGACGCGCGGTTCGCAGGCGAGCTCGCCTACGGCGACAACGGCTGGCAGTGGGTCGAGGTGAGCGAGGCGAATCACTCCGAACGACGGCTGCGATAATCTGGGAACCGCAAGTGGCTGTTGTGCGTATCCGGGAAGGGTGAACTCTGTCTTGCTTCCAGCTCACACGAGAAGTTCGCACGCCGCGGGATAAAGCCATTGTAATCGGCACCACCCGTGGCACGTTGCCTAGAGTGCATCGTCGCGCGGACTGTATCTTCGACTGGTGTTCCGATCTTTCGCGCGCCCGAGTCGGCACCTTGCAGCCAACTCAGGCTTCCACGTTCAATTCTCATGTCCCGCAGGTCGAGATCAGCGCCACCGAATCACCATCACGAACTTCGCCGCGCGCGGTGCCTCGCGATTGAAACTCCGTCAATGGGCTCCTGAACCTCTTTCGCTCGAATGACCTTCGCTCTGCTGATCGCCATCGCCCTGGGCCTGGGCCTTGCAGTTGCGGCCATAACCGCGCGCAACAGGGGGCTGCGCGAACTCGCGGCGGGCCTCGAGCAACGCAAGTCTGCTCGCGAACGCGGCAGCCATCGCGCGCGGCTGCAGTACCCTTTCATTGACCTGACGAATTGCATCGGCTGTGGTTCCTGCGTGCGCGCCTGTCCCGAGGAGGGCGTGCTCGAGGTGCTCCACGGCCAAGCCGCCGTCGTCCACGGAGCGCGCTGCGTCGGACATGGACGCTGCGCGGCGGCGTGCCCAACGGGAGCCATCTCGATCACCCTCGGCGATCTATCCGAACGCCGCGACATCCCTGCGCTGGAGCCCAGCTTGGAAGCGCGCGGAACGCCAGGGTTGTTCCTGGCCGGCGAAGTCACGGGCCACGCGCTGGTGCGCACGGCCGTGGCCCAGGGACTGGCCGTGGCGGCTGAGGTCGGTCGACGGGCGCGGCCTGCTGCGGCCCTGCCGTCGCGTGCGGCCGCCCGCGCGAGCACTGGCGGCGCGGTTGCGATCGCGGACGCGCCGATGCTCGATCTATTAATTGTGGGCGCGGGTCCAGCGGGCGTCGCCTGTGCGCTCGGCGCCAAAGAGCGCGGGCTTTCGGCCATGATCCTCGAACAGGAAGTGCTCGGCGGCACAGTGGCGAAGTACCCGCGCCGCAAATTGGTAATGACGCAGCCGATCGAGTTGCCCCTGTTCGGCAAACTGACGCGCGACTCCTATTCGAAGGAGGAGCTGATGGAGTTGTGGGAGCGCATCGTGCGCGAGCAGGAACTCGATCTGCGCGTGGGCGAAGGCTTCAAGTCGCTCACGCCTCAGCCCGACGGACACTTCCTGGTGGCCACCGCAGGCGGCGAATATCGCGCCCGCTTCGTATGTTTGGCCCTCGGCCGCCGCGGCAGCCCGCGAAAGCTCGGCGTGCCCGGTGAGGACTTGGCGAAAGTCACCTACAGCCTGCTGGACGCAGAGTCCTACGTCGATCGACGCATCCTCGTGGTCGGCGGCGGCGACAGCGCGATCGAAGCTGCACTGGGCCTGGCCGAGCAACCTGGCAACCGCGTCTCAATTTCCTATCGCAAGGGCGAGTTCTCGCGACTGAAGGCGCGCAACGAAGCGCGCATTCGCGATGCGATCGCGCAGGGCAGCATCGAAGTGCTCTTCGAGAGCGATGTCGTGTGCATCGGAGAGAACTCCGTGGAGCTCTCGGTGGCGTCGGAGGCGAGACAGGTATCGCGACTCCTCGAAAACGACGACGTGTTCATCCTCGCCGGTGGACTGCCCGCCTTTGAGTTGCTCCAGCGCAACGGTGTGTCCTTCGATCCGGCCGATCGCGCGCCTGCGCCCGCCGTGGCTGAACGCGGCTCGGGCCTCTTGCCGGCTCTCGGCGTGGCCCTTGGCGTGACGCTTGGCGTCATGGCCTGGGTGTTTTATTTCCGCGGCTACTACGGACTTCCCGCGCATCTGCGTGTGGACGCGAGCGAACACTCGTGGCTGCGGCCCTCGGGGACGGTGGGCTTGGCCCTTGGAGTCGTCGCCGCTGCGCTGATCTTGACCAACCTCTCCTATTTGATTCGACGCCGACCCGCCGGCCCGCTCCAGTTGGGGTCCCTGCGCGCTTGGATGACGTCACACGTCGCCACCGGAATTCTCGCGATGGTCTTTGCTCTGGGCCACAGCGCCTTCGATCCACATGACACCGTCGGCGGCCACGCGCTGATCCTGCTCGCCGTGTTGCTCACCACCGGCGCCATCGGTCGATACCTCTACGCCTACGTTCCGCGCGCAACGAACGGACGGGAGTTGGCCCTTGATGAAATCTACGCTTCGCTAGCGGGCCTGTCCTCCGAATGGGATCAGGGCCAGCGCGGTTTCGGCGAGCGCGCGAGAGAGGAAGTTCAGGGGCTCGTCGACCAAAGCCGCTGGAAGTCATCGTTCTTCGCGCGATTGGGCGCCCTGCTGCGAAGTCAACGCATGCTGCGTGGAACGCTGACACGCCTGGCCGGCGACGCGCGGCGCGAGGGACTGCCCGAAGCGCAAGTCATCGCCATGTTGGACCTCGCGCGCCGGGCGCACCGCACGAGCCTGATGGCCGCCCACTATGAGGACCTACGGGCGCTGCTGGCCTCGTGGCGTTACATCCACCGCTGGGTGGCGTTGTTGATGGCTCTGCTGCTCACCTGGCACGTTTACAGCGCCTTGCGCTTCGCCGACATCACCGGAGGCAATCCGTGAAGCGCATCCCCCTGAAATGGGTGCTGACGCTGCTTTCCCTGGCGCTGGTGGTGACGCTTTTCCTGCTCGACACGCGGCGCACTTCGCCAGGCGAGCTCTCGCCGGTGCACGCGCAGTTGAAGGAGCTCTCCGGCAGCGAGGGTTGCGACAAGTGCCACGGGGGCTTCGCGCAATCCATGGGCAGCGCCTGCCTCGACTGTCACGCCCTCGTACGCGAGTCCTTCGAGCAGAAGCGCGGCCTGCACGGCACGCTCCAGGTCGAGGAGCCGTTGAACTGCGCGCGGTGCCACGTCGAGCACCACGGTTCGCAGGTCGAAATCGCCGGCGCACGGGCCTTCAGTCTCGCGGGAGTGCCGCAGATCGAGCGCTTTGATCACGGGCAACTGGGCTTCCTGCTCCAGGGCGTTCACGTCACCTTGCAGTGCGCCCAGTGTCACCCCCAGGCCGACGCCGCCGTGCTCACGCCCGGCAAGCCACGCTTCGCCGGCCTTTCGCAGGATTGCGCCACCTGCCACAGGGATCCCCACGCAGGGCGCATGCAGCGCGCCTGTGCAGATTGCCACGGTCAGTCGCAGCCCTTCCTGAATGTCGCAGAGTTCAATCATGGAGCGAGCTTCGCCAGTCGCGGCGCCCACGCGCGTGCGGCTTGCACGGCCTGTCACGCTCCGGACAGTCCTCGCTCCGTGGAGGCTCTCGGCGGCGAACACCCGCCCGTGGAGGCGCGCGCCTGCATCGATTGCCACGCGTCGCCGCATTCTGCGGGATTCGTGCAGCGCATCGCTTCGGCGAACGCCGTACTCGCCGGAGATGGCTGTGTTGTTTGTCACGACCCGGAGCGGGGTCCGTTCGCGACTCCGCAACTTCCCCAGGGCGTCGACTGGCACGCGGCTTCGGGATTTTCCCTCGTCGCGCCCCATGGGGCCGTAGCTTGCGACCAGTGTCACCCTTCAGCCTCGGGCGACGCGCGCGCGACGGCTTATCCCGGACGCAAGCCCGACGACTGCGTTGCCTGTCACGCGGATCCGCACGGCGGGCAGTTTGCTCAGGGCGCGCGTGCAGAGGCCGGCTGCCTGGGCTGCCACGAACGCTCAGGTTTCAAACCCGCGCTGTTCGACGCGGCGCAACACGCGAGTACTGCGTTTCCCCTGGAGGGCGCGCACTTGAACGCGCAGTGCGCGCGCTGTCACACTCGCGATCCGCAGCGTCCCGAGTCGCCGTTGATTTTCGCCGCAGCTTCGACGGAGTGCGCCGCGTGCCACGCGGATGCCCACGCCGGGGCATTTTCGGGGCAGGAATTCCGCGCGGGCTTTCCCAAGCTCGCGGCCCAGGGCTGCGCGGCCTGCCACGATACGCGCGCTTTCGACCACGGCGCGCGCCTGCAGTTCGACCACACCGCGATGACCGCATTCGCACTGGATGGCTCCCATGGCACGGCAACCTGCGAAAGATGTCACCCAAAGAGCACGACGGCCGACGACCGTGGCCGCCGGTTCGGTCGGGCCGCTGAGCTGTTTCCCGGTCCCCTTGACAAATGTGCGACGTGCCACGCGGACGTGCACGGCGGCACGTTCGCAGCCCGCGGCTTTGCGCTGCAGCGCGAAGCGGACTGCGCGATGTGCCACACAACAGCGCACTTCAATGACGGTGCAAAAGCCAAGTTCGAGCACGGACCGTGGACGGGCTTTGCACTGGACGGCGCCCATGGTCGCGCGGACTGTTCCGTCTGCCATCGCCCGCTGAAACACTCAGATCCCCAGGGCAGGAAGTTCGAGCGCGCAAGCGAGCAATTCAGTGGGCCACCGGACCGCTGCGCCACCTGCCATGCGGATCCCCATCAGGGACGTTTCGATCAAACCCCCAAGGCGCTCTCCGCGGCTGCCAATGCACCCGGAGATTGCGCGCGCTGTCACTCACAGGAGTCGTTCCAGCAAATCGACTCCAACACCTTCGACCACGGCGCGTGGACAGGGTTCGTACTCGAAGGCGCACACGCCGAGACGCTGTGCGTAGCTTGTCACTCCACAGGAAACGCGGCCCATGCCCCGGGTCGCCGCCTCGGTAAGGTGCCCGGCACGAATTGCGGCGACTGCCACGCCGATCCCCACGCACAGCAGTTCGACTTGGATGGTCGCACGGATTGCGCCCGCTGCCATGGGACCAGCGGGAACTTTGCCACGCCCAAATTCGATCACCAACGCGACGCGCGCTTCGCCCTCGACGCCACGCATTCGAAGCTCGCCTGCGGAGCGTGTCATGTGCCTCAGCTCACGGCCGCGGGTTCGCGAGCGGTGCGCTACCGCCCGCTCGGCATGACCTGTGCGGACTGTCACGGCACAACGGACCGGAGGGTGGGCAAAGATGGATAGCGTAAACGCCATCATGACGACGCTGCGAGCGAGCATCGCTTGCAGCGCGCTCGCCGTCGTTGCCACAGCGCAGGAAAGCGATTTTATTCGCATTGCGGTGCATGTCACGGCGGTGCAGGACACGCGCGCCTACCTTGACGTGGGTTCGGACGGCGGACTTGCGCTGGGCGATCGCGTGGAACTGCATCCCGACGGACAGCCCATGGTCGAAGCCCTGGTGCGCGGCATCACGCGCAACACAGCGCGCGTCGAATGGCATGGCGCGGGCGTGCTCGCGATCGGAACTTCTGGTGAAGCGCTTGTGCCCGCCAGCCGCAGCGTCGGCGGCGCCCTCGGTCATCCCCCCTGGACCCAGGGGCCTGAGAAGTTCGATCCGAATCAACCACTCCTCGCGCCCGTGCGCGGTCTCGACAACTGGGAGCGCGAGCGGGACCTGCGCGGACGCTGGTTCACACAGGCCGATTGGACTTCAATCGACGTCAACGGAAGCCAGGACTACTTCCTGGCCCGCAGCGGCCTCGATTTTTCGCTGGAAAACCCCTTCGGCCAAGGCGGCGCTCTGGAATTCGACGGAGAGATCTTCCATCGCACGCAGTCACTCTTGGACGCGGGCGACGAAAGCGAAACGCGCGGACGGCTGGACCAGTTGTCCACATGGTGGGGCGGCGTGCGAGGCAGTGAGCGGCGCACCGAGGTTGGCCGATTCCTGCAGCACGAGTTCCCCGAGTTCGGCGTGATTGACGGCGCCGAGATGACTTGGCGCACGGACGGTGGTGACCGCTTCGGCGCGAGCGCGGGTCTCTTGCCCGAGATCGACGACGTGCGCTCGCACGGTGAGGACTTGGCGCTGAGCGCCTTCTATCGCCACGTGGTTGGCGAGGACGAACACGCTGCCATCGGCGTTGGTGTGCAGAAGACCTGGCACGGCGGCAGCTCGGACCGCGACCTCGCGGTGATCAACGGCCACTGGCGCTCGGGCTCGCGCTGGTCGCTCTATGGTTCGACGTGGATCGACTTCTACGATTCGGAGGACACAACGAAATCCGCCGGCGCGGAATTGACCCAGGCGATCGCCAGCGTGAATTATCGCCTCGACAGCGGCGCGACGCTGGGTCTGCACGCCAGTCAATTCCGCTGGCCGGAGTTGGCGCGCGATGAGATTCCGCCTGCCACGGCGGCCACGCTCTCGGACGGAGCGGTGACGCGCGTGGGTGTCAGCGGCTCGAAGCCCGTGACGCAGAAATGGCGCATCTACGGGCGCGTCGATCGCTGGGATGATCAGGACGACGAAGGCGGCAATTTCGAAGTCCGCAACACGCTGCGCGACACCCTTTTTCAACGCGGAGACGTGTCCGCGAGCGTCTTTGCGACCCAGGGCAAGTTCACAGACCTCGCGGGCTTGCGCCTGGGCGCCATGCGTCAATTCGACGCCGGCAACTTGCGAGTGGACTACGAGATCGCACAGGCGGAGCAGAGCGGGTTCAACGGTTCTCAGTCCACCCTTCTGCAGCAGGCCCTGCGCGCGAGCTTTGACCTGGCTTTTGGCAGTTCCTGGAGTTTTTCCCTGTCGGGTGAATCGCGCTTTGGCGACCAACAGGACTCGCTATACGCCGGCTTTTTTCTGCAGCGCCGCTTCTGAACTCGACTCCAATGAACATCGACGCCATGCAACGCACCTACGATTCGAATCCGGCGCTCAGACGCGCGTTGATCTGCGTGACGCTGCTGCTTGGGATTCTGGCCTGCACCATGCGTCGCGGCGATGTGCCGATCCACGGCTGGTGGCGCGCGCGCGGTCCGGTGGTCCCCCACGACAGTTTCCCCGCAGATTGCTCGCTGTGTCACGCCGAGGGCGATTGGAAAACACTGCGCGCGGATTTCACCTTTGACCACGCGGCACAGACAGGCGTCGCACTGGAGGGCGCACACGCCAAGGCCGAGTGCCTGCGTTGCCACAATGACCGCGGTCCGGTGGCTTCCTTTGCCGCGCGCGGTTGCGCAGGGTGCCACGAGGACATCCACCAGGGCCATGCGGGCAGCGAATGCTCGACCTGTCACACCCAAGGCGACTGGCGGCCGTCGCCGGAGATCGCCAATCATTCGCGCACGCGCTTCCCTTTGATTGGGGCCCACGCCGCCACGGCATGTTGGCGCTGTCACCCTGGCGCACAGCTCGGCCGTTTCGATCACGCCGACCCGGAGTGCTTGAGTTGCCACGCCTCGGATTTGGCGCGCGCCGTGGCGCCGAATCACCTTGCCCAGGGTTGGACTTCGGGCTGTGATCGCTGCCACATTCCCACCAGTTGGACCGGGGCAGGCTTCAACCACGGGACCTTTCCCTTGACGGGTCAGCACGCCGTGATCGCTTGCGCGCAGTGTCACGCAGGCGGAGTCTACGCCGGCACGCCGCAGGACTGCTTTGCATGTCACGCGGCCGACTACAACGGTGCGACGAATCCCGACCACGTCGCGCTGAACATTTCGACCCAATGCCAGGACTGCCACTCGACTTCCACTTGGCTGGGCGCGAATTTCAACCACACGGGCATCACGAACGGTTGCGTGACGTGCCACCTGTCCGACTACAACGCCACGACCAACCCGTCGCACACGGCGGCGGGGTTCCCCACAAACTGCGAGAATTGTCACGACACGATTCGCTGGTCGAACGGCACGTTCCAGCATGCGTTCCCGATCACATCTGGCAGGCACCGCAACTTCCCTTGCGCGGACTGCCACACCACGCCCAGCTTCCAGGCCTTCTCATGCACGCACTGCCATGACCACCGCCAAGCGGAGATGGACGACAAGCACAGTGCCGTGCCTGGCTACGTGTGGCAATCGCTGGCTTGCTACAACTGTCACCCCAACGGCAAGCAGTGATTCGCGGCGGGCAGCGCTCGACAAGGGTCGAGCCCCATCGCCCCTACTGTTTCCCGCGCGAGGCCTCGTAGGCCGCGAGGGCCTCGGGCATCAGCTTCTGCAGTTGCGCGATGCGCGTGTCGTCCGATGGGTGCGTCGATAGAAATTCCATCGGCGCGCCACCGCCCGAGTTCGCGGACATGCGCTTCCAGAATTCGATCGACTCTCTCGGGTCGTAGCCCGCTTTAGCCATGTAGAGCAAACCGATGTGGTCGGCCTCGAGTTCGTGATCGCGGCCCCACGGCATGAAGACGAAGACGTTGACGGCCGTGCCGATCACTTGCTGGTACTGCGCGGCCTCCTTCCATTGCGTCGAGGCCACGCCCAGCAATACATCCGCGCCCTGCTGCGTCGACATACGCTCCGTGCCGTGGCGTGCCACTGCGTGGGCGATCTCATGGCCGAGCACAACCGCCAGTCCGGTTTCGGTCTGCGTCACAGGCAGGATGCCGGTGTAGACCGCGATCTTCCCGCCCGGCATGCACCAGGCGTTGGCAGTTTTCGGATCGTCGATCACATGGACTTCCCACTCGAACCCCGGATCGTCGGCGACCATGGCCAGACGCGCCACGACGCGCTGGACCATGTCGAAGGCCGGGCCATGGTCCGCGAGCTTCTCGCTCTTGATGACTTCCGCGTATGCCTGGCTGCCCAGGTCCTTGTCCTGATTCACGCTGAACAGGTTGAACTGCTGGCGACCGGTGATGGACACGGTCTGGCAAGCGCCTGAGGTGCTGCACAGTGCGAAGGCCAGTGCAAATATCGCACGCCCACTCCAAAGCGCCGGGGCATCGGAGGTGTAGACAAGATTTCCGTGGTCGGTTGATTGCTGGTGCATCGTGTTGGAGCAGATCGTGCAGGAATGACGGCGCCTGAAGATGGTCCGCCATGCAAGTATGAGGCAGGGTCCTCCGAGATTGGAATCCCTGCGCGCCCGATCCGGCATTCTCGATCCAGCGTTCCCCGCGCCAGTTCGGACCCAGGCGTGGGGCACATCCCAGCCTGGGGGCCGGGTCCCCGACCGCCCCTGCGGCGAAGCTGACTCTGCTTTCCGACACCCGGGCGCCGCGCTTCGTCGTAGTTGCGCGATGCCAAGAACGCTGTCGCGGTGCGGGGTGAGACCGGTTGGAGGCCCGATCCTCTTCGCCAGCCCGAGCTGATTTTCCTGAGCGTGCGCTGGGCTCCCGCGGGTCGATTGGCGGTTGTGGGCGCGCGGAACTGTAGTACGACGCCTACTTCCGGCGTTCGTGGACGATCTTGCGGATCGGGATCCACTCTTCGCCTTTCAGAGCTTCGAACTCTGTGACGCGCCGATCCGGGCTCTCCCAGCGCATGACCCAACGCACGTCGAAGCCGGGCGTGCCTTCCGCGCTGAACATGCTCAGGGTTCGGCAGTCGAGGTCCTCTTCGGGCGTTCCTCGCAGAAGGCCCATCTCGCCGCCGAAGTTGTCCACCAGAGTGCCCGTGTACATCTTCGTGCGGGTGTTGAAGCCGACGACCGTGTGGAGCCTGACCTCATCCTCGCCCTCTCCGATGCTCAGATCGGTCAGCAGCCACTCACCACCCGGCCCGGCTCGACAGACCTCAAGTCCCTTCTGCGGCTTGGCCGGCCGCCTCGCATGCGCGACGTTGGTCACCGTCAGGTCCCAGGTGCCGGCCTCCTCGAGCAACTTGCGCTTGATCGGGTTGGCAGGATTCTCGGTCTGCTGCTCGCTAACGGTCTCACCGGCGACGAGTTGGCGTGTAATCACGGCGCTTTCGAGCACGGCCGTTCCCTGCAGCAGCGTGACGAGAGTGAGAACCAGGGGGACTGCGGTCTTCATGTGAAGCTCCTGTGCGAGTTGCTGAAATCGTTCGGGTTGAAGGAGGTCGTAGCCGTCTGCGCGCAGCTCGACCTGTACGGCTCCGGGCGCGCCCATGGCGAGCGTGCCCAGGCGTGTGCGGAAACGGACGGCGGTTTTCTCGGAAGCCTGCAGCGTGATGCGACCCAGTTGAGGAGCGATCACGAGCCCACGTTCGTCATGCTCGAGCGTCAGCATCGAGCACTGGCCCATGCGAATCGTCTCGCCGGAGGTCAGCGCCACGATTCGCTCGCGCTCGGGACCGTTGACGAGTGTCTCACCGGGCAGGAAGGCGTCCAGGAGCCGCGCTTCGCGCTCTCCCTGGCGCAGCACGCCGAGAACGTCCGCGCTCGTCGCGACCCAGAGTGACCGGGGGGTCGTCTGCCCGCCGCGGCGCAAGACGAGAAACAGCGACAGGCACACGACCGCGACTGCGGCGGCTGCCATCCAGACGCGCGGCGCCACGGGCTGCGGGGTTCGCGGGCCGGGTCTTGCCCCAACGGGCTGCACCTTGCGCAATTCTCTCAGGACCCGTTCGGGCAGATCCGTCGCGCTTCTTCCGTGCAACTCTCCCAAGGCGAACTCGAGAACGTGGTCTTCCGCTTCGTTCACTGCACGGCCTCCATGAAGCCGATCTTGCCCTCGCCCAGTTTGCGCTCGACGCAGGCCTTCAAACTCTCCTTGCTGCGCAGCAAAAGCGACTTCACGCCTCCCAGGGAGAGCTGTGTGCGAGCTGCGATCTCGGTGCGCGACATCTCGCTGCCGAAACGCAACTGCAAGACCTCGCGCGTGCGAGCGGGCAGTGTCTCGAGACAGCCTCGCAAGGCGTCCAGGTAGGCGCTGCCGCCGTCACGGCCCTCGAACTCGCCCCAGGCCGAATCGAGTTCCTCGAGGATCGGCTTGGACGCGTCGCTGCGCAGTGAGTTGATGTACAGATTGCGGGCCGCGACACACAGGTAGGCCCGCAGGCCGTTCGGGCCGCGATCCTCGATCGGCCGCGTGAAGAGCCGCAGGAAGGTCTCCTGCGCCAGGTCCTCGACGCGATCGCCGCGACAGCCCATGGAGCGCAGGTAAGCTCGCACTAGGCGCTCGTGCTCCCGTACGAGGGCAAGAACCTGTTCGTCGGTCCAATCCGAGCGTGTGCTGTGTTCCGCGGCCATCGTCCAGTCGGGGATACACGCGGGGCGCTCACGCGGCCGCGGAAAAATCACAATTCACGACGTGTTGGACTGCAAGCTCGGGATCTCGGCCCGTTCGAGGATTCTGGCCGAGCGGGGCAACGACGCTGTGCGCCATCGACGGGCGCCCGCGTGCCCGTCCCGAAATCCCCCTCCACACGCGGATGCGTAGCTCGCTGGTCTTGCGCCGGCGCTGTGTGCCGATTCCGCCCTTGCGAGGGTCCGCTGTTAGCGCTGGGATGGGCAGCCTCATGCTTTCGAAAATCTCTCTCGCGGGGAAGCTCGCCCTGTTCTCCGACACGTGGGCGCCGCGGGTCGTCGGCGAGGTCAACCACTGCCAAGTCAAGTTGGCGAAGCTGCACGGAGAGTTCATCTGGCACCAACACGAGCACGAGGATGAGCTGTTCCTGGTTGTCGAGGGGCGGCTGACGATGCAGTTGCGCGACGGCGAGGTGACTCTCGATCCAGGCGAAATGCTGATCGTGCCGCGCGGAGTCGAGCATCGGCCCGTGGCCGAGAACCCGTGCAGCGTGCTCCTGTTTGAGCCGTCGAGCACCCTGAACACGGGCAACGTGACCGACGCGCGCACACTTGAACGGCTGAAGCACATCTAGGAGCCCGTCGAAACCGTTGCCTACTCGGCTTCGCGCGCTTCTGTGAGACGGCGAGAGGGCGAAGCCCAAGGGTGGTTGAACCGCTGCAATGGCGCCGAGTTCGATCCGGACGCGATCTGGGCGGATTCCAGGTTTCCCGTGAACCCCGGAAGCATGCCGTGGGACTGTGAAGCCACGGCCGCAGACGGCCGATCCACAAGTGCAGGAGTCCGATCCGATCAAGCTCGAACGCGAACTGCTCGCCCTGCGCTGCCAGCGCGGGGAGCGCGCAGCCTGGGAGCAGTTGGTCGCGACCTTCGAGCGCCCGCTCTACTACTACTGCCGGCGAATGCTGCGCAGCGAGGAAGAGGCCTGAGGCGCGCTGCAGGAAACGTGGCTGCGCGTGTTTTCCAGCCTGTCCAGTCTCGAGGATCCGCGCCGACTTGCCCCATGGCTGTACGGAATTGCGCGGCGTGCCATCGCACAGCACGTGGCGGAACTGGCTAAGAGCACGTCCTAATACCTGGCTGGCCGCTAGGCCAATTCCAGGCTCGCCATCGCGACGTTGCAGCTCCTCCGAGTATTGCAGGCGAATACGCGTCGTCGCTGCGCCTCGCGGCTGGCGGCCTGGAATCGCCCAAGCGGCCTGCCAGGTATTAGGACGTGCTCT
>CANKOY010000033.1 GCA_947484275.1 Planctomycetota bacterium | reverse complement strand
GCACAGCTCGCTCGAGTACCGACCGCCGGCACCCCTGGCCGTGCAGCCAGCAGAGCCGCCCTTCGCTACGCTACGGCCGGCTCTGCTGGCGCAAATGCCGGCTCGAGCGCTAACATAGGACTTGGTACGACCATGGGGGGCAGGTCACTCCACCGACGGTCGCTACGTCGTCTTCTCCAGCGGCGCCACAGACATGGTCGCGAACGACAACAACAACTGTCAGGACGTCTTCATGCGCGACCTGCAGCTTGGGACAACCGTGCGCCTGAGCGTCACCCCGGGCGGTGTTGAGGGCGACTTGGACTCGTACGACGCGACCATCACGCCCGACGCGCGCTTCGTCGCGTTCGCCAGCCAGGCAACCAATCTCGCTCCCGGCACCAACGGTCTGGGCTCGATTTACCTCCTCGATCGGACCACCGGGCAGATCTCGAACATCAGCCGCTCGTCCACGGGCCAGGTCAGCGACGGAATCTGCGACACGCCGGCGCTCAGCCTGGACGCTAGGTACGTCACGTTCATGAGCATGGCGACCAACCTCGATCCCGCCGACACCGACGGCGGGCAGCAGGACAGCTTTATCCGCGATCTCCAGACCGGCATTACGCGCGGGATCACGCGGGCCACCGACGGAAACCAGGGCACGCCGCCTGCCCACGGGATCCACATCACTAGCCTCTCACTGCCGTTCCCCGACGGCAGCAAGGTGGCGTTCAACGCCAACCTCTCGGACCTCGTCGCAGGCGACACGAACGACGAATTCGACTCGTTCCTGTGGGACGCGAGTTCGACGTGCCCGCCGATCACGAGTTACTGCGTAGGCAAGCTGAATTCGCAAGGCTGCGTGCCGTCGATCACGTCCGCAGGCGAGCCGCGCCTCGGCCCTCCGACGGACGCCTTCTTCCTGAGCGTGACAGGGTGGCTTGCGAACAAACCGGGGATCTTCCTGTGGAGCGGCTCGCCGGCTTCGACGCCGTTCTACGGCGGAACGCTGTGCCTCGGCGCACCCGTTCGTCGCACGGCGTCGCAGTCGTCCGGCGGCCAGCAGCAGTTGGCATGCAGCGGAACGTACTCTTACCACTTCACCCGCGCGTACATGGCGAGCTGGAGCATGAGCCCCGGGCAGATCCTGTTCGGGCAGTTCTGGGGCCGCGACTCCGGGATTGCCCCGCCGAACAACATCGGGCTGTCTGACGCGATCGAGTTCACGATCTGGCCGTGATGACGAGGGTCACGGGTAGATCGAGCAGATTGCATTGAAGCACGCCGCGCTTTGGGGCGCGGCGTCCCAAGGCCCGGTCTGCGCCGAATTGCAGCATCCAGAGCGCGCGACGGATCTACGGTTCTGAGGCTCGGGCATGCGCTTGCGCCGCGCGGTTACATGAACGGTCGCACGATCTACCGCGCAGCCTCCCCCCATCGCCCTGCGCATGGTCGTCGCGCACGCGACGCCGATGAGCCGATAGCCCGCAGTTGTGGACACAAAGTCCCGACTGCGTACTCTGGCGCCATGAACAAGCTCGCATGGTTCGGCGTCCTGTCGCTCCTCGCTTCGTGTGCGTCCACCACCTCGCACGAGTACGACGTGGTCCTGCGCGGGGGGACCATCTACGACGGCAGCGGCGCGGATCCCTACGTGGGCGATGTCGCGATCCGGGACGATCGCATCGCCGCGCTCGGTCGCTTCGAAGGCCGCGGCAAGCGCGAGCTCGACGTTCAGGGCCGTGCGGTCGCGCCGGGTTTCATCAACATGCTCTCCTGGGCGACGGAATCCCTGCTCGTTGACGGTCGCGCGCTGGTGCGCCAGGCGATGGAAGAGGGCGCCGTGGGCGTCGGCTCGGAGTGATGCGATCGCCTTCGTGATCGGGCCGTGAGAGGGGTGAATGGCAACCGAGCGAAGCTGACGGGAATCGGGCCGGACATGCGGACGCGCTCATTCATGGCGTCGAGGTCGGCGGGCTCGAATGCCACCACGGGGACACATTGCTTGCGCCCTGCAACCAAGTGGGCGACGCGCTTGCTGGCGGTGTCTCGATTCCCTTGGAAAGGCCTCAGGTTCCAACCGACCAACAGCACGTCCACGTCCTGCGCATTTCCACGCACGATCCGCACTAGAACGTGCAGTCCCTCGAGGCAACTGCGTCACCAGTCTGGCCAGGAGCTGAGCGCAGCGGCAAACAGCGGCTGCTCGCGGTCCATTCCTCCAGCCCTGCCCCGTCGACGACTTCGACCGTGGCCGGAACGGAGGACGCGGAGTTTCTGCTGCACGCCGCGAAGACGCACCGGCTGATCGCCGAGAAGGACCGCATCACAGAACCTGATTCACGTCGCGATCTCCGCACGGGGAATCACTTCGGCTTGATGCTCCAGCCGTGAGGCTCCGTTTCCGTGACTTCCAGTCCCTTCCTGTAGGGCAACTTGTGGCCCACATGGCGCACGTGGCTCGCGCTGCTGAGCGCGGGCTCGATTCCGGAGTCCATCGAGACGCGCGAGCAGCTCCGAACGCTCCTCTCCAAGACGCGCTGACTACGGATGTGGGATCACCTGACCGAGCCAGGTCAGGATCCGGACCAGATCGCTGTTGTGTGATTCCACTGAACCCGACATGGATGGCCGGCCCTGGGCATCGATTCGCTCGCGCGCCTGACGCTCCTCTTGGCCGAGGCGTTCGACCTCGCGGCGTCGAGCTGCCAGGAGACCACCGGACCGGACGAAGGCCAACGTCTTCTCCAATTCGCCGCGATCGAGCCACACGCCGTGGGCCCGGCACCGGTCAAGCACGACGCCGGCGCCACTGGCGAAGCTTTTGCGCATCATCAAGGCTCGACAGACAGGGCAGGGAAGGTAGGCGACCTTGAGATCGTCCCACGCCTCGGCGCCTGTCTGAGCACCCGAGGCGGATTGAATCGCAGCAGCCGTCTCTTCCGAGCGCGTGCACAGATCGCTGAGCGTGTGCGGTGAAATCCAGAGGCCTGCGCATCCGGAGCATTCGATCAGCGATCTGCCCACCAAGGAGCGTTGGCGCAGGCCCGCCTTGCAGCGCGGACAAGCGCTCGACTCGGGCAGCGCGATCAGGGCCTGGGGTGCGATCTGAAGGCCGCACTCCAAACAAAAACACGCGCGAGAAGGCAGACGGGACCAGCACGAGGGGCAGATCGCGGACAACCCGCGGTCCTCGAGTGAGACCTCGGCGTTGCAGTATCCGCAACTCTGCGCCTCGGCCGGCAAGTTGGCTCCGCAGCTGCCACAACGCAGGGGCCGCGGCGAACGCACGGGATGAAACTCGACTTGGAAACGCTGTGCGCATTCACAACGCACACTCTCGCCGGAGTCGAGGAATGAAACGTCGTACTGACGGGCGCAGGCCGGACATGCATTGAGAGTGCGAATTTCCATAGCTTGCCCTCTCGCGGGGTCCCGAATTGTAGTCCGGAGGACCGCGCCCCAGAAGCGTTCGATTGTGCTGCTGGTCTTCCTCTCCCTTCGCCAGCTCGAACCGTTCGCTGCGCACTCCAGCGACACCGCCTCCAGCGTCTACCGTCGTTCCGCGGGCCGTGGTTGAATGAAGTCGTGGCAGTCCAGGCACTCCGAGACGCGGCTCTCGAGCTCGTTGAAATCGCGCCGAGAGCGAATTTGGGGCGTCGGCTGCTGGATCACTACGTGTGCCAACTGACTCTTGGGGTTGCGCTTCCCTCCTCCGCGCTCGCCTTCGTTGCCGCGGTTTTGTTCTGGATCAGTGCAAGTAGAGTCGAATTGAGCGACGACGCGCTGTGGGGCGGTGACGTGGTGATGTGTTTCGGCTTCGCCGCCATCGCCACATTTGTAGTTTGGTCGCTGACCGAGCCCCATGGTCCACGGCTGACGGCTGTTTTCGCAACGGCCCTCAGCCTTGGCAGCGCGCTCGCTGCGATGTTCGTGATTGCGCTACTGTTTGCGTTCCTGTGGTTTGGAAGGTGCCTGATCAGTGGAGGCGATGTGCCTGGCCCAGGCAATGTTGGATCGCCTTGGATTTTCGCCGCCGCATCTGGCACCTCTGTACTGTCAGCCCTGCTCACCTTTGCCGTCTACTACCGCGCTGCTGTCCGCGCCTGGAGTGCCAGTGAAAGTCGCGCGCGATTTCAGCCTATACGCAAAGTGCGGTTCATCATCGGCGCGAGTTTCGCGTCGTGCGCGCTGTTGGTACTCATGCGGAAGGGGTTGCATTTGCGCATGCGGATGTCATGAGCCATGCCGAAGTAACCCGGCGCGAAGGACCTCTCGCGAAACACGCGAGCAAGCCCCGAATTTCGTGCGCAATCTCGCTGCTGGACAACTGGCTTGTCCGCACGAGTTTCGGATCGGCGCTGCCATTGTTTTTCGTGGCGATCGCCTGGGATCTCCGCATGGGCCCCGGCGATGACGAAGACCGTGGCCCGTGGTTCCACCCGCTGGAACCCAGTGCGCTGTCGCTCGTTGCTGTGCTGTCGCTGGCATTCCTGATATGGAGCTTTGCCCAGCCGCGGAGCCGCTTCGCAGCGCGAGTCTTCGCTCCGCTGTTGAGTCTCGGCGTAGGCATGGCCGCTGGCTACGCAGCCTGGATGACCGCGGGGTGGGTTTCGCACCTTCCCCGAGTCGGGAGTATGGACTCGTCGGACGCGGCCTTCGCCTGCATCCTGCTCGCCTTGCCAGCCACAGCCGCGCTCACGTGCGCTGTTTTCTTTCGCCAAGCGGCGCTGGCCTGGAAGCACGGAGTCGGCTGATTCGTCCCGCGCGAAGCGATCCTCCCGACTCCGGATTACCGATCAAGCGGCGCCAGTGCCCGCAGGCTGAGCGTAATTGTCTTCGGGCTCAAAGAGAGGACCGACAAGACGCACTTCAATGTCTCGGAATACAAGATGGTGCGCTCGATCTCTGCCATGGCGGCGGGGACTTGCTCTGACCTCAGGCGTTGCTCGATGGCCTGCAGTTCGGGATCGACGAACAGGTCCAGGTTCTTCTGGGTCTCTTCGTCGAGTTCGCCGCGGCGCCGACCGGGGAAGTGCTCTTTGATGAAGCGATCCTCGACGCGCGCGCGCTCTACTTTCCAATCGATGTTGCTCAGGACCTTGTCCTCGGCGTCGCGTTTGGCGAATTGGCGGCGGATGGTCGCCAGCGTGCGCGGGTTGATCCAGGAGATGAAATTGCCCGAGCTCAGGCTGGAACTGAGCAGCACGTTGAACTCAGGAACGTCCGTCAGCCGCGGATTGTCCGGAGCGCCCGCGTGGTAGGTCTTGATCATGTCGTCGAGCATCTTGAACGAGTTCGAGACCCAATACATATCGCCGACGATCACCGTCGCCACGTGGCCGGTGCCGGGCACGAAGCGGTTCCAGAACTCCCAGACCTCAAACCCTCCGCCGACCACGTTCGTGAACACGCCCGATTCGCCTGGCTTCATGCCTTCGATGCCGAACCGGCCCTGGTTGCGGTTGACCAAGTTGTGCAATTGGCCGATTCGTACACGGCCCTTGGCCGAATCCTCCATCCAAAACGCCATGCCCCAGGCCGCGATGGGTCGGCCATCGTTCGGCGGGTCGCGCGTAGTTTCGTACTTGTAGTCGTTGGGACGCACCACGAGCGCCATGCGGTTCTTGAACAGGCCGTCCATCTCCGAGATGAACGACAAGGCGTCGGGAAACTCGCCTGTGGAGCGCAGGAGATCCTCGAGGTTGGTGCGCAACGCGGGCTCCGAGGACGCGAACATCTCGCGCAGCAAGTCCCCAAGGCCGGATTGAATCAGGCCGAAGAAACTCGCGTCATCCTGGGCGATGTTCGCGTACTTCTGGGCCACCTCGGCGCGCTCGAAGCCGCGGCCAGCGTACAAGCGCTTTTGCGTCGATGTGATCAACTCGCTCGACAATTCAGCGCGCAAGTCCGCCTGCATGCCGCCGCGGAAACCCACGACTCCGGCGAAGGACTTGACCGAGCCCAGCTGGAACAGTTTGCCTGCGAACGAGGGCAGGAAATCCTGGCTGTCGGGATCGGGGAAGCGCCCAGAGACTTTCAGATTTTCCGCCAGCTGGCGCCAGTCCACGTACAACTCGAAGTCGTCGCGGGCAGGTGAACGCGGCGCCCGCTGAATGTTGTCCGCATAGGTCGCCCCCAGTCCGAAGGAATCCTGCCCGCGCACTGCGTCGAGCGCGTGGATCTTGTTGATCAAATCCAGGGAAGTTCCGAACGCGACCACATCGCGCAGGCGCGTCACGTGGATCGGTCGCGGATATCCGGGCAGGGTCAGCGACACATGCTGCTCCCCCACCTCGGCGCCGATGCCCTGCTGGTTGAGCTTCAGCAAACCGGGATAGCGCAGCAGACTCGCCGCGAGCTTGCCCTTCCACGAAGCGCGTCCGAGAACGACCCAATCGGCGTCGCGCAATTCGCCTGGCTTGAAGTTCCCCGCTACAGTCAGGTTCCTGCCGCCGAACACATCCAGAGGGTCGATGCCCTTCACCGGCCAGGGCAGCGCCGCCAATTCGTCGGTGATGCGCTGCATCTGTTGCGTCACCCCGTACTGACGATCCAGCTCCGGCAGCTCAAATTTCGAGTAGGCGGCCCAGGCCTGCGTACCCTCGATGCGCTTCCAATCCGCGAGCTTGGGGAAGGGCTTGATGTCGTCCCGCAGGTCGGCCTTGGCGACGTAGAAGTCCACCTGGCGCGGAACCAGTGTCGACAGGTCGGCGTCGAAATCGGATTCGGTCGGACTGAAAACGAAGGTCGAGAACGCAAAGTAGCCTGCGAACAGGACCACCAGCGCAACCACCATCAGGATCCGGAACAGGCGGCTCTTCAGACTCATGGGGTGGCACGTTGCCAGCCCTCAGCGGACGACGCAACCGTGGCTTCATTCCGGCGCGATCACAATTGGCGCAAAGAGCGCAAAAAAAGGTCCTCCGAGAACTTCGGGCCTTGACCCCCTGGGCCCGAAGCTCGACTCTACCTGTCTTCGCATGCACCCCTCCAGCCGTGTTGCCGACATCTCGCTTTCCCTGACCCTGGCCCTCGACGCCCGGGCCAAGGCGCTGGCCGCTGAAGGGCGGGACATCGTCAACATGTCCGTGGGCGAGCCGGATTTCGACGCCCCGGCCGTGGTCCAGGAGGCAGCCTGCAAGGCGGTCCGGGGCGGCAAGGTGCGCTATACGCCCGCGGCGGGGACGGCTTCCCTGCGCAAAGCGATCGCGGAGCACGTTTCGAAAACCCGTGGCGTGTCGTTCTCGGCGGATGAGATCACGGTGGCCCACAGCTGCAAGCACGCCCTCTCGGGCGCCATGCTCTCGCTGTGCGAGCCCGGCGACGAAGTCCTGATGCTCCTGCCAGCCTGGGTCTCCTACGTGGAAATCGCGCGCATCGCTGGCGCGGTTCCCGTGGGCGCTCCTCCGCGGGCCGACTGCGGTCCGAACTTCGCGGCGATCGAGAAGTGCATCACTCCGCGCACGCGCGGCGTGCTACTCAACAGTCCGAACAATCCCACGGGCTACGTTTGGACGCGGGCGGAGATCGAGGAACTCGGCCGCATCGCCGAGCGCCACGATCTGTGGATCCTCTCCGACGAGATTTATCGGCGCCTGATCTACGAGGGCGAGAAGGACACCAGTCCGGTCAGCATCAGTCCTGCGCTCCGCGCGCGCACTGTGATCGTCGACGGCGCCAGCAAGTCCTACGCGATGACCGGGTACCGCATCGGCTTCGTAGCCGCGCCCAGGGACATCGCGTCCGGCGTCGAGCGACTGCACAGCCACCTGACCGGCTGTCCCAATGCCGTGTCCCAAGATGCGTACGAGGCCGGCCTGAGGTCAGAGCCTGTGGAGATCGCGAAAATGGTCGAGGAATTCGGCCAGCGGCGTAAGTTTCTTTTGGCGGAGCTCGGGGACATGGGCCTGCGCACACCCTGGCCGCGCGGCGCGTTCTACGCGTTTCCTGATGTCAGCCCGTGGCTCGACGAACGCGGCTCAGGGGGCTTTTGCGAGGACCTGCTGGAGCAGCAAGGCCTCGCCCTCGTGCCAGGCAGCGCTTTCGGCGTCGACACCCACGTGCGGCTGTCCTACGCGCTTTCGCTGGACAAGATCAAGATCGCGACCCAGCGCCTGCGGAAGTTCCTGGCGCAGAACGCGAAGTCGCCTGCCAGCGCCAAGCGCTGAATTTCAGGGCGCCGTCAGGCGTCGGTACCACCAGACGTAGCCGTGGCTGACATTCTTGCCCGCGGCGTCTTTCTGTACGCGGTAGTCGCCAACCAAGAGATCTGGACGACCGTCGGCGTCGAAGTCGCAGACGGCGACCTGTGAGCGCAGGCCCGGTGCGTCGCTTGCTTTGTTCGAGGGCTCCACGAGCACCGTGGGCGCGCCGAACTTCGGCGTGCCCGGTGCGCCTAGATTGAGCCACAGGCGCACGGCGCCGTCGTCGCAACCGCTGAGAAGATCGAATCGTCCATCGCCGTCCCAGTCCGCGACGGTCGGCATCGCATGAGGTCCCCCGGCGCTCAAGAGCACGCCAGCCACTTCGATCGGCGTCGAATCCGTTGCAAAGGCCGGCGACTTAGCGCTGCCTAGATTCGAACGCAGGTAGAAATTGCCGGCGTAGCTGCCGAGGATCAGATCGAGGTCGCCGTCCGCGTCCCAATCCACCGCCGCTCCCGCTATGCCGATCTCCGCCGGGAATTTCGCTCCCGCCGCAGCGCTCCAGTGGCTCTCTTCGTGGTGCCAGAATTGCCCCAGGCGCAGGGGAGAACCGGACTTGTCGACCATGGCCGTCGGCGGCGCGAACTTGCCCGCTCCCTGGCCCGCGAGCACGTACATACCGCCGTCGAAACAGCCCGTGTACAAGTCGTCGCGACCATCGCCGTCGAAGTCCGCCAACTGCGGACTCAATCCGATGCATCACCAGTTGTGTAGGAAGGCGTCCTGTCCGCCGGCCTGCAGCAGCCCTTTGCTCACGAGCTTTGGCGCGCCAGCTTCGCCAATGTTGTCGTAGCGCTGGAAGTAGCCCTTGAAGTTGCCCACGAGCAGCTCTCTCTTCCCGTCGCCGTCGAGATCCGCGTACAGCGGCCCGGAGTGGGCGCGATAGGCACCCGAATCGATCGGGCCGGTGTCGCATTCCAGGCGCAGAGGCGCGGCGAGCGAGGACGCAGAAGGCGTCGATTGAAGTTCGGGAGCCCGAACTTCGGGAGTCTGGGCTCCAGCAACCAACGCAACCAACGCAGCGAAGTTCTGACTCACGGTTGATTCTCCTGCTTGAAGCGGCAAAGCCTGCGCCGCTCGACCAGTCTAGCGCCCCTGTCGTTTAGAGCACGTCCTAATACCTGGCTGGCCGCTAGGCCAATTCCAGGCTCGCCATCGCGACGTTGCAGCTCCTCCGAGTATTGCAGGCGAATACGCGTCGTCCCTGCGCCTCGCGGCTGGCGGCCTGGAATCGCCCAAGCGGCCAGCCAGGTATCAGGACGTGCTCTTAGCCGGGAACCACAGGTCGGTAGAGATTCGTCGCGCCTTTGAATTCCCCTTCGGCGATCTCGGCGATTCGCGACAGAAGCCGCGGGTCGTCCGCATCGGCGAACACGTAGAACTTCCACAGATCGCGGTAGCTCTTTTCAAGGTCTGCCAGACGCGGCACGCGATCGGCGAATTCCGAAAGGGGCCGAATACCCTCGACGCCGGGCCAGCGCACGTGGGTTTGGGCTTCCTTCAGCTGCATGCGCCGCTCGGGACAGGTCACCAGGATTTCGACGCGCTTGCCCGAGGCGAAATGCACCAGATCCTCGATGCGACCCTCGACCGCCGCGCGCTCCTTCTGTTTGTCCTTGGCGAAGTAGCGCTCCACCAGGACTTCCTGCGCCTCGTGGTTTTGCTGGCGCGGGAAAACGCAGACGCGTTTGGGCAGGCGGCGTTGCTCGAAGCGTTCGACGAGCGCGACGGCTTGCTTCCCGGAGGCGCCTCCCAGTCGTTCCGCGCGCGCGCACAACAACGCTAGGAGTGACGCATCCGTCGTGTCGTAAAAGTCCTCTTCGCGAACCGCTCCGGCCGCGAGCAGCAGAGCCACGGCCCGCGCGATCAGCGCACCCGCGGCGATCTTCGCGTGGTGGTAGTAGACGCGTTCCGAGAAGTGATAGCGCGCCTCGAGCAGGCGGACGAGCTCGGACAGTATGTCCTCGCGCAACAGGCCGTGCTTGGCGAGATCGACGTACAGGTTGCCCGATTCGCGATCGACGCGGAAGTAGGACAGCACGCGCGGATCGATCACCAGGCGCAGGCCCGTGAAGTAGGCGTCGCGCTGCAGGTAATCAAGGATGTCCGAGCAGATCGTGTCGGAGTTGATCTGGCTCCAGTAAGGCGGCGTTCGCTGCGCTCCCGGTACGCCCGGTGTTCCCGATGAACGCGTCGAGCCGGTCAGGATCCCCGAGACATCGCGATGCAAGCCCTGCTCACGCAGTACGCGACCGATTTCGGTGCCGACCGAGAGCATGCGCTCGAAGCGATAGTCCGAATCGTGGCGGTGCAGCAGGCCGGCCTGATCTTCGACGTTGTGCCCGAAGGGAATGTGGGTCACATCGTGGATCAGGGCCGCCATACGGATCACGCGCGCTTCCTCTTGGCTAACGCCCAGGCACTCACGCGGGCTCTGCTCGAAGGAGCGGTTGATCGCCTCAATCATGCGCTGTGCCAGATGCAACGTGCCGATCGAGTGATCGAAGCGCGTGTGCATCGCGCCTGGAAACACCAGATACGCGCTGCCCAGTTGCTTGATCCCGCGCAGGCGCTGCATCTCGCGCGTGTCGAGGACGCGGATCTCTTCTTGGGTCAGGTACACGTCGCCGTGCACCGGATCGCGAACGACGCTGAAGCGCTTGGTCTTGGTCACGTCGCGCGGCGCTTCAACGGGCCGGACTCACGCTGCCCGAGCCGGTGATCACCTTCTTGGTGGTCTTAGGCGAGCCCGCGTAGGTCACATCCCCTGAGCCTGTGATCTTGACGTCGAGAGATTGGCTGCACGCCAGGCGCGCATCACCACTTCCGGTGATCGCAGCTTCGGCGTTTTCGCATTCCAATGTCGACAAGTCGGCGTCTCCAGAACCAAGAATTCGCAGCGTCAGTTGCGCTGCGCGCCCGCTGACTTTCAAGTTGCCCGAGCCAAGGATTTCGCCGCGAAAGCTGTCGGCCTTCAAGGCCTCGACCTGCGCACTGCCAGAACCTTCGATAAACACGGCGTCCAAATTCGGAACGCTGATGTTCACGGTGGGACTGACGCGGAAACTCAAATTGGTGTTGGAGCGCGTGGAGACGACCAGGACGCCGTTTTCCACGTCGGTGGTGAGATCGCCGATCAGGTTGTCGTCCGCGGTGACGGCCACGGACTGTGCTTCGCCCACCTGGACGCGTACGTCGCTCGAACCCACGATGCGCAGGGCGTGGAACTCGCCAAGGTCGCGGGTCTGGGTGGCGCTGACGCCGGAGCCAGCTACGCCAAAGCCAGCTACGCCGGTGCAGGCGGACAGACCGAGGGAGGCGAGGAGCATCGGAACGAGGAACGCAGTTGCACGTTTCATAGGTGACCTAGGGTAGCGAAGGTTGGGGGATTTCGGCCCGCCGGAATGCTGCCGCCGCGGGAAAAGGGCACGCCTGCGCAGGCAACGCAGGATCATTCTTCAGAGGGCCTCGCGGGTCCCAGCTGCTGATCACCCCGGATGCCCCCGCGACATGCGGCGGTAGCGCAGGATTTCGCGGCACAACTCCCCCACGCCCGTGAGCGGCGCGCCCGCGGCGCGATTGCGGCGCGCGATCTCGAACAGGATGCGCCATTGCTCGCGCAGCACCGCCCAGGCTTCGAAAATCGAAATTCGCGGATCGTAGATGTGCGTCGCCTCGCTGGTGGCGCCATTGAGTTCGATCACCATGAATTCGCCAGCCTGAAAATCCGCGACGGAACGCGCGCGAACATCGTACCGGCCGAAGTCGAAGCCTCGGTAGCCGCGGCTCAGGGAGTCGATCGCGCTCTCGATCTGCGGCGTGAGGAATCCCATGCCATCGAGAAAGATCGCACCTTGGCAGTGATTCCCGATGTCGGCGATGGCGACGCGTTCGCCAACGGCCGGAACACTCCACAGGCGCTCGCGGTTGCGGCTCAAGTAGACCTCGGCCATCGCCACCGCGCGCGGGTCGGCGTAGATCAGGTCTTCGAGGGTGTGCAGCCCGTCGCCGACAACCTCAGGGAAGACCTTGTGAGTGATCGAGAACACGCGACCGCGCTGGTCGCCCGGATAGCGGACGTAGAAAACACCGAATTCCACGCCCACGGCGCATTCCTGCACAAGCCCATCCACGGAAATGGCGTCGAGCCACTGCTCGACGTCGAGGGCATTGCGCGCGACCTTGACGCCGGAACCGCGCTGACCTGCGTCGGGTTTTAGGACAATCGGATACTCGCAGCCGAGTTCGTGCTGCAGCGAGCGCACGAGTTCCAAGCGCTCGGCCACGCTGGATGCGCCCGGCAACAACCGCGCCCGAGCAACGCGGCCAGGATGCTCACCAAGCCCGGCGAGGATCGCTGCCTTGGATTCGCCAATGAACCCGCCCGCGGGCATCGCAGGATTGACTGCGGTGAACAGCGTCAGGCTGCGGTGCTTGAGCCCCAGGAACAGGACGTAGGCCACAATCGGCGGGTAGAACGCCCAGGGCGGCCAGAACTCCCAGCGCGTCAGTCGCAGCCAGCGCCCCACAAGCGATCGCCGTCCGCGCCAAGTAAACAAGGGCACGATCAGCTTCGCGGCGAAAATCAGCGCCAGCACCGCGCCGCCGAGGATCGGCAAAGCAAACTGACGGTAGCTCTCGGCCAGTTCGATGGCGCGCAAGCCGAGGAAGTAAGCCGCCGCTCCAAGCAAGGGCGTCCACAGGAGGCAAGCCAGGAACGTGATCCATGCAAAGCGCGCGAAGGGCGCGTGCAAGGTCCCAGCAGCGACGTAGGTCACCAGCCGCGTGCCGGGCACGAAGCGCGCCAACCACAGCACGCCCGTGCCCCGGTGCTCGAACCAGTCGCGGGCGCGGTCCAAACGCTTGGCATCGATGAACCACGCGATCGGCGCGCGACGCACCAGCGGCCGGCCCGCCAAAGCGCCAAGTCCGTAGAGTCCCAGGTCACCGATCCAAATGCCCAACCCGGCCGCGCCAAGGGTCGCCACCGGGTGCAGGGATCCACCAGCTGCGATCAGTGCCGCCGCTATGGCAGTCAGGTCCTCGCTGACGAAAGTCGCCAGTGCGATCGCCAGCAGCGCCAAGGCTGGCGGCAGGCCATCCACTCGCTCGATCAGCGCCTCGAGGAACTCCATGGATCAGGTGAAAGCGGCGGCCGCACCCTGGCCGGCGCCCCCGTGCGATTCCCCCCTGCGACCCCAAGCGGTGCAGCTGCACTGGAACTTCATGGACGGGTTGCCCCAGCGCGCGTCAGGCGAACGCACTGCTCCTCCTCAGTCGCGCAGGGCGAACCGGGACGATGGCGCATCTCGACGGCCGCCGCGCTGACGCGCACGAGTGTGAAACTCACGGTCTGCGCGTCCGGTCGATGCATGCAGGGCGAGTAGGGACCGCGCTCGGGATCGTGGCTTGTATGAAAGCGGACCACGTCCGCCTCGCCCGCCTCAGGCGTGACCATGCGCGCGAAGAGTGCGCGACGCGCTTGCCTGACCCCGGGGTCGTCGAAGGAGGACGAGACCAGGGGGCGATCCGCGGGGCCGAGCTCCCGGCGCAGAAGTTCGATTCCATTCCAGCTGAACAGGGCTGCTGCCCCGCTGCTGTCGAAGGCTGCCAGCTCGAATGGCCGAAAGTTCCAAAGGTCGCGCCCGTGGATGCGGCCTTCCACGTCGCCGAGGTCCGCGGCGTCGCTGAGTTCAACCACGAGCCTGCCGCGGGTGATCCAACCAGCTTCAGGCGGAGCGCGCTCGGCTTGCGCGCTCTGGAACCGATAGCCGTTGAGCAGCGCGACCGTGGTGCCCGCTTCGTTGGCCGCAATCCAGGATCCTCCGGCGTCTGCGTCTATCGGCAGGACCACGCGCAAGCCGCCGCGTTCGATCGCGCGCGGACCCAGCCCCGCCGCGCGTGTGCGCAGTTCATCGCGGCTGAAGGACACGAAGTAGCCCTCAGGCGCTGGACCAAAGCTCAGTGTGCACATGCTCCGCGACTGGTCTCTTCATGCCGCAGGGTCGAAGGTGCCACTCCGAATTCTGGGCCGGGTTCGTGGCCGAACTGGCGCAGGACCACCGCCAGCAGCGCGAAGTGGTGCACCGTGTGCGCCACGAGGTACTGGAGTTCGCGTCCGACGCTGGATTGGCTCGTGCTGCGTGTGCCGGCGGGGCCTCCGCCGAGTTCCATCGCGACCTGAATCGCGCGCTGGGCGCCCAGAGCGCCGACGTCTTGGCGCGCGAACACCGCGCCCATGCGAGCGATTGTGGAAGACAGCCGCGCCCGACCCAGGCTGATTTCGCATTCAGTCCGCGGATCCCGCTCGCGGGCGTCGTAGTCGATGCGCCCCGCGTCGAGGCCATCGAGGAACGCATCGTAATGATCGAGCACGTGCCGGATGTGGGTCCCGATGCCGCCGCGCTCAAAGTGCGGCGGGCGCGCGCTGTACAACTCCTCGGGCAACTGCTGCAGAAGCTGGAGCGCCTGGGCCAGAAGAGCCTGATTGCGTTCGGCGAGTAACGTGTTCGTGCGCATGAGGATTCAGGTTTCCATCAGCTGCCGGTGCAGACCCGTGACGAGCGACTCGGTGCGCTCCGCCAACAGCTTGCGGCCTGCGCCGCCGCTCGGCTCGGGATGGAATACGACCTGGGCACGAAAATGGGACAAGCGCAAGAGCCGAAAAGCGTGTGGGGTGAAGTCCATATTGCCCCACCAACAAACAGACTCGGACGCGCGCGGATCACCGGGTTGAGTGGAATAGCGCACCGCAGCACAGTAAACAGGATAGCCGCTTTGCGAAGCGGGCTCCAGCAGCGAGGACTTGAAGGGCAGGATGCCATCCCCGCCAGTGCTCGTGCCCTCGGGGAAGAACAGCACGCGGTCGCGAGACTCCAGGGCGGACTTGATGTGCGCGTTGACCCGTGGGATCGAGCGGCGCGATTCGCGATCGATGAATATCGTCCCCATCGAGGCAGCACCGGCGCCGATCAGCGGCCAGGAGCGCACTTCGCTCTTGGAAACGAACACGAGGTCCAGACACGAACCCAGCACGGGAATGTCCACGTAGCCCAGGTGATTTGAAACCAGGATGCAGGGTGCGGGAGGGATGGGACCCGTGATTTCGATTTTCACGCCCAGGATGCGCACCAGCGAGCGCGCCCAGTACCGCTGAGCGCTCCGTCTCCAAGCAAGTCCGCGCGGCGAGCGGGAGCCGAACAAAATCCTGCCGACGCACCAAGACGCGGAGATGCCCGCGGTCAGCGCAACAATGAGGGGCAAGCGCACGAGGGCGCGCAGATGACTCACCCTTTGTACACGCCCCGGCTCATGCGGGATCTCCCGTGGAGTCCGCGGCAGCCTCTTCCGTGTGACGATAGAACGTGCGCCGCACCGCGGGATCCAAGACGTTCGTGTCGAGCAATGCCAGAAAGTCGATGGTCTTGAACGCGCGATCCAGTGCCGGTTCGCCGGTCACCAGCGCTCCAATTTTCAGGTAGGCCGCGAACAAGGCCGGCAGTTTCACCGAGACGTCCAGGTCGGGAATGAAGTCTGGCGGATAGCACACGAATTCCGCCGTGGGCCGAGTGCGGTAGCGCGGATGCACGAAACCGCCGCGCTCGAGGAAATCGAAGGTCTGCCGCCCCACGTGTGGATCCTGCGAGGTCAGGGAGCAGCATCCGAAGAGAATCGACTTCTTGTTGTGCACGAGGTAACTGGCCAGCCCTTTCCACAGAAGCGTGATCACGCGGCCGTTGCGGTGATTCTTCTCGACGCAGGCGCGACCTGTCTCGATCGAGCGCTCCAACATCTCCGCGGGCATCGCCGAGAAATCGAACTCGGATTCGGTGTAGAAGCCAATGCCCGCCAGGGCCATCTCACGGGTTTGAAGGCGGTAGGTGCCGACGAGCTCGCCGCTCTCGACGTGTTCCACGAGCAAGTGATGGCAATGGGGGTCGTACGGGTCGCGGTCCAGTTCTGTGGCCCAGGACTCTTCGAGGCCCTCGCCGAGTTCGCGGTTGAAGACCTCGAAGCGGAGTTTTTGGATGCGCGTGAGGTCGCGCTCGTCGCGGGCAAATCGCGCGTCGTAGGTTCCGCCGCTCAGCACGACCTCCGGACGCGAATGCAAGTGCGTTGGATAGCTTCGTGGTGCGGGCGTCTCGTTCTGGCGAAGGATCGCGGGCGCTCTTGAATCCACGGCTGTTCCTTGGAGTTAGGGACTGCGGCGCGCGGCCTAGGTTGCGGGTTCGCCCGTGTCAGCGGATCGTGACCGACGAAGTTGGTTTGCACCCGGGCGAAATCGTAGACACGGAGTCTGTGATGGTCAATTCGGCCCGCAAGTCATCGGGATTGGCGCGACAATCACCTGTGCGAATCAACTCTGGGGCGAGGGAATTGCTCCGCTCGAGGACGATTTTTCTCCGCCGATGAATGCGAAGCGCAAAAGCGCATACTGGCGCGGCCGTTCCACCCCGGTTCCGTCGCGAACCCAACACTTTTCGCATCCATGCAGACTCTGCACCGTCCCGGCTCCACTCCCCGCCCGTCAAACTCTGGCGCCCTCAGCGGCGCGCTGATCGCTGTCGTGGTGATCCTCGGGTTGATCCTGCTGCTAATCGCATCCACGATCGGCTCCTACAACGGTTTGCAGTCGCGCAAGACCTCCGTGGAAGAAAAGGTGGCTGCGCTCGACAGCAACTACAAACGTCGGTTCGATCTGATTCCGAACCTGGTGGAGACCGTCAAGGGCGCGGCGAATTTCGAGCAAACGACGCTGCAGGGACTGGTGGACGCGCGCGCCAGCGTTGGACGCGCCAATCTGCCCGCCGACGTCACGGATCCGGCTCAGATGCAGGCCTACCTGGATGCGCAAGCATCGCTCGGCGGCGCGCTGTCGCGCCTGCTGGTTGTGGCAGAAAACTATCCGGCCCTGCGCGCGACGCAGCAGTTTGGGGATCTCCAGGCGCAGCTTGAGGGCACCGAGAATCGAATCAACGTCGCACGCACGGATTGGACCGCTGCGGTGCGCGACTACAACACGAAGTTGCGCTCATTCCCCGGCAACGTCATCGGCGGAATGTTCAACTTCAAGGAAATCGCCCAGTACAGCGCCGAGGAAGGCGAGCGCGCCGTGCCGAAAGTCGATTTCGGCTCGAAGCAGTGACCGCACTGCTTGGTTTTCTGCTCAGCCTGTGCGCGCTGCTCGCACAGGGTTCCGCGGGCCTTCCCAAGAATGCCGGCTGGGTGACCGACCTGGCCGGGATGCTCCCCGCGGAGCGCGAGACGGCGCTCGAAGCGCGCATGGAGTCCTACCGCGGCGGCTCCTCGGGCGCCGAAATCGCGGTGCTCACCGTGGAAAGCCTGAACGGCGAGCCGATCGAGGAATTCGCACGCAAGACCGCCCGCGAATGGGGTATCGGTTCGAAGGCAACTTCCAACGGCGCTCTTCTGGTGGTGGCACGCGCGGAGCGCAGCGTGCGCATCGAGGTCGGTCGCGGTCTTGAGGGCGAGGTTCCCGACGCGATCGCATCGCGCATTATCCGCGAGGTGATCGTGCCCAAGTTCAAGTCGGGCGACTTCGCCGGCGGGATCGAAGCGGGCGTTGTCGCCGTGCACAAGGCGATCGGTGGCGACTACGGCGGCATCGGGGGCCGTCGCCCGGAAGCCAAGCAGGTCGCCTCGATGCTGGCGCCCATGCTTTTGGCCATGGTGATCCTCGCCATCGCCATCGCGAGCTCCAGGGGTCGGCGCGGCGGGCCGCCCGGCCGATCGGGCTCCGGGGGAATGCCAATGTGGGCGCTGATGCTCGGAAGTCTCAGCGCTGGCGGACGTAGTGGCGGAGGCGGATTTTCCGGTGGCGGCGGTTTCAGCGGATTCGGTGGTGGCGGTGGATTCTCAGGCGGAGGAGCTTCAGGCCGATGGTGAGCTTCGCTCAGACATCTTCGGATTGGGATGCGTCAGGCGACTTATCCTCCCTGACCGCCAGCCCTTTGTTCACGATCCTGCCCTGGGCCTTCGCACTCTTCGTGGGCATTTGCCTGGTGCGCGCCTACCGTGCTCGCTCCCGATATCGCGCCGTGAATGTCATGACTCCCGCCGAGCTGGATCGCGTGCGCGCGGCGATTCGCGACATCGAAGCGGGCACCTCTGCCGAAGTCGTCCCCGTGGTTGTCGAGCGCTCGGATCCTCAGACCCACACGCTGCTGCTCGGTGCAGCAACCTTCGCACTGCTCGCCAACATCTGCTTGCTTCCTTGGCTGCCGGCGCGCGGGTTCGTGGCCCTGGGTGGCGCAGAACTTCTGCTGATCACCCTGGGCCTGGGATTCACGCAGATTTGCACCGACTATCGACGCTGGTTCTTGAGCAGCGTTCGCGCCGACGCCACTGCCGGTGAACAGGCGTTGATCGAACTCTCGCGCCTTTCCCGAGGGCTGGACCCCGCCTCCGCCCTGGTGGTCGTGTTCGTGTCGCTCTTCGAGCACCGCGTGGTGGTCTTGGCCAGTGGCCCCGCGGTAGAAGCCCACGGGCCCGCTCGCTGGCCCGAGGTCGTGGAGCGCGTGCTCGGCGGGGTGCGCGCCGGTCGCCTTGGCGACGGATTGGTGGCCGGACTCGAAGCCAGCGCGCGCGGCATGGAGGTCGCATTCCCTCCTGGACCCGAGCGTCAAAATCGCCTCGCTGACGCGGCAATTGTGCGCCGCGAATAAGCCCGCATGGAGGAAATGTCACCGGACTGCAGCGTCCGGTGGGCGCTCCACCCCAGCACACGGAAAATTGTTCCAGGGTGCCGAAGCTCGCGACCCGGAATGCGCGGTTCAAGGTACTCTTGAGGGTTAGCGCCCTGAGCCCACTCACTTTGAGCCGAACTCTCCGCATGCGTTTTTCCAAACTGGCCCCGGCGGTCGCCGCCGTCCTGCTCGCCCTCGCGTCCTTCGCTGCCCAGACGGTCCCCACGGACGTCCAGATGCCGGGCACGCAGCCGCAGGAGATCATCCCGCCGACGCCGTCTTGGAACTGCGGCTTCTGCCACTCGAACGTCAATCCTGACAGCGAACCTTGGTTCAACTGGCAGGGCAGCATGATGGGCCATGCTTCCTCGGACCCGATGTTCTGGGCGGCGTTGGCGATCGCCGAGCAGGGATTCCAGGGCTCTGGCGACCTGTGCCTGCGCTGCCACGTGGTCAAGGGCTGGGTCGACGGGCGCTCCACGCCCACAGACGGCTCGGGGCTAGCAACGTCGGACCTCGAGGGGGTCAGTTGCGACGTTTGCCACAAACTGACCAATCCCGACGACTCCGAACACGTCGGCGTCCAGAACGCGCCGTTCATTGCCAACGACGGCGGCAATCCCAAGAAGGCCTTCCGCGGCAGTGGCATGTACGTGCTCTGGGGCGGCAGCGAAAAACTCGGTCCCTACAGCGATCCGCAGACTCCCCACACCTGGAAGCAGTCGAAACTGCACCGCAGCGCCGATCTGTGCGCCACCTGCCACGACGTGTCCAATCCGGTGACCGGCGACCTGGCGCACAACAATGGTGCCCCGTTGCCCTTGGCGCCGGGTCAGTTCAGCGGCATTCCCGGGGCGCCCGTGACCGACAAGGCAGCCTTCAAGAACTTCCCGCACCAGTACGGTGTCGTCGAACGCACAGGGAGCGAGCACCGCGCGAACGCCCTTGCGACACTGAAAGTGGGCGACTTCCACCAGCTGCCGTCGGAACTTAAGTCGGGCTCGATTCGCAAGGCTTTCGACGCGGCCGTGATGGCCGACCCCAGCGGCAACTACCTCGACGGAACGGTGCGCCTGTTCAGTTGCCAGTCCTGCCACATGCGCCCGGTCCTTGGCGCAGCGTGCAACCTGCCCTTCTCCCCGGAGCGGCCGGACAATCCCAAGCACGACATGACGGGCGGCAACTACTGGATGGGCCGGGTCATGCAGTGGCTGGATGCCCAGGGTCGCCTGCGCAGAGAGTACCCCTTCTCGCCCGAGCAGATCGCGGCCCTGGATGCGGGCGCCCTGCGCGCGGTGGAGACGCTCAATGACGCCGCGGGCATGACGGTCACCGGCAATACGCTGCGCATCGTCAACCGCACCGGGCACAAACTGATCACCGGCTACCCGGAGGGTCGCCGCATGTGGGTGCGCGTGCGCTGGTACGACGGCGCGAACGGCATCCTGCGCACGGATGGTGAGTACGGTGCGATCACGGCCCAAGTGGCCGGACAGCCGACTCAGGTGGACACGCTGCTCGCGCCCCACGACCCGAACACGCACGTGGTCCAAGTGATCAACGGCATGACCCAACAGTGGGCCCAGCAACTGCTCGGATTCGGAGTTCCGGGTTCCCTGCCCCTGTCCTTCGATCGCCTGAGCGGAGCGGTGACGATGACCCTCGCGGGTCTCGCGGCCACTGCGCCCGGCACGGAGCATGAGACCTTCCACTTCGTGCTCAACAACACGCAGATGTCGGACAACCGCATCCCGCCGTTCAAGTTGAGCTACGACGATGCGCGCACCTACAACGCCCTGCCCGTGCCGCCGACACAGTTCGGCAATCCGGGCCCCGGCGGTTACTACCAGCACTGGAGCGACATCGCGCTCGCTCCGCCTGCGGGCGCGAGCCGCGCGGACATCGAGCTGCTCTACCAGCCGACGAGCTGGGAGTACATGCAGTTCCTGAACCTGGCTAACAACGGCGCAATCCTGTCCCTGGCCACCGTCGGACAGGACATGCTCGACGCCTGGTTCGCCACGGGCATGGCCGCGCCTGAGGTGATCGCGCGGGCCCAATGGGGCACGAAGCAGCCGGTGATCTACTGCACGGCGAAAACCAACTCTCTGGGCTGCGTTCCGGCAATCGGCTGGTTCGGCGAGCCCAGCGCCACGCGCGTCGAGGGTTTCCAGATCACCGCAAGCGAACTGCGCAACAACAAGCCTGGCCTGCTCTTGTTCAGCCGCGCGGGACGCGCCGCGACGCCCTTCGGCGGCGGCGTGCTGTGCCTCGCGCAGCGGATCAAGCGCACGGCCATTCAGACCGCCGGCGGTAGGCCCACGGGCAACAACTGCAGCGGCGGCCTCTCGGTCGACTTCAATACGGTGATCGCCTCAGGTATCGATGTGGGCCTGATCGCTGGCGCCACGGTCCAGGCTCAGTACTGGGGCCGCGACCAGGGCTTCGCCGCGCCAAACAACATCACCCTGACCGATGCGTTGGAGTTCGTGATCGGGCCCTAAGGGCCGATGGAGGGAGTCGCCAGCGCGAGGCACGGCGCGCGAACTCGCCCTGGTACCGTTGCCACAGCTGCCGCCGAAACGCGCGTAGCCGTGCGGCTGATTTTTCGATCGGGCCCCTAGAAGGTCGGCGCTAGATTTCTGCCACACTCACGGCCGTGGCAAAGGGGCCGGTGAAATGCAGCGGGCGCGGTGTTCTCGCTCGGTCGACGCTGTGGCGCGTCGGGGTCAGCGCCGGTCTCATCCTTGCGCTTTCGCTGTCGAGCTTGGCGATCCAACCCAGTGGCCCGGCTCAGGCCGCCGGAGGAAGCGCACAGATCGACCGGGCGTCGTTCGAGCAGGGCCTCGATCGCGCGCGGCGTCTCTCGCGCGCCCAGAAGTGGAAGCTCTCCCGGGACGCGTGGCTGGAACTGGCGCGAGCCCACAGCGGAGCTGAATACGCGCGGCCGGAGCTTCGCGAAGTCAGGCTCGAATTGCAGCGCGCGAGCTTCTGGACCACAGCCGTGACCCCGGCGCTCCGCACGCTGCTCTCCGGCGAACTCTTGGACCACGATCCGAGCGCGGGGACACTGCGCATTCGCTACACGCTGGAGTCCATGGGCGACTTCGGTCGGGTCCCGGGCTCCACAGCCTACGTTCATCCGGCGCACTTCCGGGGACCCTGGACGATCGAATTCTCGGGCACGGCTGCGGAGATTCGCGGCGTGACGCTGTTGTGCTCTGAAGGCGACTCCGGGGTCGGTGTGAAGTTCGGAATCCGGGAGCCTCAGGAAACGACCTACTACGCCCACGCGCTGTTCGCCTACGAGAAGCAGGTGAACCGCGAACTCGATTCCTTCGATCCCAAGCCGCGCGCGAGCTCGGCGACGACCGTGAAGGCGCAGGTCAGCGTTGGCGGAGCTTCCGTGCGAGCACAGTACGACGGCGTGGATGTGCTCGAGGCGCCGCACGCCCGTTCGGACTTCGGCCAGGTGATCGTCATCGCGCCAGACAGCTACGGGAGCTTGACGATTTCAGGGGAAGTGGACTCCGGCTGGATCGACGGCTTGATGGATCGCGCGGTGGTCGATCAGCGGCGCGCATTCGATGCCCAGTGGAAGGACCCGCCGGAATTCGCGGCCTGGGGCGACGAGGCGGCAACTGAATCAGCGGACCTATCCCTGTCGGCGCTGCTTTCCGCAGTCAAGTTCGAGTTGCCGGTGAACAAGGCCCAGGACGAGCGCGTCGTTGCACTGGCGGCGAAAACCCGCGCGGGACGAGCAGACGCCTTGGCGACGCTGCTGGAGATCGAGCCTCCGCGCGAAAGCTCGCTGCCCGCCGAGTCGATCACCTACCTGAGGTTTTGCGCCAGTCTGGCACTGGGGCGTCATCAAGCCGCCTTGGAGCAACTCGAGCAGCTGAGCCCGCGCGCGGGACACGAGCGCGAAGCAAAAATTTTGCGCGCGATCCTCCTGGGGCGCGGCGGGCGACCGGCCGAGAGTGCAGCCGAGTTGGAAGTCCTGGCCAAGGCCCATCCCCGGCTCGCGCCCTTGCACGGGCATTTGGTGGAGTCGCTCCTGCGCCAGGGCCTAAGACCCGAAGCTCGCGCCGTCATGGGCCGCGCGCGCGCCGCTATGCCCGCTAGCGCGGAACTCGCCAAGCTCGAAAAGCAGCTGGTCAAGGCCGAGATGGGCCCTACGTGGAAAACGGTTTTCGAGATCGAAGGCCGCCACTTCACGGTGCGCTCCGAAGTCAGCGCCGCGCTCTGTCGCGATGCACTGCGCGTGCTCGACCGCGCCATGGAGCGCTGCACATTCGAATTCGGCCCGCTGCCCACCGACAAGCGCGAGCGCGGTGTGGTCTACCTGTTCGCGGGCAAGGCGGGCTATGGCGACTATGTGGCGGGCATTGCCGACGGCAGCCTGGAAAACACGCGAGGAATTTACAGCCTGCTGCTCAAGCAGGTGGTCGCCTGGAATCAGCCGGACGCCGCGCAGTTGTGGGACACACTGCGGCACGAGTGCGTGCACCGCTATCTCGACCTGTGCGTTGGCGATGTTCCGCGCTGGTTTGGCGAGGGCCTCGCGGAGACTCTCGCGGCCTCTGCCCAGGCCGATGAGGCCTGGAAACCCGGTAGCCTGCGCTCGGGGTGGATCGAGCAATTCAAGGGCGGCCCACAATCCGTGCCGGGCCTGATTGCCTTCGCTTACCAGGACGAAAGCGAGTTCCGGGCCCAGATCGAACGCAGCTACGCGTTCGCCTGGGCCTGGATGCACTACCTGCGGTTTCGAAACAGCGAGACGCGCGCGCTGTTCGCCGCCCTGTGGGCCGCCCTGAGGGACGGCGCGGATCACTCAGTGGCCATGGATCGCGCCTTGCGCGGTCGAAACGTCGAAGCGCTCGACCGCGATTTCCGCGCCTTCTTCGAAGAGCTGCGCCGCGATTGATCGCGGCGTAGTTCTTCGAGCTACATGCCTGAGCGCGGTTCCGCGGACTTGTCCGCTGTGGCCACGGGCGTGAGCACGGCGCGGCCGTCCTGAACAGCGAAGGCACTGCGGGCCAGGCCGTTGACGCCGGTGACTTCGACGTAGCCCGAGTTTTTCTCACACACGCCGAGCGAGAACACGGTGCGGCCCTTCTCGTCGAGGAACGAAAGCTTGGGCACGCCGCCGGTTTCATAGGCGGTCAGGCGCACGCGCTCTTTGCCGCGGCTGTCGCGCACGATGAAGCGCTCGGCGCTGACGCTGTCGCACACCGCGAGCGCGGAACCGAGCACGCCGACCGAGGCCAGCGCGCACAGGCCCATGGCCCAGCGCTTCAGCGTACGGTTCTCACGCTCCAAACGGTCCAGGCGCACGGCGAGATCATGGGCTTGTTGCATGGTGGTCCTCTTTCGTGGTCGCAGTCGATTCAAAGTCGGGGCGCGACCCTCGCGCCCCTGTCCGATGCTAGCCAGCGCGGAAACCGCGGAAACCCCGGGACAGGTAAGTTCCAGGAACGGGGCCGAGACGGGCCCCGTGGCGCTGCGGGCGCGGCCCCTAGCCGGCTGCAACACCAAGCTTGAAAGCAGAAGCCGCCTTCCCCATCACGCCGGGCAGGGCGCGACGACGATCGCGTTGCCGCAGTGATGCGGCGAGGAGGAGCAACTCAACTCCATGACGAGCTGGGGGGGGCGAAGCCCGCTCGCGAACAGGGCGTTGCGGTCAACTAGCGGTCGTTACGGGCCACTAGATTTGCCCGACCCACCCGGGCTTGGCCACGGCTTTCCAGCGGGCGCGAATGGAGTCGTGCAGCGCCTTGTCCAAGGGACCCGCGCGCATCAAGTCGGCGTTTTGCTTCCAACGCTCGGGTTTGGTCGTGCCGACGATCAGCACACTCACAGCCGGCTGCATGGCGGCAAAGCGCATGGCAATCCCAGCGGGCCCGTCGGCGTCCTGTCGCGAGCGCGCGTCGCCCGTGGCGAATTCGTACTTCAGCTCTTGGAGGCGCTGCCAGTACTCGTGGTGGTAGGCCGACGGCGGCTTGGCGTCGTGGCGCCAGACCGCGTTGGCGATCGGACGTTTGGCGACGACGCCCATTTGCTTCTCCTTGGCCAGGGGCAAGGTCAATTCGATGCACTCCTGATCGCAGAAGTTCACCGAAGTCTGCAGCGAATCGAACCGGCCGAGTTCAATTGCCTTCAATGCCGCCTTCGAGTCGCCGCTGTATCCGATGTAGCGCGTCTTGCCTTCCTTCTTCGCCTGCTCGAGGGCCTCGATGCAATCGCCGCGCTCCAGTTCTTCGATCCCGCACGAGTGCAGATGGACGAGATCGATGACGTCGGTTTTCAGGCGCGTCAAACTGCGCTCGATCGAGCGCAGGATCGCGGGCTTGGACCAATCGGAATTCTGGTCGCCCTCAACCGGATTGTGGCCCACTTTGGTGAACAGGTGGAATTCCTTGCGCCGGTGCCCGATCGCCGCGCCGATCTGCAATTCGGACTCCACGTAGCACTCCGCGGTGTCCACGACATTGAGTCCGGCGTCGAGCGCGGAGTTCAGCAGGCGTTCTACCGTGCCCTGTTCCGTTTTCTCGAAGCCGATTTCCGCTCCGCCAAAGCCGAGCAATGCGACGTACATGTCGGTCTTGCCGAAACGCCTGTGCTCGATCTTCGGTCCCTGGCCCGGCGGCTCCTGGGCCGCGGAAGCGGATAGGGCGACGCAGGTCAGAGCAGCGCTGGCGCGCAGGAAATCGCGGCGGGAGGACGAAGGCTTGTGCATCTCACGCTCCGGTTGGGAGTCAGATAAGGACCTGCACATACGGTAACAGGTTCGACTTCGACACCTAGCCGCCAGCGCGCCGAGGCACGCTGGCGGCTAGGTGTCGAACTCGAACCTGGTGCCGCGTCTTCGGGGCCGCGCCCGTACTAAACGCGCGCCGGGGACTTCTTCAGCTCGGCGACGACCATGTTGCCCACTTCGGTACCGCGATGGACGCCGGTGCCGACGCCCTTGAGGCGCTTGGAACACAGCAGTTCGATGATCGTCTCCTCGATCGCAACCGCGGCGCGCTTCTCACCGAGGTAGTCGAGCAGCATGGAAACCGCCATCATCGCCGCCACCGGCGAGGCCTTGTCCTGGCCGGCGTGCTTGGGCGCCGAGCCGTGGATCGGCTCGAAAAGGCTGACCTTGCCCGGGTGCAGGTTGCCCGAGGCCGCGATGCCCATGCCGCCCTGAATCATCGCGCCGAGGTCCGTGATGATGTCACCGAACAAGTTCGGCGTCACGGCGACGTCGAACCACTCAGGGTTCTTGACCATCCACATGCACGCGGCGTCGATGTACGCGTGGTCGGTCTTGACGTCAGGGTATTCCTTGGCGACCTCGGCGAACACTCGTGTCCAGATGTCCTGGGCGCGCACTGCGTTGGCCTTGTCGATCAAGGTCACCTGCTTGCGCTTGTTGCGCGTACGCGCGAGGTCGAAGGCGTAGCGAATCGCGCGCTCGACGCCCAGGCGCGTGTAGACCATCGTCTGCACGGCGACCTCGTGGTGCTGGCCCTTGTGCGTGAAACCGTGCGAGCCCGAATAGGCGTCCTCGGTGTTCTCGCGGATGAAGACCATGTCCACGTCCTCGGGCTTCTTGTCCTTCAGCGGACACAGCGAGGCGTCGTAGAGCTTGACCGGCCGCAGATTGACATAGAGGTCCAGTTCGAAGCGGCACTTGGCGATGATCCCGTATTCGATCAGGCCCACGGGCACGCGCGGATCGCCGATGGCGCCCAGGAAAATTGCGCGCTTTTGGCGCACTTCGCTGAAGGCGGACTCGGGAAAAATCTCCTGGGTCTTCAGGTAGTGATCCGTGCCGAAGGGGTACTCCGTGCGTCGGACCTTGAAGCCGTAGATATCCGATACGGCGTCGAGCACGCGCATGGCCTCGCGCGTGACCTCCGGTCCAATCCCGTCGCCTGCGATCACTGCGATGTCGTATTCAGCCATGGTGCCTCTCAATGTGCGTTGGACGTTTGCGGATGCGACTTCTGAAACATGCCGGGGCGGTAACTCGTGATGCGGCCCTCAATGGCACTGGCGGCAACGGTCAGTGGCGAGGCCAGGTACAGCTTGCCTGGGCCGCTGCGGCCGCTGAAATTACGGTTGATTGCGCTGACGGTAACTTGCTCTGGACCCGAGGAAACACCAGGACCGCAGCCGATGCAGGCGCCGCAGCCGGGATTGATCGTCTCGACCCCGGCGCGATCGAACAGTTCGAGGTAGCCCTTGGCGCGCGCGTACTCGCGCACGTCCGCGCTGCCGAATTGCAAGACGAGGCGCACGCCGCTGGCGACGCGCCTGCCGGAGGCCAGTGCGTCCTGCAGCACGGTCGCGTAGAAGTCGAGGTCGTGCTCCTTGCCCGCAGTGCACGAGCCGGCGTAGGCGATGTCGATCTTGACCACGCCCAGGGCCTTGATCTTTGCGCCGTAGGTCGGATCGCCGGGCTTGGCGACCATGGACTCGATGGTCCCAAGGTCGATCGAGTGCACGCCGCCGTCGTAGTGGGCGTCGGGGTCTGGGCTGACAAAGGTCTTGGCGATCTGTGCGGCGCTCTTGCCGGGTCGGCGAGCCGCTAGCCATTGGGCCGCGAGTTCGTCGCCCTCACAAATGCCGCTGCGTGCAGTGCATTCGGTGGCCATGTTGCACAGAGTCGCGCGCTCGTCCATGGAGAGCGAAGCCAGCCCGGGCCCGCCGAACTCCATCACGCGATCGAGCGTGTCCTCGCGCACGGCGTAGGTCGCGAGGATGTGCAGCATCACGTCCTTGGCCGTGATTCCCACAGACAACTCGCCCGTGAGCTCGAAGCGGATCGACTCGGGCACCTTGACGAACGTGAATCCCGAGTAGATCAGGCCAGCGTACTCGGTGGCGCCGACGCCCCACGTGAGCGCATTGTTGCCGCCGCCCATGCACGTATGGCTGTCGGTGGCTTGGATGAAATCACCGGGATCAACGAAATGCTCGCGCGCAACCTGGTGACAGATGCCGGGCGAGACGCCGTCCTTCGCGGAGTAGTCGCGCACGCCCGTATGGCGTTGGAATTCGCGCTGGAGGCGCCGCAGGGTCTCGATCTGGGCCTTGAACGGCGCCATGCGCGGCACGCCGTCGGCGTAGAGCAAGTGGTCTTCGAACACCGCCAGCTTGGAGGCGTTCTTGACCTTGTAATCCGCGCCGTACTCTTGGCTCAGGAAATGATGGACCTGGGCCGTGGTGAATTCGTGGCTGTAGCCACCGTCCACGCGCACTAGGCAGGCGTCGTTGGGCTCGAGCGAAACGCCCTGATTGTTCGGTCCGACAACATGGGAGGAGAGAATCTTCTCCGCCATCGTCATGCCGCGCTTCTTGGGTGCGGGCACGCTGACGGTCAGTTCGCCGCGCTGGTACTTCTCGATGAACGGAAACAGGCCGCCGTGCTCGAGTGTTGCGCGCGTCACGGAATCGAAGCGTGCCGTGAATTCGTCCAGCGGGATCTCCTCGCCCGTTTGAAGCCGCGCCAGCAGGCTGTAGTCCCCCATCAACTGCCCGAGGTTGATGTTGTTGCGCAGATGGATCGGCGCGAAGGACGAGGCGATCACCAAGTGGATCCCCGACCACTTCTCGCATTGGGGCGCTGTCTCGCGCGAGGAACCGGTGCCCTTGCGTGCGCCGGAAACGATCGCCTCGAAGCCGCCGTCGAGCAGCGCGCGAGTTTCGATCACGCGCTTTTGCTCCTGGTCGATCAATCCAGCGTAGGCGTCGAGGGCGATGTCCTCGGGCTTGTGTCGAAAACACACCCAGGCCGGCGTCATCACGTCGGTATTGATGTCGTCGAGTAGGTCGGCCGGATCGACCTCGGACATGCTGAAGTTCACTTCGCCGCGCAGTTGACGGCGAATCTTCTCAAGGTCCTTGAAAAGGAACAGGATGCGCTTGCCGGGCGTGAGCGCGACGGTGCGCTTCCCGCCAGAGTGGGTCTTGATCAGCGGATTCACGTTCGTGCTCAGACCCGCGTGTTCTCGATCAGGATCGCGATGCCCTGGCCCCCGCCGATGCAGGCCGAGGCGATGCCGTAGCGCTTTTTCGAGCGCCGCAGTTGGTACATCAGGGTCAGCACCAAGCGCGTGCCCGTCGCACCTAGGGGATGGCCCAGGGAAATCGCACCGCCATTGACGTTGCAGCGTTCGCGGTCGAGCCCCAGTTCCTTCTCGCAGGCTAGGTACTGTGCCGAGAAGGCCTCGTTGATCTCGACGAAGTCCACCTGGTCGAGCTTGATGCCGGCGCGGGCGATGCAGTTCTTGATCGCGGGCACCGGACCGATGCCCATCTCCTTCGGATCGACACCAGCGAGGCCCCAAGCCCGGATCACTCCGTAGACGTCGAGGTTGTCGGACTTCGCGCGCTCTGCCGTGGTCAAAACCACCGCCGCGGCGCCGTCGACGATGCCGCTGGCGTTTCCGGCGGTCACAGTTCCTTCCTTGCCGAAGGCTGCGCGCAGTTTCGACAGCGCATCGATCGAAGTGTCGGGCTTGATGTGATCATCGGTGCTGATCGACTCGTCGCCCTTGCGCGTCTTGACTGTCAACGGCGCGATTTCCTCGGCGAAACGGCCCTCCTTCACTGCCGCGGCGCCAAGTTGGTGCGAGCGCAATGCGAAAATGTCCTGGGCTTCGCGGGAGATGCCAAGGCGCTTGGCCAAGTTCTCCGCGGTCTGGGCCATGTACAGGCCCGCCACCGGATCCATCAAACTCGAGAACAGCGAGTCCTGGATCTGCGGTGCGGTGCCGAGCGGGAATCCAGTGCGGCCGCCGTACATCACGAACGGCGCCTGGCTCATGTTCTCCATGCCGCCGGCGAGCACGGTCTTCGCTTCGCCGAGCAGAATCATCTGCGCGCCGCTGACGATCGATTGGATGCCCGAGCCGCACAGACGGTTGACGGTCAAGGCCGGAGCGGATTGAGGCACGCCGGCCTTGAGGCCCACGTGTCGCGCGCCGTAGATCGCATCAAGCGAAGTCTGTAGTGCGTTGCCCATGACCACGTGGTCGACCGTGTCCGCGGCCACGCGCGCGCGCTCGAGCGCCGCCTTCGAGGCGTGTGCTGCGAGATCGATCGCGCTGATGTCCTTGAACTTGCCGTATCCGGGCGTGCCAACGTACTCGCACATTGGGGTGCGCGCGCCGCCGACGAGAACCACTTCCTGAGCCATTCGATTCTTCCTTGCTGTTCGCGAGTCGTACGTGAATTACTTGCCGGGAAAGGCGGGCTTGCGCTTCTCGAGGAAGGCGGTCATGCCTTCGCGCATGTCGGCGGTGGTCGAAGCGAGACCAAACATGTCGCTCTCGATCACCTCGCCCTCCTGCTGACTCATGTTGAGTCCGCGCGCGATCGTCTCGAGCGCCAGGCCCAGTGCCACGGGCGAGCGCGAAAGCAACTTCGCCACGAGTTCATCGGTGCCGCCCTTGAGCGCCGCCGGTTCGAACACACGATTGACGATGCCAACGCGCAGGGCCTCTTCGGCCGAGAACATGTCGCCGGTCAGCACCCACTCGCGCGCCACGCCGGGGCCGGCGATGCGCGCCAGGCGCTGAGTGCCGCCGTAGCCAGGGATGATCCCCAGCGAGACTTCGGGAAGGCCAAGGCGTGCGGTGCTCGAAGCTGTGCGCAGGGTGCATGCCAAAGCCAGTTCGAGTCCACCGCCCAGTGCGAAACCGTTGATCATGGCCACCGAGGGCTTGCCCAGTCGCTCCAGGCGACCGAAGACCTGCTGGCCGAAGAAGGCCTTGGCCTTGGCTTCCATGGCCTGCATTTTCGCCAGCTCATTGATGTCGGCGCCGGCGATGAAGGCCTTTTCGCCCGCGCCGGTGATCACCAGCACGCGCGCGCTTGCGTCGTCGCGCACGACGTCGAAGGCCTGGGCCAACTCCGACAACGTCTGATGATTGAGCGCGTTCAGGACCTTCGGCCGATTGACCGTGATCGTGGCGACGCCATCGCTAGTGGCGAGTTGGATGTTCTCGTAGGCCATGGCCTTCAGCTCTTCGCCGCGGGACGCTGCACGGTCACCTTGGTGATCTTGACCGGGGTCACCGGCGTGGAATTCTCCCCGCGTGCGGAGACCACCGGCGCGCCGGCGATCTTGTCCAGGGTCGCGAGACTGTCGCCCCCAGCGACGAGTTTCCCGAAGGCCGTGTACTGGCCATTGAGGAAGCTCGCGTCGCCGTGGCAGACGAAGAACTGCGAGCCCGCGGAGTTCGGATCCGAGGAGCGCGCCATGGACAGCACGCCCTTGACGTGCTTCGTGTCGTTGAACTCGGCCTTGATCTGGTAGCCCGGGCCGCCGGTGCCGGTGCCCTGGGGACAGCCGCCCTGGATCATGAAGCCCTTGATCACGCGGTGGAACTTCGTCCCGTCGTAGAAGCCCTTCTCGGCCAGCTTGACGAAGTTCTCGACGTGGCCCGGGGCCTTGTCGAGGAAGAATTCGAGGGTCATCGAGCCGACGCTCGTTTCGATGGTGGCGGTGACGCCTTGGAGTGCTTTGGACATTGAATTCCTGGGGATTGGGCTTGGAAAAGGGTCAGGTCACTTCTGCTGCGTGGCGAGGATGACCGTGGCCTTCAGGATCTTTTGGGGTTCCAGGGGGCGGGTCGCGGAGGCCGGAGTGGTTGCGATCGCGTCGAGCGTGTCGTAGCCGCCGATCAGTTTCCCGAACGCGCTGTACTGACCGTCGAGATGAGTCTTGGTCATGCGCATGATGAAAAACTGGCACGAGGCCGAGTTCGGATTGTCGGTGCGCGCCATGGAGAGCACACCGCGCTCGTGTTTCTTGTCGCTGAATTCCGCGGGCAACATCCGCGGACCGTTGCCGCCGCCTGTCCCCGTGGGATCTCCGCCTTGGATCATGAAGTCGGGCATCACACGGTGGAACGTCGTGCCCACGTAGAAGTTCGTGTACGACAGATCGAGGAAATTGCGCACGTGGTTGGGCGCCACCTCAGGCCAGAACTCGAGGATCAGGTCGCCACGGTTGGTCTGCAGCAGCACGTTGTATTTCTTCAGATCCGCCAGGGACACCGAGGCTTCGCTCATGAAGTTGAGACCCGTCGGACCGGGCACCAGCGACTTCACGGCCACGGGCGCTTCATTGCTCATGCCTCCGGTGTAGACCAGTTCAAAGTCGCCCTCTGCGCTGATGTACGGACCCAGATCGATCTCGGCCGTGATCTTCGCGCCCTCGGGCAAAGTCATGGAGCCCTTGTCTTCGCGCTTGGCGAGTTCCTTGCCGCCGATCGTGAAGGCAGCGGGCGTCAACAGCCAGCCCGCGACCACAGCACCGCCTGCGGGCGCTGTGAGCTCGAGGCGCACGTTGTAGGGGCCGCCGCGCAGACAGCTGGTCGGCGCTTTCCACTTGACGTCCAAACCAACGGTGCGGACCGCCGGAGTCGTGGCTGCCGGGTCATTGGACAGGGTGCGCGCATTCGCGTCGGCGCTTGAAACGGTGCCCAGGCACAGGGGAGCCAGGCACAGCGCGAGAATCGTCATCGTGAACTTCATACTTTCTTGTCCCCTTCCCACTTGTAGAAGCCCTCGCCGGTCTTGCGGCCGAGCTTGCCTTCCTTGACCTTCGTACGCAGCACCTCCGGAATCGCAAAGGCCGGCTCCTTCGGATAGCGCTTCACCCACCCCTCGATGATCGCGAGCGTGGTGTCGAGCCCAACGTAGTCCGTAAGCGTGATCGGTCCCATCGGGTATCCGCAGCCCAATTGCATGGCCGCGTCGATGTCTTCCTTCGTGGCGTCGCCGCGCTCGAGCATCATCAAGGACTGCGCCATGTAGGGCACCAACAGTCGATTGACGACGAAGCCCGGCGTGTCCTTGCAGGCCACGGGTGTTTTCCCGCACGCCTCGCCGAAAGCGCGCGCGGCGGCAAAGGACTCATCCGACGTGTCCTTCGTGCGCACGACTTCCACCAGCTTCATCAACTGCACGGGATTGAAAAAGTGCAGGCCCACCATGCGATCGGGGCGACCGGAGGCGCCGGCCATTTCGCCGATGGAGAACGAAGAGGTATTCGAGGCGAAGATCGTCTCTTTCTTGCAGATCGAGCCCAATTCCTTGAACAACGCGAGCTTGACCGGCAGGTCCTCGACAATCGCCTCGACCACGAGATCGCAGTCGGCGAGCGCGCGACGATCGAGCGAACCGCTGATGCGCGCGCGAACTTCGCTGACCCAGGCCTTGGCCTGCTCAGCGGTCATTTTCTGCTTCTCGACGTTCTTCTCGGCCAGTTTCGCCAGGCTCTTCTCGATGCGCGCGAGGCCGGAGTCGAGAAAGCGCTGCTCGGTTTCGAGCGCGATCACGCTGCAGCCGCCCTGGGCCGCGACTTGGACGATGCCGTGGCCCATCAGGCCGCAGCCAATCACACCGACTTTCTTGATGACCATCGCGTTGCTCCTTGAAGAGTGAGTGAAATCGATCAGCGGGCCCGGGCGTGGAACGCAGTCGCGATCCCCAGGCCGCCGGAAATGCAAAGTGTCGCCAGTCCGTGCTCGGCGCGCGCGCGGCGCATCTGCGCCAACAGCGTGACGACGATCCGCGCACCCGTGGCGCCGATCGGGTGGCCCAGTGAAATCGCGCCGCCGTTGACGTTGACGCGCTCCATCGGGAGTTTCAGCTCGCGTTGGCAGGCGAGCACTTGGGCCGCGAAGGCCTCGTTGAGTTCGATCAGGTCGTAGGCGGCGACCGAAAGCGAGTTCAGCCGCTCGAGCCGGCGCACGGCTGGGACCGGACCGATGCCCATGATCGAGGGCTCGACGCCCGCCTCGGCGGAATGCCCCAGGTAGGCGAGCGGTTCTAGGCCCAGCTCTTTTGCCTTGTTCTCGGACATCACCAGCAACGCGGCGGCGCCGTCCGTGATTCCGGAAGCGTTTCCGGCGGTTACGGATCCGTTGGCAGCGTCGAAGACCGGCTTCAACTTGGCCAGATCCTCGATCGTCGCTCCGTCTCGCGGATGCTCGTCCTTCGAGATCACGACCGGCGCCTTCTTCGAGGGCACGCTGACGGGCGCGATCTCGTCGGCGAAACGACCCTCGCGGCGCGCGGCCTCACACTTGTGCTGGCTGGAGAGGGCGAACTCGTCCTGCTCGCGGCGCGAGATCGACATCTCCTTGGCGAGCTTCTCCGCAGTCTCGCCCATCAACATCTGCGACATGGGACACAGGAATCCGTCCTGGTACATCGCGTCCACAAGGGGAGCGTGTCCCAGGCGATGCCCCGCCCGCATCTGCGGCAGGAGGAACGGCAGGCGCGTCATGCTCTCCGTGCCTCCGGCGACGGCGATCTCGCAGCGGCCGGCGCGTATCGAGTCCGCCACCAAGTTCAGGGCCTTGAGACCCGAGCCACAGGCCATGTTGACCGTCCAGGCTGTGGACTCCACAGGCAGTCCGGCCCGAATCGCCACCTGGCGCGCGACGTTGGGGCCGCCGCCGGCCTGGCGTCCGTTGCCGAAAATCAGTTCGCCGACGCTGGCGGGTCCCACCTTGGAACGTTCCAGGAGCGCGCGGACCACCGCCCCGCCTAGTTCGGCGGCGGAAAGGTCGCTGAAACCACCCATGAACTTGCCGATCGGTGTCCGCAGAGCATGGGTGATCACCACGCGCGTGCCGGTCGGTAGAACAGGGGAGGACATCTGGAATCTGGCCGCGGGGCTGGGTTTTCGGTGCTGCCCGGGCGGCCTTTGCCAGCCCTCGGGCGGAGTTTGGGGCGAACGAGGATAGGCACCCCCCGCGATGTCCGCAAGGCAAAGCGGCCGGGCCCTTTCGTTCCCCCAGTGAGCCCCTCGGGCGACAATCCACGCAGAGCAGCCGAGCGGGCGCGCATAACTGCCGCGCTAAGCCCGGGGCTCGCCCCGGAGCACGCTCGAGTGATCTCGAGGGCTGCCGTGAAATTCCGTGGGGTCCTGCCGGATTCCGAGCCCTCGACCGCCCCTGCGCACATTTCGGGGTTTGCGCAAGCGCTCCCATGTCCGATGATCGACGGGGTCGCCACAGCGAGGACCTGAAACCCGGAACTCTGCTTGAATCCAGACCCGCCCCGACTTCGCGCGACACCTTGAGTACCTCCGATCCCGAACCCGAACTCGTGCCCTCGATGGCCTGCGCCGCGGACCTCCGGAGCGCGGCATTGTCGGCCGCCGGCGAAGCCAGCCCGCGATCTGGCCCGGCCGCTGAGGCGGGCGATCGACGCGAGGTCGCGCGTCGCAGGATCAGCACACTGATCGAGTTGCTCGAGGATCCGTCGCACACCGTTTGGGCCGCGGTGCGCCGCGAATTGGAAAGGCACGGGCGCCGGGCCCTGGCGCAGCTGCGGCGCGCCTGCAATCACCCCGCACCCATGGTTCGCTCACGCGCGCGCGCGCTGCTCGTGGCCCGCGGACGCCAAGCCGTGCTTCGGCGCCTGATGTCCTTCGCCAGCCGGCGCGAGATCTGCCTGGAGAGTGGCCTCTTCCTCCTGGCACGCCTGGAGCAGCCGGACCTCGACGTGCGGCCCTACTTGATGCAGTTCGATGCCTTCGCGGCCGAGATCCTGCGGCGAGTCGAATCACGTCCGCCGACCTTGGATCGCTCCTTGGCCTTGGTGACGTACCTGGGCCAGGAGATTGGGCTCAGTGGCGACAGCGAGGACTACCACCACCCCGACAACATCTACGTGCACCGCGCGCTCGAGCGTCGCCGCGGCATGCCACTGACCCTTGCGGCGATCTATCAAGCCGTCGGCCGCCGCGCGGGCATCGAGTCGGCACTGGTGCCGCTCCCCGGCCATGTGATGCTGCGCATCCGCGGCGGCGGCAAGAGCGCGCTCGTGGACGTGTTCAAGGGCGGCGAGCAGCGCACGGAGCGCGAGCTCTTGCACTATCTCGCCGAACACAATCTGCCGTTCCAACCCAGTTTTTTCCGCGACGCCGACGACGCTTCGATGTTCCAGCGCCAAGTGGCGAACCTGAAAAACAGCTACTCCCAGCGCGGAATGTGGCGCGAGTCGCGCGGCCTGGCCTCGGTGCTTGCCGTGCTCGGGCGACGAGCGGGCGGGACGAATTCCGCTTCTGACGCCTGACTGGCACTGCCGTGAATTCCGACGAGCAACGTCCTTCCGAATTGCCCGAGGTTATTGGGGCGCCGATCCTGGTGCCGCTGTTCCCCTTGCCGGATGTGTACCTGTTCCCAGGCACATTCATCCCGCTGCACATCTTCGAGCCGCGCTATCGGCAGATGGTCGAGGACTCGCTCGATGGTCCCGGTCGGATCGTGATCGCCTCGCCGCTGGAATACGAAGCGACATCCACGGACAAGCGCCCTGAAGTGCATCCGATTGCTGGCTTGGGTGAGATTGCGCGGCATGAGCGACTCGACGACGGCCGTTTCATGATCTGGCTCGCGGGCCTGACGCGCGTGCACATCGTCGGCGAACCGCCGTCGGAACGCCTGTACCGCAAAGTCCTCGTACGCCCTGCCTTCGAACAGCCCCCGGCCGCGGGAGACGAAGCTGGCTTGCGCGCCAGAATCGTAGAAGCCGTGCTGCGGCGCACGCCGGACATCCTGAACATTCCCGAAGCGGTGCCACTGGGGCATCTGGTGGATCTGTTGTTGCTCAAGCTCGGTCTTCCGCGCGCCGCGATGCAGGAGGCCTACGCGCGTCTGAGCATCGGCGAGCGCGCGAACCTGGCGCTTGAATTGCACGGGAGCCTGCCGATCGCAGACTCAGGCGGCCCGTCGCTGAACTGAAGTTTCGCACAGGGGGGTCAGGTGAATTCGCTCAGAAGCTCCCGCGGATGCTCCAGCCACAGATCCGGCGGAGGACCGACGAAGGAACTGCGCTGGAACGGGCCCCAGAGCACAGCGGCGGTGCGCGTGCCAGCGGCCTGACCGCAGTGGATGTCGTGGGGCGAATCGCCGACCATCCATGCGTTGGTCGGGCCTTCGCCTAGTCGCTCCAGTGCCAGCAACGCGGGTTCCGGAGCGGGCTTCGGCGCGACGACGTCGTCGCAACCGAGCACGACCTCAAACATCCCCTCAAAGCCTCCGCGCTTCAAACCGCGCAGCGCTCCCGAGTTCAGTTTGCTGGTCACGATCCCCAGCCGCACGCCGCGCCGACGCAGTTCGGACACAGCCTCCACGGCACCGACGTAGGGTCGAACCATGGCATCGTGGTGGGCGTTGTTGTGCTCGCGGTAGGTCGCGACCATGCGCTCGATTTCCTTGGGATCGCTGGTCCACTGCTCGAATTGCCAGCGCAGAGGGCGGCCGAGCCCAAGCAGCCACTCCTCGCGATCGAATCCGCGCGTCGTGTGCAGCTTGGCCACATGCCGGTAAGAGCTTTCGATCAGCGCAATCGAGTCGATCAACGTGCCGTCGAGATCGAACAGCACAACAGCTGAATCCCGAATGCTCACGGCTCACTCCATCTCAGCAATCACCGGCGCGTGATCGCTGGGTTTTTCGCCGCCGCGGGCCAGGGTGTCGATCGTCACCGAGCGACAGGCCTTCAAGGCCGGCTCGCTCATGAGGAAGTGATCGATGCGCATGCCATCGCCGCGCTGGAATCCGCGCGTGCGAAAGTCCCACCAGGTGTAGTGCCCGCCGTCGGCGTGAAAGTGCCGGAATGCGTCGATCAAACCGGACTCCATGATTTTCGCCAGGGCGCGACGCTCGGGCTCGGAGCACAGCACCTTTCCGCGCCAAGCCTCGGGGTCAAAGACGTCTCGATCGTCGAAGGTCACGTTGAAGTCGCCGCACAGAACGACCTTCTCGCCCATGTCGAAGCGCTCGCGCACGAAGTCGGCCACGCGCGCCATCCACTCCATTTTGTAGGCGTACTTTTCGCTGCCGACGGACTCGCCGTTGACCACGTACAGGTTGAGAATCAGGTACTCGCCCACCTGAGCGCCGATGACGCGCTTCTGTGCGTCCTCACTCTCGCCCGGCAAGCCGCGGACCACATCCTCGATCGGCTGCTTCGCCAGGATCGCGACGCCGTTGTAGGTCTTCTGCCCGAACGTCGCCACGCGATAGCCAAGGTCCTCGAAGACTTCGCGCGGGAATTGCTCGTCGAGGCACTTGATCTCCTGCAGGCACAACACATCGGGCGCCCGCGACTCGATCCAATCGACGACGCGCGGCAAGCGCGCGCGCACGGAGTTGACGTTCCAGGTGGCGATTTTCATGGGATAGCGAAGCTCAACTGCTCGGCGGCGGTTTCTCTGCCCCCTCGATGCCCCGTGATTTGAACCAGCCCTTGCTCATGAACCAGTACATCATCGCCAAGGCGGCTAGGAGCATTACCAGCAGACAAACGGGATAGGCCCAAGCCCACTCGAGTTCGGGCATGTGCTTGAAATTCATGCCGTACACGCCGGCGATAAACGTCAGCGGAATGAAGATGGTCGAGATGATCGTCAGGACCTTCATGACCTCGTTCAGCTTGTTCGAGTTGCTGGAGAGCCAGACTTCCAACAGCGATGAGCCGAGTTCGCGGTAGCTCTCCAGCAGGTCCATGACCTGCACGGTGTGGTCGTAACAGTCGTTCAAATACAAACGCGTATCGGCATGGATCAGCGGCGATTGCTCGCGAATCAGGGCCTGCAGCGCCTCGCGCTGGGGCCAGCTTGCGCGGCGCAAGGAGATCAGCTCACGCTTGATGCCGTGAATGCGCGGAATCGCCCCTGTGGTCGGCGAAAGGAGCACCTCGTCCTCCAGCGCTTCAAGTCGCTCGCCAAGACTCTCGAGCACCGGAAAATAGCTGTCCACGACCGAGTCAATCAACGCGTAGGCCAGGTAGTCCGCGCCGCGCGCACGCAGGCGACCGGTTGGGTTGCGCAGGCGTTCGCGAATCGGATCGAAGCAGTCGCCGACGCGGCCCTGGAAACTGACGACAAAGTCCCTCCCCAGGAACAACGACAACTGATCGGGCTCGAGCCCGGACTCCATTTCGGGCATGCGCATGACGATGAAGAGCACGTCGCCGTAGGACTCCACCTTCGCGCGCTGGTGATTGTTCATCACGTCCTCGAGCGCGAGTCGGTGCAAACCAAACAGCTCGCCGACCTGCTCGATCACTGACGCATCACCCAAGCCCGCGATGTCGAGCCACAGTGTCCCGCCGCGCCTCTTCAGCGCCGGCAAATCGGCCAGGGTCAACGCGTGGAATTCATCGAGGCGATCCTGGGAGTAGGATCGAGCTCGCAGGTCCGGCTTGGGCGCGTTGGGATCGGCGATCAGCTGTCCGGGCGGACTCCCGGGCCGATTGCGACGGCGCATGCCTGTCCCGGCTCGCTTGGATTTCCTGTGGGCGATGGCGATGTCCTCTGTCTGCGCTATGCGCCGCCCGCGATTGTAGGGGCCGCTGCGGAGGAAAAAACCGCCCGCACGCGGGGTTCGCGCTCAAAGGGCGTATCCTGTCTCGCCTCAATGATCCAGTTTCGAAGTAGCGAGAACCGTCCGTGACCGAACGATCCCAGTCCAGCCGCCCTAGCCGCGGTGGCCGCCGCCCCGGCCCCGCTTCCTCCCACGGCAATTCTCACGGGCGCAAGCCGAGCCGAGGCCCCGCCGCGGAGCCCCTGCACCCCACCGCCGAACCGCCTGACATCCCGACGTTTCGGCATTGGGATCTCGGACCCGAGGTCCAGGGCGCGATCGCCGGCATGAAAATCGAAGTGCCGACGCCCATCCAGCGACTGGCCATCGGGCCGGTGCTCGACGGTCGCGATGTGATCGCCAAGGCCGAGACCGGCACGGGCAAGACCCTGGCCTTCGGCGCACCGATCGTCGCCAAGCTCGATCCCGCGCGCTCGACGGTGCTGGCGTTGATCCTGTGCCCCACGCGCGAATTGGCGCAGCAGGTGGCAAGCACGCTCGAAGTGCTGGGCGCGGCCAAGGGCCTGAAGACGGCGCTGGTCGTCGGCGGAGAGCCGATGCAAGCCCAGGTTCAAGCGCTGCAGGCCGGCGCGCAAATTGTCGTCGGAACGCCAGGCAGAGTGCTCGACCTTTACGGGCAGCGCTTCCTTTCGTTCCCCTGGACCGAATTCGTCGTGCTCGACGAAGCCGACGAGATGTTGGAGATCGGGTTCATCGACGACGTGAAGAAGATCCTCGGCTTCACGCCCGACGAGCGCCAAACGCTGCTGTTCAGCGCGACCTTTCCGCCCGACTTGCTGACCCTGGCGCGCGAATCCACGCGCAATCCCGCGGAGATCGCCACCGCAGCGGGTGTGGCGACGGTCAAGACCATCGAACAAGTCTGGATGCGCCTGGATCGCGAAGATCGGCCCCTGGGCTTGATTCGCATGATCGAGCAGAGCGCGCCCGAGGACGTGTTCCTCGTCTTCTGCGACCGGCGTACCGAAGTGGACAACCTGATGCGCCGTCTGCAGCGGCTCCCGTTCTCGATCAAGGCGCTCCACGGCGGCTACGACCAGCCCTCGCGCTTTCGCGTCATGGGCGCATTCCGCACCGGCGAAGTGAAGGCGCTGGTGGCCACCGATGTGGCCTCGCGCGGTCTCGACGTTGCCCACGTGACCCACGTGATCAATTTCGCGGTGCCCCACGATGTCTCGAGCTACACGCACCGCATCGGCCGCACGGGCCGCGCGGGCCGCTCGGGCGCAGCGGTTACGATCGTCTCGCCCGAGAGCGCCGGCCGCTGGCGCGACATCCTCTCCGCCGCGCCCTGGGAAATCCCCGAAGTCCCGCCTCCCGGCCCCGGCGGCAGCCGCGGCCGCCCCGCGCGACCGTTCATGAAGGCCGCTGAGCCCGAACCCGAGCGTCAGCGCGAGCCTGAGCGTCAGCCCGAACCCGAGCGTCAGCGCGAGCCTGAGCGTCAGCGCGAGCCTGAGCGTCAGCGCGAGCCTGAGCGTCAG
>CANKOY010000032.1 GCA_947484275.1 Planctomycetota bacterium | reverse complement strand
TCAGCACGCGCACGCCGGCGCCGGCGGCGACCATGCCAGCGGCCGCTTCGAGCGGCGGCAGATGGTCCGCGCCGTCGTGGGGCGGCGAGAGCACCACCAGGTTGTCCATGCCTTGGCATGGGATCGTCGCCAGGGCGCGCGCGGCGCGAGCGAAGGCAGTCAACTCGTCCACGGTGACGCCCTTCCAACGCAGTGCGATTAGGAACGCACCCACTTGGATTTCGCTCTGGCCGCCTGAGCAGATCAGCTCGAAGGCGCGGTAGGCTTCGTCGGGACTAAGATTGCGGCCGTCCCGCCGGGCGGAACCGAGCAGGCGCATCAAATCGCGCAGGATCATGCTGGACGGGGACCCATGGCGGATGGACGCCCCAAGCCATTGTCGGGGCGCGAGTTACCCTAACTGCTGCAAAGGTCGCGGACAATCGCCCAGCGGACGGTTAGGGAGCTGTTAGGAACTCGGATGTGGCGCCTGTAAGTTCTTGCCCGGAAACCGCTTGCGCCCATGTCGGCCACCGGCGGCGCCGTGGAAAACTCCCCCCGGGCCGATGGGTCGCGCTCAGCCGTCCGACCCGCCACCGCCCTCCTTGGGCGGGTCCTTGGGAGTTTCCGGGGGCGGCGTTTCACCATCGCCGGGCTTCTCGCCCTCGACCGGCTTCTCTTCGTCGGGCTTTTCGCCTTCCTTGGGCGGATCCACTTTCGGCGGCGCGTTGGGATCCACCTCCTCGCCAGTGTCGACGCGAGTTTCTGGCGCCATGCTCGGCGTCGTTCGCGGCCGGATGTGACCGAACCACAGCTCGGCTTCCTTGTCGTACACCTGCTTGCCGTCGACGATCGCGTACTGGACGAAGGTCTGGTAGTGCAACAAATCGCCGTCCATGACCAGCAGATCGCAGTCCTTGCCAACCTCGATCGTGCCGACACGGTGATCGACGCCAAGCACGCGGGCCGGGACGATCGTGATCGCGGCGATGGCGGCGCTCTCCGGCAAGCCACCGCGCACGGCGAAGTCGGCCTCGATCGGCAGGTGCATGATGTCGCGGCCCGCGATGCCGCCGAGATCGACGCTGCGCGTGGCCGGGATGATGACGACCTGGACGCCACGGGAATGGAGGATCGCGGCGTTTTCGATGCTCGTGCCACCGGCGCGTACCAGGGCCTCGCTCTTGTCGCTGCGATTGCGGGGCGTGAGGACCGCGAAGGCGCCTGCACGGCCGAGCTCATCGGCCACAGTCCAACCCTCGGCGCATCCGTCGATCACGGGCCGAAAGCCGTACTTCTGAGCCACGCGCGCGATGCCGATCAGATCCTCGCGCGAGTCGGCGTTGAAGCGCGCCATGGTCTCGCCCTTGAGCACCGCAAGGACCGAGGAATCGACGTCCTTCTTGGACGGTTCCTTGAGCTCCTTGTTGCTCGCCTTCTTCGCTTCGTACTCGCGAAACTCGCGCAGGTACCTCGCGGCTCCGTCGAGCTTCTCCACCAGCGTGCGCTTGGTGGACGGATTCGACGTCGAGTAGGACAGCGTCGTCGAGAACTTGTCGCGCATCACGACGCCCTTGATCTCGCCGCGCTTGAGCTTCGCAGCCACGCTGCCGATCCCGGTCGATGTGATCCCCGAGGCCAGTCCGAGCACCATGCGCGAGCTGAAGGGATCGACGGTGTCTTCGAGTTCCGCACTCGATCCGCCGAGCAACCCGGACGACGAGATCGCCACGAGGCCGGGATACACGCGCATCCCCTTGGCGTCGAGCACCGTCGCGCCCTCGGGAAGCTCCACGTCCGTGGCGATCTTCGTGATCACGCCGTTCTTGGCCAGAACAGTCATGCCGCGCAGCAGTGAGCCTGTGCCGGTGAACACGTCGGCGTTCGTGACGGCGAACCACTCCTCCTTGGCCTCTTTCTTTGGCTCACCATCCTTGTCGCCGGATGCATCGCCTTCCGCCGGAGCGGGGTCCTGAAGCGTCGCGGCCCGGGCGGACGGCGCGAGGATCAGACCAAGCGACCCAAGAACCAGCGCGGACGCCGGCAGGCCGAACACTTTTCGCAGCATGGAAACGCTCATTGGGGCACCTCGCCGAACACGATCCTTCCCTCGAGCATCACGGCCATGACCGAAGTCCCGGCCTCGAGCGGATCACCGTTGTAGAAAACGATATTGGCGTCCTTGGTTTTTTCCAGGCTGCCAAGGCGCGCGCCGACGCCCATCAGCTCCGCCGCCTCCAGCGTCACGGCCCGCAGCGCGGTCTCGCGCGGAAGCCCGTTGGCAACGATTTCGCCGACGTTGCGCAGCCAAGTCTTGTGTCCGTTGAGCGTATCGCCGCGGGGCAGGAAGACGATTTTCGAACCAGCGGTCGCGAATTCCTGGGCCAGGTTGCGCATGCGCATCGTCCCGGGCGTCAAGGTGATCTCGGGCTCCATCAGGATGCGGCACTTGCGCTCGCCCATCTGCTTCTTGACCTCGTACATGTCGATCTCCCGGGTCATTGGGATGCGCAGGTCAAAGCTGAGCTTGCGCTCGCCGACGGCGTCCATCAGGTGCAGGAAGTCGGCGGCCTGACCGATGCTCACAAGCATGTTGAGCTTGCCGTTGAGGATGTCGAGGAACGGCTTGACCTTCTCGTCCGGTTCTGCCGGAACGTAGGTTTTCTTGCCTTTTTCGTCCTTCTTTTCGTCCTTCTTCTCGCCGTCCTGTGTAGCCGTCTTCTCCTCCGGCTTCTTCTCTTCGGGTTTCTTTTCCTCGGTCTTCTTGCCGCTGTTGTCCTTGTCGAACTTCTCGCGGGCCTTCTTCTCTTTCTCGTTGTAGGCGTCGACCTTGCCGAAGGCGTCCTTGACCATTTTCTTCGAGCGCGAATCCGAGCGGAAGTAGAACTTCAGGTAGGCCTCGCGCGCGACGAGCATTTCCTCAGCCGTATCCGGGCCTGGACGCACGACCACGGCGCGACCCGGAACAGCGCGACCCGGGGGATAGAGGCCGAGGGTGGTGACGCCGTACTCGAGCAGCTTGTCGTAGTCAGAATCGTCGGCGTAAAGCTCGTCGTAAGTACTGACTTGAGGGTCGAACTCGTCGCCCGCGCGGCTGTCGAGCCCGATGCGCGAATAGGCGTTGACGAGCCCAGGCATGGCGACCCAGGCTTCGAGATCGAGCACGGGGATGCCGCGCTCGATCGGCAAATCCTGACCGATGGAGACGATCTTGCCGTCCTCGATCAGGATCACCGCGTGCTCGATCGCGCCGTGTGAAATGGTCTCGGCCCTGCCGACCTTGATGGCGACGACATCGGGTACCGCCGCCGCGCCACCGAGCGCAGGGAGCGAGGCCAGGAGAATTGCGTTGAGAGTCTTCATGGTTCGTTGCGGGCTAGAACGTCTGTCCATCACGTGCCCTGTCGTATTCAATGCGTCCGTCGATCCACACGGCAGCCACCGCCGCCCGCGGATCGAGCGCGTTTCCCGTGCGCAGCACGAGATCGGCATCCTTGCCGACTTCGAGGCTGCCGACGCGGTCGTCGATGCCGAAGGCGATCGCCGGATGAATCGTCATGGCGCGCAGCATCGTGTAGCCGTCGGCTCCGTAGCGCGCGCTCATGGCTCCCTGGAGGAACAACTCCTCCTGGGGCACCACAGGTGAATCGGTGTTGAGCGAAACCAGCGGCACTCCGGCGTCAAGGTACTTGGAGACGATGCCGGTGATCCGGCCGTCGCGCGTGGAGGAGTACTCGATCGTGCGCGGGCCGTTGTTCGCGGGCATGCCCATCTCGGCCACGAAGGGCGAGACCTTCCACGCGTCGAAACAGCCGTGGGAAAGCACGGAGCGCACGGGATAGCGACCGCGCCACATGCGCGCCGTGTTTCCTACTCCGTCCGAACCCGCGGTATGGATCAGGATCGGCAGCTCGCGCGAATGCACCTTCATCAAGTTCTCGAGGCCTGGATCGCGGCGCCCCTGTGCATTGGCGGCCCGCGCCTTGTCATTGATGTCGTGGAGGATCCAAGACAAACCCGCGCGCGAATTGCCCAGATCACCTGCGCCGCGCTGGGGATTGGAGTCCTGGGCGACCTTGATGCCGCCCGGATCACGCAGCACGCCGCTCTCGAAAGTGGCGTGCAGCTTGGGTTTGTACAGGATCCCCGCGCCGCCCATGCTCGTTCCCGAGCCCGGGATGCCGAACAGCGTGGTCACACCGCCCGCGACCGCGCGCGCGATCTGCGGATTGCCCGGGACCACGGTGGCCGAGGAACGGAATTCCGGGTTGACCGGCAACACCATGTCATTGATGTCGCCGAATCCGCCGGCGTGGATGTGGGTGTGCAGGTCGACGCAACCCGGCATGAGCCACGCGGTCCCGTAGTCAACGAACTCAAAGCCCTGGGGCACTTCGAAGTGCGCGCCAATGGCGGCGATCTTGCCGTTGCGCACGAGCAACATGCCGGGAGCGAGGACGCGATCTTCCGCGTCCATCGTGAACACCTTGTCCGCGCGAATGGCCACTCCGCTCTCGCCCGGACCCAGGGCCGAGAACGCGTCCGCGCTCGCGCGCGTGCTGTCGCTCGACGGCGAGGTCGACTGGCAGGCGACGGCACCCAAAGCGCAAAGCGTCGCAAATCGCAGGGCTACCATGTGCGGCCCTCCGCTGCGTTGTAGACCTGGCGGCCTTCGATCCACACGACCTCGACCGAGTGGCGCGGGTCCGCGGGATCGCCTCCGATGGCGATCAGATCCGCATCCTTGCCGACCTCGATGCTGCCGACGCGATGGGCAATGCCCGCGGTCATGGCCGGCACGATCGTCAGGCCGCGCACGGCCTGCATCTGATCGCCGTTGAAACCGTAGCGCACGCCGATGGTCGCCTGCACAGCGAGTTCTTCGCCGGGCACCACGGGAGCGTCGGTGTTGAAACCGACGTTCGTCAAACCGCGCTGCTGGTATCCGCCGGAGACCGAAACGATGCGTCCGTCGGTGTCCACGCGCGGCGGATTGGGCGCGTCGATCTCGCGCGGCCCACAGATTGCGCTGACTCCATATTTCAGTGCCAGGGGCGACGCCAGATAGCCCTGCCACTCGCCGTGGTCGATGTACACGTCGAGATCGAGCTCGCCACTGAGCATCGTGATCGTCGTCATGACGAGCTGATAGCTCTGGGTGTGGGTCGAGATTTGCGTGTCCTTTTCAAGCAGCGCGCGAAAAACCTCGAACTGCGGGTTGATCGCTGGCTTGGGACCGGAGTTTTGTTCGTACTCGCGCCACTCCTTCGCGTAGGCCAGTCCTTTTCGGACCTGCGCGCGAATGTGGTAGTTCATCATGCTGCGGCCCATGCCGTAGCCCCAGCGCGTCGGGTTGTCGCCCTGGGCGATTTTCAGCGAGCCGGGATCGCGCACTCGCATGGCTTCGAACGTTGGCAAGCCCGTCTTCAGCAAGACGCCCGCGCCGCCGATGTTCGTGCCCGAGCCCGGGATGTAAAGCACGGTGGTGATCCCCGCGGCCACTTCGCGGCGCAGCATCTCGGTGCCGGGGACGACGGCAACGCTGGCGCGCAGCCCTTCGTTGGTCTGCAGCACCATGTCGTTGATGTCGTTCGCTGTGGGGCTGCCCGCGACGTGCGTGTGCAGGTCGATCATGCCGGGCATCACCCAGCGCGAGCCGAGGTCCACCAGGGGATAGTCCGGCGGGACCTCGATCATCGAGGCCGGGCCGACGCGCTCGATCCGGCCGTCCTTGATCAGCACGATCGCGTTGTCCACGTAGCCCGGGCCGTCCTCGGAAACCGTCAGGACCTTGGCTGCGCGCAAGGCCAGGCGCTCGCCGTGACCCGCGAGGCGCACTTCGACGCCCTCCGGAACGTTGGAGAGGCGGCTTGCGGAAGATCGCGCCCGTTCCGCGTCCAACTCGCCGTTGCCGGCGCCGTTCGCGCGACACGCGCACAGACACGCGATCAGCGCCGCGCCAACCAGGCTGCGCGTGACCGGGTGCTGAGCAGTCGTGGGACGCGGACTCACCATCTAGAAACGCTGTCCTTCTGTGGACGCGTCGTAGGCGCGCTTGCCTTCGATCAGCGCCTTGAGCACGTGGCTGCGCGGATCGGCCGGGTCGCCGGAGATCACGATGATGTCCGCGTCCTTACCGACCTCGAGGCTGCCCACGCGGTGATCGATGCCGGCGGTCTTCGCGGGCACGATCGTCAAGCCGCGCACGGTGTCCATGTTCGAGTTGTCCATGCCGTAGCGCACGCCGATCGACGCCTGCAGGAACAATTCCTCGGCGGGAATCACCGGCGCGTCGGTGTTGAAACCGATCTGCTTGTGCCCGCGCTTCTGATACTCGGCCGCGATACCGATCCACTTGCCGTCGGTGTCCATGCCGACGAAGCCCTTGTACGTGCGATCGAAGTTGCGCGGCCCGAGAATCGCGGGCACCCCCGACGCCTGCGCGCGCTCCGCAGCGCGGAAGCCCTGGAATTCGCCGTGGTCGATGTACACGTCGATGCCGAGCTCTTCCTTGATCATCGTGATCGTCATCAGCACGACCTGGTAGACCTGAGTGTGCGTCGAGACCTGCACACGCTTGGCCAGCAGTTCGGGGAACACATCCCACTGCGGATTGCGCGCCACCGCTGGGCCCTTGCCGTCCTCGGCGGCCTTGCGCATTTTCGCGTAGGCCATGCCGCGCTGCAGCGTGTTGCGCGTGTTCCAGTTCTCGAACGCCATGCCGATGCCGACGGTCCAACCCTCGGGGTTGCCCCACTGGGCGACCTTCAACGAACCTGGGTCGCGGATCACCGCGTCTTCGAAGCGAGCCACACCGGTCTTGATCAGGATTCCCTGTCCGCCAATGTTCGTGCCCGAACCCGGGATGTAGAGGCACGCCGTCACTCCTGCGGCCAGAGCGCGCTGCATATTCGGGTTGAACGGCACGACCGACGTCTTCACGCGCAGGTCGGGGTTGGCCAGCAGCACCATGTCGTTGATGTCCATGGAGCCACCGACGTGCGAGTGCAAGTCGATCATGCCGGGCATCAGCCAGTTGGAGCCCACGTCCTCGAGCACGAAGCCCTCGGGCACGCTCATCTCGGAGGACGGGCCGACGCCGACGATCTTGCCGTCCTTGACGAGCACGAGCGCGTTGTCCACCACCTGAGGACCGTCCCAGGTGGCGACCAGGGCCTTGACCGTCTTCAGCGCCAATCCAGGAGCCCCGCGACTGCCGGGGTCGCGGTCCGGCGATTGTGCCGGAGCCTGAGCCAAGGCAGCGCCCGCGAGCAGCGTGGCCGCGATCATGCTCAGGCCGTGCTTCGTGATGTGATGATTCATGGGGTTTCCGCCGTGCGAACTAGACCTGAGACGGGAGGAGCTCCCGCGTGGGAACAACTAGCGGATCTCTTTGCCTGCAACCCAGGTGCGCAAGACGCTCGTGGCCGGATCCAGGGGAGAACCGTCGAGGAGCAGCACGTCGCCGTCGAGGCCCGCGGCCAGAGTTCCGACCCGCTGATCGATGCGCAGCATGCGCGCCGCACCCGAAGTCAACGCCCGCAATGCCACGTCGGGCGACAGGCCCTGGGACACGGCGTAGGAAGCCAGCAGCGGAAGTTCCGCTGCGCCTTCCTCAGCCTCGCTCTTGAAGGCGATGTCGATGCCGTTTGCGACCAACTCGGCGTAGCGGTTGGTCCAGCTACCCGCGCCGAGGCGCGAGTCAAAGCTGTTGATTGCCGGCGATAGCAGCACGCCGCTGATGCGTCCCTTCAGTTGCGCGGCGATCCTAACGGAGTCGCCAGCGCCGAAGAGAATGGGCTTGATCCCCGCAGCCTCGAAAGCGGCAACGCACTCGAGAATCTCGTCGTCGCGGTCGACGTCCACCATCACGGCGCGCTTGCCCAGCATGGCCTGACGCAAACCCTCGAGCTTGGCGTCGATGCCCGGTGCGCGCGGCTCACCCTTGGCGGCCTCAGGCTTGGCCTCGTCCTTGATGCGGCGGCGCTCGGGACGGCGAGCGTATTCGAGTTCCTTGGAAGTCCGCTCGAGCACGAACTTGACCTCGGTTTCGCCGAGCATCAGCTTGCCATCGAGCTTGCCGTCTTTGAATTCTCCGCTCAGGGTGACCACGCCGCGGGATCCGTTTCCGGTGGCTTCGAACTTGCGCTCTTTCAGCGGTTCCTTGCCCTTCTTCTTCGTGTCTTCCTTCTTGGCGTCTTCCTTCTTGGCGTCTTCCTTCTTGGCGTCTTCCTTCTTGGCGTCTTCCTTCTTGGCGTCTTCCTTCTTGTCGCCGTCGGGGTCCTTCGCGCCCTTCTTCGCGTCCTTGGGATTCTCCTTCTCCTTCTCGACGTAGCTGCCGGTGAGCTCGATCAGCGAGCTCGAGATCGGGTCGCAGCGCAACGAGCCGGTCAGGGTCTCGCCGTCGCGCTCGAGGCGCAGACGGAAATTCGAAGGCTCGCTGTAGGGCGGAACGACCAGCTTGGCCTCCCAAATCCCATTGACCGGGTCGCCTTCCTCTTCCTTCTTCTTCTCGTCCTTCTTTTCTTCCTTCTTCTCGCCGTCCTTGGCGTCTTCGGGCTTCTTGTCGCTCTCGCCTTCTTTCTTCGGCTCGACAACAGGCGCGGGCGGCGGCGGGACCCACTTGGCCTTGGCCTCCTCGTAGGTCTCCCACTTCTTCTTGTATTCGACGGCCTTCGTGAGCGCGTCGCGCACGACGCGTCCCGATTCACTTCGCTTGCGATCCGACCACAGCATGCGCATGGCGGCCGGGTCCTGGACGATCATCGTCGAGAGCTGATCGCCAGCGGGCTTGTAGGCCATCATGTTGACGCCCGCGGGATTCAGGCCGCGCGGTGAGAGCACCACCGTCGTGATCCCGGCCTTGGCCACACGACGATCCGTTGCGTCACCGGCTTCGACGATACGCGCAAACTTGAAGTCCGCGTCCGGAGTGCGCTGGGAGCCCTCGAGTCCGAGGAAGCCAAACGCGTCGATCATGCCCGGCATGGCAGCGCGACCGCGCACGACGGTGGCGCCGGCGGGATGGGAAACGCGCTGGCCCACTTCGATGATGCGACCCTTGTCGAGCAGCACATGACCCGGTCGCAACACGTGGCCGTCGCCGAGGTAAAGCTCATCGACTTCGATCACTACGGGGCCGGGCAGCACGGGCATGGAGCGCGCAGCGTCCGAGCCAAAAACACCGGCGGCCCGTGCGCGCGCGTCGGCGTCGATGACCGTGTCGCGCGCGGAATTCCAACGCTCTTCGCCGGAAATCCAAGTAGCGAGCACGCTGGAGGTCGCCAGGATCGGCGCGCCGTTGAGGACGCAAAAGTCCGCGTCCTTGCCGACTGCGATCGAACCCAGGCGTTGCGATACACCGAGGATTTCCGCCGGCCCGAGCGTGATGGCGCGCAGGGCCGCCTCAGGGGACAGTCCGCCGCGGGAGGCCAGGGCTGCCGCGTAGCGAATTGACCGCGGACGCATGCTTCGCGAGGGCGAGATCGCGATCGGCACGCCCTTCTCGGCGAGCTTCGCGCACACGTCGTAGCGCGGCCAGACGACGTCATCGCCGCGACCCAAGTCGCGACCGCCGCTGTTGGGCTGCATGTCAACCTCGAAAATCACCGACACGCTGGCACCAGAGAGTTCCTCGGCGAGTTCGTCAGCATCCCGACCGCCGTTGATGATCAGCGGCAAGCGCGTTTCAACGGCAAAACTCAGGAGTGCGCGGATTTCATAGGCGCTCTGCGCCTCGACGCGCCAGGGCGCGCGCGACTTCCACAGGGCGCGCCCATCGCTCTCAAGCGAGGGCCCGTACTCGCCTGTGTCCTTCCCGCCGCGCAACACGTCGGCGATCTCGCGCAGGGCGACGATGGCCCCCATGGCCGACTGCGGCAACTGGCGCTGCTGCAGGCCCAGGCCGACATCAGCAGTGGCCGGAATCGGCGGCGTCCAATAGCCGGGCGTGCCGCGCGCCTCCTCGGTGATCGAACCGTCGATCGCCGCGGGCGAGAGAACGATGCGCTGCTCGAGCGTGTCGCCCGCCAACTTGATCACCGCGCCCTGTCCGGCAACGAGGCGACCACTGGCGGGCGAAATGTAGGCGCTGGTGACCCCAGCCCACACGTCCTCCAACGTGTTGTTCGAGAACACGTCGATGTTGTCGGTGGCGCGAATGCTGAAGTCGGCGGTACGCGCCGAGGGCGCCCCGGCGCCGTAGGAACTCGTGGCTGCGATCAGGCCGGGGACGATCACGGCATCGGGACCGTAGTCCACGATGGTCGCATCGACGGGCACGTTCACGTGCTTGCCGAAGGCCTCGATGCGGCCATCGCGCACGAGAATCGTCGCGCCTCCGGACAGCACGACGCCGCCGTTGACCAGGTGAATGGTGCCGGCCTTGAGGGCCACGGCCTTGGAACCCTGTGCCGGCGCGTGCGCCGCGAGGAGCGCCGCGAGAGAGAAGGTGAGTACGACTGTGCGCATGGTGCGAGGCCTCGCTCAGTCCTTCTTCTTCGGTTCTGGCTCGTCCAGGGGGACCGTGCCGGTGTCGTCGTGCGGATGCGCTGCCGTGGCGGGCGCGGTCTTGCCGTTTTCATCGGCCGCCGCAGTTCCCGGAGGCTGCTTGCCCTCGAGCAACGCCTTGACCCGGATGTCCTTCGAGCGGTCGTAGACCGGCTTGCCTTCGACGATCACATGCTCGACGAAGGCCGTCACCGAAAGCGGATCGCCGCTGAACAGGAGCACATTCCCGTCCTTGCCCACTTCGATCGATCCGACGCGCTTCTGCAGACCGAGGATTGTGGCCGGCACTACGGTGGCGGCCTTGAGCGCCATCTCGCGCGGCAGACCCAGACCCACCGCGGTGGCGGCCTGGAACCACAGCGATTCCGTGGTGGTGTTCGTCGAACTCAGCGCGAAGGGAATCTTCTTGTCCGCAAAGATCTTCGGAACGAAGGTCTCGATCTCCTTGCCGGTGATCGGGTCGCGCTCGAGCTGCACGAGCGGCCCCTCGAGGACAACGGACACTCCAGCGGCGGCAATCGAGTCCGCGGCTTTCCAGCAGGCCGTGTAGCAAACCAGCGTAGTGCGGGCGAGGAAACCGTTCGTCCGCGCGATTTCAAGGGCGCGCTCCACGTCCATGGGGCGCGCGCAATAAATGAAGGCTGGGATCCGGCCTTCGACGAGCGCGAGCAGCGGCTCTTGCTTCTCGTCGATTTCGCCCCGCGGAATGAGCTCTAGGCCTTCCACCTTCCAGGCGCTGCCCCCCATGGGCTTGCCTTTGGATTTTTCGCCCTCGAGGTCGCGGCCCTGGAACAGAGCTTCGCGCTTGGCGCGGTCGCCGCCCTGCTTCTTGTCGCGGACGATGTCATCCAGGTACGTGCGCAAGTCGGCAAAGGCGGCGCGCAGGGCCTGCTGCTGTGTCGCCGGCGAGTTGCCGCGCTTGGGCGATGCCGAGATCTTCAGTCCGCCGTCGGGCTTGACCAGCATGTCCTCGATCGTGATGCCGACCGGCTTGACGATCATGCCGCGGGCGCCGATGACGCACTCAGGACCCTGCTGCACGTTGATCGTCGTGATGCCCCAGCGCAGTGCGTCTTCGAAGTAGAAACCCACGGGATCGATCGAGTCGGCCACGCTGAGGAACGGGGCCACATCGATGTTCTCGTTGGGACGGTCCATGCCGCGCGCGCTGTGGGCTTCGACCATGCCCGGGAACGCCACCATCTTGGGCTGGTCGATGACAACCGCGTCCCAGGGCAGCTTCAGGTTGGTGCCGACCGCGGTGATGCGCCCGTTCTCGATCAGGATCACACCATTGACGATCTCAGGACCGTTCATGGTGATGATGCGACCGACCTTGATCGCCAGCTTTCCGTCCGCGAGGACGGGAGCCGCGAACAGGGACGTCAGCAAGGCGGGAGCGAGAACGAGTGAGCGCGTGATCTTCTGACTCATGATGCGTGGGAGTCCGGGAGGGAACGAACGGGATGGCAGGGCAACGGAAACGGGCGTTACTTCGCCGAAGCGGAGTCTTGGGGCGGACGGGGATCGAGCACGAGGCGGCCGTCCACGAGGACCCCAACCACGCGCGATGTCAATTCGAAGGGCACGCCGGACCACAGGACCAGGTCCGCGTCCTTGCCGACGGCGATCGAGCCGACGCGTGCGTCCACGCCGATCATGCGCGCCGGCGCAATCGTGACCGCCGCGAGGGCGGCGTCGAAGGACAGCCCCCCGCGCATGGCCATGCCGGCTTGGCGATCGAGGAACAGTTCAGCGGCGACGGCTCCGTGGCTCGACAGCGCGATAGGCACGCCGAGATCGCTGAGCATTTTCGCGGTGCCCGCGGCCATGAACGAGCCCTCGCCCGTGCGGCCCTGTAGCGGAAACGGCGGCAGCACGACCATTGCCTTGCTGCGCACGAGCAACTGCGGCTCCTTCCAGGCTTCGGCGGCCGCATCGATGATCAGCTTCGGCGTGCCGAGCTTCTCGCGCTCGATTTCTTCTTTAAGGAAGACCGCGGTCCGGATGTCCTGGGTGGTCCAGGCTTGGATGCACAGGGGCAACTTGTCGTCGAGGACTTCGAGCACATGCTCGCTGCCGCGATAGACGCGCGACTTGTCACCGCGGGAGGCCGCGGCGTCGTACATCGCCTTGCGCCATTCCCACTCCACACCCATGCGGGTCGTCGGCCGGCGCGAAAAAATGTCCGCGGGCGATCCGAAAGCCGGATGGTTTCGCGAGGAGGGCTGCGAGCCGATCGCGCCGCGCAAGACGGCATCGGCCTTGAGCGTGCGCGCCGCGATCGTCGCTTTTCCGGCGGTCTTCAGGGCGATGCCCAGGCCGCCGATCACGTCGTCGTCGCGCGGATTGGCGAGCACCGTGGTGACGCCGCTCTTTGCCGTGCGCATCCAGGCTTCGTCGAACAGGTCGAGCGCATCAGAGACGCGCATGTCCGGCATGATTTCGCTCGTCTGCTCGACCGAGCCGAAGCCAAGGTGGATGCGGGCCGACAGGTCGATCATCCCGGCGGTCATCGCTGACGCGCGCAGGGACGAGTCGGAACTGCCCGCGCTGGTTCCCGGCGTGATCGCGACGATTTTGCCGTCCTGCACGCGCACCATGGCGTTCTTGATCACGTCGCCGTCCGAGGTGAACACCTGGTCGGCGAAAACGTTCCAGCTATTCGACGGCTCCTTCGACTCCTGCGCGCCTGCGGGCAGCGACGCTAGGGACAGAGCCAAAACGACGGGCAGGTGGATCGAAAAAGTCATTGCTTCGTGGTGTCGACGCGCACTCCGTCGATGTAAACGGCCTCGAGGCGGCTGGTCAGGTCGAGCGGATCCCCGCTCCACAGAAGGAAGTCGGCGTCGTACCCGCGCTCGAGCAGGCCGACGTGCTCGCCGACGCCGCAAATTGTCGCGGCGTTGCTGAACAGCGCCTTGTCGAGCGCCTTGCGATCGACATTTTCACGCAGGCACATGGCTGCGCCCAGGCGCAGGGCATCGGGCCCGCCGTTGGCAACATCGATACCGAACGCGAAGGGCACTCCGGCCTTGGCCAGGGCGGCCACGGAACGGATCTCGCGCAGGTTTTCGCCGCCGCTGAATGCTTGCAGCACGACGCTCAAGCCCGCGGTGCGGATCGACTCCGCCAATTCCCCGGCCAGGGGCGCGGCCCACAGGCTGCCCTTCAACTTGTTGCGCGTAGCGAACTCGATCGAGCGCAGGATCTCGTGGGGTTGCACCGCGTGGATCAACAACGGCAATCGGCCGGACTTGACGTCGGCGAAGACCGGCCCGTTGGCGGACAATTGTGCTTCGAGCACAGCGATTGCGCCCATGGGACTCGTGGGCGGCGTGTCCATGCGCAGGGACGCGCTCGAAAGCGCGATCGCCAGATGGGAACTGCGCTTGAGGATCCGCCCGCCGGCGGATTTGACCGCGGCTGTCTGTCCCCCGACGAGGCTCGAGGCCGAGGGCGCGAGTAGCACCGTCGTCACGCCGGCCCGCGCGGCCGCTCGCAGTTCCTTCGACGTCGGGTCGAACGCGTCCACCACCTGGGCCAGGGGCAGCATCGCGCGCGTGCCGTCTTGCGCCTCGGCTCCAAGGTTCGACTCCTCTCGGGCACTGATGAGCCCAGGGGAAATCGCTCCGTCGTGCTGCACCAGCCGCATGCCATTGGGCAGGTTGGTGCCGGCGCTGACCGAGCTGATCTTGCCTTCGTCGACGATCAGGATTCCGCGCTCGAGCGTGCGACCGTCGCCGAGATACAAGACGCGCGCCTGGATCGCGTAGCTGCCCGACTGCACGGGCACAGGTGTCCCGAGGAAGCCGGAAGCCAGGGGCGCGAGGGTGAGGAGCAGTGAAAGCATGGTCTAGCGATCCTCAGGGGTGATCACGACGTCTCCACGGGACAGCACATATTGGATGCGGGTGGCGCCGGCGAGCGGTTCGCCGTCAAGGACCAACAAGTCGGCGTCCTTGCCGAATTCCACCGATCCGACGCGATGGTCGAGATCGAAGGCGCGGGCCGCGCCGAGCGTGAGCGCCGAGAAAGCAGCCTCGCGACTGAGCCCATTGCCGATGGCAAGCTGTGCCATCAGCGGCAATTCACGGGTCGCGTAGGGCGCGCGGCCGCCGCTGCCGAGGAGCACGGTGACTCCCGCGGCCTGCAGGCGTCCGGCCAAGGCGAGGTCGTAGCGCTCCATCTCGGGCACGGTCGTGGTGCCGAGGGGCTGGGGCCAAACGAGGACGGGAATGCGGCGACGAACGAGATCGGGCGCCACGTCAAGGGCGTCCGTTCCCCCCGCAATGATCAGGCGCAGACGCGTGAAACCCTCGGTGGCGCTGATCAGTGCGCGCAGCTGTGACGAGCGGTGAACTTCGACCACCAGCGGAATGCGACCTTCCGCAACGCGCGACAGCACGGCTTTGTCGAGATCGACCTTGGGGACCTTCGGAGGCTTGTCCTCCTTGAACTCCTTCTCCTTGAACTCCTTCCCTTTTTCCTTGGCGTCGGCGACTTCCTTGTCGCGGTCCTTCTTGGCCTTCTTGAAGCCCTCGTCGAGTTCCTTTTGCTTCTCGGCGATCTTCTTCACCCACTCCGCCATCTCGTGGTTGAACTCGATCCGATCTAAGGCGTAGGCCTCGCCCTGAGAGATCATCCCGGCCAGGCGCTCCACGTCGGAAAGGCGCTCGAAGGGGTCCGAGCCACCGCCGTTCATCCGCACGCCGAGGGTCATCGACAGGCAGGTCTCGTCGGAGAGCATGACCTGGTCCAGGGGCAGGGTGGGGTGCAGCCGCAGGGACGAACTGGTTCCGCTGGTGCGGGCGAGCACACCGATCTGGGTGCGCAACGAAGTAATCCCCGCGCGCAAGAGGTCCTTGCGCAGCCTGGGGTCGACATAGCCATCGAGGGAGTCGCTGGTCGCCACTGCCGGCGAAGTGCGCTGCTCCGCGGCCGACTCGCCGTCGACCCCGAAGACGGACCAGGGGTCGATGAAGCCTGCGCAGATCACCGCGCCCTTGATCTCGCGCGCGCCCTCAGGGGGCGTGACGATCGTCCCGACCTGGGTGATGATCCCGTTTTCGACGAGGACGCTGCCGCCCTCGATGACATGCCCGGGCCGGACGATCAACTTTTCCGCGCGCAGCACAATGACCTCGGCCTTCTTGGGCTCCGGCGCGGGGGCAGCTTTGGTTTCGTCGGCAGCCTCCCGCCGTGGGGTCGCCGCGGTGAATGCCTGGGCCGAGACGCCGTGGATGGCGAAGCTGACGCTGAGGGCGCCGGCAAGCGTGAGTAGACACAGGCGCGACTTGCGCGCGGTTGAAGCGGACTGCTGCACGCCCTTACTTCCTTCCGTTGAGTGGATCGGGGAGGCGAATGGGGTCGAGGCAGCCGCGTGGGCCCGCCGTCCGGGAGTCCCCGGCCGACGAATCCGCCGCGGCGGATCCTTCGAAGCTCGGAGAATCCGCGCTCGCGAAGGGGCGGCATGATAGGAGAGGCGCGCGCCGGAACGCTAGGGTCCCCAGCCCCTAAGTCCTGTCCGCCCCGGAATTACGGCTCACTTACATGCTCGGGATCCCGCGTCCCCGATGGCGTTGAATCGCCGCAGGAGCAGGCCCGAACTGGCTCGCCGGCGCTCAACTGAGGCAGGGGTCCGGGCTCAAGGATCGGACTCGCGAGGGCCGGCAACCTCTAAATTGGGCCACTGCCACGAGTTGGCCCGGCGAGTGCCAGGCGGCCGAGGTCAGCGGAGACTCTCGAAAGCGGCGCCTCGGGCCCCTCCGGACGGCGATCTCCAATCAATCTCCCGAGAATCCGCGTTCGGGACGGGAGGCCCCTCGGCTACCGTCCCGAATGGGTCCACCCAGCCGTCATACTCCAACCCCCCTTCTATTGGAGCCGGGCTATTGGCGGCGCCGTCTGGATCTCATGCAGAGCGCCCACCGCGGGCTCCTGATACTCCCCCGACCCGACCTGTCTTCCCCCCTGGTGGACGTCGTTGAATGGCGCCTTCGGGCCCACGACAACCTGCGACTGTGGGGCCTGCGAGGTGGTTCTCCCTTCCACCCTAAGCCGCGCGGGGCCTGGATCCGGCAGGCAAGTTCATGCGATCTACCTGAGATTTGCATGGATGCCATCGCGGACGGCTGCCAGGACTTCATTTGGCAGGTTCCGGCCGGACGCAAGCTGGAGGACCGGGTCCTAGACGTCCTGCGTGTGTGGCAAATCGCGGTGCAGTACTCCGGCCTGACGCCGCTGGACGTCCGCCTTGGAGGAGCGACCCTCGGGCACGAATCCGACGAGTTCATGATCGCCGCCAGGCTGCTCTCCCAGGGCATTTTCGACGCCGGGGCCGACCCGACGGCCTGAGCCTAGCCTGCTGCTCCCGCGTCAGTAGGTGCCCGCGCCGGCGGTGCCCTTGACGATCGCGACGGAGGCCGAGGCGCCGAGGCGAGTTGCCCCGGCGCCGATCAGCGCCTTGGCCGTCGCCTGGTCGCGAACGCCGCCGGAGGCCTTGACCCCCATCACTGGGCCGACCGTCTCGCGCATGAGTTGGATGTCAGCTGCGGTGGCGCCACCCTTGCTGAAGCCGGTGGAGGTCTTCACGAAGTCGGCGCCCGCGCGTTTGGCGATCTTGCAGGCGCTGACTTTCTCGGCGTCGGTCAGCAGGCAAGTCTCGAGGATCACTTTCAGGCGCGCGCCGAGCGAGTGACAGGTCTTGGCAACCAGCGCGATATCCGCCTCCGCGCGCTCTACCTGCCCCGATTTCAACAGGCCGATGGCGAGCACCATGTCGATTTCGCACGCGCCATCTTCGATTGCGCGACGAGCCTCGTAGGCCTTCACTTCGCTGGAGGCTGCCCCCAGAGGAAAGCCGATCACGCTGCACACCAGGACTCCGGAATTCGACAGGATCTCGGCGCAGCGGCGCACGTGACTGGAATTGACGCACACGCTCGCAAAATGGTTGGCCATGGCCTCGGCGCACAGCTGATCGATCTCAGCCAAGGTCGCCTCGGGCTTGAGCAGGGTGTGGTCGATGTAGCTCGCCAATCCCGTCAGCGCCGGCGGCGTGCAGCCGCAACTGCCCACGCGACAGGCCCCAAGATCCACGGACTCGCGAACGCCCTCCTCCGACAGTTCAACCTCGATCAATGCGCCTGTTTTCAAGGCATTTGGGCCGCGCTCGAGGATCTGGCGCGCCACCTCGGTCAGCAGGTCTTCCAGCTCGGCGGGCGTAATCGAAACAGGTTGTGCAGGGCTCATGGCTTGCGCGCTTGCTGGATGTAGTGGGTCTCGATCGCGCTGATCTTCTGCACGCGTTTCGCGTGGCGCTCGGCGCCCGTGGGCGTCGAGAGGAACGTGTGGACGACCTGGTAGACGACGTTGCGCGGCAGAGAAGCGCCGAGCGTGAGAACGTTGGCAAAATTGTGCTCGCGCGCATTGCGCGCCATGGCGACGTCCTGGCAATTCGCCGCGCGCGCACCTGGCACCTTGTTGGCCGCCATCGCCGAGCCGATGCCTGCCCCATCGATCAGGATTCCAAAGTCCACTTCGCCGCGGGCGACTGCCTGGGCCACGGCCCGCGCGAAATCGGGGTAATCGCAGGGATTCGTGTCACGCGTCCCCAGGTCGATGCCGATGGCGTCGAATTGGGTCAGCCAGGAGAGGATTTCTTGCTTGAGCGCGAATCCGCCGTGGTCAGCGCCGAGGGCCACACGCCGCGTGCCCCGCGCCGCACCGACGCCAACGCCATCTGCGAAAGTGATTTTCCGCCGCAGCGCCTCTTCGCGCGCGAGATCCGTCACGATCGCCCCGCGAGGAACCGGAAATTGAGCGCCATCGGCCACGCCGCGCAGACTCGAGGCGTCGATCAGCTCGCGGCCGCGCGCCTTCTTCGTCGCCGCGACTTCAGCTCCTGGCGATGTGACGGCCACATGCACGCCTTCGAGTTGAGCGCCGGCCGCGGTCTCGCTTCCGCGCTCCGCCAAAGCGCGCACGGCAGCGCGATGCGCGATGGCGCGCAAGTCCAAGGAGGTCGAGTCTTGCCGGAGGGGCGACATGGGGCGCAGAGTGTAATCTCTCGAAGCCTTGACGGCGGAGTCCCCGGCGATGAGACTCCTCGCCCCCAAAACGTGGGCGACACCTCGATGATCACGCATGCTGAGCTCACCCGCCAGGTCGCACGCCGGCGTACCTTCGCGATCATCTCGCACCCCGACGCGGGCAAGACGACCCTGACCGAGAAGCTGCTCCTTTATGGAGGCGTGATTCACCTCGCCGGGGCCGTGCACGCCAAGCGTGGCCGCTCGAACGCCGTCAGCGACTGGATGGAGATGGAGCGCGAGCGCGGGATCTCGATCACGACCAGTGTGCTGCAGTTCCCCTATCAGGGTCACGAACTCAACCTGCTGGACACGCCGGGCCACGCGGACTTTTCCGAGGACACCTACCGCACGCTGCACGCCGTAGACGGCGCGGTGATGTTGCTCGACAGCGCCAAAGGCGTTGAGAAACAGACGCGCAAGCTGTTCCGCGTGTGCAAGGAACGGGCGATTCCGATTTTCACGTTCGTGAACAAGCTCGACCGCTACGGCCGCGAGCCCTTCGCCCTGGTCGGCGAAGTCGAGAACGTGCTGGAGATCGGCGTGTACCCGGTCACTTGGCCGATCTACCGCGACGGGCGCTTCCGCGGCGTGTACCACCGTTTTCAAAAGAACGTGCACCTGTTCGACGCGGCGCGCGCGAATTCGTCGTCGCTGCAGGGGTCGGAAGTGGCGCCGGTGGCGATCAGCGGACTCGACGATCCGTTGCTCGCGCAGGAACTGGGCGACGCGGGCTACGATCAGTTGCGCCACGACGTGGAGTTGCTCGACAGCGCCGGCGATTCATTCGACCGCGAGCGCTTCGAGCGCGGCGAGCTCTCGCCAATGTTCTTCGGCAGCGCAATCAACAACTTTGGCCTGTCCGCGTTCCTCGACAGCTTCATCGAGCTGATGCCGCCACCGCGCGCGCGACCCACGGACCTGCGCTCGGTCGAACCTCACGACCCGGAGTTTTCAGGTTTCATTTTCAAGATCCAGGCCAACATGGACCGCGCTCACCGCGACCGGATGGCCTTCCTGCGCATTTGCTCGGGCCGTTTCGAGCGTGGGATGAAGGCCCTGCACGTGCGCACGGGCCGCGAAATCCGCCTGGCGAATCCGACCCAGTTCATGGCCCAGGAGCGCACGATCATCGACGAAGCCTTCGCCGGCGACGTGATCGGCATCCACGATCCCGGCGTGTTCGAAATCGGCGACACGCTGACCGCTGGATCGAAGTTCCGGTACGAGGACATCCCCAGTTTCGCGCCCGAGCACTTCGCGCGCGTGGTGATGATCGATCCGGCGAAGCGCAAGCAGTTGATCCGTGGCATCGAGCAGTTGAGCCAGGAGGGCACGATCCAGGTCTACCGCCGCCCCGACGCGCCGGCGGGCGACTTCGTCATGGGCGCAGTCGGGCAACTGCAGATGGAAGTGGTCAAGTACCGCCTGAAGAGCGAGTACGGCGTCGAGATGCGCTTCGAAGGCGCGCCGTTCCAATTCGCGCGCTGGGTCTCGCGCAAGGACGGCGGCGTGGTCAAGGCGGAGGCGTTGGAGACGGCCTACACTGGCCTGATCACCGAGGACGCGCGCGGCCGGCTTGTGATCCTCTTCGACGGCGAATGGGCGATCCGCGCCACCGAGAAACTGCTGCCGGACTTCGTGATGGCGGAGACGGCCCACGGAGTGGTTGTGCGCGACGCGAAGCGCTGAGCCCCGTGCATTCTGGCTGAGGCAAGGAGTCCCAGCCCCCGGGACCGGAGATCAGGTCACGACCGCCGTGCCGCTGGCCGTGACCATCAGCATGCCGTTGCTTTGGCCGAGCACCTCGTAGTCGAGGTCGATGCCTACAACGGCGTTGGCACCGAGTTCCCGCGCGGACTGTTCCAGTTCCGCCAGCGCGATCTTCCGCGCGTTGCCGAGCTCGCGCTCGTAAGTGCCCGAGCGACCGCCGACGAGATCGCGGATGCCAGCGAAAATGTCCTTGAAGACATTCGCGCCCAGGATCGCCTCGCCGGTGACGATGCCCTTGTACTCGCGGATGGAACGACCTTCGATGCTGGGAGTGGTAGTGAGGATCATGATCGCAGAGGGTACGCCGCGATCACGGTGTATTCACGGTCGCGCTCTGCGGCGCGCTGCGGGTCCGAGGACGGAATCAGGTCTTCGTTGCCGCAGCAAGGTGCGGCACGGCCGCTCGGAGCAACTCAGTGATTCGTCCCGCTGCGGCTTCACCGGCCGCGAGGACTTCGTGGTGGTCGAGCTTCGTCGGACTGATGCCGGCGGCGAGGTTGGTGACGAGCGATATGCCTGCGACCTGCATGCCCGCGGCGCGAGCGGCGCCGGCTTCCGCCACGGTGCTCATGCCGACGAGGTCCGCGCCCAGGCCTGCCAACATGCGGATTTCGGCGGGAGTTTCGTAGCTCGGGCCCAACAGGCCGCAGTAGATGCCGCGCTGTAGGGCGACTGCAGCATCCTGCGCTCCACGCTCGAGCGCGGCGCCGAAGGCTTCGCCGTAGATCCGGCCGGACGAACGCTCACGGGCGAGTATCGCACTGCGCCCCTGCATGTTCAGGTGATCGGTGATCCTCACCAGCGTCCCGGGCGCCCATTCGCGGCGCAGTCCGCCGGCCGCGTTAGTCAGCACGACGCCGCGGCAGCCCAGCTTCGCGAAGGCGCGCACCGCGCGCGTCGCATCGTGGGCGTTCCAGCCTTCGTAGAGGTGCGCGCGCCCCTGCTGCACGAGCACGCGCGTCGCGCCGATCTCGCCCAGCACGAAGCGACCGGCGTGACCGGTGATCGTCGAGCGCGGCATGCCGTCGATCTCCTCGTAGGAAACCACCCGCGGCTCGGCAAGTGACGAAGCGAAGGCGCCCAGGCCTGAGCCGAGCACGACCGCGAGATCAAAGCGCTCGATCCCGTGCTTCGCGAGCGATTCGGCGAGGAGCTCGATGCGCGACTCGATCGCGTTGTTCATGGGGAGAACCCCGCGATCCTTGCTTTGACAGGGTCAGCCATGGCGGCGCCTATCATCGCCTGGGGCGCCGGGCGGAAAAGATGTTTTTGGGGACTGCGGAAGGTCTTTGGCGCGTTCGATCGCGAGCGAGCGGTCTGCGCCCGGCTCACGAGGAGCATTCGAGAGGCTCTGAATGCGCTCGAGGGGAGATGCGCGCGATCCGGTGGTCGGATGGAGATTCGGTGGTGCCGCACTCTTCGCTACAAAAATTGCGGGAGGTGTGCGACTCCGTATATGAATGCCACCGATGGAGAGGCAGCGATCCGGTGATCTGATGGAGATTCGGCGGTGCGGCACTCTTGGCGGTGAGAATTGCGGGAGGTGTGCGACTCCGTATCAGAGGAAGATGCCGGCGATCGTGGCGGTCATCCAGCAGGCCATGGCGCCGCCGAGCATCGCTTTGAGCGCTAGGCGAGAGAGGTCCTTCTTGCGGTCGGGCGCCAGCGCGGTGATGCCGCCCAATTGGATTCCGATCGAGGCGAAGTTGGCGAAGCCGCACAGGGCGTAGGCCGCCATTTTGGCCGAGCGCTCGCTTTCGAACACGATCGCGTTACCGCTGGAGGGCAGGATCTGCTGCAGGTCCTTGTACGCGACGAATTCGTTCACGGAAACCTGAGTGCCGAGCAGCCCGCCCATCAATTGACAATCGTGCCAACCCTGAACGCCCATCAGCCACGCGACCGGCGCGAAAATCCAGGAGAAGATTTTCGCCAGGCTCAAGCCCACGACGCCGATCTGCTCGCCAAACCAATCCAGGGGCCAGTTGACCAACGTCACGAGCGCGATGAACGCGATCAACATCGCCATCACGTTGAGCCACAGGCGCAGGCCGTCGCTGGTTCCGTTGGCGGCTGCTTCGATCAGGTTGCCGGCGGTGCGCTCGATTTTCAGCTTGACCTGACCGGCCGTGGCGCTGACTTCTGTCTCGGGCACCATTGTCTTCGCGATCATGAACGACGCGGGCGCGCTGAGCACGCTCGCCGTCACCAGGTGCGGCGCGATTTCCGGCCCGAGAATTCCCATGTAGACGGCCATCACCGAGCCCGCGATCGTCGCGAAACCGCCCGTCATCAGCGCGTTCAGCTCTGAGTTAGTCATGCCCGCGACGTAGGGCCGGATCACCAGCGGCGCCTCGGTCTGGCCCATGAAAATGTTCGCGGCCGCGGCCATGGACTCGCCGCCAGAGAGCCCCATGGTGGCGCTCATCACCTTGGCGAGCAGCCACACGAGCACCTGCATCACGCCGATGTGGTAGAGCACGGCGAACAGCGCCGAGACGAAAATGATCACCACCAGGCCGCCGCCCGCGAACGCGAAAATGAACCCGGCGGGACCCGCGGGATCAGCCAGAGAGCCGAAGACAGCGCGCGCCCCTGGATCGGCCATGGAGACCAGGCCCGTGATGAACTTCGCCGCGCCCTCGAAGAAGCGGCCGCCGATTCCGGTCTTCAGGATCACCAGGGCGAGAACGACCTGGATTCCAAGGCCCCCAAGCACCACGCGCCACTGGAGGCGCTTTCGATTCGACGAAAGCAGCCAGGCGACCGCGATGAAGAAGGCGATCCCGAGCAGTGCGCGTGCGAGGGTCACTACGGAACTCTAGCAACGGGCCCGGGATCAGCCGAGCATGGTTTCCGCGATCAGCGGGCCGACGCTTGGAGCCTTGTCCGCGATCGAGTGGGCCTTGCGCAGGCAGGCGAGCGCAGCCTCGAGACCCTGTGCGCCGTGGTGGACCTCGAACAGGAGTTGGCCGCGCTGTACCCGCTGACCGGCGCGCGCGGCGAAGCGCACTCCCACCGTCGGGTCGATCCGGTCCTCCACCCGCTGGCGACCGCCGCCGAGGGCCACGATCGCGTTTCCGACCTCGCGCACGTCGACGTAGTCGAACCAACCGTCGCGTGCAGCTTCGAGAGCGTGCAACTTGGGGGCGCGTGTCAGGCGGCTCGGATCGTCGATGATCCTCGGATCGCCGCCCTGGGCCTCGACCACGCGCCGGAACGTGTCCAGCGCACGGCCCGAGTCCAGGGCGCTCCGGATCTGCGCCACTCCATCGCGCTCGTCGCGGGCGACGCCGCCCAGACGCAACATCTCGGCCCCTAGCTTCTCCACAAGTTCACGCAGGTCCGCTGGACCCTTGCCGCGCAAGCACTCGATCGACTCGGCGATTTCGAGCGTGTGGCCCGCGGTGTCGCCCAAGGGCCGTTCCATGGAGGTCAAGAGCACACTGGCGCGCAGACCCATGGCGCTCGCCAGGTCGAGCATCGTGCGCGCGAGCCTGCGACCGACGGCGATGTCGGGAAGGAATGCGCCCGAGCCGAATTTCACGTCGAGCACGAGCGCGTCGAGACCTTCGGCGAGTTTTTTCGACAGGATCGAGCTCGCGATCAGCGGGATCGACTCCACCAAGGCGGTCGCGTCGCGCAGGGCGTAGAACTTCTTGTCAGCGGGGACGATCTCCGGCGTTTGACCGCCGAGGGCCACGCCACAGAGTTTCAGCACGCGCGCGAATTCCTCGGGCTCCAGTTGCGTGCGAAAGCCCGCGATCGATTCCAATTTGTCGAGCGTGCCCCCGGTGTGACCCAGGCCGCGGCCCGAGATCATCGGCACCGCGACACCGCAGGCCGCAACGGCGGGAGCGAGCGGAATCGAAGCCTTGTCGCCGACGCCTCCGGTGGAATGCTTGTCCACCTTGGGCTTCGCAATGTCCGAAAAACTCAGCCTCTTTCCGCTGTTCAGCATGGCGCGCGTCCAGGCGGCGAGTTCGCGCGTGGTCATGCCATGGCGAAAAATCGAAGCCAGCAGCACGCTGGTCTGGTAGTCGGCGATGGAGCCGCTCACGGCGCCCGAGACGAAACTCTCGATCTGCGCGTCGCTCAGTTCTCCCCCATCGCGCTTCGCCAGCAAGACGTCGCGCGCGTTCATCGCAGGATCTGGGGCAGGAACGACTTGCCGGGGCCGACGGGCGCGAGGCCCAAGGCTTCTTCCACGGTCGCGCCGATGTCAGCGAAGCTCGCGCGCGTGCCGAGATCCACGCCGGCCTTGACACGCTTGCCCAGCGCCAGAATCGGAACGTATTCGCGCGTGTGGTCAGTGTTCGCGGTAAACGTCGGATCGTTGCCGTGGTCGGCGCTGAGCAAGACGATGTCGTCCTCGCGCAGCAGGCTCTCCAACTCGACGAGATCCCTGTCGAAGACCTCGAGCGCGCGGCGATAGCCTGCGCTGTCGCGCCGGTGGCCGTACAGCATGTCGAAGTCCACGAGATTGACGAACACCAGGCCGCTCGCCTGGGTGCGCGCCAATTCAATCGTGGCGCGCATGCCGTCGACGTTGCCCTCCGTATGCACGTCCTGGGTCAATCCGCGGCCGGCGAAAATGTCCGAGATCTTGCCCACGCCGACCACGGGCACGCCCTTTTTCTTCAGGCGATCGAGCACGGTCTCGCGGAACGGAACCAGCGAATAATCGCGGCGATTGTAGGTGCGCTGGAACGCTCCCGGCTTGCCAACGAAGGGCCGCGCGATCACGCGGCCGACCCCGTAGGGCGTCAGAATCTTGCGCGCGATCTCGCACACCTCGTACAGGCGCTCGAGGCCAAAGTGTTCTTCGTGACAGGCGATCTGGAACACCGAGTCGGCGCTGGTGTAGACGATCGGCTTGCCGCTCGCGATGTGCTCACTGCCGAGTTCCTCGATCACTGCCGTCCCAGAGGCAGGTTGGTTGCACAACACGCCGGGAACCATGGCGCGCTCGATGAACGGCAGCAGGATCTCGTCGGGAAATCCGTCGGGGTAGACCGGGAACTGCTTGTCGAGCACCAGCCCCATCATCTCCCAGTGGCCAGTCGATGTGTCCTTGCCCGGCGAGCGCTCGGCGCAACGGCCGAAGGCTCCCTGGGGCGCCTTCACGCGCGGCAGACTTTCGACACCGGGCACGTGACCGAGTCCAAGGGCCACGAGGCGCGGTGCGTCGAGTCCTCCTGCCGCGCGCACGAGATGGTCAAGTGTGTGCGCACCGGTGTCGCCGAAGTCGGCCGCGTCGGGCAAGGCCCCGCAGCCGAGGGAGTCGAGCACAATCAGGAAGACGCGGCGCATGTGCGTGATTCACTGCCCGGCGGGGCAGCGCCCTCAGGAGCCTGCGGACACGGCGCGCTCGATGGCCTTGCGCACCGCAGCCTCCATCTCGTCCACCCATTCAGTCCCGAAATCGCGCTCGAGCAGATCGCGTTCAGAGAACTCGTAACGTCCTGAGCGCGGGTCAAAGTCGAATTGATAGTCGTGCTCGCTGCCGTCGTCCTCGGTCACCATGACCAGGACGATGTTGTTGGGAGCGTCGAGTTCGAGTCGGAAACTGGCCATGGCTTTCTGCGGGCAGGGGGCGGGCCGCAAAGAATACGCTCTCTCGCCCGCTCGACGTAGGGCTTTCCCCGGGGTCCCGGCTAGGGAATTTCCGCGCGAGGCTGCTAGAGTTACCGAGCCCGTGCACGCTGGGATCTCCTCGGTGGGCGACGGCCATCAGGAGGACCAGGCTTGGATCCGACCGACATCGAGAACCCGGACTACTTTCACCGGGTCGTGGACTGCCAGTGGGCGTGCCCTGCGCACACGCCGGTGCCTGAATACATCCGCATGATCGCAGCTGGCCAGTACGCCGATGCGTACATGGTCAACTGGCGCTCGAATGTGTTCCCCGGAATTCTCGGGCGCACCTGCGACCGCCCCTGCGAGCCCGCCTGCCGCCGCGTGCGCGTCGAGAAGGAGCCCGTGGCCATCTGCCGGCTAAAGCGAGTGGCCGCGGACTACAAGGGCGACATCACAGATCGCCTGCCGGTGGTGCCGACGAAGAAGAACGGCAGGCGCATCGCCTGCATCGGCGCGGGACCTGCGTCGCTGACGGTGGCGCGCGATCTGTTGCCCCAGGGCTACGAGGTTGTGATCTACGAGGCCGACCCGAAGGCGGGCGGCATGATGCGCACGCAGATTCCGAAGTTCCGCCTGCCGGAGTCCGTGCTCGACGAGGAAGTCGATCTGGTGATGGACCTGGGCGTCGAGCTGCGCGCCGGACAAAAGATCGACAGCTTGCGCGCGCTCCTGGCGGAGAACTACGACGCGATTTTCGTCGGCTGCGGCGCGCCGCGCGGTCGCGAGTTGCCCCTGCCGGGTCGCGAAGAAGCGAAAGCGCACATCCACATCGGGATCGACTGGCTCTCGAGTGTTTCCTTCGGGCACACGACGAAGATCGGCAAGCGCGTGATCGTCCTCGGCGGCGGCAACACCGCCATGGACTGCTGCCGCTCGTCCATGCGCTTGGGAGGCGAGAAGGTAACCGTCGTCGTGCGCTCGGGCTTCGAGGAAATGAAAGCCTCGCCCTGGGAAAAAGAGGACGCGATGCACGAAGGCATCCCGATCTTGAATTTCCTGGTGCCCCAGGAATTCGTCCACGAAAAGGGTGAGCTGCGCGCCGTGCGATTCCAGAAGGTCAAGGCCGAGAAGGACGCCAAGGGCCGCCGGCAATTGGTGACCACTGGCGAACCGGACGTGATCATCGAGTGCGACGACGTGCTCGTCGCCGTCGGACAGGAAAACTCGTTCCCTTGGATCGAGCGCGACATCGGCCTGGAGTTCGACAAGTGGGACATGCCGGTGGTCAACGAAAAGACCATGCGCTCAACCCACCCGCGCGTGTTCTTCGGCGGCGACGCGGCCTTCGGCCCGAAGAACATCATTTGGGCGGTGGCCCATGGCCACGAAGCGGCGGTTTCGATCGACAAGCTGTGCAACGGCGAAGACCTCGCCCATCGCCCGCGGCCCGCGGTGGAAGTCATCAGCCAGAAAATGGGCATCCATGAATGGAGCTACGACAACTCGCCGTCGAACGATGCGCGCAAGAAAGTCCCGCTGCGCGACAAGGAAGTCGCGCTGAAGGACATCCGCATGGAAGTCGAGCTGGGCTTCGACGACAAGCTCGCCTACGAAGAAGCTCAACGCTGCCTGAACTGCGACGTCCAAACGGTGTTCTCGGACCGGCTGTGCATCGAATGCGACGCCTGCGTGGACATCTGCCCCATGGACTGCATCACGTTCACGGGGAACGGCGAAGAGAACGACCTGCGCGCGCGCTTGCGCGCTCCTGCACTGATCAAAGAACAGGCCCTGTACGTTTCGGGCGAGCTGAAGACCACGCGCGTTATGGTCAAAGACGAAGACGTTTGCCTGCACTGCGGGCTGTGCGCCGAGCGCTGCCCCACCGGGGCCTGGGACATGCAGAAGTACATTATGGAAATGACACAGGCGGGGTCGGCATGTCGCAGTTGATTCGCGTCAACGACTTCGTGATCAAGTTCGCGAACGTCAACGGCTCCGGCTCGGCATCGGCGAATACGCTGTTCGCCAAGTCGATCCTGCGCATGGGCGTGCCGGTCAGCCCGCGCAACATCTTCCCGTCGAACATCCAGGGCCTGCCGACCTGGTACGAAGTGCGCGTCAGCGAAAAGGGCTGGCTTGGACGGCGCGGCGGCGTGGATCTGATGGTGGCGATGAACCAGCAGACCTGGGACGTCGACCTGGCTGAGATCGAGTCGGGAGGCTACCTGTTTTACGACTCGACGCGCGCAGTGCCGGCTTCGAAGTTGCGCCGCGACGTCACGGCCCTGTGCATGCCGCTGACCGCGATGTGCAACGAGCGTTACAAGGACGCGCGCCAGCGCCAGGTGTTCAAGAACATCATTTACGTCGGCGCGCTTTCGCAGCTTATCGGCATCGAACGCGATGTCGTCGCGCAGTTGATTGGCGAGCAGTACAAGGGCAAGGAGAAGCTACTGCAGCCCAACCTCGATTCACTCGACCTGGGCCGAACCTGGGCCGCGGCCAACTTGCCGAGCCCCTTCGAATTGAAAGTCGAGCGCCGCGACAACGTCGGCGAACGCATTTTCGTCGACGGCAACGCGGCGGCAGCTCTCGGAGCGCTCTACGGAGGAGCCTCCGTGGCCGCCTGGTATCCGATCACGCCCTCCTCGTCCCTGGCCGAGTCGTTCCAGAAGTACTGCAACAAGTTCCGCACGAATCCGGACGGCACCAAGCGCTTCGCGATCATCCAGGCCGAGGACGAGCTGGCCTCGATCGGCATGGTCATCGGCGCCGCCTGGAACGGCGCGCGCGCGTTCACCGCCACCGCCGGCCCGGGCATTTCGCTGATGCAGGAATTTCTGGGGCTGGCGTACTTTGCCGAGATTCCGGCCGTGATCTTCAACGTGCAGCGCGGCGGTCCGTCGACCGGGATGCCGACGCGCACGCAGCAATCCGATGTGCTCTCCTGCGCCTACGCTTCCCACGGCGACACGAAGCACGTCTTGCTGTTCCCCGAGGATCCGACCGAGTGTTTCCACTTCGGCGCCGAGGCCTTCGACCTCGCCGATCGCCTGCAAACGCCGGTGTTCGTGATGCTCGACCTCGACATCGGCATGAACGACCGGCTGTGCGAGCCCTTCACCTGGGACGACGCGAAGCGCATGGATCGCGGCAAGGTCATGGGCACGAAGGAGCTTGAGGAAGGGCGGCCCTTCGGTCGCTATCGCGACGTGGACGGCGACGGCATTACGGTGCGCACATGGCCCGGCAGCCACCCCACGCGCGGCTCGTTCTTCACGCGCGGCACCACCAAGGATCGCGACGCGAAGTACTCGGAGTCGGGCCCCGACTACATGGAAAACATGACGCGGCTGCAGAAGAAATTCGAAACCGCTGCCGGCCTGGTGCCTGCGCCCGTGTTGCGCAGCGCCGTCGAGCCGACGTCCATCGGTGTGGTCTATTACGGATCGACGAGCCCGGCAATGGACGAGGCCCTGGTGCTGCTCGCTGCGGAGGGCCTGCACATCGACGCGCTGCGCGTACGCGCATTCCCGTTCAATCACGAGGTGCCCGCGTTTGTCGCTGCGCACGAAACGGTTTTCCTGATCGAGCAAAACCGCGACGCACAGTTGAAGCTGCTGCTCGTTCACGAGTGCCAGATCGATCCCAATCATGTGACCAGCGTGTTGCACTACGACGGAACGCCAATCACAGCGCGTTTCATCGTCCGGGCGATCCGCGAACGCTGCGGAATGACTGCCGCCGTCGGCAACGGGAAGGTGAAACGATGACCTGGATTGCGCGTCCGAAATTCCACCACGCCTCGCTGACCAAGAACGAGCAAGGCTGCACTCGCCGCGACTACGAGGGCACGATTTCGACCCTGTGCGCCGGCTGCGGCCACGACTCGATCAGCGCCGCGATCGTGCAGGCCTTCTACGAATTGTCGATCGCGCCGCACCGGGTCGCGAAGTTGTCCGGCATCGGCTGTTCGTCGAAGACGCCCACGTACTTCCTTGGCGCTTCTCACGGATTCAACTCCGTTCACGGCCGCATGCCGTCCGTGCTCACGGGCGCGAACCTCGCCAATCGCGACTTGATCTACATCGGCGTTTCCGGCGACGGCGATTCGGCCTCGATCGGCTTTGGTCAGTTCGCCCACTCGATCCGGCGCGGCGTGGACATGATCTACATCGTGGAGAACAACGGCGTGTACGGTCTGACCAAGGGTCAGCGCTCGGCCACCGCCGACGAGGGCACGACGATGAAGAAGGGCGAAGTCAACACCGACAAGCCAATCGACATGATCTCCATGGCGATCAAGCTCGGCGCGAGCTACGTCGGCCGCAGCTTCTCCGGCGACAAGGAGCAGCTGATTCCGTTGATCAAGGGCGCGATTCAACACCGTGGCGCTGCGTTCCTCGACGTGATCAGCCCCTGCGTTGCATTCAACAACCACGCCGGTTCGACCAAGAGCTACGACTGGGTGCGAGAACACAACGAGGCCGTCAACCAGCTCGACGTCATGATGGACCACGAGGAAATGGTCCTGCAGCAGTCGCCCGGCACGGTTGAAGACGTCGCGCAGCCCGACGGAACCGTGTTGCGCTTGCACAAGATCGCCATGGACTTCGACCCGACCGATCGCATCAAGGCGCTTGATTACCTGGAGCGCCATGCCGCCGAGGGGGAACTGGTCACGGGCCTTTTGTACGTCGATCGCAAACCGAAGGATCTGCACGATCACCTGGGCACGGTCGCGACTCCGCTGAACACACTGGGTGAATCCGACCTTTGCCCGGGAGCGAAGACGCTCTCGGCGATCAACGCCTCCCTGCGATGAATCTCGCGGCACTCGTTGGGCGGGTTTTGCGCGCGACGCTGGTCGTCGCGCTCGCGCTCAGCGTGTGTGCCTGTTCGAACTGGCAGCACCTCGAAACCCACGAGCGCTGGACGCTGTACTCCAAGCCTGGTGCGGAGCTCGATGCGGAGCGCTTTGCTCGTGCGCTGGAACCCGCATTCCGCGCTGTCGAGGCGAAGCTCGGCGCGTTCAACTCCAGAGTGCGCATCCACGCCTGGGATTCCAACGACGAGCCCAGCGGCGCGCCGCAGCTCTCCACCGACGGCGGCGAGCGCATCGAGTCCATCCCCGGCATCGGCACCGCGGCCGTTCGCGCCTACCACGTCAACGGCACCAGCACGCCGTTCTCAACCAGCGGTGTGTTCCTCGGGACGTCCGAGGTCGGCACGGTGGTTCACGAACTGATTCACGCGCGTCTGGCCGAGTCGCGCGAGAAGTTGCCGCTGTGGTTTGAAGAGGGCTTGGCGACGATGTGGGGTGACGGCGCGCTCTACAACGGCGAGTGGGTCATCGACGGTTTCGCCTGCTGGCCGGCGCGCGTGCTGCGCGACGAATCGATCAGCGACGAGGAATTGCTGCGCGTGATGCAGCTCACCGCTTCGCAGGACTATTCAGCCCGCGACAACATCCTGGTGCACTTCATCGGCTGGGCCCTGGTTTTCGACCTGGCGCGGGAGCTGCCCGACGCGGGTCCCAAGGCCTGGTTGGCCCACTTCCGCGCCCAGGTGGAGCCCGACACGCTGCTTGCGGAGACGCGCGCGCGCATCGCCCGCAGCATCAGCCCAGAGACAGTGGCGACCTGGCTCCAGCGCCTTGCCGATCCAAATCCAGGCGTGCGCCTGGCCGCGGCCAAGGGCATCTGGAAACTGCGCGATCAAAAGGCCCTCGACACACTGATTGCGGCCATGCCCGCGGAGACGGACAAGCACGTGCGCCTCGCCATCGGGCTCAACGTGCTGATCGGCGTCGGCGAGATGCGCGTCTCGCGCCGCACTGGACGCGATCTGTGGCGCAAGATCATGCCGGCCCTCGGCGAGTTGGAGATGGACAACCTGCCGGAACAGGCGGCCCTGTCTCGGCTGCTCTCCGGCATGCGCGGACGCGGCGGAAACACCCAGCAAGGGCTGGACGGCCTCGCTCATTATTGGGAGGAGTGACCCCCGAGGTACTGGCCCCGTTGACTGGGCCGCCTCGGGAAATGCGTCCTAGCAGTCCGCCCGAAAAAGTCCCGTCGCGGGGCGCAGCGATCTTCGTCGTGGCTAGTAGCGCGACGGAGTGACGGCGGAGGCGGCCTTCCTGGCCGCTGAGCACGGCCCGACGAGTGTGACGACGCCACGGCGAAGAGCGCGAAGCCGCAGCAGGGCACTTTTCGGGCGGGCTGCTAGGCCCGTGCGCCGGAAAAAACGGTGGTGATCCCATCAGATCAGGCCCATCAGCACGAAACACACGGCGAATATCGGGAGGGCCAAGAAACTGTCGCGCAATTCGCCGAACGTTCGCACGGGATTCAAATTGACGACAAGCAGAGTCATCGCGAGTGCGAATAGGCCGTCGCTGAATGCCTCCATGCGCGAGACACCTCGCCCGCGCAGTCGAAAACCGTTCTTCTCGCGCGGCAAAAGCTCCACCTCGATCATCTTGTGCCCCTTGCTTGGTCGCCGACGAGTCGGATCGCTCAGTACAGCGCCCAGGGTGATCGAGCTGACGTCACGACGACTCTGCTTCGAAGTCGGCGCCGATTAAAGGCGGCGGGTTCCCGTAGGCTCTCCACGGTCACTGGGACGGTCTCGCGCGCCCCTTGCGCGGCCCAGGGGCGGAAGAGGGCACCGCCTTGCCACCGCCCCGCTGCTTGGCGCGGTACATCGCCTCGTCCGAGCGTCGCAGGAGCACATCTGCCTCGATGCCGTCCTCGGGAAACATGGCCACGCCGATGCTTGCCTTTGCGCGCAGAATCTGGCCCTCAAAGGGCACAGGCTCCTCCAGGGCGCTGAGCAGTTTCGCGGCCACGAGTTCCGCATCGCGCACGCTTTCGGCGCCTGGCAGCACGATCGCGAATTCGTCTCCGCCTAGGCGCGCCACCGTATCCGTTTCGCGCAGGTTCGAGCGCAGGCGTGCCGCCGTGGCCCGCAGCAATTCGTCGCCCGCGGCGTGGCCCATGGTGTCGTTCACGGCCTTGAATTCGTCGAGATCGATGAACAACACGGCCAGCGAGCCCTTGTCGCGGCGCGCGTGGGCCAGCTCGAGGTTCAAGCGCTCGTGTAGCGATAGGCGGTTGGGCAGATTGGTTAGCGTGTCGCGGTAGGCGAGCGTCCGCATTTCCTTCTCGCGCTGCTCGCGCTCGGTGATGTCGCGGAACACAACCACCTCTCCGCGCTGGGCGCCCTCGGGACCGCGCAGAATCGAATTCAAAATCTCGATACGGATCTGGGGGCCGTGGCGAGGAATTAACATCGCGCGCGACTGGCGCGGGCCGATCGAATCCGCGGGCATGTCCTCGATCGTCGCGTGCAGCGCGCTTTCCTCACAAACGCGCAGGACGGAGTCCAGTGGTTGGCCCAGGGCCTGCTCGAGCGAGGCCCCGGTCATGTCCAGGGCCTTCGAGTTCGCGTACGTGATTCGGCGCTCCGCGTCGAGCGTGATCACCCCATCCGCGATGCTCGCCAGCGTCGTCGCCGTCGTGGCGCGGCTCTGCTCGAGCTCACGCTCATCGCGCAAGCGCCAATGGCCAATCACGCACACGATCACGAGGCTGGCTAGCTGCACGCCGTGATTGCCGATCAACTGCCGGATTGTGATCGGCTCGATGGAGTCGCCCCCAAATCCCATGAAGCCGATCCGGAACACTTCGCCGAGATTGAGCGCGCAGCACAGGACCGTCAGGCCGAGGGTGATGCGGAAATCCCGCAGCCAGAGGCTGATCAGGATTGGAATGGCATAGAAGCCTCCGAAGGCGATGCGCTCGAAGCTCAGATCCACGGCGAAGGTCAGCAGGATCAAGAGCGCGATGCTGGCCAGGATGCTCGCTCGACGCGGAGGACCCGCTGCGCTCCCTCGCGCCGGCTTCTTCTTCGACAACAGCCTCATCCTGCTCCGCGGGCGGCAACGGAAATCGCCAGCAGGAAAAAGCGCGCGCGGATCGAACTGCCCCGGGCCTGCATTCGCGCTATATTGTGGGCTTCGATGGCCCTCGACCCAACAACTATGCAGACCCTCGCCCGAAGCTCGTTCGAATCCCTGGCGCCCCACTTCGGCCAATGGCAGAAAATCGGCGACCTGATTGATCAGTGCATCGACTTGATGCTCAACCTGCGCCAGTCGGGCCATCCGGGGGGCTCGCGTTCAAAAGTCCCCTTGATGGTGGCGAGCACCCTGGGCGCGGGCATGCGCTGGGACGTGCGCCGGCCGGAGCTGGCCTTCGGCGATCGCGCGGTGCTCGTGGCAGGCCACTGCAATCCGCTGATCTACGCGATGCTGGCGGTCTACAACGAGGCTTTGCGCCGCCGCTATCAGCAGACCGGCGAAGCGCGCTACCTGGTGCCGAACGCCGATGAACGCGCGCTGCATTGGGAAGACCTGCTGTGGCTGCGCCACAACAAGGGCCTGCCTGGCCACGCGGAAATGGAGGGCAAGACCCTGTTCTTCAAGTTCAACACCGGTCCCTCGGGGCACGGCGCTCCCGCGGCCCTCGGCGAAGCCATGGCCCTGCACCACGCGGGCGCCGGCGACGTCAAAGTGTTCGCGATCGAGGGCGAGGGCGGCCACACCGCCGGCGCCCACCATGAGGTCAAGAATTCCGCGTGGGGACTGGGGCTGAAGAACCTGATCTACCTGTTGGACTGGAACGACCACGGCATCGACACGTTCGCCAATTCGGAAGTCGTGCACGGCACCCCGCGCGATTGGTTCGAGCCCTACGGCTGGCGCGTCGCGGGCACGGAACACGGCGAGGACTACACCGAAATCACCAAGGCCCTGTTGGCGATCGTCCACGACAAGAATCCCGAGGGCCGGCCGGGCTGCGTGTGGGTCAAGACGCGCAAGGGCCGCGGCTACTACAAGTTCGACGCCCCCTCGCACGGCGCCGCGCACAAACGCAACTCGGAGTTGTTCTGGAAATGCCGCGAGGATTTCCAGAAGAAGTACGGCGTCAAGTTCGCCGGTTTTGGCGACACCACCGACGTGGGCGAGAGCGCATGTCGCGAGCAGACCAAAGGCTGGTTCGACACAGTCTTCAGCATCTTTGACTCCGATCCTGAATTGATGGAGTACTTGGCGGACACGCTGGTGGAGATCGGCGACAGCGTCCCCACGAGCATCAAGGGCTTCGCGCTCGATTCGAAGCGCAACATGGCCGAGGACAGGAGCTGGCTCGCCGTGGACAAGCTGCCTGCGGGGCTGTTCGTCACGGCGGGCACGTCCATCGCGAACAAGAACGCATTCGTGGCTTTTGGCGCGTGGCTGAACAGCCTGGCGAAGGAGCGCATGGGCAGGCCGCTCTTGCTCGCCAACAGCGCCGACCTCGCCGAGTCCACGGGCATCGCAGGCTTTGCCAAGGAGTTCGAGGGCAAGCCCGGATTCGGCTGGTACGAGCGCGTGAAAAATCCAGGCGGCGCGCTTTTGCCGCAGCAAATCACCGAATTCACCAACGCGGGTCTCGCCGTGGGCGCTGCCAGCGTCAACATGTCCTCCGAGCCTGAACGCGAGTTCTTGGGCTACTGGACGGGCACGTCGACCTACGGCTCGTTCTCGTACCTGAAGTACGGCTCGATGCGTTTGTACTCGCAGCTTGCCCAGGATTGTCCGCTCAAAGTCGGCAAGGTGATCTGGGTCGTGGGCCACTCCGGCCCCGAGACCGCCGAGGACAGCCGCACGCACTTCGGCATCTTCGCGCCGGGCGTCACGCAGTTGTTCCCCGACGGGCACGTGATCAATTTGCATCCATGGGAGCACAACGAAGTTGCGCCGATGCTCGCCGCCGCACTGCTGAGCGCCGCGCCGATCGTCGCCTTGCACCTGACGCGCCCGAACGTGAAAGTCCCGGATCGCGCGGCCCTGGGGGTCGCCTCATACATGGAGGCGGCCAGGGGCGCCTACGTGATTCGCAACTTCGATCCCAAGCGTCCGAAGGAAGGCACGCTGATCGTCCAAGGCACGAGCACGACGGATTCGCTCTACACGCTGCTGCCCAAGTTTGCCGCGGGTCAGATGCCCAACGTCAAACTGATCCAGGCCACGTCCTGGGAGCTGTTCCAGCTGCAGCCGGAGAGCTACCGCAACACGCTGCTCCCGGCAGCGGAGTGGATGGACTCGACCGTCATCACGAACGGGGCGCGGCGCCTGATGCACGACTGGATCTCGAACAAGGTCTCCGAGCGCTACGCCATGTCGAGCGACTGGGACAACCGCTGGCGGACCGGCGGCAACGTCGAGGAATTGAAAGTCGAAGCGCACATCGATCCCGCCAGCCTCGAAGCAGGCATCCGCCGCTTCGCCGGCGAGCGCGCCCAGCGGCTGGCCGCACTCGGCGTCAGCTGACGCCGTAGGCGATCGCGAACGCCAACAAGAGCAGCCCCAGGCACCCCGACCGGCGCGCCCCGGTTTCCAGGGGCACTTTGTCCACGAGGCGTTTTGCATCGTAGAGCGAGATCTTCGTGCGGTCGCGCAGGAGTTTGATTGCCTCGACGGTCTTGCCCGAGCGCGCGAGGTTCTCGACCTCCAGCGGCAAGTCCGTGGGCACCTTGGCCTCAGGCACGACCGCGGGCATCTCGCCGGTTTCCGCCAGATGCTCCACGGCCGCCTTGGCCTCGGCGAGGCCCAGGCCGGTTGCTTCGCGCAAGACGCGAATCGCCTCGATCTTGTTGCCCTGGGCGAGCAATTCGAGCGCGCGCTGCTGATGGGGTTCCGTGGTCCACCTCCTTGGCTGGCGAAGGTACAAACTGAACCCGCACGGCCACAGGAGATTTCGCGCCCGAGGTTTTTCGCGGTGCGCGAACTTCCGCTCGATCCCGAATCCCAGGCAGGCCTTGGTTAGACTCGCCTGGACCCATCGCGTCCACTGACGCGCCCCGATGCCGAAGGACACCAGCGACGAACTCCAGCCCGGCGAGCGTTTCGCGAAGTACACCGTGGAGCGCAAGCTCGGGCACGGTGGCTTCGGCGCGGTCTACTTGGTGGAGAACGACCTGGGCATGCGCTTCGCCCTGAAAGTTCTGCACTCGGCGGTTGCCGTCGATGCGGAAAACCGCAAGCGCTTCCTGCGCGAGATGCACATCGCCATGGGAATTTCGCACGAGAACGCGGTTCCCGTGCGCGACGCCGACATGTGGAAGGATCGGCTCTACTACACGATGGACTACGTTCAGGGCCTGCCCCTGGATGAAGTGCTGCGCCGTCTGCCCGATTCGCGGGCGCACCCGGCCCGCGCCATCGAGTGGTGCCGGCAATTGCTGCGCTTCCTGGAGTTCCTCCACCGTCGCGGGTTCATCCACCGCGACCTCAAGCCCGCGAACATGATGTTGGAGATCGACGGCGGCGTCGAACGCATCCGCGTGCTCGATTTGGGCATCGCCAAGGCGCTGACCGCCGATGCCGGGACGACGTTGTTGACCTCCGGCATGATCGTTGGAACTCCGGCCTACATGGCCCCGGAGCACCTGTGCGGCGACGCGATCGACCACCGTATCGACCTCTACGCCACCGGCATCATCCTCTACGAATGCCTGGCCGGCGTGCGCCCCTTCAGGGCACCCACGGTGCAACAGCTGCGACAAGCCGTGTTGGACCAGGCCCCGCGACCCGTGTCAGAGTTTGTTCCGGGCCTGCCAAGCATCCTGTGGAAAATCCTCGATCGCGCGCTCCAAAAGGAACCCAACGCGCGCATTCCCGATGCGGCGACTTTCCTGCGTGAGTTGGACGCCGCAGCACTCGTCGTGCCGAAGGACCTGGCCCTGGCCACGACGCTTCCCCTGGAGCCGACGCCCGCCACCGTCGCGCGCAAGAGGCAGCGGATCCTGGCGTTCAGCCTCGGCGGAGTGCTGCTAGCCGCCGCGGCAACGGCTGGTTGGAAATTGTGGATCGCTGGCGAAACCACGGATCCTCTGGAAAACGGCACCGAATCCAACGTGTTGCAGAGCGATCCCCACACTCCGCTCGCTGTCGTCGCACCGCAGCAGCCCCCCGCGAAGCCCGAGGCCCTGCCCGAGGAGACAACTTCAGTGAGCAGCCCGCCGAGCGTGCCCTTGGAGCCCGAGATCGTAGCCCCGCGCGACGGAGCGATATTGAGCGGCGTCGATTTCAGACTCGAGTTGCGCATCGCGGGCCCCGGCCCCTTCGAATTGCAGAGCGGCGGCCTAACACAGAGGCTCGAGAGCCTGGACGACTCGCTCTACGGGGCGCGCCTGGTCTTGCACGAGCAGGACGGCCCGCAAAGGATCGAGTTCACCGTTCATGGTCCTGGCAAGCAGAGCGCCGCGCGCGCCCTTGAAGTCAACGTGGACCGCACAGCCCCGCGGATCCTGAAGGTCGAGCCCGCCTCGGGTTCGCCCATTGCTGGCGCCGATGCGCTGGTCACGGTCACAGCCGACGAACCCCTCGGCGACCTCACCCGGATCGGCACGGACACGACAACCAAAATCGACGACAGTCGCGCGAGTGCGCGCATCCGCGGGCAGGGGCTCACGGCAGTCCCCATCGTGCTCGTCGATGTTGCGGGAAATCGCGCCCAGGGCGCGGACTACGAGTTGCGCTTCGCCCATCCGCCGCCGACCGTCAGCGTGCTCTCGCCAGAACCTGGAACCGTTCTGTCAGCGAATTCGATCGACGTTTTATTTCAGGTTCAGGGGGCGGGCGACTACGTAGCGCGTCTGGCGGACCTCGATGTGCCCCTCGATACGAGCGGCCGTGGCGCAGCGACGGTGAGCCTGGGTTCCGAGGGAAAGCACGAATTCCAGATCTCGATCTCCGAGCGCGACCTGCCGGACACGGAAGTGACCGAGACGTTTTCCGTCACCGTCGATCGCACTGCACCCACAGCACTGAACTGGGTTCTTTCTCCGCCTGGATTCGCCCTGCCGGGCACGAAACTCACGCTGACCATCAATGCCAGCGAGCCCCTGTACCCGGGGACGGCGATCGCAGGTGATGAGCGCGATTTCGAACTCGCCGACGGGGAGATCACTGCCAAGTTGACCTCCGATGCGAAAAAAACGTCGGTGCGGATAACGCTCGTGGACAGCGCCGGAAATCGCGGTTACCTCGATGTCCCGCTGACGCCAGCGCTAATTCCTGCAGGGTTCAAGGTCGGCCCAGGTGCGCGGCCCGATCCGATTTCGGGTTGGGTCTCGCCGATCGTCGAACCGCGCACGGGCATCGCGCTCGTTCTCATCCCGCCGACGCCGCCGGAGGGTTTCGAACTGGGTGCGCTGACCGGGGACAAGGATGCGCGTCCGGACGAGGGGCCGAGACATCGAATCGTGCTCTCGAGGCCCTACTACCTGGGCCGCAGCGAGGTCACCTGGGAGCAACTTGCTGCGGCCAAGCAAGCGGGGGCCTTTGCGAGTCCTCAGCTCGTGCCCGACGAAATCGTCGTCCAGCACTGGACGGACCGGCTGCCTGGCAAAAGTCTGCCGGCGGACTTTCCCTGCGTCTCGATCACTTGGGATGAGGCCAGCGAGCTGTGCAGGTCTCTCGGCCTGTGCCTGCCCAGCGAAGCCCAGTGGGAGTGGGCCTGCCGCATGCCGGTTCCCACGGGTCGCTATGCCTGGGGCTACGATTTCAACAAGGGACTCAGCTGGGCCAACGTCTCGGACAGCACAGCGAAATTCGGATCCCCACAGGACCCCGCGGCCGCCTTCGACGACGGGTTCTATTTCGCTGCGGGGATCGACGGGTTTCAGGCCACGGAACTGGGCTTGATCCATCTCACGGGCAACGTGTTGGAGTGGTGTCGCGACTACTACGACAGCGGCGTCTACGCCCGGCGCGCCGCGGCAGGAGTCGCGATCGTGGATCCGACGGTCGCGGTGTGGCGCGATGAGGGCAGCGAACGCCGGGTCCTGCGCGGCGGTGCCTTCCGCTTCGGAGAGACAGAATCGCGCATGACGCGGCGCTTCAGCCTCGAGCCCGACGGTCGCGTGGACTACGTCGGCTTCCGTGTCTGCCTCGAACCCAAGACGCCCTGAATCCCGCGGAGCCTCAGCGCAGGCGCACGATCTCGATCTTGCCAGCCCAGTCGCCGTAGAGCTGCGGCGTCATCTTGAGGCCGGCGTCATCCGCCGCGGATTTGATTGGTGGGCCGATCGCGCGATAGAGCTCATCGGCCGTTAGGCGCCCGTCTTCGTTCTCGTCCGCTTGCAGTTCCCCTGAGAATGCCTTCAGGACCTCGGTCATGAAAGGTCCCGTGGGCGAGCGCCGGTCGCCATCCCAGGAGGTCTCGTTGCCCTTGGTGGAAGTCAGCACCACGCGCGCGGTGGCCGTCAAGCTGCCCCACACGTCTGCGATCTCGCCGCGGACTGTCGCGCCGCCGGCAAAGCAACAATCCAACATCAACATCTGTCGGTGGGACTGCGCGAGGTTGAGCTTTTCGACGAGGGATTTTTCGTCGATCGCCGTGCCGTGGGGATTGCTCCCATCGGCGTCGAAGGGCATCAGGAAACGCGCGCTGCCTTCGCCGCCCTGCACACGCGCGTGGCCCGCGAAGTAGATGATGATCAAGTCGCCCTGATTCGCTTCTGTGGTCATGCGCATCAGATCGCCGATGATCGCGGGGCGCGTGGCCTGCTCGTCCAGGAGAACGTGCACCCGCGACGAGGCGATGTTTCCGCCCTCGGGACTGCGCAGGAAGTTCGCCAACGCCTCGGCGTCGCGGCGAGCGTTGTTCAGCTGCTTGAACTCCGTGCGCTGGTAGGTCGAGATGCCGACGATCAGCGCGTGACGCTGTTCCGTGAAGGGCGCGACACCCGCGGCGGGCGGCGCCACCGGCGGCGCCACCGGCGGCGCCACCGGCTTTGCTGCGACCAGGGGCGGCGCCAACGCCGAGTCACGATCGGCTTCAAGGAACTCGAACTCGCGACGCGGGATCGGTTCAGTCAGGCGCACGACCTTCTCGCGATATCCGGGCGCCCGTGCGCGCAGCTCCAAACTTGAATTGGGGACGCGGACCTCGAGTTGCTGCCCTTCGCCGAGGTCCTTCCAGCGCTCGTCCGGGGAATCGTCGATGCGCACGTCGCGCACGCTGAAAACCGTGTTGGGGACGTTGGAGACAAGCTGCATCGGCAGCGTGCTCTGGCAACTGGAAATCAACAGGCCAAGGACAAGCGTCAGGAAGCTCAGCCCGCTGCCGACTCGAACGAACTTCGGTGCGCCCATCGGATTCATCCTCAGTGGAATCAGCCAATCCCCCGGTCCCGGCGTGGGCCGGTCCCGGGGGCGGCCAGGGGACCTACTTGTCGGCCTTCAGTTTCATGGCCTTCCCGCGGAAGGTCACCTCGCTGGTGCGGAAGAGGAACGGAATGCCGCCTTCCTGACGGTCCATGCTCTTGACCAGCACGATGTCGGCGTCGCCCTGCTTCTCGAGTGCCTTGTAGTAGGCACGGTCTTCGGGGCCGGGACCGCTGAGGAAGTTCCAGATGTTGCGCTCGGTGAAGTAAGTGAACTTGTCCGTGAAGAAGCTGATCCCGAGGAAGCGCACCTTGTTGCCGTCGATGACCGTGATCAGTCCGCAGAAGATGCTGTTGGACGAGGAGCGCCCTTCGACGCTGTCGACCACCACCAGGTCGGCGCGGGTCAGGGTTGCCTCCATGTTGAGACTGCCCATGCCGATGTGGGGCATCGTCTTCTGGGCTGTCTGACAACTGACCAGCGATCCGCCGAAGGACAGGGCAAGAAACGCCAGGATGAGCGAATTACAGAAAAGACATTGCTCAGCCGCCCGGCGGAGTGCGACGGGCAGTGCCTCGGGGGAGGGGAGGGTCACATTAGCCAATGAGCGAACTTTGGCAAGCTGCGGTCGAGTCCCGCTGGACACGGGAAGCTCAGGTGATGCCCGAGCGTCCGGAGGGTGGAACGATCCTGGATTGAAGCGTGCGGCTGAGTTAGGACCATAGACCTCGATCGCGGGGGCCGCCCGTCGGGGCCGGGCCAGCGCCGGGCATTAGAGCCTCCTCAACAACACTTCGGTTCCATGAAAGCAGCCGGGAAAGCAGCCGGGAAAGCAGCCGGGAAAGCAGCAGG
>CANKOY010000031.1 GCA_947484275.1 Planctomycetota bacterium | reverse complement strand
GCGCAGCCGGCGTCATCAGCGCACCCGCTCGCCCTCGCTGACGTCTTTTATCCGGGCTTCGATGCCCGCAGCGAAGCGCTTCCCAAGGCCGTCGACGGCGGGAGGGTCGTGGTGCACGTGCCCGGTTTTCCGGGCAGCCTGAACTTCATGATCGAGAATTCCTCGGTCACGCGCCGGCTGTGGCAGGAACTGCACGAGGGCCTGCTGCGCCAGGATCCGCGGAGTTTCGAGTACGAACCGGCGTTGGCGCAGAGTTTCGAAGTGCTCGATCAACTCGTGCTCGAGGGCGGCGACATCGCGACGGGAGAGCGCGTTCTCGTCGGCCGCATCGGCGAGGAAGACGGGCGCTGGGTGGTTCACAGTGCCCGCAACGACGGCGGGCAACCGCTGCGGGTGGAAAAGGTCCCCGGCCAACGCCTATTGCGCGGGACGACCTTCGATTTCGTGTTGCGTCAGGGCGTGAAATGGCAGGACGACGTGGAGTTCGACGCACGCGACGTGCTGTTCTCGATGCGCTGCTTTCGAAATCCCTTCGTGCGCTGCGACGAGAAGCGCTTTCAGTTCGACAAGGTCGCGCGCTTCGAGTCCTCATCGCCTTACACGCTGCGATTTTCTTTTGCCCAGCCCTACTTCCTGGCACTGGACACGTTCGAGAGCCTGACGATTCTGCCGGCGCACATTTACGACCTCGCCGATCCGCGAAATCCCAAGGTCAATCCGAAGGCCAGCGCTGAAGAGCAGGGGCGCTTCATCGAGGAGCATCCCGCCAATCGCCTGTGGATCGGCCTTGGACCCTACAAGCTCGCTCAGTGGACCGACACCGCCATAGTCGCCCGTCGCTGGGACGGCTACCACGATCGCGCTCACTCAGGCCACGTGGACGAGATCGTCTGGCGCATGGTTGTCGACAGCGCGGCGGTGACGGCGCTGCTGGAGGGCGAACTCGATTACTTCGATCGACTGACCGGCGACGACTACTTCGGCGGGCGCACGGACAGCGACGGATTCCGCGAGCGGTACTACAAGGGCTACTCCTACGGTCCGCAGATTTCCTACAACGCCTGGAACATGCGGCGCGAGAAGCTGAAGGACGAGCGCGTGCGCACGGCCCTCGGCATGTGTTTCGATTGGGACGGGCTAATCGCCGGCTACTACAAGGGCCTGGCGAGGCGCGTGACCGGCGAGCAGTTCGTCGACGGTCCGGTCTACGACGCGTCGATCACGCCGCTGCCCTTCGATCCCGAAGGCGCGCGCAAGTTGTTGGCCGAGGCCGGCTGGTACGACCGCGATCAAGACGGTCGCGTGGACAAGGACGGCGCGCCCCTCGCTATCGAGTTTTTGTACCAGGCAGGCAGTCGCACGAGCGAGATCTCCGGACAGGCCTATCAAGCGAACCTGAAGAAGATCGGCGTCGATCTGGTCCTGCGCGGGCGCGACTGGGCGGCGCTGACGGAAGCTCTGCGCGCCCGCGATTTCGATCTGGTGGCCATGGGCTGGATCACGCCGCCCATCGTCGATCCCGAGCAGTCCTGGCATTCGAAGTGGGCCGGCACCGGCAGCGCGAATCACTCGGGCCTCAGCGACCCCGAGGTGGACCGCCTGATCGGGGAAATCCAGTTGGAGCTCGATCCGACGCGGCAGAAGACGTTGTTTTCGGCCCTGCAGCGGAAAGTCTATTCACTGCAGCCCTACATGTTCGGCGTCAATGTCCCGCGCAAGTTCGCCATGTCGCTGCGCGTGCGCAATCTCGAGAGCTTCGTGCTGGATCCGGGCTACAGGATTCGGCGCTGGTACCTGACCGCCACGGCGAGTCGTTCGAAGTGATTCGCAAGGAGGCCCAGTGTTCGCATTTGGCCTGAAGCGAATCGCGTGGATGCTGCCCACGCTCCTGGCGGCGACCTTCGTAGCCTTCGCGCTACTGCACCTCGCGCCGGGGACGCCCATCGACCTCATTGGCGATGGGGCGGAGAACGCGGCGGTTGCGGACTCGGCCAGCGTGGCGCGTTTTCGCACTCAACACTTGCTCGATCAACCGCTGTGGCGCCAGTACCTCGACTACCTCGGGCCCTTCGATCTCTCGCCGCGGGGCCATGCCTGGTTCGGCGGTAGTGGGGAGACACCCTACGGTGGATTGCTCGTCGGCGACCTCGGCACGGAGTACTTGCGGCCGGGCGTTCACGTGGGAACGCAGATCGCGGAGCGGCTCTCGATCACGTTGCCGCTGATGTTGTTGGGGTTGCTTCTGGGCTACGCAGTGGGGATTCCTCTCGGCGTGTTTGGCGCGACGCGTCGTGGGAGCAGCGTCGATCGCGCACTGACACTCTCCACGTTCCTCTTGTATTCGCTTCCGGTGTTTTGGATCGCTGTGCAGTTGCAGTCGGTCCTTGGTCGCCAGGGTCTGGACCTGATCCCGGTGCTCTGGCCGTCAGGCGATGCGAGCGCGGGCCAAATCGCTGCCTCCGCCGTGCTGCCGGTTCTGTGCGCCGCCTACGGAGTCGTCGCCTATGTCTCGCGGCAGACGCGCGCCTCGATGATCGAGGTCTTGGAGAGCGATTGGATCGTGGCGCTGCGAGCCCGCGGCATTTCCGAGCAGCGCCTCGTTTGGCGCCACGGCTTGCGCAACGCTGCTCTGCCGTTGTGCGTGCATCTTGGACAAGTGATCCCGGCGCTCGTGGCCGGGTCGGTCTTGATCGAGACGATCTTCGACATCCCCGGCATGGGCACGTACCTGCACGGTGGGTTGCTGCGGCGCGAATACGACGTAGTCACGGGCGTCGTGCTCGTCAGCGCCTGCTTCGCGTGCTTGGGGCTGTTGCTTTCGGATCTGCTCCAGGCGCTTCTCGACCCGAGGATCCGGCCGTGACCGAGGAACAAGACACGGCGCAATTGGGCTGCGGCCCCTGGGCGCGTTTCGTCACGGCGTTCCGTTCCAGTCGGACTTCGCGCACTGCCCTTTGGGCGCTGCTCGCCGCCGTGGGCTTGGCGGTGCTCGCGCCCTGGATCGCGAATGAGAGGCCCTACTACGCGCGCTTTCGGGACAGCCAGGGCTACGGCGAAGCTTGGACCCTGATCACGCCGATCGCCCAGGCTGTGGGGCGCGAAGCTCGCGGTGGCGGCACGGGGTTCGCGCGCGAGGCGAACGCTCTGCGCGATCGACTGGAGTTCATGTCCGCGTCCCTCGGCGAACAAGAAAACGGCGCTGCGCGAGCGAGTCTGGACGAGTACCTCGCACAACTTTCCGCCGTCGAGGCCGCCGTCGCCGTCAGCGATCCGATCACAGCCCAGGAGCGCAGCGCTGAATTGCTGCGGTTGCTCGCGCCACTTCTCGGTCGGCTCGAGCCCACGGCGGTCCAACTGCAGGCGCGTGCAAGCTGGCCGCTCTTCGCGTCGATCTCGGGCGTAGACATCGCGATGTTGGCGCTTTGGATTGGAGTTGGAATCCTGGTGAGGGGATCGCGACGGTGGCATGCAGGTGGATCTCGCACGCGGCTTATTGCGCTGTGCCTTTTCGCTCTTGCGGCGGGCTTCGGCTGGCACTGGGCGTCTGGTTCGGCGGAACACTCCAACTCGGTTGCTTGGAAGGAGCGCATCACCGCGGACCCCGACGGACGAGCGGTATTCGCGCTGATCGCTTACGGGCCAGGCGAAACGGATCTTTCGCGCGCCTTGGAATCGCCCCTAGTTTCCGAGGGACCCAGCGGGCTCCACTGGTGTGGGACGGACGCACTGGGGCGCGATCAACTGGCGCGACTCCTCTACGCCGGTCGCACGAGCTTCGCGGTGGCGTTCTTGGCGGCCACGGTGATCCTGACCCTCGGCGCTGCCTTGGGGCTAGCCGCGGGCGCGCTGCGTGGTGCCGCGGATGCCGTCGTCTTGCGCGCGATTGAGCTGCTGGCGGCGTTTCCGACGTTGGTGCTCTTGGTCGGACTGGTGGCGCTCTTGCCTCGGGACCTTGCGGATTCGCCCTGGACCCTGCCGCTTGCAATCGCAGCCCTGGGGTGGACCCATGTGGCACGTCTGGCGCGGGCCGAAGTTCTGCGCGTCAGCAGTCTTGGATTCGTGCAGGCGGCTACCGCAGCGGGCTTCTCGCGCTCGCGCGTGATCCTGCGCCACGTGCTTCCAAACTCGCTTTCACCGGTGTGGATCGCGGCGAGCTTCGTGCTCTCCGCGAACCTCGTGCTGGAGAGTGCCGCCGCATTCCTGGGCTTTGGCGTTCAGCATCCCGCGCCGTCCTTTGGTGCCTTGCTCTCCGAAGCGCGCGCGACGCAGTCGTGGTGGCTGGCGCTCTTCCCGGGTCTGTGGTTGTTCGCCGCGATCCTGTCGATCCATCTCGTCGGCGAGGGTGTGCGAGAAGCCCTGGCGCCGCGCAGGGAGGAACGGGCGAGATGAAGCGCGATCTCGAGCCGATTCTCTCCGTGCGCAAACTGTGCGTCTCCTACGCGGGGAGCCCGCAGCTGGCCCTGGACTCGGTGGACCTCGATTTCCGACGCGCGGAGATTCTGGCGGTGGTGGGCGAGTCGGGTTCTGGCAAGAGCACCCTGGGGCTCGCGCTCCTGGGTCTGCTGCCGGGTTCTGCGAGGATCCACAGCGGTGAGATTCGCTACGAGCAGCACGTCCTAGATCCGAAACACCCCAAGTCCTGGGCGAATCTGCGCGGGCGAACTCTGGGTTTCGTGCCCCAGGACACCTCGGGCGCTTTTGATCCTCTCGTCAGCGTTGGTGCGCAGGTTGGCGAATTGCTCTCGGGGCGCGGCACGACCGGTCCCGCCGCTCTTGCGCGCGTGCTTGAACTCTTCGAGGAGGTCGGCCTTCCCAATGGCCGCGAGCTCTCGCGCGCGCTTCCGGAGCGGTTGTCCGGTGGCGAGCGCCAGCGCGCCGCGATCGCGGCCGCCCTGGCCCTGGATCCCGCGATTCTCGTGGCGGACGAACCCACGAGTGCCCTGGATCCGCCCCAGGCGCGCGGCCTCGTGGAGCTGCTCCTTCGTCTGCGCGAGCGCCGCGGCCTGGGGCTTGTGTGGATCTCCCACGACCTGCGAGCCGTGGCCCGTCACGCGGATCGGGTGGCGGTGCTCCAGGGCGGTCGCGTGGTCGAATTCGGAAGCGCGAGCGATGTGCTCGGCCGTCCGGTGCACGGGCACACTCAAGCGCTGGTCCGCGCGATCCCGACGGCTGTCGCCGCCTCACCGGAAGAACTCTCGAAGACGATCTTCGAGGTTCACGGGCTATGGACCCGGCCGCGGCGGGGTGGAATTTTCGAGCGCGGGCGCGCCAGCGAATTTCAGCTTCGTGACCTCACGCTCGACCTGCGGGCGGGGGAGATCACCGCACTGATCGGCTGCTCGGGTTCCGGAAAATCCACCGCCCTGAGAGCGCTCTTGGGCCTGGAAGAACTCGACGCAGGTGACCTAACCCTGGAGGGCTCCCGTTCCACGGCCGCGATGCTGGGCCGCAACTCGCCACGCCTGCGGCTGCTTCGTCAGCGGGTCGGTTGGATCCCCCAGGACCCCGGCGCTGCCCTTGATCCGCGAGCGAGCCTGCTCGAGTCCGTGGAGGAGCCGATGATCCACCTGGACGGAGCCGCACCAGCGAATGCCCGGGCCAAGGCGGCGGAGCTGCTCCTAGCCTGCGGTCTCACTGCCCTGCACGGCTCGCGCTTGCCGCACCAGCTCTCAGGGGGCGAGCGCCAGCGGGCGGCCATCGCGCGGGCCCTGGCCCAGGATCCGAGGCTTCTGCTTCTGGACGAGCCCACCAGCGCCCTGGACACCACAGTGGCCGCGCGAATCGTCGAACTCGTGGTTGGGCTCGTCCGTCGGCGCGCACTGTGCGCCCTCTGGGTCACGCACGACGTGGAGCTGGCTCGCAGCCTAGGCCAGCGCGTGGTGGTGATGGATGGCGGGCGCATCGTGGAGTCGGGGCCTGCGGGCGCGCTCTTCGATCGCCCGAAGTCCGAGGCCGCGCGACGGCTGGTGGGGACGCCGACAGTCCGCTGAACCGTTCCCGCAGCGGCGCCGGGCGGGTGAAGGCGAGGCGCGGAGCTCGACGGAAAATCTCTGGTGGGGCGCGCGGAAGCGCGAAGCGCCCGTGGCTGAGGCTCGCGCGGCGAGCTCTCGGGCTGCTAGAGCTTGACCGCGTACTTCTCGCGCAGCACCTGACGCAGCTCGTCGAAACTCTGAATCCTGTGGTTGGGCTCGATCTTCCCCAACGGGTGCTTCGCGCCGAAGTCCGCCCAGACGGCGATCATGCCCAAGGCCTGGGGCGGCGCCACATCGTGGGCCGGGTTGTCGCCGACGTACATGACCTGCCCCGCGGACAGACCCATCTTGCGCAAGGCGTGTGCGTAGAGTTTGGGGTTGGGCTTGTTGATGCCGATCTGATCGGAGATGAAGATCGCCTCGGGGTCGAGGTGTTTCACCAAATCGAGGCGCACCAACTTTTCCGCCTGCTTCACCTCGAGTCCGTGGGTGATCACACCCAGGCGCATGCGCGCGCGCTTCAGATCCGCGAAAAGTTTCTGCACGCCCGGATAGGGGCCCAGCTTGCGGAACTTCGTGTCGTGGTAGGCAGCGATCCCCGCGGCGACCACCAAGGCGCGATTTCTGTGTTCGTAGGCCTGGGGCCCAAGCCGCAGGAGCAGCTTGTCGAAGTGGTGCTCGTAGTTGGACGTGAATTCGCTGATCACCTCGTCGAGTTCAGCGAGCAACTCGTCCTCGGGCGCCTTGAGGCCGGCCTCGATCATGGCCAGGATCGCATTGCGCCGCGCAAGCTTGGCGAACTCCGTGGTGGCGCACAGCGTGTCGTCGATGTCGAACAGAATCGCGGACAGCTGAGCCATGGTTGTCGAGGCTACGCGAGCGACCGTTCCGCTGGCAAGGGCAGCGTGAATAGCAGCGCGGGCCGCGTCCCTGGATGGGGACGCGGCCCGCGCGTTTTCGCGAAACTCGAAGGTCCTAGCGTGTGCGCTCGAGGCGCTTCAGCTCTTCGTTGACGTCCGTGATGTGCGCACGGATGAGGATCATCAAGCTCTTGTTTTCTTCGTTGTAGCCCTCGTCGCGGAACAGCCAACCGACGAAGGGGATCTTCGCCAGCCACGGCACTTCGGCGCGACGCTCGACGTTGCGAATGTTCGACAGACCACCGAGGAGGATCGAGGCGCCGTCGGGAATCACCGCGGTGGTGAACACGCTTTGGACCTGCAGCTCGGGCAGCTGGAATTCCACCGGCGAGGTGTTGCCGCCCAGGGTGCTGGAGAAGTTGCGCAGGCCGACAACCTTGGCCACCGTAGGCTGGATCTCCAGCGTCAGGTACTTGCGGTCGTGGTGGATCGTCGGGCGCACGTCGAGCACAACGCCTTCCGTGAGCACGTTGATCTGCGGATCGGCAACCGCTTGGAACTGGGCAACTTCGACGTCGAAGTCCTGGATGTACGCGCGCTGGTTGACCACCGAGACGTAGGCGCGCTGGGTGTTGTGCACCGAGAGCATCTGGTCGTTGATCAACTGGAAGTTCTGTGACTTCTCGACGGCGCGCAGGATCGCAGAGACCTCAAGGTCGTTGAGGAAGGTCAACTGCGTCGACAAGCCGCCGACCGTGGTGATCGCTTGGCCCAGGGTCGTGCCGAAGTAGTTCTCGGTGCGGGCCTTGGCGTCGCCGTCTCCGCCGTCGTTGTAGAAGAAGCCCGAGGACGGCTGACCCGACGGTGCGCCGGTGCCGTTGTTGTCCAGGCCCTTCGACGAGTTGTCCTCGAGACCGTTGGTCAGGTCGTCCATGTTCTTGAACGGCGTGCCCGGGTTCTCGAGACCGCGGAAATCGACGCCGATTTCCTGGATCCAGTTGGCACCCACGGTCATGAACTTGGAATCGATCGCCACGAGTGACGAAGAGAATCGACGCAGGTCATTGAGGAACTCGGTGACGAGTTTCTGGATCTCCGGAGTGTGGACGACCATCAGGTAGCCCTCGCCCTCGTCGATCGAGATGCCCTCTTCTTCCCACGAGCCCGGGGCGACGTTTTCCTGAATCAGTGTCGAAACCTGGCTGATCTCGATCAGGCTGGGCTTCTCGCCGATGCCGCCGAAGGGGCCTCCGCCGTCGTCGTCGGTCATGTCCGACAACAGGCGCAAGCGGTCGATGCGCGGGCCGGTGAAGTCGGTCAGGCCGAAGACCAAGTCGTTGACGTCGTGGTTGACGACGACCGGTCGGCCGCGGGCCTTGGTCTTGGTCGTGACAATGATCGCGTCGTGCTTGACGGTCCAGGTCACCGTCTCTCCGGACAGACCGCAGACCAGGTTGAGCGCGTCATGGACCGACAAGGAGTTTTGCAGGTTCTGCTTGTAGACCGCTCCCGCCGTGGAGGCTTCGTTCTCAGCGGCCGGATCGACCACCAGGGGCAGTGCCGTCCAAGTGCGAATGATGTCGACCACACTGCTCAGGCTTTCCGTGTCGACGATCAGACCCGGGATGCGCGTGGTGCGCACTTTCTCGCGCAGAGCCTTGTCGCTCTCCGACTCATGGGCGGACTGGTCGAGACCCGGGCGCTTGCCGCGCGTGGCGGTGATCTGCTGCCAGAACTCGGCTTCGGGAAGGGTGTAGACGTCGCTGTTCGGCACGCGGGCGTCTGCAAGTTCTTCGTGCCAGCGACGGAATTGCTCGCTCTTGGCGGTGATGTACTCGGTGCGGACCTGCTCGCGGCCGGCCTTGAACGCGGTGTCGCGCAATTCGGCCGCCTTCTCGTTCCGCGGGTCCTTACGCAGGACTTCGTTCGCGTACTTCTGTGACTTCTCGTAGTCGCGGGCCTCGAAGGCCGCAATCGACTGCTCGAGCATGTTGTTGATCACCGCGGTGCGACGATTCTTGTCGGCCTCTTCGACCGCTTTGATTTTTGCGTAGGCCTCGCGCTGGCTGGAGAGGCGCGCGGCCTCCTCCGACTGGGTCTTGCCCGCCTTGGCCTGGGCCAGAAGCGTGGCGACTTCCTTGTCCATGCCCTGCCAGTCCACCGAGTAGGGCGCCCAGCGCACGTGGTTCTCGGCGATCGAGAATTCGGCGATGGCTCCATCGTGGTCACCGCGGGAGAGCAACGCCTTGCCCTTGCGCAGTGCGTCGGAGGCTTCGAGGCGCAGTTGTTCCAGGCGCACCGCGTACTGCGCGGTGACGTCCGAGACTGCGGAGCCAAGCCCCTGAGGCGACTTGCCCAGGAGTGCGGCGATGGAGGACATCTCCGTCTTCGCAGCGAGGTTGTCGGGCTCGAGTTCGAGTGCGGCGACCACTTCGGTCTCAGCCGCTTCGAGCCGACCGCGCGCCTTAAGGTCAGCGGCGTTGGCCAAGTGCTGGTCGACCAGGAGCTTGCGCTTCTGCTCGGCCCGAGTCAGGCGCTCGCGCTCCTGGCCCAGGAAGTCTTGGGCACCGGCCGCACCCTCCTGTGAGGCTGCTGAGGTTTCAGTCTCCGTGGCCGGGGCCATGGATCCAGATTCGCTTTCCGTGGAAGGTGCGCTGACGCAGGCGGCAGCGAGGACCAGGGGCAGGGGCAATAGGTTGCCGATTTTCATCGGAAGCTCTTCTCGAGGCGTGGGGTGGGGGTGCTTGGGGCCCGATGCTCCAGGAGGGGAGCGCGGGGTGGGACGCGGGCGTTTGCGTTGCTGCGGCGATCCTCGCTGAGCGTGCCGTCGGCACGCTGGGCGGAGGCTCGCCGCGATCGGCGGTTCGTACGCTTCTTGGGGGCGCGAACGATACCAGCCGGGTTGCTCGGCGGTCAAAGTTGCTGACCCGAAACTGCGGCGCAGTTTGGGCCATTTCAGGGGTGACAAGGAGCAGGCTGCCCGGCTCAGCCGGCCCAGGAAGCACGCTTCCAGGGCCCGCGAGCGATCGGGGCCCGCTTTGGGCCCGTGCCGATCACCCGCGCAGGGTCATCCGCGGTCGGGGCGCCGTGGCGCGCCCGCTCGCCTGGGGAAGTCCGAGGACTTCGGGGGCTCAGTCCTCGAAAGAACCCTTGAAAGTGATGTCGGTGAACCCCGCCAGAACGGCGGTGTTGAGTACCAGTACCAAATCTGCGTAGGTGGTCTTGGTCTTCGGGTCGATCGTGGCGGCTCGGTCTGGCTGGGCCTGGTTCAACTGCTTTAGGCGGTTCGAAAGTTCCACGATCGAATTGGTCGGCATCGAGCCGACCTGGTATTGCAGGACCCGGTCGGGCCCGTGGCGAAACGGACCGGTGCCATCGGGGGGGAAGGGGTCGTCCCGCAGTGGCATTAACCTGGTGCCTTCCTTGAGGACCTTGATAACGATGTCAACCTTCTCGAGCTTGGCGTCCGTGGGCGTCGGATTGACGCCGACGTCTTTGGGCAGGTAGGCGGTCAGTTTGCCCTCGAGGGTTTTGAACTTGATCGTCAACATGAAGAAGATCAGCAGCAAAAACACCACGTCGATCATCGGCGTCATGTCTGCCTTGATCGGGTCCTGCGGTGCGGCATTGCCCATGACCATGGCTAGTTACCTCCTGCTGCGCCGTCCGCGCCTTCAGCCACATCGACCTTCGCGGCCAACTCGACTTTCCAGATCTGAATCCCCTGGGCGCCGCAGATTTCCATCACCTTCTGGACGTATTTCGCGGGCGTTCCCTGGTCCGCACGGATCAGAATTGGATTCTTCGGCACCATGATCGGACTTCCCGGCGTGATCGCCTCTTTGGGCATCTGCTGGGCCATGCGCGCGAGGTACTCGCGCACGCGCTTGTACTTGTCGTCGTTCTTCGGATCGTAGTACACGTCGCGCTTCACCACGATCGATCCGTCCGTGAGGATGTTGATGATCGGGCGTACTTCCCTTGGGTCCGGTTTGTCCGCTGTCGCGACCTTTGCAGGCGGCAGATAGAGCTCTTCCAACTCCTTCGAGCTCATGTCCATGATGAGCATGAAAAAAATGATCAACTGGAAAACGCAGTCGATCATCGGAGTCATGTCCATCTCGACGTCGGGCTCGTTGTTGTCCTTCTTGAGATTCATGCAGTTCTCCTTTTGGTCCTATGCGCCCGGCGTGCCAGCAGAACTAGCGCGCCGGGTCGCATCCGTGACCGAATCCCTAGGCCTGCGGGCGGAACTTCTCGAACATGTCCTCGAGGATCGCGCCGACCTCGATGATTGAGCGCACCAGGCGGTTGCGCACCCAGGCGTAGGCCGCAACGACGGGGATGGCGATCATCAGACCCTCAAAGGTCGTAAGGAGCGCAACATAAATACCGGTCGCCAGCTCGGCGGGGGAGGGGTTGACCGTAGTGGCGATCGTTTGGAAGGCCACGATCATTCCCTGCACGGTACCGAACAGTCCAAGCATCGGGGACAGGGCGGCGACGATGCTCAGCCAGGTGACCTTCTGGTGCAGCTTGATCGCCTCTTCGTTGCCGGCTTCTTGCAGCGCGTGCTCGATCATTTCGTAGGAGTGACCGATCTTGGAAATGCCGGCCGCGCAGACCCGAGCGAAGAAGCTCTTGTCGTTCTCGCACAACTCCATGGCGTCCTGGTACTGGCCTTCGTCGAACAGCGACTTGACCTCGTCCACCAGTTCCGGGGGTGCCAATTTTTCGCGGCGCAGGGTGACGATGTTTTCCAGCACCATCGCCAAGGCGACGACTGAGAGCACGCAGATACACCAGCCGATGAAGCCCGACATCACGATGTAGTCGAACAGCGAGGGCGACGGCGGGATGGCCGATGTCGTTGCCTGGTACGCCCAGGTCACGGGGGTGGTGAAAGCGAGCAGCGCAGTGGTTGCGCCAACGCGCGTGAGGATCTTCGAACGGGTCAATGCGTCCATCAGCCGGGGCGTCATGTGGGATTCGGGGGAAAGGAGGGGTGGGGTGGGAACCAATTCTCGGCTCGTCGACCGGTGGGGAAGCTGGGGGTCGACGGCGGGGGACGAGTGTGTGGGTCTAAGTCTCAGGGGCAGCGATGCGGGTGGCCCCACGCACTAGGCGCCTGGGTCTCCCGTGTTTCTGGATTAGAGCTTCTGCAGCATCTCCCTGGCCCGGCGCGCGGCCAAAGTGTCTCCAAGGGAGGTCGCCACCGCGTCGAGCCAGGCCTTGGCCTGGGGGACGGAGTCGGGGTCGGCGAGCTTGAGGGTCGTATCGGCAAGCCCCAGATGGGCCTCGGCGACGCGGTCGCGGTCGCTATGGTCCAGGCCGATGACGCGGGCGAACTCGATCTGGGCCTCGCGCAGTTTCCCCCCAGCCCGGAGGGCCTGGGCCAGGCCGAAGCTGGCGCCAAACCGCAGGGTGTCCGTGGACGTGGCGCGGGTCGCAAGTTTGCCCTGGAAGAAGGTCATAGCTTGCGGCGAATTCCCCGAAGCGAGCTCAGCGAAACCGTCGCCCAAGGCGCCCTCGTCACGCAACTGGATCAAGCGCGCGCGACTCGGGTCATTGGCCTCCAGGCCGGCCAGGGCCGCGGCCGCAGCTTTGTCGAGGCTCGTGTACAGCTCGCGCGCGCCGAGAGTATCGGGCGGTTGAACCTGACACATCGCGCGCGCCGAATACAATGCGGCTTCGAGGCACAGGTCGCGCCTGTAGCCCGGCGTGGAGCTGGTGGGCGTCCATTCGGCGTAGATCGACTTGTACAGCTGCGCAGCTTCGGATGTTTGACCTGCCATCCACTTTGCGCGGGCCTGGAGCATGCGCACCTCCGGCACTTCCCGGTTCATGGGGAATTCCGCGAGGAATTTGCCGGCTTCTTCAGCGGCCGCTGAGAAATGCAGTGGGTCGCTCGCGCCCCAGCGCAGTAGAGACTGCGCCGCGAGGAGACGCGCCGAAGCCTTGACCACATCGCGCGCGGAAGGATCGGCGGCGCACAGCCGAAACTGTGCCGCCGCATCAGAGAACTGGTCGCGCAAGAGGTACACGCGGCCATCCTTGTAGGCGGCGGGAACGTCACCCCACGTGATGCGAACAACGAGTTCTGAATCGAGCTTGTTGTCCTTTCCGCCGACCGACACCACGACGTGATCGAGGTTGTTCGTCGTGACGCTGCCGGAGAGCAACTGCAGCGAGCCGTCACGCTTGCTGCGGACCGAGAGCTGGTCGCTCTTGCCCGGCGTCGCCCGAGCCGGGGCCTGCGATTCTCCGCCGGAGGAGCCGGGGGCCGCAGAGGGCAGTGCGCAAACCGCAAACGCCGCCGCGCACAAAAGTGCGGGTGCACGCGCTGAGGCACCTCCGCGCAGAACTCGCGCGGTCGCCAGGGTGCTGGCTGCCGATTGGGTCAGAAAACGAACTACGTTGACCGCTGAACAAAGCATGTGAGGCGGAGCATTCTATCTCGGGGTCGGAGATCGACAACCCTGAACTTACCGGGTCGGAGGCTATCGGCGCGGGGCTAGGTAGGGGGAAGCGTGGCGAAGGAGCCTCAACGCAGTTGCCCGAATAGCCAGGCGAACTTGGCTCGCAGGTCCGCGTCCTGAAGGTTGGGCAGGTTGTCGCCCCCGTACTCGACCTGCAGCATCGTCACCTGGGACTTGGCCAGATCGAGACGATTGCTGTCGAGCTTCGACCAGGCGTGCAGGGCATAGACCTGGTCGAACTTCATCCCGAGCCAGACCGGGGACCAGGCGCCCTCGCGGTTCTTAACGGTTTCGAGCAGCTTTCCGAGCAGCTCCGTCCCGGTCTTGAGCGACTCGGGGGTCCCAACTCCAGCGACCACGCGCACACCGCGCTGACGGCCCTCCTCGTCGCGGGTCAGCTCAGCGTAGCCCGTCAGTGCCCGCGCGTAGGTCGCGGTCGTATCCAGGGTCGCCTTCTTCTCGTCCACCAGCGGAGCGAGCAGGTCGGCGCACTCCTTCAGCTTGTCCTGCCTGAACAAGGCCATGCCGAGATCGGGCAGGATGTAAGGTGCGATCTGGTCCGCGGACTCGCCGCTAGAGAACTTCGAGACGATTTTCCGCAGCAAGGACTCGGCCTTGGCCCATTCACCGAGCTCCATCCACAGTTGAGATTCGCGCCGCAGGTTGGAAAACGCCGGTGCCGATGCGTTCTGGTTGCCGATCTCGAGGTAGTCGGCCATCTTCCTCAGGGCCGCCTTGGCCTTGGCGATCTCGGCGGGAGTCGTCGCGGTCTTCAGGCGGTTGTAGTCGGCCTCGAGTGCCGAGAAGATTTCCAGGGCGGCGCGCGCGGTCCATTTGTCCGTGGGGAACTTGGCCAGCATCTTGGCGTAGGTGGCGTCCACGGCCTTCGAATTGCCGAGTTGATATTGGGCCAGGATTACGCGGTACATGGCCGACGCCGCGAAGCTGGTCTGCAGCGGGAAGCGCTCCTCGTAGCCGTCGAGCAATTCGACGACCTTGTTCCAGTCGCCGCCCTTCTTCGCTTCGGCCTTGAGGAACTCCGCCAGACCCCAATAGAAGGTCGCGGTGGCGGTGGCCTCCGTGCGTTTCGCATCCTTGGCCAACTGCGCGGCGCCCAGGGCGTTGAGCGGGTCCTTGAGGAACTTGTTGAGGTAGTCGTCGAAGACGCGAATAGCCAGGTCGTAATCGGCGGCGTCCCGGCCGACTTGAAATTCGCAAACGCCGACGTAGACCAGGGCCTTTTCGTAGCTGACCGTGTCGCTGGGCACCACCTTGAAGAGCTCCCGCGCCTTGGCGTAATCGCTGCCCTCGTCGTAGGCGCGCGATGCGAGCCTGAATTTGATCTCGCCCTGGCCGGTCGAGTCGTTCTTCAGCAACGCCTGCTCCGCGCTGGTGAACAGTCCGTCGATCAAAGCGTCGCCCTTGATCTTGCGCTTGAGCGCGTTGGCGGCGTTGTAGAACCCGCGCGAGTTGAGCGAGTCGAATTCCGGATCGCCGAGCCACGATTCCACCGACTCCTGGAACACCATGGCTGCCTCGAGCGGGCGCTCGAGACTCATGTACGCCCGTCCAATTCCATTGAGCACGCGCGGACCGTACTCGGCGCGCACCGCGGCATCGCGGTTCTCGATCGCGGTCAGCACGCGCTTGTAAGCGCTGATGGCGCCGAGGTGATCCCTGTCATTGGCCTTCCCGCGCGCGGCCTCGATCAGGATCTCCGGCGAGACATCGACTCCGGGTTGTTCGATGATTTCTCCGATCAAGCGCGCCGCGCGCGCCCCCAGTGAGTTTCCGCGGTTGTCCTCGTTGACCTGCTGTGCAAGGGCCAGCGCCAAATCGAGCGCGGTGCGCTGCTGGCGCTTTTGCGGGAACTTGGCCTGCAGGCCCTCGGCGCTGGGAAACCACTGCACGGTGCCTGACTTCAATTCGCCGCCGACGAATCCGCCGGCCTCGCTGAGGGCAGTGACGATCCCCAAAAGGCTCTGGTAGCCCCAGGGCGCGATCAGGTCGAGACCGTCGCGATTCCAGATGTTGAGCAGGCGCATGCCTTCGCCACAGGCGCGGCCCGCGTCGCCGGAGGACAGGAGCGACTGGATGATCCCAGGCGTGGCGAGCTGCACGAGAGCGAAGCGGCGCTGGATCTCGTCACTAGGGAGCTCCTTGGCCTGCGTGGCCCACGCAACGGCGTCGCGCGGGATCGCCGTGTCGCCGACGAACAGGTAAAACTCCACGGCTTCAAGGGGTTTGCCCTCGGCCAGGTACACGTCGCCGACCCCGATGAAGGCCCGCAGGCCGGCAGAACTGGTTTCCCCAGAGATGTCCACGACCTGCTCGTAGGAGCTCTTGGCCTGCTGGAAGTTGTAGACGCCGTCGGTTTGGGACCGCGCGACCAGCAGCAACAGCGAGGCGCGGTTGATCAACAGTTCGAACAACTGGCGGTCCTGTTCAGCCGAGCGGTTGTCGATGATTTTTAGCGCATTTCCGAGTTCGCCGGTTTTCGCGATCGCCTTGGTCAGGGACTCCTGCAACTCCTTCTTGATCACTTCCTGCTCAGCGCCGGCGGATTCGTCGAGACCGGCCGAGAGCGAGCGACCGTAGTTCAGTGCGGTGTCGACGTAGGACGCCTCCGCTTGAGCCTTGTTCTCGGCACCGGAGTGCGTCGAGATGTAGGTTTCGTACGCCGTCAGCGCCTTGCGCAACAACTCGTCGCGCTGGGCCCGATCGGACACACGACCCGCGCCGATGGCGTAGATGTCGCACTTCAGCAACTGGATCTCGTCCGCGACCCGGCCGCTGGCGCCGGACTTCTCCAGGCGCGTGAGCACGGTCTCGGACATGTCAGTGAAGCCCCAGCGGGTGGCGAGCCCGCGCGCGTAGTCGATGTCGCGCTGAGTCTCGGCCCCGCTCTTCTGCGCGGCGAGCGGCAGGGAACCCAGGATCATGATCAAGGCGGCGAGCATGGGGCGGGATGTGGAGATTCGCATGGCGGGGTGTGCGGCTTTGGGCCGCCGTGTGTTCAGTCGTGAGCTGCGCGCACTGCGGCTTCCAACGCCGTAGCGCGGGAACTCGGCTGCGGACATCCGCGCGATCGTTGACGATCGCGCGCAGAACCGAGCGCAGTGCCCCTTCACCGTTTCCCTCGGCGTGCCCTGAGGGCAGCCTGGGGTCGCGATGATCGGGGGCGGCAGGATACTCGCCCCTTTGCGCGAGCGCGAGTGACGCGCTCGTCTCCGAGACGATCTCACGTCGCACTAGTCCTCGATCGAAGTGCAGTTACCTCGCGGGGCCTGCGCACTGATCGCGCCCGCTGGAACAGCGGGAGGCCGCTGTCCCCTAGGGGACAGCGGCCTCCGTGATTTCGGGGCCCGCTCAACCGGCCCCGGGGGGCCGTCGAGCCAGCCTGGCGTGGCTCAGCGCGCGCCCATTTGCGCCGGCGTCGGCGCGGTTTCCTGCGGAATGACGATGTTCGCCTTCAGCAGAATCAGGAGCTTGCGGTTCGACGTGTAGGAACCCTTGCGCTCGAACAGGATCCGCATCACGGGAATCTTGTTGAGGATCGGGATCCCCGAGCGCAGGTCTTGTTTCTCGGAGACCTTGAGACCACCGAGCAGCACCGTGCCGCCGTCAGGCATCGGAACGGTGGTGCGCACGCGCTGGATGTCGACTTCCGGCAGTTCGATCGCCACCGAGTTCTGGGAACCCAAGGTGGTGGTCTGCTGGCGGATCGGACGCTTCAGGGTCGCCACCGTCGGGCGCAGTTCCATCAGGACGAAGCGCCGGTCAGCGGAAACCACCGGGCGAACGTCGAGCACCACGCCGTCCTGGACGACGTCGATGATCGGGTCTGCGATCGATGCCGCCTGGGCGATCTCAACGTCGAAGTCCTTGACGTAGGCGACCTGGTTGAGCACCGCGATGTTCGCGCGCGCCGTGTTGAACACGAGCAGGCGCGGGGCAGTGACCAGTTCGATGCGCTCGGACTTGGAGACGGCGCGCAGCACCATGCTGAGCTCCGCGTCGTTCAGGTACGACCAGGAGGCCGCAAGGCCGCCGGCGTTGGTGATCGTATTGGGATCGCCGAGGCCGATGTCGTAGAGGTTTTCCGTGCGGGCGCGGATGTCACCGTCTTGGCCATCGTCTAAGAAGGCGCCGAGGTCAGTGCCCTGCCCGATGTCTCGGCCAAGGTCCGACTGCACGCCGCTCGCGCCGAAGTCGTTGAAGAAGTTGTTGGTGCCAAGGCCCGGCTGACCGAGACCGCGGAAGTCCAAACCGATGTCCTCGAGGAAGTTGTCCTGGACCGTCAGGAAGCGAGCCTGGATGTCGACCATGATGCCCGTGGCTTCACGCAGGTCGTCCAGCAGGTCCTTGATCTGCGCCTGCACTTCGGGCGTCTGGTAGACGACCATCGTGCCGTTGTCGGCGATGCGCAGTGAGTTCTTCGGATCGTCGTTCCACGATGCGGGCGCGATGTTGTTGCGGATCAGGCCTTCGATCTTGTCGGAGGTCACGACCAAACCCTCGCGCGACGGCTCGCTCTCGTCGGGCGCGTCGATTCCGCCCGAGGGCGAAACGTTCATTTCGCGGCCGGCGAAGCTCGGGATCGGGTGGATGATGTCCTGCACGGCGTACATGCGCATCACCTGCCCGCCCAGCATCTCTTCCTTGGTCACGAACATGACCACGCCGTTGTCGACCTTCCAGCGCACGCTCTCGGAAACCGAGGAGATCAGGTCGAGCACCTTCCGGACGCTCTGATCCACGAGCTCGAGCCGAATCGTCTGTGCTTCCTCGTCGAGGTCCGTGCTGACCTTGCTCGAGATCACGAAGTTGACCCCGGTCAGTGTTTGCAGGAACTGGGCCACCTCTGTGAGCGGCGAGCCCTTGCCGTCCGGCCCGATGAAGCGCACGACGAAGCGCACGCTCTCGAGGCGGTCGAGCACCGATTGCGTCTCGAGATTCTCGTCACCGCGGGTTCCGACGAACTCCAACGGATCGCGCATGGAAACTTCCTTCCAGCGCTTGGGATCAAAGACCACGGGGTCGATCTGGGGCACATCCAGGACGTCGAGTTCGTCGAATGTGCGCTTCCACTGCTCGCGGTAGTTGCGGCGCGTGGTGTCCTCGCGCTTGGTGTGTCGCGCAAGGCGCGCGGACGAACGCAGGTTCTCGGCCTTTTCGTTGCCCGGGTCTTCCAGCAGGACTTGATCCATCAGCGCTTCGGCGCGCTCAAAGTTCTCGCTCAGGTAGGCCTCGTTGGCCTGACCGTAGAGCGTCTGGAGCTTGTTCTGGCGGTACTCGCGCTGGGCAGCCTCTTTCTCGGCCTTGGTCAATTCCGCTTGCTTGCGCGCGTTCTCGACGCGAGCAAGTTCAGCATCGGCGCCGAGCTTGACGGCCTTCTCCAGCATGCCGGTCACCAGCTGCTCGTCGAGCGTGCCGGTGGCGATCAGGGGGTGATAGCGAAGGACGAGCTGCGCCTGGCGGTAGTGCTGCGCGGCCGCGTCGTAGTCGCCCGATTTCATGGCCAAGTCGCCCATCTGCTGGGCGGACTCGGCGGTGAGGCGCGCCTGGGCGCGGCGCACGACCTCGGCGTCCTGGGCGTCCTTGATGAATTCTCCGGCGGTGGAGAAGCGCTCACCCATCAACGCCTCGACTTTGTGGATGCGATCGCGAGCCGGTTGGCTCGAGGGCATCACTTCGAGAGCGTTGCTGAAGTGCTGCAGCGCACCATCCAGATCCGCGCTGGCCAGAGCGTCGTCGCCGAGGCGGATGTACTCCGCAGCGAGCACGCGCTGGCGATCCTGAATGACCTGAACGCGCTCAGCGTCCTGGGCGGACATGTCCGCAGGTTGAGCCACGTCCGCGGGCGCCACTGGCGCCTGGGCAAGCATGGGTTCCGACTCCATGACCGAGCTCATTTCGACATCGCCGGACCCGTCAGCGGGCGCAGTGATATCGATCATCCCCACCGAGTCGTTGGACTCGGTCGGCATGTCGGACGAGGTGGAGCGGCACGACCAGGTGCCGAGGAGGAGGGCCGACGAGAGCAGAAGGAAGCGCAAGCGCATGAGTACGGTTGCCTCGCTGACCGCCAAGCCTGTTGGGCCGACGGTGCTTCGGTGCTGGGGGTGGCCCGACCGCGGATGCGATCGGAGGGATCGGTCGTCGCGACGACCGGGGGTGGGACTGGGGTGCTTAAGAAAAGAGCTAAAACCGACACGCTCGAGTTCGAAACCAAGGGCGCGACGCGCGCGCCCGAGCACGAACCAGACATGAGGCTCTCGCCACTTCGAGCCGGGACGCCGAGTGAGCGGGGGCTCGTCGGCGACCTAGCAAGGGGGGGGAGCATACCGGTGGCACCCGCAGGGGTCAATCACGCGCACCGACCGACTCTCGCCCCTAGATTCAAAGAACCACAGCGTGGATGGGTACCCGGGCCGAGCCGGCAGTTACCTCTCGCCGGGCCGCGTGTCGGGCTTCTGGAGGCCCAGCTCGCCCATGGCGACTTGAATGTCCTTCCAGCACTCGGGCTTTTCCGAAGGGCTGCGCAGCAGATAGGCGGGGTGGAAGGTTGGGACGATCTTGCGACCCTTGCGGTCGTGAACTCGGCCCCGCAGTGCGCCCAGGGCTGAATCCGCCTGGAGCAAGTGCTTTGCGGCGTGCCCACCGAGGGGGATGACGACCTTGGGATTGACGAGCTCGATCTGGCGGTCGAGCCAGGGCGTGCAGAGCGTCTTTTCCAAATCAGAGGGATCGCGATTGTCGGGCGGGCGGCACTTGAGCACGTTGGCGATCACGACGTCCTCGCGCCGGAGCTTCATGCCCTTGGTGATAATGTCGGTCAGTAGTTCCCCTGCGCGGCCGACGAAGGGCACGCCCTGGGCGTCCTCGTTTGCGCCGGGCGCTTCGCCTACGAACATCACCGGCACTTTTCCGGTCCCATCCATGAAAACCGTCTGGGTGCGCGTGCGGCAGAGGCTGCATGCCGTGCATGCGGCCACCGCCGCACGCAGGCTGGCCAGATCAGGGCAAGCCTGGGCGCGCGCGCGAATCTCGCCGGCCTGGATTTCCGCTGCCGCCATGGCGACCTGGGACGCCTTGCGGGGCGGAACCGCCGAGATCGGGGGCGCTGGCCGCGCCTCCTTATTAGGGGACTGGACAGGTGCCGCCACGGCGCGGGGCACGGGAGCAGGGGCCGTGGCGCGCGAAGCGTCCGGCGGAAGCGCGGTTTTTCGCCGACCCCTGCGGGCCAGTCGGCCGGCGTGGGCGCTCAGTCCGGCGGCCAGATCTGCCAGTTCCTGGGCGCTAGAGGGCTCGAATTCGGGGCACATGGGCGGAGGGTATCAGAAGCTCGTTCCGCCGCATCGTCGCAGGGATTGTGCACCTCTGCGGCCCGTGATCCGCCGCCTGATGTCGACCGGGTCCCGGTGTCAATTGTTGACGTAAGATATTGTATATAAGCAATTTACGTAGATTGTGACTAGCGGATTTCATGCCGCCTTCGCTTCGCCCTTGCGGCATGCGGCCCGGCGGGGTGACATCCCTGGGTCGTGCGTGCACTTACATTTCTTCTGCTTTTCCTCGCGGTCCTCGGTAGCTGCACAGATTCCGACCCGTTGCCCCCGCCCGCGCCCGTGACGCCGGCCAAGGTCTCTCCAGAGCTTCCAGCCCAATTGCCGCGCTCCGACGACCCGCGCGTCGAGCTGGCGGCGGCCGCCCTGGAAGTGGGTGACGTGGATGCGGCCCAGGCCGCGCTCGTGCAGCTTGGCGAAAGCGCGGCGCCGGACATCGCCTGCCTGCGGGCGCGACTGCTGGCGTCTCAGGGCGATCAGGTTGCCGCAGTCCGCGAGCTCGAGCAGGCGCTCAAGCGCTGGCCCGACCAGTCGGCACTCTACGCCACTGCGGCCGAGATCCACTCGGCCGCTGGCCGGTTCGAGTCGGCCCAGGATGAAATCCGCGCAGGGCTCGCGATCGCGGGACCGACGCCCGATCTCTCTCGCGCGCGCGGCGTGCTCATGCTGCTGCAACCCGGCGGCGCCAAGGCGGGCTTGGGGCACTTGCTCGAGGCGCGGCGCGCGGATCCTGACCTGCGCTTTTGCAGGGAGGCGCTCACGGAAGCCCATCGATTGCTCGCGACGCAGGCCCTGGGAAAACAAGATGCCGCTGAAGCCTTGTCCCACGCGCGTGCGGGACTTGCGCTCGAACCAGAACATCCGGATCTGGCGCTGCTGTGCGCCGACGCGCTGATCGCGCTGCGCCAATACGACGAGGGTCTCGCCGCCTATGAGGACATTGCGCGCGGCGGTCGCGATCTCGGGGCGTCGCTGCGGCTGTGCTACCAGAAGGGCGGCACTGCGGCATTGCTTGAAAAAAGGCCTGAAATCGCCATCCAACGCTTCATTCGCGCACGCCAGCTCGGGGCCTCGGATGCTGAATTGGGCTTCGGCGCGCAGGTGCTTCAACGCGCTGTGACCACTGCCCAGGCCGCCGCGGACAAGGCCTTCGAGGAGGAGCGTTTTGCCGACGCGCGCGCGGAATTGGAAGCCTTGCTTGCGATCGACCCCCAGGACTTGGCGGCGAAAAATCAGCTCGGGGTGATCTGCTACAAGTTGCGCGACTTCGACGGCGCGTGCACGGCCTGGCGCGCCGTGTTGCAACTCGCCGAGGAGCGTCAGGTCAAATTGCCCGAGCCGGTGCACTTGAACCTCGCTCGCGCCCTGTACGCCGACGCGAAGTTTCCTGAATTGCGCGCGCTGCTAGAGAAGTATCTGGCCAACGAACCCACGGGCGAGTGGGCGGCTATGACGCGCGAAATGCTCGAGCGACTCGGCGGCTGAAGCGCTCGCTGCTCAGAGTTTTTCCTTGCCGCCCAGTTGCGCGTAGCGCGCGAAGCACGCCGCCGCACGCTCTTGATCGCCGCGCTTTTGAAACAGCCGCGCCAGGTCCAAGTGCGCGTTTGCAAAGCGCGGATCGCGACCGGCGTCGCCGGCAAGCAGGGTCTCGAAGTCCGCCACGGCCTCGTCGTCGCGTCCCTCGAGTCGCGCGATCACGGCTCGGTTGTAGCGCGCGATCGCCAAGCTCGGCTCGAGCTCCAGGGCGCGGTCATAGCTCGCGCGCGCGCCGGCGAGGTCGTTTCCCTTGCGCTGTGTTTCTCCGAGGGCGAGCCAGCCGCGGGCGAAATTCGGCGCGATTCGCAGCAAGTCGTCGAGCACGCGCCTCGCTCGCGGCACGTCGTCCGCCTCCAGCCAAAGTTGCGCCAGGCCTAGGCGCGGCAGTGGCTCGAGCGGGTGTTCGCGCACTTGGAGCAGGCGCGCGCGATAGTAGGAATGCCAGCGTCCTAGGCCTTCCTCGCGCTGGGCGCATTCGCGGACGCGCGCTGCGTCCTGGCGGCGCGCAGCGTCGATGGCGAGCAGATGCCAGGCCGCCGCGGCCTCGCGCGAGCGCGGCTCCAGGGTCACGTAGCTTTTCAAGAGCGGCACGGCCTCATTCCATTGGCCCAGTCGCGCGCGAGCCTGACCCGCAAGGAGGTGCGCGTCGTTCGCGGCCGGTTCGCGCAGTTTCTTTCCTTCGACGTCCCATAGGAGTGCCAACACACCGTCGAGGTCGTCGGCATCCAGCGCAAGGCGCGCGCGCGCCGCAGTGATCGCTTCCTGGGGCTTCGCCGGGCCCGCCGCGGCGAGCAATTTCTCCGCATCAGCGCTGCGGTCGGAAGCCGTCAGCGCGCGGGCGCACAACGCAATGGCGCGCGCATCCGTGGCCAGGGGGCCGTCCGCGGCAATCAACGCCTGGAGTTCAGGCAGCACCTCCGCGGGCCTGTCGAGGTCGAGACTTTCGCTCCAACGCTCGAAGCGCTCGCCCAAATCCCCTTGGGCGGGCGCCACGGATCCAGCGCACAGGAACACGAGTGCAACAACTCCGGCGCGCCAGGGTTTCACGGCAATTTCTCCTCGGCGACGATGCCCTCGCCTTCGCGCACAGTGAGCCGCCGGTTGGCCTGGCCACCGCCCAGCACCTCGATCCTGCCGGAGGGCCACACCACGCGCAGTTCTGTGTACTGGACTTCGCTGCCCAAGCCGAAAAAAGCCCAGGGCGACGATGCGGATTGATAGCCCGAGGCGGTGTGGACCTCGAACATCTGCGTGCTCTCGCGGCCGCTGGAATCGCGCGCGCGCAAATAGACACGCGCGCCAGTGGCGTCGCGCGGCGTACGCGGCAACTTGTCCGCGCGGTCCGCTTGCTTCAGGGGGCCCTCACACTTCACGAGCAGGCGCTGGCCCGCCCCATGGCTTCGATTGATGCCCAGGGCCGCGGGGCCGTCGATTCGCGCGAGCACTAGATCGAGATCACCGTCGCCGTCCAGGTCGCCGATCGCCGAGCCACGGGCGCCCAGGGGCGCTGCGAGAATCGAGTCGGGGCCATCCGCGCCAACCAATCGCACCCGTCCCTCCGGCGGTAGGCGCCAGAGGGTCGCAGCCTGACCGTAGGTCGTTCCAGTTCCTTTCGCGTCCGCCTGCGGATAGACGTGTCCGTTGGCAGTAAACAGCTCCAGGGCGCCGTCGGCGTCGACGTCGAACAGGTGCACGCTCCAGGACAGAAGTGCTTTGCTCTCCCGCGCGAGCCCCATGCGGTAGGTTCGATTGTCGAATCCCACGGGCGCGCTGAAAAACACCTCAGTCGGTTCGCCCGAAAAATTCGTCAGTGCAAAGTCGAGCCCACCGTTTCGGTCGATGTCGCCAACCGCGATGCCCATGCCTGCCTCTGGCGCACCGTCCATGCTCAGGGCCACGTTTGCGGCAAAGGCTCGATCCTGAAATTTGCCCGTGCCGTCGTTGATCCACAGGGAATTCGCCATGCTGTCGTTGGCGACGTAGACGTCGCAATCGCCGTCGGAATCTGCGTCGAAAATCGCGACCCCCAGCGCGTAGGCGGGGGCCGGGGAGCCCAGGGCCAGTAAAGTGCGATCCTCAAACGTCCCGTCTCCGCGGCCAAAGAGCACGCGGTCGGGCTGGGGCGTCAGTCCGTGGGGGCCGCAGAAGACGTCCTGTCCCTTCCAGCGGCAGGGAATTCCGAGGGCGCCTTCGCCCACCTGGCTCAGGGGCGGGCGGCGCGGATCGAGTTCAAGGTATTGACCAACGAACAGGTCGAGGGCTCCGTCGCGATTGAAATCCCCAAGGGCGATCGACGTGGCCCACCAGGGAGCCCGCCCGGCCTCCGGGACCGAGCCGGGGACAAGCCGCGCTCCCGCAGTGCCCTCGGCCGTCGGAATCAGGTCTGAGTTCGGGGCCAGGGCGAGCATCCCATCCGGGCCTTGGAGCAGCACTTCGAGTCCGCCGTAGCCCGCGGCGATCAGGTCGCAGTCGCCATCGGCGTCGAGGTCGCCTGAGGCGAGTCCAGTCCACCAACCGGACAGTCCAGGGCCGGAAACGCGGCCGAAATGGCCCGTCCCATCGTTGACGTAGACCTCCAGGTCCGCCCCGGGGCCATCGAGCAGTTGTCGCAGGCTTCCAAGCCCTTGGCTGAAGACGATGTCGAGATCGCCGTCATTCTGCAGATCCAGAACGCAGACCCCGGGGCCGTTGGCTTCCAGGATCGTGCGTTTTTCGGCCTCCCCCGAGCGATTGACGTAGGAGAGTCCTCTGGCGGCCGCCTCGTCGCGCAGGACGATTTGCGACGCCGGCCCGCCACGCGCAGACGCCCCCGGCGCAGGCGCTGATGCACCCGGCGCAGGCGCTGGGGCTACCGGCGCGATGGGAGGGGCAGGGGCCGGGCTGTCACCACAGCCGCCCGCGAGCGCGAGCCAGCCCAGCGCGAGAAATCCGCGGCAGGTCCAGGCACGGGCCGTCCACGTGGGGGGAGACATGGCTCCATCATGGGGGACGCATGCGGCAAGCGAAAGCAGGCTCAATCCTGCCGTTGCGGAGCGCGCACTTTCTTGCGCCATCGGGCTGGTCCCGATACCTTGTTGCGTCCTGCGCACACGCGCGAGATCCAAATCCAGACCCCGTGAGCCAGCGCTCAAAAAACCTGCTCGAGGCCTTCACCCAGTCGAAGGCTCCCGAGAAGTCCGCCGAACCCGTTGCAGAGCCCCGTGGCAGTGCAGCGCGGGTGGGTGGGCCGTTTGCGGACGGGGCGACCAAGGCTGCCACTCCGGTGCATCCCCGGTCCCAGGATCCCCGGCCCGCGCCTGTGGTTGGAACCAATTCGAGTCCATCCCGGGGGCGGCTTCTCGTCCTTGGCGTCGCCATCGCCGTCACATTCTTCTTTGTCGGGCGGATTTCCGTTCCCGGCGTGCAGGCTGCTGGCGATTCCGCAGGGCAAGATCCCGCGCCGCCGAAAACAGCAGCGGTACTTCCTGCCGCGGTTTTGCCCGCGCCGGTCGGGGTCCTGAGCAACGAGACTGCGCTGCTCGATCGCGCGAACCAGGCGACGATCCTCGCGATCACCTACAAGCTCAGCGACGACAACGAGCGCCTGGCCCGCGACACCTGCGCGCGCATGATCGCGCAGCAATTGCCCGCCGCCGTCTGGCGCAACCCTGAGAAAAAGCAGATCTCCCTGCTCGTCGGCGCCGCGCCCCGGCAGATCGACCTCGATGAAATGCTCGTGCGCGTGAAAGCTGCAGTTTCCGAGCGCGGCAAGCAGGAATTCACCACCGCCTATATCGTCCCGATCGACAACTACATCGTGCGCCCGGCTCGCTAGCCAAGATCACGAATCGTCCACCTGGCCACGGCGCCAATCACCCTATCGCATTCACATGTCCATTCACTCTTCCCTTCGCGGCATCAACACTCTGATCGGTGAGCGCTCCGTGCTGACGCGCAGCGAGCGTCTGCAGCAGCTCGTCAAGAAAGGCAAGCTCGATCCCAAGACCGACTCCGCCTACCGGATGCCGAAGGTGCGCACGAAGTTCAAGATCGCTGGCGCCAAGAAGGCTCCGAAGGCCCCCGGTGCGGCGGGCGCAACTCCGGCCGCTGGCGGGACCCCGGCGGGTGCTGCAGGCGGCGCCAAGGCCGCGGCCCCGGCCAAGGAAGCTGCGCCGAAGAAGAAGTGACCCGCGCGGCGCGCTTTGTCGCGCCGCTAGGCCGCTCCTTACTTCCACTGTCGTCCGCGCCATGAACACGACCATGGGCGGACCGTTTTCAGTGCACTCCAGCCTCGCGGCTCCGATCATGGAGGTCTTCTCTTCCTTCCAGGGAGAAGGCCGGTACGCCGGAGAACCCCAGGTTTTCGTGCGCCTGCGCGGCTGTCCCCTGCGCTGCGCTTGGTGCGACACGCCGGGCTCCTGGGCCCTGGACGGAGAGAGCGGCGCGCGCATCGCGTTGGCGGCGACAGCCGAAGAGCCGGCTGTGATTCACCGCCGTCCCTCGTCGGCCACTCCCTTCCAAGTCGCCTGCTGGATCGCCGAGGTGGAGCGCGGAGCCGCGCGCACCGTCAGCGTCACCGGTGGCGAGCCCTTGATGTGGCCCGAATTCGTGCGCGGCCTGTGCGGAATGGTCGGCGACAGGCGTGTACATCTTGAGACGGCTGGCGCTCACCCGCGTTCGCTTGCACGCGTGCTCGACGCAGTGGACCACGTCAGCCTCGACCTCAAACTGCCTCAGGACATGGGAGCCGTGCAAAATCTCGCGGGTCCCGACTTTGAAGCCTCGCCGGCCACGGCGGAGGAATGGTCCAGTGCGCGCCGCGCGTGCCTGGAAATGATCGCTGGCCGCGATGCCTGCGCGAAGCTCATCGTGTCCGGCGCGCGTCAGGCCGAGGACTACGAGGACCTGCTGTGTGACCTGGCGCAGCTTGCGCCCAAGACTCCGCTTTTCGTGCAGCCCGTGACTCCGGTCGCGGGCGTGCGCGCCGCTCCCATCAATCTGATTCGCGCTGTCGTCGAGGCTGCACTCGACCTGTCCCTGTCCGTGCGGGTCATGCCGCAGATGCACCGAGTGCTCGAGATCCCATGAGTGCAATTCAACATCAACTGCGTCGTGTGGCGATCGTCGGCCGCCCAAACGTCGGCAAATCGACGCTGCTCAACCGCATGTGCGGTTCGCGCGTCGCCATCGTCGAACCCACTGCGGGCGTCACGCGTGATCGCGTGGCCGTGCCAGCCCACCTTGTGTGTTCCGCGGGTGAGCGCTGGATCGAGGCCATCGACACGGGCGGCATCGGCATCGTCGACCGCGATGACCTTGGCGCCGATGTGGAGCGCCAGGTGGCCGCCGCCGTGGCCATGGCGGATCTGATCCTGTTCATGGTGGACGTTCGCGACGGACTGACGCCCCTCGATGAAGAAGTTGCGCGGCGTTTGCGGGGCGTGACCGTGCCGGTGTTCCTGGTGGTCAACAAAGTCGAAGGCCGCGGGCTGGAATGGGACGTGGATTCCTTTCGACAGTTGGGCCTGAGCCTCGGACCGTTCGCCATCAGCGCCGAGTCCGGCGGTGGGACAGATCCCCTGTTCGAGGCGATCATCACCACGCTGCCGCCGGCCGCGGAAGAAGAAAAGCCCCACGACACGGTGATGAAGCTCGCTATCGTCGGCCAGCGCAACGCGGGCAAGTCCACCTTGATCAACCAGCTCGCCGGCGAGGAGCGCATGATCGTCAGCGAGATTCCCGGCACGACGCGCGATGCGGTAGACGTCTTGTTTGAGCGCGACGGACGTCGTTTCGTTGCGATCGACACGGCTGGAGTCAAGCGCAAGCGCGCCATCAACGACGCGATCGAGTTCTACGCCGACGCGCGCAGCTACAAGCAAATTCGGCGCGCCGATGTGGTCGTGTTGCTGATCGACCTGTCGAAGGAAATGTCCGTCATCGACAAGCAGCTCGCACGCTACGCGGTCGATCACTACAAGCCTCTGATCCTCGCCGGCAACAAGTGGGACCTCGTCAACGAGGCGACCCGCGACGCCTTCACCGAATACCTGCGCGCCGAGTTGCTCGGACTGAGCTTCGCGCCGATCATTTTCCTGACCGCGACGACCGGCCAGGGCGTCAGTGGGCTGATCAAGACCGCCCTCGGGCTTTACGAGCAAGCGCGCGTGCGGGTCGGCACCGGCGAGCTCAACCGGATCCTGAAGGACGCGACCACAGCACGCTCACCTTCCAGCGAGGGCCATCGGGTCAAGATCCTCTACGCCACCCAGGCCGAGGCCTCCCCGCCGACCTTCATTGTTTTTGTCAACGACAAGAAACTGATCGGCAAGGACTACCTACGCTATCTCACCAACCGGCTGCGTGAGGACCTGCCTTTCAAGGAGGTGCCGCTGCACATCGTGTTGCGCGACCGCGAGACCACCCCAGGAGACGATCGATGAAAACCCCGATGCGTTGGATGTCACTGGCCTGCGTTCTGTTGTTCATTTGCGCGTGCCAAACCGAACGCAAGTACCCCGCCGAGTGGATTTCGGCCGCGGCGAGCGCGCCGAGCGAGCGCGTGCTGTGGAGCGTCGCCCTCGACGCACTTCAGGAGCAGCGATTCCCCGTGGGGGCTGGCGCCGATCCCGCGACCATGGTGGCGCTCACTGGCTGGCGCTATTCGCTCGCGCCGTTCAAGGGTCAGGGCTTCCGCCAGCGCGTGCGCCTGCGGCTTGAGAGCTCCGAGCCTGGCAAGTACACGATTTTTCTGCAGGTCGAGAAGGACACGAACGAGGACCTTGCTCGGCCCATGGACCTGCGCTACGCCCAGTGGGAGGAGGCGGCGGATGACGTCGACGCCGCAAACATCCTGCTCAGCAAGATCCAGGCGCGCGTCGGCAATTCGCTGGAGGTCGGCGAACCGCGGCGCGGGATCCGCGAGCGGGTCAAGAACTGAAGTCCGTCCCCCGACCGGGCCGGTCCTGACCGAAAGCGAGTGAATCCCGGGGCGCCGCCCCAAGCCCCCGGGCCAGGGAGTCGAAAAGGAGGCCCTGGAACTCGGCCCCGCCGGGTTCTGTACTACGTCCATGGTGCCTCCCAGCAGTTCGACGCCGCCCGTCGCGCACAGAGCGTCCGCGGAATGGACTGAGGCGGATGCGCCAATCCTGACTCGGACCTTGGGCCGCGCCTGGGCCGTGCCGGGGAACTTGGTGCGCCATCGTGCGCTGTGGTTGGCTGGAGCCCGTCGCGAATTGTCGGCGCGCTTGTCGGGAACGGTGTTGGGGAAGCTCTGGCCGGTGCTCCAGCCCCTGGCTCTGTTCGCCGTGTACTACACGCTGTTCGCGCGTGTCTTCGGCATGGGCTTCCCGTCCCAGGCGGACGGCTCAGACGCGGCCACCGGCGTGTATCTGTTTCTCGGTGTCGTGACCTGGTCCGCCTTCGCCGAGAGTTTGACCCGCGGGACCCTGGCCTTCACGGAGCGCGGCGAACTCCTGAAGCGCGCGGCGTTCCCCGCGGAGGTCCTGCCGCTGCAGACCATCATCGCGCAGCAGATCCTCATGCTCGTGGGCCTCGCAGCCTTCGTTGCCGTCAGTTCCCTCGCCGGAATTTGGCCCCTGCCCGGGGCTGCGGTGATCTGTGTGCCGCTGATCTTCGTGCTGCAGGCGCTGTTCACGCTGGGGCTGTGTCTTGTGTTCGCGACACTGCACGCGCTGCTGCGCGACACACAGCACTTCGTCGGCGTGCTCGCGACGCTGTGGATGTTCGCGACGCCGATCTTTTGGATCCCCTCCGCGGCAGTGCTGCCAGGTGTCGAGCCCTTCTTGCCGTGGCTCCAATGGAACCCGATGCACGCCTTCGTTTCCTGTTGGCGACAAGCCTTGATGAGCCAGGCGCCGAGCGAGGCGTTCAGCGCGGGACTCCTTGAATCGATGCTTCACGCCACAGTCTGGGCCGCAGTCTCACTGTGCAGCGGCAGCTTCCTGTTCGCCTGCGGCGCTCGGCGCCTGCCGGACGAGGTCTAGCATGCGCGAGCCTGCACTGGAGACGCAGCAACTGGGCAAGTCCTACCGGCGCTACCGCAGCAGCGCGCACAAGGCACTGGAGCTCGCAAGCCTGGGTTGGATTCGCGGGCACGAACCCTTTTGGGCCCTGCGCGATGTCACCCTCAGTCTGGCGCCCGGCGCCGCCTTAGGGTTGATCGGGCGCAACGGCGCGGGGAAATCGACACTGCTGCGCCTGCTGGCGGGAACCAGCGCCCCCAGTGCGGGCCGCCTGCGCGTTCGCGGTCCGGTGGCGAGCTTGCTTGAACTGGGCGCGGGCTTCCACCTCGACCTCACCGGGCGCGAGAACATCTTCTTGGCGGGGTTGTTGCTGGGACTCTCGCCGCGCGAGATGCGCGAGAAGGAGAGTTCGATCGCCGAGTTTTCCGAGCTCGGCGAATTCCTCGACCAACCCGTGCGCACCTATTCCAGCGGCATGGGCATGCGGCTTGGGTTCGCGATCGCTGCTTCGGTCGAACCCAAGGTGCTGTTGATCGACGAAGTTTTCGCGGTGGGGGATCAGGCCTTCCAGAAGAAGTGCGTTGACCGAGTACTCGAGTTTCGAAAGCGCGGCACGACCCTGGTGCTGTGCAGCCACAGTCTCTACGACGTGCGCCAGATCTGTGATCAAGCCGCGTGGATCGATGCCGGTCGCGTGCGAGCTCTTGGGCCCGCGGTGGACGTGACCAACGACTACGCAAGCTTCGCGCGCGAGTCCGAACGCGCGCTGGGCGCAGGCGGCGGCATGGGCGACGGCGCCAAGGGGAATCGTGCACCCGGCGCGCCGCAGGTCCTCGGGGCGACGGTTCAGGACAGTGCCGGCCAGCCCGTGCAGGAAATCGAAAGTGGCGCGGGCATCCAAGTGGAAGTGCGCTGGCGGGATCCGGCGCCGCAACGTGGGCTCGCGATCGGTGTCGGCTTCATGCGCCAGGACCGGACGCTCGTGTCCGCCATGGGCACTCACCTCGACGGCGTGGCGGTCTCGGGGGCCAATGGGCGCGCGCTGCTGGAACTTCCCAAGCTCTGCCTGCTCGCGGGAACTTTCGACGTCTTGATTTGGCTCTTTGACGAGAACGGCGTACACCGTTACGAGGAATTCGTTGTTCCGGAGCGACTTGTGGTCCGCGCGCGCACCAAGGAAGTCGGGTTGGTGCGGTTGGACCATCGCTGGCGCGTGGAAGCGGAGGGGAGTTGAAATGAACCTCCGACTCGCGGCCTTGATCGTGAATTTCGATAGCGGCTCCTACGCGCTGGCGCTCGCGCGTGCGGTGCGTCAGCAATGGCTCGAACTGGGCGCCGCGAACGCGGATCTGGAAATCGTCGTGGTGGACAACGCTTCGAACACCGATCAGGGGCGCGAGCTGGCGGCGCTCCAGCAATTCGGCGCCCGAGTCGTGCAGAGTGCGCAGAATCTCGGCTACGCAGCGGGCATGAACTTGGCCCTGGCCCAGACGCGCGGTTCGGACTCGGATCTTGTGCTAGTGCTCAATCCAGATCTGGCTCTGTTTCCCGGCGCCTTGGGGCGTTTGCTTGGGACCCAGCGCGAGACACCGGGCGCGGGCGCAATCGGACCGCGCGCCTTTCTCGAGCCCACGGGCACGTGGCGCATGCCGCCCAATCGGCTGCCGACGCCCGAGGGCGAGTGGCTCGCGGCGCGTGCGCTGCGCGAACCCGAGTTGGCCCGCGCGCTTTCGAACACGCGCACGCAGCACGCATTGCGCGAGTGGACCGCCATCGAGCCCACGGAAGTCGAGATGTTGTCGGGAGCCTGCTTGCTCCTGTCGCGTCGGGCGATCGCTAGCGCCGGCGGACTGTTCGACGAGCGCTATCCCCTGTACTTCGAGGACACAGACTTGTGCATGCGACTGTCGCGCGCAGGTTTGGCGCTTGTGTTCGAGCCGCGGGCCGAAATCGTGCACCACTGGGCACGCTCGAGCGGCATCGAGCGCGGCGACAGCGAACCTGGACGTCGCCGGCACCTGTCGCGCGACGCGTACTTCGAGCGCTGGTTCGGCGCCGAGGCCCGCGGCCCGCTGGCTCTCGCCGACGCCCTCGTGGGCGCCTCCGCGGTTTTTCCCCCAGGCGAATTTCGCGAGCTTGGCGAGTGTCACACCGCGCCGAGTTTCGAATTTTCTGGCTCCGGCACACGTTTGTTGGAAATCGCCATGGTGCCGAGTTTTCCCCTGGCCGCGGGCGCCCTCGTGGGCGGCGCGAGTTGGCGCATGGACGAGCGCGCGTTCGAGTGGTTCTATCGCGGCCGGTACTTTGCGCGTGCGCTCGATTCGATCGACCCTAGCGGCCCGGTCCATCGAGCAGATCGCGGCCCCTGGAGTTTTCTCAAACCGAGTCCTGCGCGCGTGCAGCCGCTCTCGCCCTTGGAACTGGAACGCGGAGTGATCTCCAAACGATGAAACTCTGGCGCCCCACAGTTGAGATCATGCGCGCGCCTCTGCCAGAGCGCGTGCTCGCGTGCGCTCCGCATCCCGATGACGAAGTCCTCGGCTGCGGCGGCACGCTTGCGCTGCACGCGGCCCAGGGCGATCCGGTGCACGTGGTCATCGCCTTCGACGGACTGCTGGGCCTTGAACCCCAGTGGCCGCGCGACACCCGCGAGCGCGAGGCGCGCAAAGCCGCCGACGCGCTCGGCCTGCGCCACTATCAATTCCTCAATCATCCCGAAGGTCACGTCCTGACGCCGGCCGAATTCGAAGCAGGCGTGCGGCAGATGGCGGGTCTGATCGAAGCGCTGACTCCCGACGTCATTTACGCACCCTGGCCCGGCGAGGCGCACCTTGATCACAAAACCCTGGCGCGCGTCATGTTCCGCGCCGCCCAGTTCACGCGCACCAAGGCTGAGATCTGGGGCTATGAAGTTTGGACGCCCCTGCGCGCGGATCGCGTGATCGAGATCAGCAGTGCGTGGCCGAAAAAACTCCAGGCCCTGGCGGAGTACGCGAGCCAACTGGGCTCGACGAATTTGACGCTGCAGGCGGAGGAGCACGCGCGCTCGCGCAGCTCGCTGTTCAATGAGCGCACCAGCCGCAGTGAAGCTTTCCTGCGCTTCCCCAAAGTGACCACGTGAAGATCGGATTCCTCTGCGCCCATTTCGCGCCCGAGTTCGAGGGCGGCAGCGAGCGCGTGGCGCGCGCCCTGGCCCGCGGCCTGATGGCTCGCGGCCATTCGGTCGTAATCGCCGCGGGAACGCAGGAAGTGTTCGACGGGCGCGAGATCCTGCGCGAGGAACGCGATGGACTCGAGGTGCTGCGCTTTCCCCGCACCAAGGAGGAACGCTTCGATCTCGAGCTGGCGCGCCCGCGGATCGAAGCCTTGATCGGCAGTGCGCTCGCAGGCTGCGATCTGATCCACGTGCACCATTGGGCAACGCTTTCGCAGCGACTGGTGCGCTCCTTGGGCGCGGCGCGGCCCGTGGTAGTGACTCTGCACGACATGTTCGCCACGTGTCCGCGGTTCTTTCGCGTCTCGCCGCTCAGCCTTACCTGCCCGCCCCGCGGAGCGTTCGCGACCTGCGCGCGCTGCATTGCGACCGAGGCTGGCGGAGCGAGTCTCCCGGATCTGGAGGAGGGCCTCGGCCAGCGTGCGCGCAATTTCGAGCAAGAACTTCGCGCCGCAGCGCGCTGGATCGCTCCAAGCGAGTCTCACGCCGAGCGAATCGCCGCCTTGATCGCCCTTGATCCAGCGCGCAAGGCCGTGATCGCTCCGGGCCTGACTCGGACCTTGCGCCCGCGGCCGCGCGCGGCTCGCGATCCGGGGCAACCCTTGCGCGTGCTGCACTTCGGAAACCTGTGCGCGGAAAAAGGCACACTGGATCTCGTGAATGCCATGTCTCGGATGCCGGAAGGAAGTGCAACGCTGTGTCTGGCGGGCTCAGCGCTCACCGCGGCCTTCCTTGGGGAGGTCGAGCGCGCCCGCGGTTCCTGCCCCGTGTTCGTTGCCGGGCCCTACGACGGCGAGCAGTTGTCTCGCCTCGCAGCGCAGGCCGATCTCGCGGCATTTCCCTCGCGGGTGCGCGAAAGCTACGGCCTCGTGCTCGATGAGGCCCACGCTCTCGGCCTACCGACCTGGGTTTCCGATCGCGGCGCCCTGGGGGATCGACTGGTCGCAGGGGAGCGCGCTTTGCCTGCGGAACAGCCCGAGGTCTGGGCACACGCACTCACAGAGCTGGTTCGCGATTCGTCTCCATTGGAGGTTGCGCGCCGCCGTCTCGCCGTTTCCGCCGTACCCACGGTTGAGGACAGCGTCGAGGCACACGAACGCCTCTACGAGGCCCTGTTCGCCGGAGCGCGCCCGTGAGTCCCTACCCCAACTTGCGCGACCCGAAATCCCTGGGCGGGCGTCTTCTGGTGCTCGCGGCTCATCCTGACGACGAAGTCCTCGGTTGCGGGGGCACCCTTGCCCTGGCGATCCGCGCCGGGGCGCAGGTGCGCGTGTTTGTCGCCAGCGATGGCGGCGCGCAGTCCGAGGGTGTGGAGCGCCAGACTCTCGCTCTCGCGCGCGCCGAGGAATCGCGCCGCGCCGGGTGCCACCTCGGTGTTCAAGACTTCGTCTTCGCCGAGCTCCCTGACGGCAGACTCGGCGCCCACTGGGGCTTGACCGAGCGACTGCTGGCGGAGTTCGAGAGCTTCGGGCCCCAGTGGGTCCTGTCGCCCTCGCCGTTGGAGTTGCACCCCGATCATCTTGCCCTCGCCGCAGCGGCGGCAGCGGCCCTGGCACGCCGACCCGAACAGCGCGCCCTGCTCTACGGAGTCAACACGCAAGTTCCGGCCACGGTCCTGTTCGACGTGACTAGTGCCGCGGCCCAAAAACGCGCGGCCTTGCTGGAGTTCAAGAGTCAAGGGGGCGAAGTGCTGGCGGAAAAATCCGCGGCCACGGAGCGCGCGCGCACCATCAATGTCGAGGATCCGCGTATCGAGGCCATCGAGGGATTCGTCGAGGTCTTGGGCCCCGGTGCACTCGAGTACGCCCGCCGTGCGCGGGCCCTGGAACTGGCGTCTGGAGCCGACGCCGCACGCTCGCCTGCCGCAGATCCCATGGCTGCCACCGCGGTCATCACCACCTGGAACAAGTGCGCGGACCTGTGCGCGAATCTCGACGGATTGCGCGCCCAGACGCGGCCCTTCGCGGCCATTGTCGTGGTGGACAACGCATCCAAGGACGACACGGCGAGTGTTCTGCGCGCGAGCTACCCCGAAGTGCGGCTGGTGGTGATGCCGCACTCGAACTACGGCGCTTGCGAGACGTTCAACATCGGCTTCGCCACGGCGACCACGCCGCTGATCGCAATCCTCGACGACGACGTGGTCTTGCCACCGGAGTGGTTGGCGCGCACCGTGGAACGCCTGGAGCGCGAGCCGCCGAGCACGGCGATCGTCTCCACAGAAGTGGTCGAACCGCAGATGCCCCAGAGCTACTTGAATTCGCCGCAGCTCTCTCGCGAACGCTACATGTCTACATTTCGGGGCTGCGCCAGTCTGGCGCGCACCGCGGCCCTGCGCGCGGCAGGGGGATACGACGAGCGCCTGTACATTTACGGCAACGAACGCGACTTGACCTGCCGGCTCTTGAACCTGGGCTACCGCGTCCTGCAGTACCCGAGCGTGCGCGCCTTCCACCGCACACCCTTCGGAATCAAGATGGGCAAGCGCAGCCTTTACTACCACGCGCGAAACGCCTGGCTGACGATGCTCAAGTACGCGCCCGCAGGTCAACTGGCGCGTCTGCCGTGGCTGGTCCTGACGCGCGTGATCTTCCGCGGGAAGTCCAAGGAGCACGGCGGCGAAATCACCGACGCCACGGGCACGATCGGAATCGGGAGATCCCTGCGCGAAACGCCCGGCGCGGCGTGGGTGGTGTTCAAGGCGGCGCTCTCGGTGCTGGCCAACGTGCCCTATTGCCTGCGTCATCGCGCGCCCTGTCGGGCCGCGGATTTTCAATTGCCGCTCGACTGAGCCATGACCACCGCTCGCGAGCCGTCGCATGGGGGAGACCGGTCCGAGGGCGACCTTGGGCCGATTTCGGTCGTCGTCGTCAACTACAACGGCGCCGAGCACCTGCCCCATTGCCTCGCGGCCCTGGCGAAGTCGACCGTGGTGCCCGACGAGTTGTTGGTGGTGGACAACGCTTCCACGGACGCGAGCGCGGACTTGGTCCACGCGGAATTCCCCGGCGCGCGCGTCATTCGCCTGCCGCGCAACGAAGGTCCCTGCCCGGCGCGCAATCTGGGCCTGTCCAGCGCCAGGAATCCTTGGGTGCTGCTGGTGGACAACGACGCGGCTCTGCTTCCCGACACGCTCGCGCGCATGGTCGCTGCCGCAGTGAGGGAACGCGACGCCGTGCTGCTGCAACCGCGCAGCGTGTTCGCCAGCGAGCCTTCGCGCGTGCACTACGACGGCGGGCAGTTCCACTACGCAGGCCTGTTCTCCCTGCGCAACTTCTTCGTGCCCGTCGACCAAGCTGAAGGCCAGGGGACGCTCGCCGTGGACGGCGCTGTGTCCGTGGTGCTCTTGGCGCGACGCGACGTCTTGTTGGGGATCGGCGGCTTCGATCCGGCCTTTTTCATCCTGTTCGAGGACCTCGATCTTTCGCTGCGCCTGCGCAGCGGCGGCCACCGCATCCTGTCGGTGGAGGACGCGATCGTTCACCACCGTGGCGGGACGCCGGGGATCAGTTTCCGAAGCGGCAAGGAGTATCCGAATCGACGCGCGTTCCTGCACGCTCGCAATCGCGTGCTGGTCCTGATCAAGAACTACTCCTGGCGCACGCTGTTCGTGGCCGCGCCGGGGTTGGCGCTGTATGAGTTCGCGTGGTGCGGTTTCGCCCTGGCCAGCGGGACTTTTTTCGCGCACCTGCGCGGCAAATGGGCCTTGGTCGGAGCTCTGCCGCGCGCCCTAGGGCAACGGCGCGCGATCCAAGCCGCCCGGAAGGTGCGCGATCGCGACCTGCTCGTCGGTGGTCCCCTGACGATCACCCCCGGGCTCAAGTCCACGGGTGGGCGCGTCCGGGTCCTTGGGGCCCTGGACCGGGCGCTCCGCCTGTGGTGGCGGATCGCGCGGCCGTTCGCCGGCTGAGTCGCGGAGCGCGGTTGCAAGCAGCGCGTCCGCGGGCAACATAGGGACGCTGCTCAGCGCGGAAGGAAGGGGAAATCATGCTCGCCACAATTCTTGCCTTGGCCATCGGCGTTTTCGGTCCCGGGGCCCCGCTCGACATCGAGCAGCGGGCACCGGACCCCAAGGCCGAGGCGCTGACTCGCTACTCCTCCACGACGAAGAACGGGCTGCGCTTCATTTGGTGGCTGCCAGCGGACTACGACTCGAAGCACCCGCGCCACCTGACCTTGATCCTGCACGGGACGGGGCTCGACTATCGCTGGGGGCCCGCGAACAACGCTCCGGGGCGCTTTCGGCCCGAGGACATCGTGATCTCCGTGGACGGGCCGACGCCCAATGGGGACACGCGCCTGTTCATGGACTCCAAGAAGGACGTCGACGCGCTGCACGACTGCATCGAGGAATGGCGCGGACAGTTCGCCGTCGATCGCGTGTTTCTTTACGGCCACAGTCAGGGCTCGTTCTTCGCGACCTACTACGCGGGTGAGCGGCCCAAGGATGTGGCGGGTGTCGTGGCACACGCGTCGGGGGTTTGGGGCCAGACGCGCTTCGACAAGACAGTCTCCGACATCGCCATCAGTTTTCTGCACGGGACCCACGACCCCGTGGTGCCCTTCCGCCAGAGCGTGGCGGCCCGCGACGACGCCTGGAAAGTGGGCTTGGACCTCGTGCACCTGCGCGGGATTTCCTACTACAACCACTGGCCAAACGACGTGCGCGCCAGCGAGGAACTCGACTGGTGCGAGGCCATGACCACCGCGGATCCCGCACGGGCCCTGGAGCTTGCCGTGCGGCTCTTGACGCCCAAGCTCTCGCCCCAGGAGGGCTATCCCACCAGCGTGCCGTTCAGCGGCGCGCGGGAGGTATTGCGGCGTTTCGAGAAGTCCGCCAAGCGCGAGTTGACTTCCGCCACCGAGGCCCAGCGCATGGGGGCGAAACGCTACATCGATGCGCTCGAGGCCCACGGGAAGGAGCAAGTGGCCGCCCTCTCGAAGTCGCTTCCCAAGAAGCTCGCGCTCGACGGCGAAGCATGGCTCGGGGACCTGGTCCCGGCCCGCGAGGACCTGCGCGGACTCGAGGCCATGGAGGCCCTGGCCAAGAAGCTGGACTACGACGCGCTCCTCAAGCGCCAGGAGCCCGCCGCATTGAAGATCCTCAACGCTTGGTACTCCACCAAGTCGCCGGCGGACATTTTTGTCGCCATCGCCGAGGGCTTGCCGGCGGCGTTCCTGATCGAGGGTTTTCCGCCCGAGATGTCCGAGCGCATGGAGACTTGGCACAAGGATGCCAAGTCCCTGGGCCTCAAGAAGCCCGCGCTCGCGGCCTTCGAGAACTTCGAGAAGTGGAAAAAGGCCTGGACGGACGGCTCGCGCGCGCGCGAGAAAGCGTGGAAGGACTGGAAGGCGCCGACTTTGCGCTAAGGTCCGCTCGCCGCGTCCGCGTAGAATCGAAACTCGCCACCGATGCGAATCCTGCTGGTCAGCCACAACTATCTTCCGGCTCACACTGCGGGCACGGAGGTCTACACGGCGCAGCTGGCGAAGAAGCTCACGGCCCGCGGACACAGCGTGTGCGTGTTCACGACGGAGAAGGAAATTTCCGCCGAACACATGTCGCTGCGCGAACGAACGCACGACGGCATCCGTGTGTTCGAGCTGATCAACAACCTCCATTACGGGAGCTTTCGTGAGACCTGGGACGAGCCGCGCATCGACGCGCGCTTCGCGGCCGTGCTCGCGAGTTTTTCGCCCGATGTGGTGCACTTCCAGCATCTCCTGTACCTGTCGGTGGGTTGCGTGGAAAAGGCCCACGAAAGCAACATCCCGGTGGTCTTCACGCTGCACGATTTCTGGTTGGAGTGCGCGCGCTTTGGCCAGCGCGTGCATGCCGACAGCTCGATCTGCCACAAGATCGAATTCGGCCGCTGCGGGGAGTGCCTGACGAGTTTCAGGTACGGCCAAAGTCCGCTGCAGCGCCACACCGGGAACGCACTGGCGGGCCTGCGCAGCGCAACGGGAATCGACCTCGGCCACACGGCCGTGCGCATGTCGCGGATGCTCCAATCTCATGATGTGGCCCACGGGGCGCCCGTGGTGGATCCGGTGCACGCCGCCGAGATGGCGCGGCAGGTTGCTCTGCGCGATGGCGACTTCAGAACTCGCCTGGTGCCGCGCGTCGATCGTTTTCTCTCGCCGAGCCGCTTCCTACGCCAGGAGTTCATCCGCTGGGGGCTGGAGCCAGAGAAAATCGTCTTCCTGCGCACTGGAATCGACCTCGACACTTTCCGGCCCAGGGCGCGCACATCGAGTGAGTTCCTGCGCGTGGGATTCATCGGCACACTGGCGCCGCACAAGGGGCCGCACCTCTTGCTCGATGCGTGGGCGCAATTGGACCCCAAGCTTCGCGCGCGCGCGCGCCTGCGCCTGGTGGGCCCCGCCCAGCACCATCCGGAATACGTGCGCGACCTCGAACGCCGCGCCGCGTCCGTGGGAGCTGAGTTGGCCGGTCCCGTGACGCGCGAGGGGGTCGCCGAAGAATTGGCGCGCACGGATCTCTTGGTCGTGCCCAGCATCTGGTACGAGAACTCGCCTCTGGTGATCCTCGAGGCCCTGGCCGCGCGCACGCCGCTGCTTGTCAGCGACATCGGCGGCATGGCGGAGCTCGTGGAGGAGAACGTCAGCGGATTTCGCTTCGCCGTGGGCGATGTCCATGCCCTGGGCCAGCGAATCGCGGACGCGATCCAGAATCCGGCGCTGTTGCAGGGCCTGTACAGCGCTGCTGAACCGATCAAGCGCGTGGACGACGACGCAGCACAGCTCGAGGAGCTCTACTTCGAGGCCTTGGAGAGCGCGCGCGCGCGCGTTTCCAGCGGCGAGCGCAGGCCGTGAGGATTCTGCTCACCACCCACGGTTTTCCGCCAGAGTCCATCGGTGGGGTCGAACTCTCGGTCCGCGAACTTGCCCTTGGACTAGTGCGGCGCGGGCACGACGTCTTGGTCGCGTCGGGCACCCTGGGCCGCAGTTCCAAGCCTGAGTGCGCCGAAATGAAGCGCGAGACGGCGGGGGAACCTGGAAGCGCGCGCGTTGCCGTCGTGCGCATTGCCCGGCCCGACCTGTACTTCGATCATTGGCACAAGTCCCTGTCGGCCGCGGCCTCGCGCGCATTCCGCGACCTGCTGCTGGAGTTTCGACCGGAGGTCGTCCACGTTCACCATTGGCTGCGGCTATCGCGCGATCTTGTTCTGACCGCGGCGCGCGAGGGCATCCCCAGCGTCGTCAGCCTGCACGATGCCTGGGCCTCCTGTCCGATCGTGTTCCGCGTGCGCCCCGACACGCGCGAGGCGTGCGACGTTCCCGTGGGACCGCACCCGTGCATCGCCTGCGCGGGCCGCGTGCCGCCGCGCACACCCTGGGTCCCCACGGAGAGCGCGTACATGATGCTGGCCGAGCGCCAGCGCGACATCGCGCGCGAGTTGGAGTTGGCGCGGACGGTGATCGTGCCTTCAGCCGCCCACGGGCGCGCATTGGAGCGCATGCTCGGCCGGGACGAACTCTCTCTGGGAGTCGAGGTGCTCGCGCCCCTGACCTCACAGGTGGCAATGCAGACGGAACGAACAACAGTCCCAGCGACGCCCGGGACCCTGCAGCTCGTCAGCTGGTCGCAGATCGCGCGCCATAAGGGCGTCGACCTGCTGATCGATGCGTTCCTCGCGGCGCGCGCGGAACTTCGCGGGGAAGTGCTGCTGGAACTTGACTTGCACGGCGCAGCCGCTGATCCCGCCTTCGAGGCGCAGGAGCGCGCGCGCACGGCGAATTTTCCAGTGCGCTGGCGCGGCGCGTTCCAGGCCAGCGAGCTCGAACAGGCCATCGACCGCAGGGCGCAAGTTTTCATCCATGGCACGCGCGCGCAGGAATCGTACGGCCTGACCGTCGACGAGGCTGCGCGCCTGGGACTGGCGCTGCTCTTGCCAGACGCGCCCGTGTTTCGCGAGCGCTGCGACGGCGCCGCGCAGTTCTACACCGCGGGCAGCGCAGCCTCACTGGCGCGCGAAATCGTGCGCTTCGCCCGCGACGGCGCTGCACTGGCACAGGCGCGCGAGGCCGCGGCGCACTGGGTCCGTGGCCTGCCCAGCAATACTGCGATCCTCGCTGGACACGAGCGGGTCTACGCGAAAGCGGTCGCGCTCGGGGCGCCCAAGGTTCCCGTGGCGGCCTGGTTCGATGAGCGCATGTCCACCCAGGCGACGCTTCTGTGGGACGGCGCGCTCGCGCGTCAGGACGCCGGCGCCCTGGGATTCGCGCCGCCGCCGAGCAACGGCCCATGAAAATCCTCTACCTCCTGCACGACTTCTTGCCGGAGCACACGGGCGGCACGGAAGTGCACACGTTTGAACTCGCGCGCGAACTCGCGCTCCGAGGTCACGACGTCACCATCGCCTGTACGGAACGGGACACAGCGCGTCCCGATGGCGACCTGCGCGAGCGGCGCGTCCAAGGCCTGCGCGTGCTGGAATTTGCCCATTCGCGCGAGTACGCCTGCGCCGAGGATACTTGGGAAGAGACGCGCCAGGCAGCGGTGTTCGGTCGGCTGCTGGAATCAGTGCGCCCAGACATCTTGCACGTGCAGCATTTCGCGCAGTGGGGGACGGCCGTGCTGCGGTGCGCCCATGCAAACCGGCTGCCGTCGATCGTCACGCTGCACGACTACCAGCTCCTGTGCGCGAACGCCTGTCTGTTGCGTGGCGACGGAACCCTGTGCGCCGGCGATTGTGCGCAGTGCTTTCAGGCCCTTCCGCCGCTGCGGGTCGGCTCCCATACGCTCGAGGCGCACGAGTCGGGCGCCCGTGCGCGCCGCGCGGTGCACCGCGCGGACCTCGCCCTGGCCCAGGTCGTGATTTCACCTTCGCGCTTCCTCGCCGAGTTGATGGCAAGCAGCGGTCTTGCGACGCAGGAGCGCTTCGTCCACGTGGAATCCGGCGTCGCGGGCCCGTGGCGCGAGCCGCAGGCCAGCGATCCGAGCCTGCCCCTGCGGCTCGCCTACGTGGGCGGGATCTACCCGAGCAAGGGCGTGCACGTGCTGATCGAGGCTTTCCTCGGCATGGCGTCGGGCACGGCGACCCTCGACATCCACGGTGTCCTGGAGTGGTTCCCAGCCTACGTCGCCCATCTGCGCGCCCTCGCCGGCGGGCGTGGAGATATCTCCTGGCACGGACGCTTCGCGCCGGAGGACATCGACAGCGTGTTGGACGCGGTCGATGTCCTCGTGGTCCCAAGCCTGTGGTACGAGAACCGGCCTCTGACGATCCAGGCGGCCTTTCGCCGCGGCATCTGCGTGGTGGTCAGCGACCTGGGGGGCCTGGCTGAGTTGGTTGTTACTGGGCGAGGGGGCGAGCGCTTCCCGCGCGGCGATTCCGCCGCCCTGGGTGTGCTCTTGACCGCCCTTGCACGTGACCGCGGACGGGTCCTCGCCCTTGCCCGGGGGCGACCCGCCGTGGCTTCGATCGAAGCCGTCGGAGCGCGACACCTCGAGCTGTATGCCCGGGCCTTGGGTGCTGTTCAATAAAGGAGGAGCACGGGTGAGACGGCCGCGCCATATGGAATCCCGCGCGAGGCTGCTAGGCTAGGCTCCCGTGAGCAACTGGAACCTGCGTCGGCAGCGGATCGCCTGCACGGTCTGCGACGCCAGCTTTGCCGATCGGGCGAGGTACTTCTCCGTGCTCACGACCGAGAGCGGAGAACTTCGGCGCAGCGACTACTGCACGGGCTGCTGGGCCGCGCGGACAGACGCCACGGCGGACGTGTTTTGGTGGCGCACCCGACACACTGAGCGCAAGCAGCGCGGACTGTCTTTCAACGTCGAGGCTCTCGAAGCTCTGTTCGTGGCCCTGGAGGGACGCAACGACCTGCCTGTCCAGGAGTTGCGCTACCTTCTGTGTCTTCTGCTGATGCGCAAGCGCCGCCTGAAAATCGTGCGGATGACCCGCGCGGCGGCGGCCGATGCGCTGATTGTTCGCCGGCCTCG
>CANKOY010000030.1 GCA_947484275.1 Planctomycetota bacterium | reverse complement strand
TGGGCCCAACGTGCCCGGGACCGCACCCAGACCGTCCACGTAACCGCCGCGGAAGTCACGATGGTCGCCGTGGACGATGATCTTCGTCCGACGCCGATCACCAGGCGACCCTGATTACTCGCAGTGGGCGCGCAGGGCCCCGTCGAGCAGCATCTTCCAGCCTTCGCGCAGTGAATCCGCCAGGCCGTCGTCGGCGCGGCCATGGATAGCGTCCGTGAAGCGCAGCAGCGTGCCGGTGCCTTGGGATTCGAGCCTGAAGGAGTGGTAGTGCGTGTTCGGTCCGCCCCAGGCCGGCGACGACACGCCCGACAGTTCGAGCATCGTCGGCGACTTCACGGCGGTGACGGTGGCCCACACCAGGCCCTCGCCGTTGCCCCAGTCCTCGAACATCTTTCCGCCGAGCACGGGTTCGATGACGAAGCGCTTCGCCGAGGCGTCGGTGTAGAAGTCGCGCAGCCACCACGTACTGGTCTCGTGCACCAGCGCCTTCCAGACGCGGGCGATCGGAGCCTTGATAGCGATCTCGAGTTCGATGACCCTCACGCCCGCGGTCGAGTCCAGCTTCGACTTATTGCCCATGTTGGTTAGCCCAGTTTTCGAGGACTATCGGAATTCGCGTCGGCTCCGAGAACGCGCCGCGCCTGCACCCTCGGATCCTCGGCGTGGGTCACGGCGCGGAACACCTGATCGAGGGTGAGGTCCGCCTGCGGCGAACTCGCCAGAGCGGGGTCCGCGAGGTTCGCACGCGACTGTTGGCGCAGTTCGTCGAGGCTGCCCTCGGCCACCTTCTCGCCCTGATGCACGATTGCCATGCGGTCGCAAACGCGCTCGACCACGTCGAGTTGGTGCGAGGTGTACAGCACCGAGCCGCCGCCGCGGGCCCACTCACGCAGCAGCTCCTTGACCATGGCTGTGGTCGGCGCGTCGAGACCTTCGAGGGGCTCGTCGAGCACAAGCAACTTCGGGCGCGGCAGGATCGCGCAGGCCAGGGCCGCCTTCTGGCGCATGCCGCGCGAGAACTCGCCCACCGGGTCGTCGCGGCGATCGCCTAGGCCGAGAGCGTCGAGCAACCGACCGCTCTCGCTTGCGATGCGCGCTTCATCGACGCCGAACAAGCGGCCGACGAGCTGTAGGTGTTGCAGTGGCGACAGGTGCGCGTACAACGGCGCGCCGTCGGGCACGAAGGCCATCTGCCTGCGCGCCTCCAGCGGGTTTACGGCCACGTCGATGTTGGCCACCAGGACCTGACCTTCCGTGGGGCGCAGCAGTCCGCACAGGATGCGCACTGCCGTGGTCTTGCCTGCACCGTTGGGGCCGAGGAGTCCGTAGACCTCGCCCGGCTTCACAACAATGGAGAACGAACGCAGAGCCGTGCGCTCTCCGTACCGATGCGAGACTCCGCGGAATTCCGCGAGGGCCATGGATCAGACGGTCAGGGCTTCTTCGGCGAGAACCGTCGTCGCGATGCCGGTCTTCTCGGTCAGCTGCGCGGCGATCTCTTCCAAGCGCGCGACCGGTACCGTGCGCGACTTGTTGACCTTGCCCTTGCCCGTGTCCACGGTTTGGATTTGAACCTCTTTCGGGCGCAACTCCTCCACACGCTTGATCCAGGCCTTGACCTCGGCATCCACCGAGTTGTCCGGGCCGCCTTGGACGAAAGTGGCCGAGAGGATCAGGCGGTCCATGCCCGTCAGATGCGTCGCGAGGGTCTTCAGGTCCTCCGGCTTGCGGCCGGTCATGGCCGTGAAGGTCTTCACGGTGCCCCACTCGAAGCGCAGGATCGGCAGGTCGTAGATCTGCAGAGCCCGGCGATGGTCAGCGGGCTCCAGGTTCGAACCGTCGGTCAGGATGGCGAGATCTGCCTTGCTGAACCACTTGTTCCGCAGGTCGCGCAAATTCTCGGTAATCGTCAGCAGTTGGTGGTGGCGCGTGGGGTCCAGGTTGCCCGAAAGCACGATGCAGTCGAGCTTCTCGCCGGCCTTGGACATGCTGATGATCCGCCGGGCCGCCGCGGTGACGATGACGCCGGCGCTGGGCACGGAATTGATCCGGGCGACGATCGGAACCGCATCCGCCTGGCCCGTCTTGCAGTAGATGCACTCGGGGGGACACGCGCCGGTGGCCGTAGGGACCAAGTTGATCCCGAGGGCGGTGCCGAGGCGGCGCGTCTTGACCGGGCCGTAAACGACGGAATGGAAAGGGGCGGTGGACATCGGCATCCAGGGGGGTGTCGGAACGGGCGGAGGGGCGACTTTGACCTGCCCCGGAAACCGGTTCTGCCAACCGGGCCGTCATCGTAACTCTAATTCCATCAGATGCCTAGGCGCGGTCTGCGCTCCTGGACACAGCTTTGACAAGTTGTCGAGTTCCAACGATTACAAGGGCCAGGCCCACGGGGCCGCGAACTGGATGTTGAGCGAGAGCGCGCAGCCAGCGCAGAACCAGACCCTCCTCGTTCTGGGCCGGAAGGCCGTCGAGGACCCAAGTCAGGGCGGCGAAGGCGGTGGCGCTGGCGAGCAATGCAGGCCAGAAATGCCAGGGAGCGTGGAGCTGTCCGGCGGGGTCCTCGCCGGGCTCCGCCGCGGGCCATTCGTCGTCCGATGAAACTGAGGTCTCCATGGAAGCGCTCCCTGGGTATCTCCGGGAGTCCTCGGTGATTCGACCGAGGTCGGAGCCACAGGTGGCAGCGAGAACCGTGGAAATTCAGGCGGGCTTGTGCGCTCGGATCCAGAGGCTGCCGTCGGCCTTGTTGGAGGCGTGCTCAGGACTCGCTGCTGCCACGCCGCGCGGGTCGAGCACGCGCTCGGCGGTTACATCGATGAAGCCCGCGCGCTCGAAGGCCGCGCGCCATTGGGCCGTGGAGAGGTAGTGCATCGAGAGGCCCGTCTTCTCGGGCCAGTTCCGCGTCGTCGGGCTTTCGCTGAAGAAATCGACGATCACGTCCGCGCGACCGCCGGGTTTGAGCACGCGCTGCGCCTCGCTGAGTGCGCGCTCGAGATCCACGGCGTAGTACAGCGCCTCCATGGAAAACACGCGATCGAAGCGGCCGGAGCGCAGGCCCAGGTTTTCGAACGTGGCCACTTCGTAGCGCGCGCGGATCGTCAGGCTGTGCAGCTCCTCCGCCCGGGCGATCATTTTCGGCGAGACATCCACGCCGATGGCGCTCGCCCCGGGCGCGGCCTTGGCCAAGAGTCGTGTGGCCCAGCCGTTGCCGCATCCAAGGTCGAGGATCTGCTCCCCGGGCCGAACGTCCAATTGCGCCAGCACCGCGGCGACTACGCCGGAGTGTTCGGTCTCCATGCCGCTGTCGCGACCGGCGTCGACCCAGCTGTCAAAGGTCTTGGAGAGTTTCTCGTGGCTCATGGGCGCTGCTCCGCGGTCGTTTGCTGGGCGGCGGGACCCAGGCGCTCGAGAAGTTGATCGAGGGGCTCGAGCACGCGCTCCCAATCATACTCGCGCTCGACGAATGCTCGCGCGCGTGCGCCGAGCTCGCGCGCATCGCTCGGCGCGTCGAACAACTGTGCGATCGCGTCCGCCTGTGACGCGGCGGAATCGGCCACCAAGTAATCGTGACCTGAGACACCTTCGATGCCCTGAGTCGCACTCAGGGTGCCGACCACGGGCAAGCCCATGGCCATGGCCTCGAGCACCTTATTCTGGATGCCGCGCGCGATGCGCAACGGCGCGACGGAGATGGCGGCCTGTGCGAGCCACGGACGCGTGTCGTCGACGAATCCGGTGACCGCGACGCCGGGCAGCTTCGCCAGGGCATGCACGGCGGGAGTCGGATTCGAGCCGACGATCGTGAAACGCAGGTCCGGATAACGCCCGTAAAGCAGCGGCAGCACTTCACGGGCGAAGAATTCGCAGCCGTCCACGTTGGGCAGGTAGTTCATCACGCCGGTGAACACCATGTGGCGCGCTCGAGCGAGCTCGGGCTGCGGCCCGTAATACTTCAGGTCGACTCCGTTGCGCAGCACGATCGAACTCGCGCCGGGGATCTGCTCCTGAAAGACCCGCTGTTCTAGCGGCGTGCAGAACACGTTTTCCGAGAACGAGCGCGCCACGCGCGACTCGAAGGCGAGCAGAGTGCGTTGCTCGCGGCCGTAGACCCAGGACATCGGCGCTGAACTGCGTTGCGCGTACTGGCGCCACTTGTCCGAATCCAACTCGGCGAAGTGCATCACGCGCGCGAGTCGTCCGTGGGGTTCGAGGAAAGCACCCATAGAGGAGCTGTAGGCGTAGCCGACGTCGGCCCAACCCGCCTCGCGATCCACGGCGCGCTGCAGGGCCTTCGAGCCGTAGACGCCCAGGGTCAGCGGCTGGCCCGTGAGCAACAGCGGCAGTGAGCGCAGGCGCGCGGCGGTGGCGGCGTGGTCCACGGCCGTGGTCTGGATCCCGATCGAACTTAAGTGCCGCGCTGCATCGCGGTCCGCCCCGTCGTGGGCGAATGCGATCACGCGCACCTCGTGTTTGCGCGCCATGCGCTCGATCAGCCGCCAGGTCGTGATCTTGTCGCCGCGGTTGGGCGGGTAGGGCACGCGCTGCGCAAGGAAGAGAATGCGCATGGTCAGCCGTTCGGAGGGAATTGACGCTGGCTGGTTCGCACGATCAGCGCGGATTCTATGCCGGGCTCGAGCCGATGTCCTGTGCCCAGCCGCGGCGCACGGCAGAGATTCAAAGGGCTGAAGCAGACAGCAGCGCGCGCGCGTTCCATCAGAAGGGAATCTCGTCCGAGCCCGCGATTTTCGAGTCTTCGCGCGAGTTCTCGGAGGCGCGACCGCTAAAGGAGGTGTCGAGCCCCCGTCGGCGCACGTCCGCCAGCATGTCCATGTGCGCCAGGGCGCCATGCATGCAATCGTCGGTCGTCGCACGCAGGACTCGCGCGCTTTCCGCGCGCCACTCCCCAAGTCCCGCGGGGTCGCGATTGTCCGCCAGGGGCAACTCGTCGAGGAATAGACGGTGGCGGGGCTCCTGCGCGCGCGGGTCCAGGAGGAATACACAACCGCGGTCGGTTTCACGGCGCATCAAACGTCCGAACCCCTGCCTGAATTTCGCCAGCGCGCGCGGCAAGTAAATCTGCTTGCGCTGGGCGCCGGTGCCCAGCGCCTGGCATTGGGCGTGGTGATAGCGATCCGGCACGCCGTAGGGCAACTTGACGATCACGAGGTACTCAAGCGTCTCACCAGGAAAGTCCGCGCCGTACCAAAACGTGTCGACGCCCAGCAGGATCGAATCGACGCGGCTGCGGAACAGGCTGGCCAGTTCCTCCTTTGCGATGCCGCCCATGCCCTGGTACCAGAACGGAATGCGGCGCGCATTGAAGAAGCCCTTGAGGTCCGCTCCAAATTCGAGCAGCTCCTTTTGGTTCGTGAACAGCACGAGCATGCGTCCGCGCGTGCGTTCGCCGAGATGCTGAATGAAGCGGCGCACGTAGGAATTCCAGGCGTTGCGCTCATTCGTGTACGACGGCAGGTCAGTCGGCAGCGCGACCACGACCCGCGAATAGTCGAAAGGATCAGGCGCGCGCACGCAGCGCACGGAGCAGGGGGCGCGCGTTTCGTCCGCCACGGGTTGCGCCGCGCGGTCCAAGCCGAGGTAGGCGCGCGCGCCATCGAAGCCACCGCGCAGCCAAGTCGTCGCGGACAAAAGCACCGCGGTCTTCAGCTCGGGGTAGTAATGCCGGCCCAAGTACTCATTTGGCAGCAGCACGCGCGCCGCGAGTATCGTCCGACCGCGCCCGTCGCGTTCGACGTCGTAGAAAGTGTGTTCGTTGTACTGCACGCTGCCATCAGCGATCGGCATCCACGCCTCGAGGTCGTCGCTCTGCGTGTCGAGGTCCACGCGCACCAGCTCCAATTGCCTGCGCAGGCGCGGGATGCCGCGCACGGGCAAACTGTCGAGGCACTCCGCGAGTTCGGCCAGCGCGGTGGAGAGTGCGTCGAACTGCCCTCCAAGTTGCACGCGCGCGGCCACCAATGCCCCGGACTCGCTGCCGAGGACGAATTCGCGCAGAAGCGAATGCTGGTCCTTTGCGTCGCGCGTTCGTTCCTGCTGCTGGCGCCAGCTGAGAAATTCCCCCAGCTGGCGCTCGAGCTCGTCCACTGCGGAAGCTGCTGCAGTCCAAGCCCCTAGGGCCTGCTGTGCGCACAGATCGCCGCGAGTACCCGGAAAGGCGACGCGGTCCAGGCGATCGAGCGGCGCGCGCGACGACGAGCGGCCTTCCTGGCTCAAGCGCCCGAGGAGCTGGCGCATTTCCTCCACGGACAGGGCATGACTCCAGGCCGCGTGAGCCTGTTCGTGCAAGTGCTCGCATTCGTCGAACACCGCGTGCTTGAAGTACGCCTGGCGACTCAGGGCGAAGGCGTGATTGGCGATCACGACGTGGGCGCGTTCGGCGCGCTGTCGCGCAACTTCGGCGCCGCAGGTGCGCCGGTCCGCGCGCTGCTGGCAGCAGCCGACCTGGGCGCGCACTTGCCGCGCCAGTTGCTCGAGTTCGCGACTCTCACGCTCGCGCATTCCTGCCCCGAAGGCCGCGCGCATGGCCAGACGGTCGAGGTCGCCGGTCTCGTCGCGCAAACTGAACAGCACCAGTGTCAGCCAGGCAAGCCAGGCTGCGTAGCCGTCCTCACGCCCTGGCACGTGCAGCTTCAGGGCGCGCCAGCAGACGTAGTTTGCTCGACCCTTGAGCAACGCCACGCTCGGCTCGCAGGGCAGCCTGTTAGGTCCAAGCCCCGTGGCGCGTTTGAGGGCCGTCAGGGCCCGCGGCACCTCGCGGTCCATGGCCTGTTCCTGCAGGGCGCGCGTGTACGTGCTGACGCCGACGCGCACTCCGTGGCGCGCAGCCCAGATGAGCGCGGGAACCACATACGCCAGGGTTTTTCCCGTGCCCGTCGGCGCGTGCACCAACAGCAGCTCTTCCGTTCCAAGCGTTCGCGCCACTTGTCTTGCGACTTCGTGTTGTCCCGCCCGGTAAGCCAACTCCGCACCGGACTCGGCGGCCAGGGCGGGGAGGTGCACCTGGAACACGTCGTCGAGCAATTCGAGGTCGCGCGCGTCGAAGGGCTTGGGGTCGTCGGTGGTGATCGGGATGGAGCTGCCCTGGCGTTCCTCATCCAGCGTCCACGCAGGCTCCAGTTCCTCGATGGCTGTCTGCACGCACTCGTGTGGATCGCGCAAGTCCTGCTCGGATTGTCCGAGAGCAAAGGCGCCGTCCGCAGGCTGGCGCAGTTCGTCGAACAACTGCGTCGCGCCGCTTCGAAAGCGCGCGGGCCGCTCGATCAGTCCAAGACCGAATTCGAACCGCAGTGCCGTTGCGGGATCCGTCTCGCGCAGGGCAAGCGAAGCGCACATTGCCGCCGCCGACACCAGCCGCAACAGCGCCGGATCGAGCTCCAGCACGCGCATAACCAATTCCGACAGGGCCGCCTGCAGATCGCGCGCGCTAATGGCGCCCGGCCCGCCGCGCGAGTGCTCCGAGCCCAGCCAACCCTGGAGCCACGCATCGCGCGCGCCCTCCTGTCGACCGGGCATCCACTGGTCGCGAAATTCCACCAGGCCCTGCACACAGCGCGCCGCCTGGGCGCGGCCTTCGAAGTGCGCGACCCAGGCGCTGAACATCTGGCCGTCGAGCACCACGAGCGAACGTCTGCCAAGGAACGTCGTCAGTTCCGCCCAGGCCGAGGCGCCGCTTTGGGCGCGCTCCAAGTCGGCGCTGGTCACGCCGAATTCGCGCACCATGCGCGCGCTGGCGGCGGGCTCGTCGCGGCCGGGGAAGGGGTGGCACCAGCGCTCGAAGCTCTCGAAATCGCCCGCCTCGTCGAGCCTCAATGCATCGATGCGCAGCAGGCCGTCAACCGCCGGGTCCGGGCCACTGGTCCACAGGCTTACGAAGGCCAATCCGGGGTCCTCGGCGCCGTTGCTGAGCCAGGGCACCTGGGCGTTGGACGGGGTGGAGGGGCTTCGCATCGGCTGGCGCTGGACTGACCTGGCGGGGTGTTCTCGGGTTGCAAAGGCCGGGAATTCTCCAGGCGTGGGCGGGGAGACCCCCTAAGTCGTTGCCCTGTCTGGCATTAGGCCACAGCTCTGGCCCGGGCGCCCGCACAGGGGCGGGCTCTTTGCAGTTGCGATCCGAAGCCATTGCCCCACAACGGTTTACGGCACCACTCGGAATCGACCCCCTGCCGCACCCCGGATTGGGCCCGTGAGGACGGTCGAGCTTGACTGGCAACCTCACCACCTTATGTATGGCCCCGATCCTGGCCGGGGCGCCTTCCCCGACCCGCTCCGATCGCGCTCCACCATGGCCAAACGCAAAACCAAGTCCGCCAAAGCCGCCGAAGAACTCGAGGACGAGGATCCGAACGCGGAAGCGCCGGTCGGACTGGGCCGCAGCCTGGTGATCGTAGAGAGTCCGGCGAAGGCCAAGACGATCAACAAGTACTTGGGCGCCTCCTACGTGGTGCGCGCTTCAATGGGGCACGTCCGCGATCTACCCAAGGGCCGCTTCGGCATCGCGATCGACAACGGCTTCGAGCCGGACTACGTGACGATTACGGGCAAGGCCAAGGTGGTCAGCGAACTGCGCAAGCTCGCGAAGGCCGCGCCCGCGATCTACCTGGCGCCCGACCCCGACCGCGAGGGTGAGGCGATCGCCTGGCACCTGTCCGAAGCCCTGGGCGTCGATCCGAAGCTGATGCACCGCGTGGTGTTCAACGAGATCACGGAGAAGGCGGTCAAGGCGGCCTTCGAGGTGCCCGGCAAGCTCGACATGGACAAGGTGGACGCGCAGCAGGCGCGGCGCGTGCTCGACCGCATCATGGGCTACAAGCTCTCGCCCCTGCTGTGGAAAAAAGTGGCCAAGGGCCTCTCCGCCGGCCGCGTGCAATCCGTCGCCGTGCGCCTGATCGTCGAGCGCGAAAAGGAAATCCGCGCCTTCATCAAGGAAGAGTACTGGCGCGTAACCGCCAAGTTCCAGGAGGGCGGTCAGGAGTTCGACGCCCGCCTGACGCGCATCGGCGAAACGCGCATCGACCAAAACCTCGATGAGAAAGGCGCCAAGGAATTGCTTGCGCGCATCGGCAGCGATTCGCTCGTACTGGCGGAGCTCGACGAGAAGCCCAAGACGCGCCCGCCGACGCCGCCCTTCACGACCTCGCAGCTGCAGCAGAAGGCCTCGACCATGCTGCGCTTCAGCGCCAAGAAGACCATGATGGTCGCCCAGCGCCTGTACGAGGGCATGGAGGTCGCAGGCGAAGGCGCCGTCGGTTTGATCACGTACATGCGCACGGATTCGACGCGCGTCTCCAATGATGCGCTCATCGCGGCGCGCGAGCTGATCGGGCAGAAATACGGCGATCAGTACGTGCCGGACAAGCCCAACTTCTTCCGCACCAAGGCCAAGGGAGCGCAGGAGGCCCACGAGGCGATCCGCCCCACGGACGTGACGCGCACGCCGGAGAAGCTGAAGGCGACCCTGAGCGACGAGCAGTACAAGCTCTACAAGTTGATCTGGGACAAGTTCGTCGCCAGCCAGATGAAGCCGGCCCTGGCCAGCATCACCACCGCGGCCTTCGAACACGGCAACGCGCGCTTCGTAGCCCAGGGCGAAGTCGAGGTCTTCGACGGACATACGCGTGTTTTCGGCGGGGGAGACCGCGGCGACGAGCAGGCGCTGCCCAAGACCCTCAAGCAAGGCGGCCAGTACCTGCCCAAGGCGATCGACGCGAGCCAGCACTTCACCCAGCCGCCGCCGCGCTACTCCGAGGCGACGCTGGTCAAGGAGCTCGAAAAACGCGGCATCGGCCGTCCTTCGACCTACGCGACGATCATCTCCACGATCCAGGACCGCGGTTACGCGATCTCAGAGGCGCGACGCTTCCGCGCGACTGAGCTAGGCGAAGTCGTGACCGACCTGCTCGTTGCGCACTTCGAGAACATCATCAACACCGAGTACACGGCGAAGATGGAATCCGAGCTCGACCATGTCGAAGCCGGCACCAGCGACTGGCGCTCGGTGGTCAAGCAGTTCAACGACGTGTTCATGAGCGATCTGTCGGCGGCCGAGGTCAAGATGAAGGACCTCAAGAAGAATCCGATCCTCTCGGACAAGATCTGCGACAAGTGCGGCGCGCCCATGGCCGTGCTGTTCAATAAGCGCGGCAAGTTCCTGGGTTGCACGCGCTATCCCGAGTGCAAGAACGCCATGGGCGTCGACGGCCCCCGCGAACAGAGCGAGGTCCTGGCAACCGACTACACCTGTCCCAAGTGCCAGAAGCCGATGGTGCTGCGCACCGGCTCGCGCGGAAAGTTCTTGGCCTGCACGGGTTTCCCCAAGTGCAAGTCCACGCAGTCCGTGGGCGAGGATGGCAAGCCCCTGGAACTGAAGCCCACGGGCATCAACTGCGACAAGTGCGAGAGCCCGATGATCATCAAGGGCTCAAAGCGCGGACCGTTCCTGGCCTGCAGCGCCTATCCAAAATGCAGGAACGCGAAACCCCTGCCCGGGGAGCTGCGCGAGAAGCCCGAGGAGACCGGCGAGCTGTGCGAGAAGTGCAACGCGCCGATGGTCAAGCGCACCTCGCGCTGGGGCAAGCAGTTCCTGGCCTGCTCCTCCTATCCAACGTGCAAGAACGCGCGCAACATCGGCGCCAAGGAAAAGGGCGAAGAGGGTGAAGAGGCCGACGCCGACGGCGCGCTCGCCGAGGCCGACTCTGGCCAGAGCGACGAGTAAGCTCGCGGGGCTTTCCAGCGGGAGCCCCTGCGCGTAAACTCTTGCCCCTTTCGCGAACCGGCGGACCCCAATCTCGGGGCCGCTCCCGGGACCCCTGCGCCAAGGTCGCAACGATGGAAATCTCTGAAATCAAAGTCGATGGCTACGAGAAGGTCGCGCGTTGCCGCGATCACGCTTCGGGCCTGCACGCGCTGATCGCAGTGCACGACACGACCCTGGGGCCCGCACTCGGCGGCCTGCGCATGTTGCCCTACGTCTCCGAGGACGAGGCGCTCTTCGACGTGCTGCGGCTCGCGAAGGGGATGACGTACAAATCAGCGGTTGGCGAGACCGGCCTAGGCGGGGGCAAGTCGGTGATTCTCGGCGAGCCGTCGAAGGTCAAGTCGCGCGCGCTGTTCGAGGCCATGGGCATGTTCGTCGAGAGCTTCGGCGGCCGCTACATCACGGCCGAGGACATGAACATCGGGATCCCCGACTTGGAAATCGTCAAGACCAAGACGCGCTGGGTCACGGGACTCTCGCGTGAGTCCGGCAGCTCAGGCAATCCGAGCCCCTACACCGCGCGCGGCTGCTTCCTCGGCGTGCAAGCGGTGGCCCACGAGGTCTGGGGCTCGACGGATCTCAATGGCAAGCACGTTCTGATCCAAGGGGTCGGCGCGGTCGGCGGTCGCCTGGCGATCATGCTCAAGGAAGCTGGCGCGAAGCTCACCATCTGCGACATCAACGAGGCGCGCGTCAAGGAGCTCTCCGCGAAGCACGGTTTCGCCGTGGTCGCCGACGACAACCACCTCGACGTCGCCTGCGACATCTACTCGCCCTGCGCGCGCGGCGCGACGCTCAATGACGCGTCGATTCCGAAACTGAAATGCCGCGCCATCGGCGGAGCCGCGAACAACCAGTTGCTGCAGCCCGAGCACGGCGACCAACTGAAGAAGCGCGGCATCGTGTACGCGCCCGACTATGTGATCAACGCTGGCGGGATCATCAACGTCGGCGTCGAGATGCTGCCCGGAGGCTACCACGAGGAAGAATCCCTGCGCCGCATCGACCGCATTCCGCACAACCTGAGGAAGGTGTTCGAGATCTCCAAGCGCGACTCGATCAGCACGCAGCTCGCAGCCGACCGTCTGGCGATCGAACGCATTCAGGCCGCCAAGGCGGCGAAGAGTCCGGCGAAGACCCGCTGACGCCCAGACGTGAAGATCCGGTACCAGGTTCGAGGTCGAATCTGGTACCGGATCTTCACGTCAGGCCGCACCTGACTCCGCAGCGGTCAATCGCGGCGCAGGAAGTCGACCAGGTCCTTCTCGAGTTCCGGTAGACCGTACGAATCAACGGTCAGGCAGCGATAGATGATCTTCTCCAGCGCGTCCGGCGTGTTGGCGTTCATTTCGCGCGGCGGCGTGTAGGAAAGGAAGTAGGACAGACTCAGGCGCTCGACTTCGCCGCCCTGCTCGCACCCGGCGTATTGCCAGGGCACGTTGTCGAAGGGCAGCACGCCGGTGAGGATTTCGTACAGCATCACGCCGATGCCCATGACGTCCGCCTTGCTCTCGCGCAGCAGCAGCGGGTTGTAGTGCGGCGTCGTGGTGATCACGCCCTTCTCGCTGGAGCGCATGGCCGGATCGATCATCACGATCGAACCCGACGGCTTGACGATCAGGTTCTCGGGCTTGAGGTCGCCGTGGTAAGACAGTTCACCGGAGCGCGCGAGCTTCTGCAGGGCGCGCACCACGGTCAGGAACCAATTGAGTCGGATGCCTTCGAGCGCGCGGATCTTCTCGCGCAGTGTCTTGCCGCGCACGTAGTCGAGCACGATGACCGTGCGACCCTCGTGGACGAACGTCTCTCGCACGCCCACTAGATTCTGGTGGCGCGCGCCGCGCAGGAGCTCGCCTTCGCCGCGGATCAGGCCGTCGATCTCGTGTGCGTCGAGGAAGTCCACGCGCGCGCCTTCCTTACGGAAGAAGATCGCCTCGGCGGGCGTCTCGTCGGGGCTGATGCCCTCGGGACGACGCTCGCTGGTGATCTCCATAAAGCGCGACACGTAGCGTCCGCCGCCGGCGACGTCGCCGACCTTCAGGCAGACCTTCTGTCCCTCGGTATCTTCGGCGACGTACACCAGTCCGAATCCGCCGCGTGCGACGAACTCGGAGACCTTGTACGTGCCCAGAAACTCACCTGCTGCCAGCTTGATCATGGGGAATCGGAGATGCGGGAGTGGGGGGAGGCGGGGAGAGGACCCCGTCTCTTTCGGATCCCGCGGCTCGCGCGGTGAACTCTTTTCGAGTCCTCCCGCGCCGGACATGTGGCCCGATCGGGGCAGCCGCGAAGGTTGCCGAAAACGGGACGCCCCGCAGGCGCGCTAGCGGGGGGGCAGCGGTGCGCGCAGCGCGTCCAGCGAAACTTCTTCGAGGCGACCCTCGGCCCCAAGCCCCAGGAGCCGCGCCGCGCCCTGACTCAAGGTCGCCGTGCAGACCCATTGCGCCTCGCGCTGGTGGGGCACAAAGCGCCAGGCACGCCCGAGCTCGTCGATGGTCCCCAGTTCCTGCTGCAGCTCATTGCGCACGCTGTAGGAGCAGCGGGTGGGGATCACTCGATCCACGAAGCGCACGACGTAGCCGCGCAATTCGCCGTCCTGCATCACGCGCCAAGCTCCCGCGGGGTCCAACACCTGGACCAGTGCGCTGTCGGCGTTTGGCGTCGCGGTCTCGCGCGTTGTCGTGCACGCCGTGGCGAGCAGGGGAAGCAGGAGAAGTAGCGTCCTGGCCATGGGCAGTGCTCGTGCATCGGCCGGTTGATCCCAGAACCTGAGCGGCGCCGCGTCGTGCGCCCCGCGCTAGCGTTGCTCAGGCTCGCTGCGCGCTGGGCTATTCCCGTTCTTGGGGGGAGAGCAGTTGGCACGAGCTCGACTTGAACACGGCGTACAGCCCAAGACCCGGCGCGATACCCAGTTGTGCGATCGCCTCAGCCGAGACCGTGGCCGAGAGCTGCACGAGGGTGCCGGGTGCCCCCAGTGCACCGGGTGCGAGCCGCAGATCGACGCGCGAGCCGTGGCTTTGGACCTCGATGGACTCCACCACGCAGGGAATGACGTTGCGTGCTGAAAGCCCCGCCGGCGGAGTCAGGGCGAGCAACACATCGTCGGAGCCCAGGGCAAACGCCACTCGCTGGCCGACGTCAAAGTTGCCGCGCGTCACGTGGATTTCAACCCCGGTCGAGGAATCAACGCCGCCGACGTTTACGCGTGCGGTGCTCGCTCCCAGGTGAACTACGCGGCCCTCCAACACGTTCTCAAAACGCTCCTCGCGCGAGAACAGCGCGCGCAGGGTCGCGGCGGGAGCTCCGCGCGCGCACACCTGTCCGCGCTCGAGGGCAATCACCTCATCGCACAGGACCTGCACTTCCGTCGGGTCGTGGGACACGAACACGATCGGAACGTCCACCGCATCGCGCAAGCGCACAAGCCAGGGCAGGATCCGTCGGCGCAAGGAAACATCGACACCTCCCAGGGGCTCGTCGAACAACAGCAGCGCCGGACGCGAAATCAACGCGCGCGCCAGGGCCACGCGCTGACGCTCGCCGCCGGAGAGCGTGTCCGTGCTGCGCCGCAGCAAGTCGCCGAGGCCGAGCATGTCAACGGCGCGCTCGAACTCGCCTTCGGCGTCCCCCGGATTCGACGCGCGCTGCGGACGTCTGTGAGCGCGCAAGTTGCGCTCCACGTTCCAGTGCGGGAACAAAAGCGCGTCCTGGGGCACGTAGCCGATGCCGCGCCCGTGCAGCGGCACGCGCGCGCCCGTGGCAGAATCCGACAACACGTGGCCCGCGACCGCCACTCGGCCGCGCGCGTCACGACGCCAGCCCGCGATCGCTTCGAGCAGACTGGTCTTTCCACTGCCTGATGGCCCGAACAGCCCCAGGCAGCGCGCGTTGCTTTCGAACTCCACGTTCAGTTCGAACTGTGCGAGCGAGAGTCGCAGTGAAACAGCCAGGGCGGGCTTCATTTTCGTGCCCTCGGCTCGAGCCAGCGCTCGCTGATCCACAGCACGCCGAAAGCAATCGCAGTGGTCAGGCCCACAAGTGTCAGCGCGTGGCTGTTGTCGCCGAGCTGGATGTCGTTGAAGATCGCCAGCGCCAGGGTCTGTGTGCGACCGGGAATATTGCCGGCGACGATCACCGTGGCGCCGAATTCCCCGAGCGCGCGGCCAAAGCCCAGGGCCAGAGCCGCCATCAGGCCGCGCCGGGCCAAGGGCAGGCTCACCGCGAGGAACGTGCGCCAGGGCGTGTATCCAAGGCTCTTGGCCATGGACTCCAAGCGCGGATCGATCGTCTCGAACGCGGCACGGGCGCTGCGCGTCACCAGGGGGAAACTGACCACAGCGCTCGCCAGGATTGCCCCGCGCGCGGTGAACAGCACGCCAGGATCAAAGCCGATCGAGCGCGGCCCGAGCCAGCCGTCGCGGGCGAACAGCGCGAGCAACAGGTACCCGATTGCGGTCGGCGGCAGGACCAGCGGCAATGCCACCAGTGTCTCGATCGCGCTCTTGCCGAAGAACCGCGAACGGGCCAGTGTGTAGCCCAGGGCCAGGGCCGGGACGCAAACGAGAAGCGTCGCACCCAGGGCCACCTGGAACGTGATGCGAACGGCGGCGAGGGTCGCGTCGTCGAAGAGGGCGCTCAAGCGCAGGCGAGTCTACTCGCGCGCTGGCCCGTCCGACTTCGCGCCGCTGCCGTGAAGCGAGTATCTTGCCGCCCCATCAGCCTTGGACCTCCCGCCCCGGCCCCGCGCCCCCGGAAGATTGAGCCCATGACGAAGCAGAACAAAGCGATAGCCGAGGAACTGCGCTTGGCCGAGGACGCTCGGCGGATCCACAACTGGAAACGCTGGGGGCCGTACCTGTCCGAGCGCCAGTGGGGCACGGTGCGCGAGGACTACTCAGCGGACGGTTCGGCCTGGGACTATTTCCCCCACAGCCACGCGCGCAGCCGCGCCTACCGCTGGGGCGAAGATGGACTGCTGGGGATTTGCGACCGTCAGGCGCGGCTGTGTTTTGGGCTCGCGCTGTGGAATGGCGCCGACCCGATCCTGAAGGAGCGCCTGTTCGGCCTGACTGGCCCCCAGGGCAACCACGGCGAGGACGTCAAGGAGCTCTACTACTTCCTCGAGTCCACCCCGACGCACTCGTACCTGAAGGGGCTCTACAAGTATCCGCAGGCGGAATATCCCTACCGAAAGTTGATCTCCGTCAATGCCGCGCGCGGCCGACACGAAAGCGAGTACGAACTGATCGACACGGGTGTGCTCGACGAAGACCGCTATTTCGACGTGTTCGCCGAGTACGCCAAGTCTGACACGGATCCAGACGACATCTCGATTCGCATCACGGTCTTCAACCGCGGCCCGGACACGGCAGCGATCGACGTGCTCCCGCAGTTCTGGTACCGCAACACCTGGTCCTGGGGCGGCGAGGACGAGGAATCCGGCCCGAGGCCCGTGCTGCGCGCGCGCAAGGACGGTGCAATTGAGGGCGACCACCACGCCCTGGGCCGCATTTTCATTCGCGGAGCGCCGGGGCCCGACGGCCGCTCGCCCGAGCTGCTTTTCACTGAAAATGAAACCAACAACGAGCGATTGTTCCACAGCGCGAACGCGGGCCCATTCGTCAAGGATGGCTTTCACGAGTACGTGGTCCACGGCCGCAAGGACGCCGTCAATCCCGCTCGCCTGGGCACGAAGACAGCGTTGCGCTATCGATTGAAACTTGAGAGCGGTGCATCGGCCGAACTGCGCCTGCGCCTGCGCCTGCGACGGGATATTGTCCCCAACGAGCTCGGCGCAGACTTCAAGCGCACGTTCGATGCGCGCACGAAGGAATTGAACGAGTACTACGCCGCCTGCTTGCCCCAGAGTTTTTCCGACGATGAGCGCTTGGTCGTGCGCCAAGCCTACGCCGGGTTGTCCTGGTCGAAGCAGTACTACCACTACGTCCAAGAGCGCTGGCTCGCCGGCGATCCGCTGCAGCCCAAGCCGCCTGCGTCGCGCATGCGCGGCCGCAATAGCGACTGGGGTCACATCTACAACCGCGATGTGATCTCGATGCCGGACTCGTGGGAGTACCCCTGGTACGCCGCATGGGATTTGGCGTTCCACATGATCCCGTTCGCGCGGCTCGACGCGGAGTTCGCGAAGTCACAGCTCGAGCTGTTCCTGCGCGAGTGGTACATGCACCCCAACGGCCAGATTCCGGCCTACGAATGGGCGTTTTCCGACGTCAATCCGCCCGTTCACGCCTGGGCTGTGTGGCGCGTGTACAAGAAGACCGGCCGCGACCGGCGGTTCTTGGCCAGCTGCTTCCAGAAGTTGCTGCTCAATTTCACCTGGTGGGTGAACCGCAAGGACGCCGAGGGCCGTCACGTGTTCTCGGGCGGCTTCCTGGGGATGGACAACATTTCGGTGTTCGACCGTTCGCAGCCCTTGCCCACGGGTGGGTACCTCGAACAGGCCGACGGCACGGCGTGGATGGCGTTCTACTGCGGAACGATGCTGCAGATGGCCATGGAGCTCGCGCTGCACGATCCGGTGTACGAGGACATGGCCTCGAAGTTCCTCGAGCACTACGTGCACATCGCCGACGCCATGAACCACCTCGGCGGCGACGGGCTGTGGTCGGCGGAGGACGGCTTCTATTACGACCAAGTGCACCTGGACAGCGGGAATCAGATTCTGCGCGTGCGCTCCATGGTCGGACTGATCCCGTTGATTGCAGTTGAGGTGCTCGACGACGCGACGATCGATCGCCTGCCGAATTTCAAGAAGCGCATGGAGTGGTTTCTGCGCAATCGCCAGGACCTGACGAGCACGATCGCGTACCTCGAACGCAGCGATTCCAAGGAAAGCGACCTGCGCCTGTTCTCGATACCCTCGCGCGAACGTTTGGAGCGCATCCTGCGCTACGTTTTCGACGAGGCGGAGTTCCTCTCGCCCCACGGCCTGCGTTCCGTGTCGAAGGTCCACGCGGAACATCCGTTTGGCATCAACGTCGGCGGAGTCGAGCACCGCGTGGAGTACGCGCCCGGCGAGTCGCTTTCCTCGCTGTTCGGCGGCAACTCGAACTGGCGCGGGCCGGTGTGGTTCCCGATCAACTTCCTGATCATCGAGGCGCTCGAGCGCTTTGGCCGCTTCTACGGCGACAGCCTGAAAGTCGAATGCCCCGTCGGTTCAGGCAATTTCATGACCCTGCAGCTCGCTGCGGACGAATTGTCTCGGCGCCTGACCTCGGCATTCCTGCGCGACGCGAGCGGCGCGCGCCCGTGCCACGGTTCGGACGAGCGTTATCGAAGCGATCCGCACTGGAAGGACCTCGTGCTGTTCCACGAGTATTTCCACGGCGAAACGGGCCTCGGATTGGGCGCGAGCCACCAGACCGGCTGGACGGCCTTGGCCGCGACACTGCTCGAAAGTCTCGGTCGCGGCCGCGAACGCGCCCGCGCTTCGCAGAAACCCGTTGGCAACGTGCCCAAGTCCTGGCGCTGAGGACGTTTTCGCCCGCCCGGGGCACGCTTACCACGCGGCGGGGATCCAGTTGCTCGAATCGGGCTCCGCGGCACCCGCTCGCAACGGCCACGTCGGGCCGCTCAGCGGGCCCTGGGCAGCGTCTCGAATCCGTGGCGCTCGAAGATGGCGCGGGCGCTGCGCTCCGACAGGAGCTCGAGCATGCGGCGAGCTCGCGCCGAATCGGCGCTCCGCCGCAGGGCCGCCGCAGGATAGACGATCGCCGGCCCCTCGCTCCGGGGCACTTCGAAGACCACGCTGACGCGCGCCGATCGCGACGCATCGGTTCGATACACGATTCCCGCCTGAGCGCCGCCCGATTCCACTGCCGCAGTGGCGGCACGGACATCGATGGCGGGCAACACGCGCTTCGCAACGGAACTCCAAACCCCACGAGCTTCGAGCCAGGCCTTCGCGTAGCGGCCTGCTGGAACCGTCTCTACGTTCGCAAGTGAGAGCCTCTCGATCCGTCCCCCTGCCAGTTGCCCGGGGTCGAACGGCTGCGTGAAGATCGACTTCCAATCCGCCGAGTCCTCCAGGGGCTCGACGACGACCAAGTGGTTCGAAAGAAAATCGCGGCGTGTGCTGGCTTCCAGCAACCCGAGCACTGCCACGCGGTCCATCTCGCGCTCGTCCGCCGAAAGGAACACATCCGCGGGCGCGCCGGCGACAATCTGGCGTGCCAGGTCGCCGGAGGATCCGAGGTTGATCAACAAGTCTGCGCCGAGAATTGCCTCGAGGCCCGGCTCCAACTCCAGGAGCACATCGCGCAGGGATGCGGCGGCGTAGACCTGCAATTCCGCCGCGCGGCGGGGGAGGGTGTCGTCGCGCTCCGAGCAGGCGACCAGGGTTCCCAGGGCGAGCAGGGCAGAGACCAACGCCCGCCTCGACCTGAAGCGCCCAATGCCCCGAGATGCGTGCTCCTCCATGGCCCAAGTCTAAGCAGTCCCGCGCGAGTCCAGCGCGCCGCCGGTCCTGTGCCCGCCACGGATCACATTCCTCCGGCATGGTCCGCTGATTTGCCGCGCAGGTGCGAGACAGCGCGCGGTCGCTCACCTATGCTCCGCGCGTGGATCCCCAAGCCCTGACCAGTTGGCGGCGCGCCGGCCGCATCGCCTCGGAATGCCGCGAGTGGGCGAAGGAGAACGTCAAGGCCGGCGTGCTCGTTCGCGACGTGCTCGAAACCGTCGAGTCGATGATCCGCGAGCGCGGCGCCCAACCCGGCTTCCCGGCGCAATCCTCGCGCAACAATGTCGCGGCGCATTATTGCTCGCCGCCCGGGGACGAGTTGCGCTACGAAGAGGGCGACTGCGTCAAGGTCGACTTCGGCGTGCACGTGGACGGTTACGTGGCCGACACTGCTGCCTCGATCGATCTGTCCGCCGACAAGCGCTGGACGCCCCTGGTGCGCGCGTCCTCTGATGCGCTCGCAGCGGCGATTGCGACCATCGGCGTCGGCGTCTCCGTCGGTGACCTCGGCGCCGCGATCGAGCGCACGATCATGGCAGCGGGCTACCATCCGGTTCGCAACCTCACCGGTCACGGGCTCGGCCGCTGGAAGGTGCACATGCCGCCGCAGATTCCCAATCAGGGCGAGTCGACGCGCGAGCGTTTGAAGGCCGGCATGGTCTTCGCGATCGAGCCCTTCGCCTGCAACGGGCGCGGGTACATCACCGAGAAGGGCAAGGCGGAAGTGTTCATGATGGTGCGCCCTCCCTTGCGCGCGAAGGGACTCGACAAGGGCGTGCTCAAGGAAATCGAATCCTGGCGTGGCCTGCCGATCGCGCGGCGCTACTTCCATGAACACGATCCGGCGGTGGTGGAGGACACGTTGACCAAACTCGCGCGCCAGGGCTCGCTGATGCGCTATCCACCTTTGGTGGAAGCCGAGGGTGTCATGGTCGCGCAGACCGAGCACTCGATCTACCTTTCCGAGGACGGCGTCGAAATCCTGACCGCGTGATCGGGGAGCGATGAAGTTCGCCCTGATCACGACGCCGCCGTCCGTGGTGAGTGGCATCGGCGACTACACGCGCCACCTGTTGGCGGAACTGTCGCGTCACGCGGAGATCGAACTGTTCGTCGAGCACGGCCGCGAGGGCGAAAAGCTGCTGGGCCGAAAGATGCTCTCGGTACGCACGCTAGATCCGCGCGCCTTCGATCAGATCGTCTATCAACTTGGGAACGAGATCGCTCACGCGTTCATGGTGCCCATGCTGCGGCGCCTCGGCGGAACGGTGGTGTTGCACGATTGGATCCTGTTCGATTTGGCCTTGGCCACTCACCCGGCGCTTGCGCGCGGTGGGGCCAAGGGCCTGGCCCTGGCGCTGCGCGAGGGCGGGTTTCGCGAAGCCCGCGTCTACTTCGAGAATGGCCTGGCGCGCCGACGCCAGGCGCGCGCGGCACCGCTGCCGGTCGATCCGAGGCACTTGGAGGGCACGCTGCTTGACGGCTGGCACCTGCCCGAGACCGCGGGCCGCTGGACCAGCGATCTGGCGCGTGTGCGGCTCTTCGGTGAGACCAACCGCAGTCTGCGGGTCAGTTTGACGTGTGAACCGGGCCGCAGCGTCGAGTTGCGCTGCCGCGAGCGCAGTTCCCGCGCGCAGGTCACTGCGGCGAACCGCGAACAACAGCTGGAGATCGAACTCGTTGGATCGACGGATCCGGTGGTCAGCATCGCCGTGCGCCCGCTGTCCCTGTCCGACGAGCAGCGCAGGAACGGCGACACGCGCCGTCTCGGGGCCTTCATTCGCGAGATTTCCGTTCGCGACGCGCGCGGCGAGCGCACGCTCGATTTGCGAGCAGAAGCAGCGCGCCCCGCGGCGCCGATGGGTCTGTGGAGCGATCGCTTTCGGCTGAGCCTCAACCGCAGTGTGGTGAACTCAGCCGATGCCTTCCTGGTCCACTCGCAACATGTCGGCGAGCTCATTTCGCGCGCGCGCGGAGGCTCGGCGCCGTCAGCGCTCGTCGGCCACGGCGCACAACCGCGCTGGCGCGACGGGGATCGCCGCGAAACCCGCAAGCGGCTCAATCTGCCCGACCAATGGCAGGCAGGCGTCCTGCTGACCAGTTTCGGGAGCGTGCAGGCACACAAGCGCATCGAGCCGCTGCTGCGGGCCTTCCATGGAGCGCGGGCCTCGCGCCCGGACCTGCGGCTGGCCCTGATCGGCGCCGAGGATTCCGAATCCCTCGACGTGGCCGGGCTCCTGCGCGCTCTGGGCCTCGAGGGCAGCGTGCGTCTCACAGGCCGCGTGGAGGAATCCGAGGCCTGGGATTGGATCCACGCCGGTGATTTCGCCGTGCAATTGCGCGGACCGTCCACAGGCGGGACTTCCGGCGGCGTGTTCCAGTCCCTGGCCCTGGGTCGGGCGGTGATCGCAAGCGACCTCGCGGAACAGCGCGAACTGCCCGACAGTTGCGTCCTGCGCGTGGCCCCGGGCGCGGACGAAGTGCAGCAGCTCTCGCGACTTTTCCTGGACTTGGCCGGCGACGTCGAGCGGCGCGCGAAGCTCGAAGCGGCGGCGCGCGACTTCGTGGCGGGCGAGTGTTCGTGGTCCACCGTCGCGGCCCGCTACGCCGAGAATCTCGCGCGTTTTCCGCGTCCGCGCGCAGCACGAGCCGAGCGATGAGGGCGCGAGCACGCCGAGTTCACTACACTCGCCCGCACCCCCTTTCCCTCCAAAGCACGACGACCTGATTCGCTGCGCGCATGCCCGCTGCCGCCGGACCATCGCCGAGCCCTAGGTCGGCGCGGGCGAACCGCAGGACGAGCACTTGGCGCAGGACGCCGCCCAGGAAGACAGACGACATGGCAGCACTGGAAACACCGACGAATTCGGATGACCGAGAGTGGCTCGAAGCCGACGGCCTGGGGGGATTCGCCTCCGCGCGCGCGGACGGCACGCGCTCGCGTCGCTATCACAACTTGCTCTGCACGGCGACTCAGCCCCCGGCGGAGCGCGTTGCGCTCGTGGCGGCGGTCGAAGCCTGGTTGACGCTCGACGGCGAGCGCATTCCCCTGTCCACGAACACCTACGCGGGCGACGTTGCCTATCCCGACGCCCGCGCGCTGATTCGCGAGTTCCAACATGCGCCCTGGCCGCGCTGGAAGTTCGAAGTCGCCAAGGGTGTGTTCGTCGAGCACGAGATTTTCGTGCCGCGCGGCCGTTCGGCCGTGGTCATGACCTGGCGCTTGTCCAAGCCGCGCGCGAATTGCACTTTGGAAGTGCGCCCGCTCCTGTCCGGTCGCGAATTGCACGGACTGCACCGCGAGAACCGCGAGTTCGATTTCCGCACCCAGGCCGTGGCCGACGGCGTGCGTTGGCAGCAATACGGATCGCTGCCCGCGGTCCAGGGGCTCGCGAACGGGCGCTTTGATTTGCATCCGGAGTGGTACAGGAATTTTCTCTACAGCGACGAGCGCGCGCGCGGTTTCGAGCACGTCGAGGACCTGGCCTCGCCGGGGACCTTCACGTTCGATTTCGCCGCCGGCGAAGCGCAACTCGTTCTGGGGACCGAAGCGGCGCTCGTGGAAATTCGCGCCGCCGACGGCCCGCTGTCCGCTCGCATCGGCGCTTGGCGCAGAGCGGAGAAACAGCGCCGCGAAAAGTTCCAAGACCCCCTTAGCCGCGCGGCCGACGCCTACATCGTCGCGCGCGGATCAGGATTGACAATCGTCGCGGGCTATCCGTGGTTTGGCGATTGGGGTCGTGACACGTTCATTGCCATGCGCGGGATGTGCCTCGCGGGCGGTCGGCTCGACGATGCGCTCGCCATTCTGCTCGAGTGGTCGCAGCACGTCTCCGAGGGCATGTTGCCCAATCGTTTCCCAGACGCGGGCGGCGAAGCGGAGTACAACTCCGTCGACTCGTCGCTTTGGTATGTGATCGGCGTGCACGATTTGCTCCAGACCTTCGTGCGTCAGAATCGCGTGCTCTCTCGCGCCCATGCGAATCGCCTGTGGCGCGCGGTGGAACAGATCCTCGACGGTTACCTCTCGGGCACGCGCTATCGCATCGGCGCAGACAGCGACGGGCTTCTGCGCGCGGGCGAACCCGGGGTGCAATTGACCTGGATGGATGCGCTCGTGGACGGCCGTGTGATCACGCCGCGCACTGGAAAGCCCGTGGAAATCCAAGCGCTCTGGCTCAACGCCCTGTGGATCGGCGCCCAGGTCATGGGTCGCTTCGCACTGGAATTCGACCGCGGCTCGCGCTCCTTCGAAGCGCGCTTTTGGAACGAGGAACGCGGCTGCCTGTACGACGTCGTGGATTGCGATCACGTCCCCGGAGTCTGCGACGGAAGCGTGCGGCCGAATCAGCTGCTCGCCATCGGCGGTCTGCCACTGCAGTTGCTCGCGGGCAAGCGCGCGAGAAGCGTCGTGGATGTCGTTGAGCAGCAGTTGTGGACTTCCATGGGCCCGCGCTCACTTGAGGCTCAGGACGGGAAGTACGTCGGTCGCTACGAAGGCGGGCCTCTGCAGCGCGACAGCGCATACCACCAGGGCACGGTTTGGCCGTGGATGTCCGGTCCCTTCGTCGAAGCGTGGGTGCGCGCGCGCGGTGACACTGCGGCCGCGCGGCTCTCCGCGCGCAAGAAATTCCTCGAGCCGATGCTCGCGCACCTCGAGACAGCCGGTCTCGGCCATGTCTCGGAGATCGCCGACGGCGACGCGCCGCACCAACCGCGCGGCTGTCCCTTCCAGGCCTGGTCCGTGGGCGAGTTGATGCGCCTGGACAAAATCGTGCTGGCACCGATCAACTCCAAGAGGACCGGGTCCTCGAGGGCCGAGGCGCGGACCTCGCGAAAGGTGCGGACGCGCCGCCGATGAACCGCAAGCACCTGCGCCGGATCGCTGCGGCAGCGCTTGGGATTCCGTTCCTGTGCCTGCTCGTCGCCGCGGCGCCGTACCTGGTGCGCACGGCGTTGCACGACAACTTGTACGAAGTCGTGCCCCAGAGGCTGTACCGCGCGGGGGAGATGTCGGGCGAGAACCTGGGGCAGGTGATCGACAAGCACGGCATCAAGAGCGTGATCGACCTGCGCCTGAAGGGCGGCCCAAAGCAGGACGGCGAGTCCATCGAGGCCGCAGTCGTTGCAGCCAACGGCGCCGCCTATCGCCACCTTCCGATGTCGAGTTCGCGCCTGACCCAACGCCAACGCGTCCTGCGTTTGCTCGATGCGTTCGACGAAATGACGCAGCCGATCCTGGTTCACTGCACGCGCGGAGCCGATCGCTCGGGCGTTGCGTCCGCGATATGGTTGCTGAATAAGGAGAACGTGCGCGCCGACGAAGCTGAGGAGCAGCTCGATCTCAAGTTCGGCTTCAACCGCCTCGAGCGCTTCGTGCGCTCGGACCTCATGGGCGAGCCAACCCTTGATCGACTGATCATTGAGTACCGCAAGGCCAGCGCGCAAAGCCCGATCAGTTTCCGACAGTGGGCCAGGGAGTCCCCGCTGCTCGAAGAACCCGTGAAGTGAGCGCCTGATCCTCCCCGCGCACGCGCCTTGGAACCGACCCTGCGTAGTGGGCGGCGCCCGGGGGATGGACGTCCGAAATGGGGACAGGACTCAGATCACCTTCCCCCGCAGGCAGTCAGAGAACTGAGAATCTCGCGCACCGACCTGGGGTGGCGCTCCCCGCTGGCGAGCGGGCGACTTCTACGGCACACTTCGGCGATCATGATGTTCCGATTCGCGTCCGCACTGATGCTGGCGGCCCTGGCCACGGCCTGTGACAGCACCCCGCAAGCCGCGCCGTTTTCGGGGGCGACCGACGGCTTTCAACCGCTGACGAAAGGCAGCGACTTGGGCGGTTGGCAATTGCCCGCCGGCGCTGACGGCGCCCACTGGTCCATGCGCGAAGGCTCCCTGACCTGCGAGGCCCCCGCCGCGGCCCTGTGGATCGTGAGGGAATTCGGGGACTGCGTGCTCAGCCTTGACGCGCGCGCCCTCGAGGGCCGCCCCACGCTCGTCCTGCACGCACGCGGCCCGGGCGGCTTCGAGGTCGCGTTCGACCCCAAGCCGGACTCCAAGTGGAGCCGCGTGCGCGTGCGCCTGAAGGGTGAAGACATCGACATCGAGATCGACGGTGAACCCTCCCAGGGAACGCTGCCCTATGTGCGCGCCAAGGGTGCGGTCGGCCTGTCAACCGAAGGCAGCGGTCGCATCGAGATTGCCAACCTGAGCGTGCTCGAGCAGCGCTGAGCGAGTGCCGCGGCTCCCGGAGAGACGCGGCCCCTGTGCCGAGGTCCGGGTCGCAGACCTTAACCAGCCCCCGAGGGAGAATTTCTCGGGTCAGGTTCCGTCCCGCCTGAACCGGTCGGCAATTGGTGGCGATATAACAGTGGGTGGCCCGACGCGCCGCAAGGCCCTGGGCAAGCCACCCATGCGGTCTCGATTCTCGATTCTCCGCTGCACGCTCGCCGCCATCGGCTTGGGTTGGATCGGTGGTTTGAGCGGCTGTGATTCGCGGCCGATGCCCGCGCCGCCGGCAGAAGGAGTCGCGCAGACGCCGCTGCTTGCCGCCGCTGAAGTTCCCGCGGATCCGGTGAAGCCCCGGGAGCTCGTCGAACCCGTCCGCTATGACCGCGACATTCGGCCGATCCTCTCGGACCGCTGCTTCATCTGCCACGGACCCGATCCGGGCAAACGCAAGGCCGACCTGCGCTTGGATCTCGCCGAGGGCGCCACGGAAATGCGTGACGGCGTCGCGCCCATCGTGCCGGGTGATCCCGACCGATCTGAGCTCTTGCGGCGCGTGGCCTGCGGCGATCCCGACGAAGTCATGCCGCCGCCTGGGAGCAACAAGCGCGCGATCAACGCCCAGGAACTCGATCTGCTGCGTCGCTGGATCGTCGAGGGCGCCAAGTACGAACCCCACTGGGCCTTCGTCGCGCCGGTGCGACCCGAAGTTCCCACGGTCGTTGACGGCCAGTGGCCGCGCAACGGCATCGACAACTTCGTGCTCGCGAATTTGGAGCGCCGCGGCCTGCAGCCCAGCCCCGAGGCGGCGCCCGAGGTGCTCTTGCGGCGCGCGTTTCTTGATTTGACCGGGCTTTCGCCGACGCCCGCGGAATTGGATGCCTTCCTCGCGGACGGCGGCGCGGACAACTTCGAGCGCTGGATCCAGAAGCTCCTGCGCGAGGAACCCTACGCCTCGCGCTACGCGGAGCGCATGGCGACGCCTTGGCTCGACGCTGCGCGCTATGCGGACACCTCCGGCATTCACATGGACGCTGGGCGTTCGATCTGGCCCTGGCGCGACTGGATCCTTGCGGCATACCGCGAGAACCTGCCCTTCGATCGTTTCGTCACCGAGCAAATCGCGGGCGATCTGTTGCCTGACGCGACCGCGGCCCAGCGCGTGGCTTCGGGCTTCAACCGCAACCACGTGACCACGGACGAGGGCGGCGCCATTGCGGAGGAGTACCTGGTGGAGTACGCGGTCGATCGCGCGGCGACCACGGGTTCAGTTTTCCTCGGCCTGACCATGGGCTGCGCGCGCTGTCACGACCACAAATTCGATCCGGTGTCGCAGGAGGAGTTCTACCGCTTCTACGCGTACTTCGATTCGATCGAGGAGCCCGGGCTGTATTCGCAGTTGCCCGATGCGAAACGCGCATTCGAACCGTTCATGGAGGTGCCTTCGGAGGACGACCTCAAGGCCCAGACTGCGCTCGATCAAGCGCTCGCCCACGCGCGCGCCCAGTTGGACCAACCGGAGCCCATGGAAGCGCAGCAGTTGGAGGAATTCTCCGCTGAGCTTTCGCTGACCACCGGCATGAAGTGGGCCAAGGCCGCGATTCACGCGGCGGAGTCCTCGTCGGGAGCCGAGCTTGCCGTGCTGAGCGACGGATCCGTCCTGGCCAGCGGCAAGAACCCGAACACGGACGAGCACACGCTCGCGCTGCGCACAGATCAACGCGACCTGCGCATGATCAGCCTCGAGGCCCTGACCGATGCGAGCTTTGCCAACGGCCGCGTCGGCCGAGCGAACAACGGAAACGCGGTCCTGAGTTCGATTTCCGCCGAGGCGATTTCGCTGGCCGATCCGACCCTGCGCGAGACGCTGCGCCTGACTTGGGCCTGGGCCGATCACGAGCAGCAAAACGGTGACTTTCGCGTGATGAACACCATTGACGCGGACCCGACGAGCGGTTGGGCCGTCGGCGGTCACCTGCGCGAAGGCGAGCGCGTGGCGCTGTTTCTCGCTGAAAAGCCCTTTGGTTTCGAGGGCGGCACCGAAGTGCTCGTGACCCTGGCCTACAACTCGGTCTACCCGTCACACGTGCTCGGGCGCGTGCGCGTGGACGTTGGTGCGATCGCTGACGCGGGGCTCGCGCTGTTGCCCACAGCGGCGACGACCTGGGCTTTGGTCGGTCCGTTCCCGTCGTCACCCTCGGAGTCCTTCGATACCGAGTTCGGGCCAGAGGCTCCGGGGGCCGTTCGACTGGATCGGACGTTCGGGGCGAAAGAGCTGCGCTGGAAGTTGCGCAGCGATTTCCGCGACGGCGAGCTGCACAACGATCTTCCTGCGGATCAGAACGCCAGCTACGTGGGCCGCCGCGTTTTCGCGCCGACGGCGCGCTCCTGCGGCGTGTCTCTCGGCAGCGACGATGGCTTCCGTCTCTACGTGGACGGCGTCGAGGTCGCGAAACAGAAGGTGGATCGCGGTCTTGCCCTCGATCAGAACGCGGCAAAGTTCGACATCGGCGCGGGCGAGCACGAAATCGCGCTGAAGATCGTCAACACAGGCGGTATCGGCGGTTTCATGTGGCGCGACCAGGCCCGCGCGGGCGAGCTCGCGGGCGACATGTTGTTGGCGCTGGCGCCGGGCGGCCCAGCGGTCCAGGCCGACGGAAACTCAGAGCGCGCGAATCGAATCGGCCGCGCCTGGCGTCTGGCATTTTCGCCGGCTTTTCGCGCGAAACAGGACGAAGTCGATCGGCTCACCAAGGAACTCGCAGCGGTGCGGGCGAACATTCCGCGCACGATGGTCATGAAGGAACGCGCCATGCAGCGCGAGACCTACGTGCTGCTGCGCGGACAATACGACCAGCCCGACAAGCAGCGCAAAGTCGAGCGCGGTGTCCCCGCGGCCCTTGGCGCCCTGCCCGAGGGCGCTCCGGCGGATCGGCGCGGACTGGCGCAGTGGTTGGTCGCGCCGGAGAACCCCCTGGTGGCGCGTGTGGCGGTCAACCGCATGTGGGAGTTGATCTTCGGCGTCGGGTTGGTGTCCACCAGCGAGGACTTCGGCCTCCAGGGAGAGTGGCCCAGCCATCCGGAGTTGCTCGACTGGCTCGCGCTCGAGTTTCAGGACAGCCGTTGGGATGTGCAGCACATGTTGCGCCTGATGCTGCAAAGCGCGACGTACCGTCAAAGCTCCACGCGGCGGACCGAGATCTCCGAGCGCGATCCCAACAACCGGTGGCTCGCGCATTTTCCGCGCCAACGGCTATCGGCCGAGGGCATTCGCGACGGCGCCCTGTACGCGTCGGGGCTGCTCGCGGAGAAACTCGGCGGCGCCTCGGTCAAGCCCTACCAGCCCGAGGGACTGTGGCAGGAAGTGGCGATGCCCTCGTCGAACACGCGCGTCTACGAGCGAGGAATGGAGGCTGATTTGTGGCGCCGCAGTCTCTACACGTATTGGAAGCGCGCCTCGCCTCCACCTGGTCTCTTGACGTTCGATGCACCGACGCGCGAGTTCTGCACGATTCGCCGCGCGACCACCAACACACCGCTACAGGCGCTCGTGCTCTGGAACGACGAGCAGTACGTCGAAGCTGCGCGCGCCTTGGCCCAGCGGACCTTGAGCGCTGCGGCGCGCGACGACAGCGAGCGGTTGTCGACCCTCGTGCGCCGCTGCACCGGTCGCGCGCCCGACGCGCGGCAATTGCAGCGCCTCGCCGAGTCCCTTGCCGCATTTCGCGCGCGCTTTGCCTCCGCGGTCGACGACGCGAAGTCCCTGATCACAGTCGGCGCTAGCGAGCCCGATGCGAGTCTTGATCCGGTGGAACTTGCGGCCTGGACCATGATCTCCAGTGCGATCCTCAACCTCGACGCGACGATCACCAAGAGCTGAAGATGCATCCCTTTGACGAGCAGCGCCTGCAGTTGACGCGTCGACGTTTTTTCGCCCAGTGCGCCACGTCGGTGGGCGCGGGGCTTGGGGCCATGGCCCTGGAGCAATTGCTCGGCCCCAGAAAGTTGTTCGCAATGCCCGGCTCGGGCGCAGACCTGCCGCGCATCGGGCCGCACTTCGCCCCCAAAGCCAAGCGTGTGATTTACATGCACATGGAGGGCGCTCCGAGCCAGCTCGACCTGTGGGACCACAAGCCGGGACTGCGCGAGCGCTTCGACCAGGACCTGCCCGAGTCGATCCGCGACGGTCAGCGTCTGACGGGCATGACCAGCGGACAGGCGCGTTTTCCGGTGGCGCCTTCGCTGTTCAAGTTTTCGCGCTACGCCAACAATCAAGACGGCGCGTGGATCAGCGAGTTGATGCCGCACACGGCAAAACTCGCGCATGAAATCGCCTTCGTGCATTCGATGCACACCGAGGCGATCAATCACGAGCCGGCGATCACGTTCTTCCAAACCGGCACACAACAGGTGGGCCGGCCCGCCTTCGGCGCCTGGGCGAGCTACGGACTTGGAAGCGCCAACGCGAACTTGCCGACCTTTGCCGTCCTGATCACCCAGGGCTTCGGCAACATGCAGGCGCTGTCGGCGCGCTTTTGGGGCAGCGGCTTCTTGCCCAGCGAACACCAGGGCTGCCGCCTGCGCAGCGCGGGCGATCCGGTCCTCTATTTGAAGGATCCTGCGGGCGTGTCGCGCGAGGATCGCCGGCGCATGCTCGATCTCGTCGGCGAAATGAACGAGCAAGAGGCCGAGCGCAGTCTTGACCCCGAAGTGCGCGCGCGCATCTCGCAGTACGAGATGGCGTACCGCATGCAAATGTCGGTGCCGGATCTCGTGGATTTCTCGGACGAAGACGAGGAAACACTCGAGATGTACGGGCCCGAGGTGCGCAAGCCGGGGACCTTTGCCGCCAACTGTCTCCTGGCGCGCCGATTGGCGGAGCGGGACGTGCGCTTCGTGCAGCTTTTCATGCGCGGTTGGGATCAACACGGGAACTTGCCGGCGGAAATGCGCCTGCAAGCGGCTGCGGTCGATCAACCCCAGGCTGCCTTGATCAAGGATCTGCGCCGCCGCGGCCTGCTCGACGACACGCTGATCCTGTGGGGCGGCGAATTCGGGCGCACGGTTTACAGCCAGGGCAACTTGAGCAAGACCGACTACGGCCGCGACCACCATCCGCGCTGCTTCACTGTTTGGATGGCGGGAGGGGGAGTCAAGCCCGGCATCAGCTATGGCAAGACCGATGATTTCTCCTACAACATCGTCGAGAATCCTGTGGCCGTGCACGACTTGCACGCGACGTTGCTGCACCTGCTGGGGTTCGACCACCAGCGCCTGAATTTCTACCACCAGGGCCGGGACTTCCGTTTGACGGACGTCTTTGGAAGTGTGATCCAGGATCTGATCGCGTGAGTGCGCTGCTCGAGGTCCTCGGCCGCGCCCATCCAATGGTGCTGCACGCGCCGATTGGTTTTCTCTTGGCGCTTGCGGTGCTCGAGTTTTTCGGACCGCGCGTGGATGATCCCTCGGCGCGCAAGTCCGTCGGATGGCTGGTGCTCTTCAGCGTGCTCTCGACGCTGGCGGCAGTCGTCACGGGACTGCTGCACAGTCGCTCACCGGCCTTTAGCGGCGCCACCTGGGAGCTACACCGCAACTTGGGTTTGGCGCTCGTGCCGGTGGTGATCGCAGCGTGGCTTGCCCATCGCCGATGGACTCGCGGATCGGCGCGCGCCCAGGCGATCTACCGCTGCTCGCTGCTTTGCGGAATAGCCCTTCTCGTTCCCGCGGGGCATTTCGGCGCGGAGCTCACCCATGGCCCGGGATTCGTGACCGAGCCCTGGACGCGCGAGCCTGCCTTACCCCCGGTTCCGCCGCCAGTTCCTTCGACCTACGCGAGCGTGATCCGACCGCTTCTCGACGCACGCTGCGGCGATTGTCACGGGCTCTCGAAGCAGAAAGCTGGCCTGTCGCTCGCGGACGAGGCGTCGATCGTCGCCGGCGGCAAGCACGGCGCTGCGTTGGATGCGTCCGCTCCCGCGGCAGGCCTGCTCCTGGCGCGGATTGTCCTGGACGAAAGTCACGACAAGCACATGCCGCCGGTGGATCACGATCAGTTCACCCCTGGAGAACTGGCTGCCCTGAAGGGCTGGATTCTCGCGGGCGCACCCTTCGAGGGTGTTGTCCCTGGGCTGGAGCTGGTGGCGGCCAGCGAAACCGTCCCGGGCGACGTCGGCGACGCTTCCGGGGCACCGCCGCTCGAGCCCGCTGATCCTGCGGCGCTCGCTGCGTTGCGTACCGCACTGGTCCACGTCCAACCGATCAGCCAGGACTCCGCGCGTTTGTGGATCGATTTTGCAGCCGTGGCGCGCGCCACCGACGACGCCAAGGTGCGCGAGCTTCTCGAGCCCGTTCGCGCCCAACTGGCAGAATTGTCGCTCGCCCGCACGCAGATCACGGACGCGACGCTGACGTTTCTCGCAGGCTGCGAGAATCTTCGCCGGCTCGACCTGCGCGCGACGCAGGTCACGGACCTCGGTCTTGCGGCGCTCGCGTCACATGCGCAACTCTCCGAGCTCGTGTTGGCGCAAACCGCGCTCAGCGATGGTTCGCTGCAAAGCCTGATTTCGATGGACGCCCTCGAGGGCGTCCATCTGTGGCGCAGCGGCATGTCCGCCGAGGCGATCGCGCGTCTGCTGGCAGCGCGCCCGACACTCAATCTGGACGACGGCGCGACTCCCGACAGCGCTGCGCTCGAGGCGGAGACAGCGGTCGTGTTCACCAAAGGCCCGGCCACGCTCGAACCCGCGGCGCCTGCGGAAAAACCTGCCTCGCTCGCCGCAGTCAATCGCCTGTGTCCCGTGAGCGGCGCCCCGGTCAAGGCGGAGTTCTCGATCGTCCACAGCGGCCGCGTGATCGGCTTTTGCTGTACCGAATGCCCCAAGGCATTTTGGCTGGACCCTGCGAAGTACGCCGATCGATTGAACTGAGTTGCGTCAGTCAGAGCACTTCTCCCATGTCTGCCTCGTCCAATCCAGAGCTCCCCAGCGAGGGTGAGCCCGCGACACCGAAACCCGTCGGCGTGTTCAAGAAGGCGCGCGCCGCGGCCGCCGTTGCTTCTGACCGCAAGCAGCCTTCGCGCCCCTGGACGGCTTTCGCGGGACGCGCGCTGCTGAAGCTGACTGCCCGCATTCCGCTGCGGGGGCTGCATGCACTGGCGCGCCCGGTGGGGCGCATCGGACAGTGTTTTCCGGTGAGGGAGACTCGGATCACCCGGACCAATATCGACCTGTGCTTTCCCGAGTTGTCGGTGAGTGAACGTCGTCAACTCGTGCGCGAGAGCCTGATCCAGACCGCATGCATGGCGGCCGAGCTGGGGCATTTCTGGCTTCGGCCCGTGGCCGAAGTCCAGGCACTCGTGGTCGAAGTGGTTGGCCATGAGCACTTGACTCGCGCGCTGGACCAGAAACAGGGTCTGCTGCTCGCATGTCCGCACCTTGGTGCTTGGGAAATCGTGGGGCAGTGGCTTGGGTCGCGCGTTTCGATGACGGCCCTGTACCGGGCGCCGCGGGTGCGCGAAATGGACTCGGTCTACACCGACGCGCGCCGACGCAGTGGATCGAGTTTGTTCCCCGCCGATGCGAGCGGTGTGCGCGCCATTTTCCAGGCGCTTTCCCGCGGCGAAGTGGTGGCCCTTCTTCCCGATCAGGATCCCGGGCGCGGCGCAGGAGTGTTCGTACCGTTTTTCGGAGTGTTCGCGAACACGAGCACCCTATTGCCGCGTATCGCGTCGCGCGGCAAGGCCAGCGTGTTGATCATGTTCGCAGAGCGCCTGCCGCGCGCCGCTGGCTATCGCCTGCACATCGTGCCGGGTTCGGAGGAAATCTCCGGCCCCGATCTCGAGCGCGGCGCGCGCGCTTTGAACGCCGACATCGAAAAGTGCGTGCGCATGATTCCGGCGCAGTATTTATGGAGCTACAAGCGCTTCAAGATGCGCCCGCCGGGCGGCGAGAGTTTGTACCCGGAGGCGTGACTACATCAAGCGCTTGAGCTCGCGCAGGGCGAGCAGGGCGTCGATCGGGGTCAGACGATCCGGATCAAGCTTCTTCAGCGCCGTCTCGACGCGACTCGGCGGCGCTTCAAAGAGTGAAAGTTGCGCGCGGCCGGCGACTGGCGTGCTGGCGGCGGTTTCGCGCGCGCCAATGCGCGGTCCGAGTCCTTCGGCGTCGGATTCGAGGTCGGCCAGGATCTGCTTCGCGCGCTCCAAGAGCTCCACCGGCACGCCCGCAAGTCGCGCCACATGGATGCCGTAGCTGCGATCCGTTCCGCCCTCGACGATCTTGTGCAGGAAGATGATCTGATCTTCCCACTCGCGCACGGCGACGCTTTGATTGCACACTCCATCCAGTGTTTCTGAGAGCGCCGTCAGTTGATGGTAGTGCGTCGCGAACATCGCGCGTGCGCCGACGGTGTGGAACAGATGCTCGACGATCGCCCAGGCCAGCGCGAGTCCGTCGAACGTGCTCGTCCCGCGGCCGACTTCATCGAGCACGATCAGCGAGCGCGCCGTGGCGTTGTTCAGGATGTTCGCGACCTCGACCATCTCGACCATGAACGTCGATTGGTGGCGCGCGATGTCGTCGCTCGATCCCACGCGCGTGAAAATGCGATCGACGATGCCGATCTTGGCTTCGCGGGCGGGGACGAAGGAGCCGATCTGCGCCAACAGCACGATCAGCGCCGTCTGGCGAATGTACGTGGACTTTCCGGCCATGTTCGGACCGGTCAGGATCGTGATTCTTCGATCGCCGCGGTCGATCAGGCTGTCGTTGGGCACGAAAGTCTCGCCCTGGAGCGTGCGCTCGATCACGGGATGGCGGCCGTCCTTGATGCGGATCACCTCGCCAGCGTCGATTTCCGGCGCGCAGTAACGGCTCTCGGCCGCGCGCTGCGCCAAGGCCGACAGAACGTCGATCATCGCCAGAGCGCCGGCGGTGTCCAGGATGCGGCCCACGTGCCGCGCCACCTCGTCGCGCAACTCTCCGAAGAGTTTGTACTCCAAGTCGAAGGCCAGCTCCTCGCTCTTGAGGACCTTGGTCTCGAACTCCTTGAGTTCCGGCGTGATGTAGCGCTCGGCGTTCTTGACCGTCTGCTTGCGGATGTACTGCTCCGGCACGCGACTGGTCTGGCCGTGGGGGACTTCAATGAAGTAGCCGAAGACCGAATTGAATCCGATCTTCAGGTTGGTCATACCCGTGCGCGCGACCTCCTCGGCTTGGAAGCGCGCCATCCAGGTCTTTCCAGCGCCGGAAATTTGGCGCAGCTCGTCCAGCTCCGCATTGCAACCCGAGCGCACCAATCCGCCTTCGCGCAGGCCCATGGGCGGCGCGTCGACCAACGTCGCACGGATTCTTGCCGCGACATCCTCCAGGGGATCGAGGGCCGAGAGCAGGTCGCCGAGAATTTTCGAGTAGACGTTCGCCAGCTTGGCGCACAGGCCGGGTACCAACTCCAGGGACGCGGCAAGTCCCACGAGGTCGCGCGCGTTGACGCGGCCCGTGGAGAGCTTTGCCACCAGGCGCTCGATGTCGAGCACGCCCGACAGCAGCTCGCGCACGTCGCTGCGTACGAACGGGCTTTCGACGAACTCCGCGACGCCGCGCTGGCGCAGCAGGATCGCATCGACCTTGCGCAAGGGCGACAACAGCCACTCGCGCAACATGCGCCCCCCCATGGGCGTGACCGTTGTGTCGAGCATGTCGAGCACGGTCCCGTCCCGTCGCGCGTCGCGCTGGGTGACCACAAGTTCCAGGCACGAACGCGTGGCGCGATCCAGGGCCAAAAACTCGTTCGAATCGATGAGCTCGATGCGCCGCACGTGGCTGCAGGCCGACTTTTGGGTCTCCTCGAGGTACTCGATCAACGCGCCCGCCGCGGCGACGATCGGTGAATCGTCCTCGATCCCGAAGCCCTCGAGGGTCGCCACTTTGAACTGCCGCTGCAGGGCCCGGGCCATGGCGCCGCGCTCGAAGCGCCACTCCTCGCGCTCGGTGCGACGCGGGCCGAGGCTGCGTTCGACTTCCTCGGCCAGCTGGGGTGCGCGTTCGGCCAAGGTCGTCGCGCACAACAGTTCCGCGGGTCCGATGCGCGCCAGCTCGTCCGCGGCGCGCCCCAGGGTGGCCTCACTCGCGCACAATTTGCCCGTGGACAAGTCGACCCAGGCGATGCCAACGCGCGCGTTGGCCACGGCGAGGCTGGCCAGATAATTGTTCGCGCGCGCGTCGAGCGCTTCTTCTTCCGTCAGGGTTCCAGCGCTGACCACGCGGACGATCGCGCGCTCGACGATTCCCTTCGCGTCGCGCGGATCCTGCATCTGCTCGCAGATCGCGACCTTGAAACCCTTGTTCACCAGGCGCAGCAGGTACCCGTCCATGGCCCGCACGGGCACACCGGCCATGGGCATTGCGTCCTCGCCCTTGGAGCGCGACGTCAGCGTGATACCCAGCTCGCGCGACGCGATCACGGCGTCCTCGCCGAACATCTCGTAGAAGTCGCCCATGCGGAAGAAAAGCAGCGCTTCCGGAGCTTCCTGCTTCGCGGCCTGGAACTGGCGCATCATGGGCGTCAGGGAGGTCGCCGGCGTCGCGCTCCCCGGGACCTCGTCCGCCGCAGTCGTAACGCGCTTTTGCGGGTTGCCGCTTTGGGCCAGGTAGCTCGTGCGGCGCATAGCGGGACCTGACGGGGGCGTGGTGCGAGTCGTTGGGTGGGGGCGGCCCGCACTCGGGCCGTAGCTGCGGCGGAACCCCGTCGGAGGCCCTGCCTCCAAGACAACCGAGGGTCCTTTCCCGTACAGTGCGTGCAGTTTATAGAGGACACGGGCGGCCACCAAGGCACACACCCGAGTCCCCTGGGGCCCCGGCCCTTGAATTTTGCGAGCTGGCCCGGCGTTTGCGCCTGGGGATCCGTGCTCGCCCGTCGAGTCCGCGAACGCCCTAAGCCTCCTTCGTGTCCACTGACCTACGCCCCATGTTCCTCGGCCTGACCCTCGGGCTGTGCTCCTGCGCCAGCTACCCTGAGCGCACGGCGGAGGCCTATTCGACCTTCGAGGCGGGGCACCTGGCCGACGCAGCGCGGATGTACGCCGATCCGCAGACCACGGGGTCGGAATTCCTGGGCGGCGTCGAGGCGGGTTCGGTTGCTTTCACAGCGGGAGATTGGGCAGCGGCGGTCGCGCACTTTGAGGCAGCCCACGGAACCGTGAAGGAGCTTGAGGATCGCGCCCTGATTTCGCCCACGGCGGCGGGCGAATCGATGCTCACCTGGGCAGTCAACGAGAGCATGGCGAGCTACCGCGGTGAGGGCTTCGAACGCGTGATGCTGCACGCCTTCATGGGACTTGCCTATCTCGGCCAGGGCAGTCTCGAGGACGCCGGCGTCGAAGCCCGGCTCGCGAACCGCGTGCTGGAGAGCGAAGAAGCGCTATACGAAAAGGAATACGCCGCGGGCGGATTGGGACACTTCCTCTCGGCGGTGATGTACGAAATGCAGGGTCAGCCCGACAACGCATACATCGACTACCAGCGCATGCTCGGCAAGCAAGTTGGCGTGCAACTCGCGGGCCGCGGCGCCCTGCGTCTGTCGCGGCAGCTGGGCTACAGCGACGACTACGAAAAACTGCAGGCGCGCTTTGGGGACGACTCCAAGCGACCCGATGGCGCGGCCTCCGTGATCGTGATCGGCGGTGTCGGCGCCGGGCCTTACAAGGAGCCGTTCACGCTGACGATTCCGACGCCGGATGGAGTGCTGCAGTGGTCGGTGCCAAGGCTCGAGTCGCGTCCGCAGTATGTCCAGGCGCTCGAATTTTCGATCGAGGGTTCCAGCACCCGCGTCCGCACCGACGTGATCGAGGACGTGTACAACGTCACGAAGCAAAATCTCGAGGATCGCATCGCGTGGCTCGCGACGAAGTCGGCCATACGTTCGGTGCTGAAGTTCGCGCTGACCAAGGAACTGGAGAAGAAAAATCCGCTGCTCGGCTTCTTGGCCGGCACGGTTTACTCCCTGGCCACGGAACGCGCCGACCTGCGCACGTGGCAGACCCTGCCGAACACCTGGCAAGCTGCGCGGATCTTCGTGGCGCCGGGACGTCACGGCTTGGTGCTCGCGGCGGTTGGCGGCGAAACTCGCGCCCTCGGCGAATTCGAATTCGAGCGCGGGGAGACGATGTTCATCTTCGCCCGCACGCTCGGCTCGCAGCTCCACGTTCACGTGATCGGCGGGAAAGCTACGGATTCCGCGGCGGCCGACGCTGAGCCTGACAAGATGTCCACCCCGGGGGCGACGACCCGCGCGCTCCCGGAAAACTCGCTCGATCGAGCAGGAGAGACCCTATGAATTTTTCACACCACCTCACTGTGACCTCACTGACGCGCACCCTTGGTGCCTGCGGTCTGGCCCTGCTGCTTGGGGCCTGCACGCTGACCCCGCGCGGCGCCCAGAACAGCTATCAAGGCACCACCGGCAAGCTCGAACTTGAGCGCATCGAGGGCAATCGGAGCCTCGCCGCGAGCCTGCTGATCCAGGATCCGATCGAGAAGTTGGTCGACGGCCGTCAAGTCGCCCAATTCAAGCTGCAGAACACGCGTTCGTCGGCCAAGCGCTTCGCTTGGGCCGTCGATTGGTTCGACGAGGACGGATTCCGCATCACGGACGTCGCGCGTGTTTTCGAACCCGTTTCCCTCGGCGGGAACGGCTCCACCTACATCACGATCACCTCTCCCCGGGCGGGCAAGAAAATGTCCTGGAAGTTGATCGTCACCGACCCCGACGAAGTCCACTGATCCCAACGCCACCAATCCAATGATGAACACCGCACGACTCTTTCTCGCGGCCCTGCCGCTCCTTGCCTTTGGCGCCTGCAGCACCGTTGCCTACGACGATCCCGACAAGGTCGAGACGCTGACCATCGATTTCGGATCGACGGATCTGCAGACCATGGCGAGCAACATGGTGACTTCGCTGAACAGCGCTCCGCAGCTCGCCTACCTGGAGAATCCGTCCAAGGGCTCGGACAAGCGCGTGATCATGCTGATGGGTGGCGTCAACAACCGCACCACCGAGCACATTGACACCGAGGGCATCACCGATTCGGTTCGTTCAGCGCTGCTGCAGGGCGGTCGCTTCCGCTTCGTGGTCGCCAAGCAGGGCCAGGAAGAGATCGGCGACCAAGTGCGCTTCCAACAGGGCGCCGGTCGCGTCGACCCGAGTCAGGCGCGCTCCTTCGGCAAGCAACTGGGCGCCGAGGTCGTGCTTTTCGGCACCCTGCGCTCGATCGAGAAGACCAAGGGTCGGAGCCTCGAGAATGGCCTGACGAAGAAGGAGGACGTCTGGTATCAGTTCGTGCTCGAGTGCACGAACATCGAGACCGGCGAAATCATCTGGTCCAATATCAAGGAGATCCGCAAGGGCGAGAAGAAGGGCATCTTCGGCTAGGGGACCGCTGGGAAAGCCGCGACGACGTTAGGGCGCGTTTCGGCGCCGCGGCGTCGCGGTTGCTTTCTCACTCGCCGACGCACCGCCCCGCCGCTGGGCGCATCGCAGACTGAGGGGCGGGCGGCTCGAATTGCCAGAATTCATGTTCAGCAAATGGTTTATGCCGATTAGGGAGGTTGGCAAGGGTTCCTGGCGTTCGGCGCCTCACCCGACCCGGCTCTGATAGACCGTGACGATTCGCTGCGACCCGCAAGGGCCCCCTGCGAGTGCCTCACGGGGTGATGGGACCCTGACGAGTGAGATGAGACTGAAGCTGAGCTGACTTTTCCTGATACTTCCTTCCTGACTCGAACCCGCTCTCCTGGCGGGTTCGAGTTTTTTCATGGGCCCTGGGGTCGCGTCGCCAACCTCGGGTGGACGATGAGCACGCTCCCTGTTCGCCACACCTCGCGAACGGGCGCCAGGGATGGTCTCGAGCCCACGCACGATTCCCCCGGCGGCGTCGTGCGCGCGCGGCCGAAGCTGTCGTCGCGGGTCAACGCCTGGCGCAAGCACACGCCGTTCAATCCCTACTGGACGGAGCACTTCTGGCTGCAGCGCTCCATGGGGCTTTTGGCGGAACACGCCTCGGGACGCTTGCTCGACGTCGGTGTGGGCGAGAGGCCCCACGGCAAGCTCTTCGAGTCCAAAGTCGCACGTTACATCGGCTTGGAATATCCGCCCATGGCGGACAACCTGAGCCCGGGGATCTGGACGATGCTCGAGCGCGTGCGCGGCATCATCGACGTTTGGCGGGACGGTGGCGCGCTACCTTTCCGTGAAGGGAGCTTCGACACACTGCTCTCGCTCGAAGTCTTGGAGCATGTCCCCGAGCCGGACAAACTCGTGCGTGAGTTCTTCCGCGTGCTTCGGCCGGGCGGAAAGTTGCTGGTCACGGTGCCCTTCGCCGCGCCGCTGCACCAGTTGCCCTTCGACTATCAGCGCTACACGGAACCCGGCATCCGCCTGTTGCTCGAGCGCAACGGATTCGTCGTGGACGTGCTCGAACCGCGCGGGAATTTCGCAGCGGTCATTGGTTCGCTTCGCGCGCAGCATTTTCTGCGCGCCCTGGGCTCGAACGCGCGGCTGCACGACGGCAGCGCCAGTGTCAGCCGCTGGCGCGCACCCTTCGTCTTGCCTTGCGTGGCCCTGATTCAGATTTTCTATCGTTGGATCTCGACCTTCTCGAAGGACACGAGCTACTCCTTGGGGTACTCCGTCGTTGCGCGACGGCCCTAGGCGCCATCGAACGCGCGGCCACCCGCAGCGCCAGCTGGCTGCGCCCAGACGTCAGGCCCCCCCGACCGAGCACCGGGCGGCAAGTACCGCCTTCCTAGCCAGCGCAGGGCACGTAGGGCCAGATTCGTGCCTTTCTTGGCGGACCCGCGACTTGGACAGCGCGGAGAGGTTTTGCGGGCCCCTGGGCCCCGGCCCCAACCCCCAACCCCCAACCCCCAACCATGCCATGAATTGCACTTCCGCCTTCCTGCCCCTCTCGATGTTCCTCGCCGCGACTCCCACCGCATTCGCGGCTGGGGACGGACCTGCAATCTCGCCCGCGACGGTGCCCTTCGTCACAAACGTCGGCCAGGAACCCGACGGAATCGCGTTCCGGGCCGCCATGTTCGCGGGCGCGAGTGCCGTGACTCGGGACGGAGGGCTCTTGCATGTGATCGCCGATGGCGCAGGAGGCAGCACGACGCTGACCGAGCAGTTCGCCGGCGGCAGCGCAGTGCCCGTCGGCACCCACGAGGGACAAACGCGCGTGAGCTACTTCCGTGGCAGCGATCCGTCGCGCTGGGTCGCAGACCTCCCCAGCTTTGATCGTGTGGATCTGGGCTTCGTGTGGCCGGGGATCCGCGCTGAACTGCTCGCGCGCAGCAATTCGGTCGAGAAGCGCTTCGTCTTATCGCCCGGCTCTGTGCTTGAGGGGCACCGCGTAACAACTTGCGGCGACGGCAAGCCGACGCGCGAGTTCCCCTACATCGAGCACGCAGTCGCGGCGAATCATGCGGCGGTCGATCGCGAGCTCGGGCGCCTAGCGCAGGATTCGCCAGGTCATCGAACGCGCTGGAACCGCGATCTCCATCGACGCGCTGCCATCCGCATCGACGATTAACTCGGACTCGCTTTCGTCCGGCGCCACGAGCCGGGCGCGCTGCCCTAAACCCGTGTAACGCAAATCGACGCGCAGCGTGCGCGTCACCTCGCTGTCCAGCGGGTTGAAGACCACCAGCATGCCCTTGTCCTCCAACGTTGGATTGACATGCAAGATCCAGTCGAGATCGCGCCCGTCCGCGCGCCGACCGTGCACGATGTCGGATTCCAGGATTGCGCGGTGCGCCTTGAACCAGGCCACGCGCTCCTTGACCATGGCCTTGGTTGCATCGGTGTCATACAGGCGCGGCCCGCGAAAGCAGGCCTGCACGCCGGCGCCGAACAAATTGTCGAGCCGCGCGCGGTAGTGCTCCAAGTGTTCGCTCAGTGGCTCGATCGTCGCCGCGGCGCCGCCGCCCTGGTACTCGGTCAAGGGCACGAACATCCAGCCCATGCTCGGTGTCTTGGTCCACGTGCCGTCGAAGATGTTCTGGCGCTCGATGATCTCCTGCTGCGCACGCGGGAGGGACCAATTGGTCTCGCGGTAACCCATGCCACACTTGCTCGAACCTGACAGGTAGTACCAGTCAGGCACGTTCAAGTAGATGCCCTGGCCGCGACACCACTTATAGAAGTCGGTGATCGTGCGCCACTGGGTCCACTGCGAATCAGCGAGGGCGCGGTGACCGGCGTGCGCTGTCGAACCGCACACATCGCCCGGATAGCTGCCGTCGTGCTCGAGCACATCGAGTTGTGTTCCGCTGTAGAACGCATACAGCTTGCCGAAGTACTTCGCGCCCCACTCGCTGCTCAGGCAGGGTGAATTTCCAAACGTCGCAAAGCCCCCGGGCGCACCTGTGGCTGGGTTGATCACGTCGGTCGCCGCGTCGACGCTGCGGCTGGCGAGCAGCGAATAGCCACCGAGCGCGATCTGCTTGCCGTGCGCGTATTCGCCGAGTTCGCGCAACTGCTGCAAGTACGCTGCATCCGAACTCTCGATGTCGAAGCCGCTGCCGAAGGTCATGAGCACCAATTCAAAGCCGACCTCCGCGGCCTGGTCGATCGCCAGCCTCACGCTCACAGGATCGGCGGAGCGCACGTGGAAGATCAGCGGATTCTCCAGGGCCCAGGGCGCGAGCGTGCGGTACATGCGGCGCAGGGCGAGTCCGCGGCGCTCGCGGTCGGTGGAGTCGTAGAACAACTCGAAAACGCGATGCGACTCGAAGGTACCTCCCGGTTCGATGGCGGCTCCAGGACCGAGCTTCGGCGAGCATTCCAACAGGCAGGGCGTCTGGCGCTCGTAGTTGACCTGGGTCGCGAACAAGGGATCGATCGTCCAGCGCGCGCCCGGTGAATCCAGGCCCGAATCCATGCCGCCGCCCATGGCGTAGTCCGTCTCCACGTGCATCGAGCGCTGAAAGCCCGCGAAGTCCGCCGTCGTGCCGCCGACCATCGATGCTGGCTCCACAGTGGCGAGGATTTCGGCGTTGAATCGATCGAGCACAATCGCTGTTGGGCCGCGATTGATCACCTCGATCCACTTCGAGATCAGCGGCAGTCCGTCGTAGATCTCGTAGTGCACGCGCACTCGAACTCCGGCGGGGCCGGACTGCGGCGCCTCGAAGTCGAGCGTCAAGGAGCGCCCGCGCGGCGGCCAAGCCGGATCCGTCGCCAGCCACGCCGCGCGCCGTTTCCACGGGAAGCGCGCCTGGATCGCGCCAGTCTGGAAGCCAGCGAACTGGAAGGCCTCGGGATCCGCCGTCAGATGGTCGAGCCACTCGGGCAGCAGGTAGTTGTGGATCGGCTGACCGACGAGCCCGCCGACGTCAGAGGCGCGGCCGTCGATCGTCACGGTTGCTTCGGGCCGCACGCTGCGCAACTCCGCCGTGTTGGTCATCAAGTTGTCGAGCGCGACGGTGGCCGCGTTCGGCGCGATGCGCAGCGTGCGCTCTATCAAGCCGTTGGTCAGCGAGATCGTCCGCGTGTCTTCCGATGCACGGATCACGGCCACATGCGGCGCGGGCTCCACGAGCCAATCCCCGATCGGCGAAGTGGAAGGGAACGTGCAGGTCAGGAATACGGCGGCGGAGAGCAGAGGGGGCATCATTGCTCCATGATGCCAATCTGCGATGCTAATACCTGATGCCGGTCAGTGCGTTGCCAAAGAGGACGGCCCTCGGGGGGCGGCTCTGCTCAGGCAATCAGTTCGTGTTGCACGACGCCCGCGACATCGGTCAGGCGGAAATCGCGGCCCGAATAGCGGTACGTCAGCTTCGTGTGGTCGATCCCGAGCAGGTGCAGGATCGTCGCTTGCAGATCGTGCACGTGAACGGGCTTCTCCACAGCCTTGAAACCGAATTCGTCGGTCGCACCGTGGACCATGCCGCCCTTGATGCCGCCGCCCGCGAGCCACATCGTGAAGCCGAAGGGATTGTGGTCGCGACCGCCCTGCATTCCGTCGGCGCCATTGCCGATTTCGACCACTGGCGTGCG
>CANKOY010000029.1 GCA_947484275.1 Planctomycetota bacterium | reverse complement strand
CTAGCAGCCCGCCCGAAAAAGTCCCGTCGCGAGGCGCAGCGATCTTCGTCGTGGCTAGGAACGCGACGGCGGGACGGCGGAGGCGGCCTTCCTGGCCGCTGAGCAGGGCACTTTTTCGGGCGGGCTGCTGGCCCGGCCTGCGTTCCCGCTGACCAGCGAAGCGGGGCCACCCGTTCCCGGCCAGCCCCCTTCAGAGACGCCCTGGACGGGGTCGCGGGGGAAATTACATACCGAGACTTTCCGAACCTACGTGCACGGGTCAGGGTTGAAGGGCCGGAATCGCCGCCCTCGTCGCGGGCGTCCCTCTCCGCTATCTTTCGCACCCAAGCACCTACCCGGGGTCAACTGCAATGCGTCCCATTCATCTTTTGCTCGGCCTTGTGGTCGTCCTCGCCTCCGGCGCGTCGGCCTACGTCGCCACCCGTCTCGCCTCGACCACGGAACAACCTCGTCTCGAGCTGACCCCGGTGGCCTCCTCGACGACGATCGATGAAGGCCAGGCGCTCCGCGCTCGGGCAGCGAATGACGAGGTGGCGATGCTCGCCGCCAAGGTCGAGGCCCTTTCCAATGAGATCGAGGCCCTGCGATCCTCCGCCAGTCGTGCCGCCGTGGCTTCTGTGGTTCAGGCTCTGGAGGTTCCCGTTGCCGCAGCCGGGGAAGTGAGCGATGTCCAGCGCTCGACCGTGCTCGCCGTACTCGCTGAGGATCGCGCGCGCCAGGCCGCGGAGTCGGCGGCAAAGCGCGCTCTCGCCGAGCAGGAAGCTTCCGAACGACGCGCCGCGCGCATCGCCAAGGAATTGAACCTGTCCGCGGGCGACGAAACACGTCTGGCGCAGCTGATGTTCGAGGGTGGCCAGAAGCGCCAGACGCTGATGGACTCCATGCGCGACGGCACCTTTGAGCGCGATACCGTCCGCACACAGTTCGAGTCCCTGCGCACTTGGCAAACCGAGCAATACACCGTTGCGTTCGGATCCACGATCGCCGAACAGCTCAGTCAGTTGGATGGTGGCGATCGCTTTGGCTTCGGAGGCGGTCGTGGCGTCGGGGGAGGTGGAGACAATCCCGGTGGCGAAAACGGCGGTCGCGCCAATCGCCGCAACGCCGCCCCCGCTGGCGGCGGCAACCAGTAAACGCCGCTGAATGGCGACGCCCCTCGCGCGGACATCCTCCCGACTGTGCGGGTGGCTCGCTGATCGAAAACTGCCCACTTTCCTGCGAGCGCCGGTCTACCGTGCCTACGCGCGGGCGACCGGCGCCGATCTTTCTGAACTGCGACTCGCGCTCGCCGACCATCCGTCCCTTGGGGCGTTTTTCATTCGGCGGCTGAAGGACGGCGCCCGGCCCTTCGCGACCGACCCGAACGTCCTGCCATCGCCGGTGGACGGCAGAGTCCAATCCCTGTGCCCCATCGAGCGCGGAACGGTGCTGCAAGCCAAGGGGCGGCCCTACGCCGTCGCCGAGTTGTTGGGTGACGAGGGCGAGAGTCGGGAGCTCGAGGGCGGACACGCATGGACCATCTACCTCTCGCCGAGCGACTACCATCGCATCCACTCGCCTGTGGACGGAGCGCTGGAAGTGCTGCGCTGGATGCCCGGTGCGCTCTATTCCGTGGCACCCAAGGTGCTGCTGCGGCGCGAAAAGGTGCTCTCGATCAACGAACGCGCTGTGCTGCGCCTTCGGACCGATCGCGGCCCCTTCTTCCTCGTCGCCGTGGGCGCCTTGAACGTCGGTCGAATTCGAGTCGTCGGGGTGCAGCCCCACGGGCCGGCGCCGAGTCCGCCGCGCAGATTCGCCCGCTCCGAGGAACTGGCGCGCTTTGAGATGGGTTCCACGGTCGTGCTGCTCTCGCCGCGCGGTGGCTTCGCACCGACACCGGAACTGCGCGTCGGCGCGGCTGTGAAAATGGGCGAGCCCATCGGACGCTGCGGCGCTCCGTAGACTCGAGTGACGCTCACCCCCCAGGAAGTCCGCCTGGCGCGACTATTCACCGCCGTAGTGCTCGGCGATTGGGAGCGCTTGCGCAGTGAACGCTTGAATGCGCCTGCGGGCGAACCCAATCGCGGTTGGCGCGAGTGCGTGCTGCAGGCCCACATTTTCGCCGGCTTCCCGCGCGTGGTCGAAGCCTACGGGGTGCTCGCTGCCTGCGGAGGACTGGGGGAAATCGAAGCTGAAGAAATTCTCGACGAGGACGACCAGCCCGAGCGCGGCAAGGCGCTGTTCGAGCGCATCTACCAAAAAGACGCGCCGCGCGTGCGTGAAATGCTCTCCCAGGGACATCCGGATTTCGAGCGTTGGATTGAAGGCCACGCCTACGGCCGGATTCTCTCGCGACCCGGCCTGGAGCCTCGCGCGAGAGAGTTGCTCGCTGTGGCAGGTCTCGCAGCCCTGGGGCAGGAGCGCCAGATGGCGAGCCACGCGCGCGGAGCGCTGCGCTGCGGAGCCACGTCCGCCGAAGTCAGCGAAGCGCTCGATTCGGTCAGCGATCTGCTCGGGCGAGAGCAACTCGAACGCGCGCGCACCGTGGTCCAGCACTTTGCAGCCGGCCGCTGAGGCGCAATCTCAGCGCTTGCCGATGCCTGCTTCGATCCGCACCGCCTTGAGCAACACCTCCTCGATCGAGCGCACGACGATCGAATAGCTGCCGACGCGACCCTCGGGCCGGGTCTGGTCCTGGGTCAAGATGCGCTCGCCGTTGAGCGAGGCGATCAACTTGCCGCGGCCCTGTGAAAGCTCCATCCGCAGCACGTAGCGCCTCCCGCGCTCGAGCCCAGCGATCGGCGCGCCCTTCTTATCATCGAGCAGTTCGTGCAGATCTCGCAGGGAAGAAACGCCGCCAGCGGTGCTGGCGACCAGAGATTTCCCTCCGCCCTCAGGCATGGCCACAAATCCGACGTGCCAGCCCGCTACCGAGGCAACGAAGCGCTGGGGAGGCCCTGACGAATGCGGTTGCTCGAATTCGATTTCAACGACCATCGCTGCGTCAAGATCGAGCGGATCTGAGAGTACGAGGCGCGGCCAAAGGGTCTCGTTCTCCAGCTCTTTGCGCGAATGCCGTCTGTCCGCGGACCAGCCCGCAGCGGCGCGTTTCCAGTCCCCCATCTCCCACGGGGATCTACCCTCCAGCGTGCAGTCGAAGGCGATCAGCGCTCGACCGCTCGCGGGGAAGCTGAGCGCCGTGCCATAAATTCCCCGCAGGCGCCCTTCCGGGGTCAGCTTCCCGGGCTGGCTCGACTGCGCCTTGATTTCGCGCAGTTCGGCGTCGTGTTCTTTCACGAACGCGGTGTCGGCATACTCCGTCAGCAACACGTTGATTCGCCGAATGCGATCCTGAGCGTCGCGCGCGTGGAAGCGCTCGCGCTGAATGAGGTTGTAGGCCGTCTGCGCCGCATCTTCGCGCTGTTGGACGCGGGCGTTCAGTTCCCCACGGGCCAGGGTCAGGTGCGACTGGAGGTCGAGCACCAGCGCGGCATGGCTGTCGATCGGCAACGGACCGGAATTGAAGGCGCGCAGCGCGCCGTCTGCATCGCCTTCGCGCATCCGAAACAGCGCGCGCACGAGGCGGTCGAGGCTCGCGAGCTCGTCTTTCGGATCGCTGGCGAGGCCAGCAAGGCGTTCGATGCTCTCCGCCCCGAGCAACCTGGCGCTGTTGTCCGGGGCCGGGCCCCGCAGCAGATAGGACTCGCTCGTCCCGGCGATTTCCAGTTGGAAACCGGTGCGCAGCGGATCGGCGCTGGGCACGATGCGGCCGGAGCGCACGATCCGCCCCACGAGGATCGAGTCCAACCCTGGAGCGCTCAATCCGCTGGCCGCCCTTGCGAGCAGTTCTTCCAGGAGTTGCGCTTCACCTGCGCGCAATTCGAGCTGCTTGAACACGGGCCGCAGCCACTCCTCGTCCATGCGTTTGGTCAAGGCTGCCGCGATCTCTGGATACTGTCGATCGCGCCATGCCTGAGCGAATTGGGCATCGACCGCGGCGAGTTCGGCGTACGCGTCGATGACCGCAAGTTCGTCTTGGAGTTGGGCCAATTCGACTCGCGCGCGTTCGAGCGCAATCTGGGATCGATTGGCGACGGTGCTCAACATCTGCTCCGGACGAAGGGCCCGGGCGGCAAGTTCCTCGGCATAGGCGACGTCGATCAGCGCGGCCGCTTCGGTGCCGAGTATGCGCCGATGCAAATCAGCTTCGATCGCCCGTTGACGCGCCAGAAGCGCTCGTTCAAGTTCCACGTCCTTGTCGAGCCACGCGCTTTCTATCGCACGCGCTTCGGACTCTGCCGTGCGAAGATGCACCCCGACCAGTTGCTCGTCCACTTTGGAAGGCGTCAAGCCGCGCAAACTGATGCCCGCGCTCTCGAGTTGCTGGCGCAAGTCAAGGCGCAGAAGGGCCAGTGCGTCGCGCCACTCACCCGTGGCCACCATTTGGCGCGCCCTGGGGAGGATCACCTGGTCGTAGTGCCTTTGGATGCGCAGCGAAAGGCCATCGAGTGCGGTGCGCTCCTCCTTGGCGGCTTGCTCGCGCAGCACTGCGAAATCCAGGAAACGGATGATGTGGTCGCGCTGACTGCGGTTGGCGCCAAGTTCGAGCGCCAGGCGCTCTTCCACTTCTTGAGCCACGACGGCCTGAGCGCGCACGAAGTCACGCTCTTGATTCAGGGCCTTTTCATACTCCACCGCCGCACGCTTGCGCTCGTCGGCTAGGTTCTTGTCGAATCGCGCTAGGACAGTTCCCTTAGCTGACAGGTAGTCTTTGCTGTACTCCGTCGGAACCGACTCGCGCATGTCGTCAAGGCCGATCAGGGCCGCCCCCGGCCCGCGCCGATCCTCTCCCAGGGCCCGCGTCAGCAGCGCCACGAGCGGCGGCCAGGGTTCCGAAACCGCCGTGTTGGTTTCCTGCGGCAAGCTCTGGTGCTCCCAGGGCTGCCACAGGATCAGCGCCACGATGCCGGTCGTTGACGCGACCGCCCCAGCGATCCAACGCATGCGCCTGCGCCGTTCGGCTTGGCCCGCCACGGGATCGAGGCTGCGAGGCGAGATCACCACCGCGCGCCGTTCGCGCAGGGCTTCGAGATCCAGGAGCAGCTCGCTCGGCGTTCTGTAGCGCTTTTCCGCGTTGCGCGTCAGGCACTTGCGAAGCACCAGCGCCATGCCCTGCGATAGTTTGGGTTCCAGTTCGCGCGGGTCGCGGATGTGCGCGTACAAGACGCCCGACAAAATTTCCGCCACGCTCTCGCCCGTGAACGGCGGTCTGCCGCAAAGCGCGTGGAACATGGTCGCGCCCAAGGACCAAATGTCAGAGCGCACGTCGACGGCCTGTGGATTGCGCGCCTGCTCCGGAGATAGGTAGTGCGGCGTCCCCAGGGTTCCGCCTGTGCGCGTCAAGAGCGGATCGTCCTCGGTGAACGCCAGCCCAAGGTCCACAAGCCGCGCGCGTCCGTGCTGGTCCACCAGGATGTTTGCGGGCTTGATGTCGCGGTGCACTACGCCCTCTTCGTGGGCGTGCTCCAGCGCTTCACAAAGCGGAATGAACAGTCGCAATCCCTCGCGCTCGGACAGTCGGCCCTTCTCGCGCAGCAGCGTCGAGAGTGAAGGGCCGTCGATCAATTCCATGGCGTACCACCACAGCCCCCTGACCTGGCCCATGTCGATCGCCGAAACGATCCCGGGGTGGGCCAAGCGCGCAGTGGTCCGCGCCTCGCGCTGCAGGCGCCGCACCGCCTTCGAACCCGCAAGCTCCGGGTGCAGAACTTTGATCGCCACCAGGCGATCGACGGCCAACTGGGTCGCGCGGTAGACCGTACCTGTGGCGCCCCGGCCCAGAATCCGATCGAGCCTATACCCGGGGATCTCTGGAAGTGGAGCGCTTGCCGGGGGAAGTGCGGGTTCGGTGGCCATGGTCGCGTGGGCCCCAGGACGGGGGCAGCTCACTATCATAGATGTCGGCCTGCGGCCCGTTGCGGACACAGTCCGGTCAAAATGACCGCGCTCCACTGGCGCATGGCCCCTCCGGCGCCGGACGGGCAGGGCACTTCAGCCCGCTCTGTCCGGTGCGGCGCTTGGTACGAGTAGGAGGAAAGCGATGGTAGCTACGCGCTGGTGGATCGTTGGCCACGACGACAAAACCTGGGGCCCCTTCGAAACGGAGATCGTTGCGAAGCTCAGCGCCGAGGGCCGACTGCGCGGCGACGGGCTGGTCTGCGGCGAGGGTGAGGCGCTCTGGACGCCCATCGGCGCGGTCAGCGAACTTGCCGGCGTGACCTGGCCCCCCGCCTCGGCACCGCATCTGCCTGCTGGGTCGCCACCCCTACCCGCGAGCTCGACGCCGCCGGTGCACGCGGACTCCACGGACACAAGGCCGCGCCTGAACGAGTTGGTAGCAATACCGGGCTGGTCGACCGTGCTGCTGTCCGTGCCGACGCTCGGCCTGTGGGGCATGTTTGCCTTCTATCGCACGATGCACGTCTACCGGAAGTTCGCGCGCGTCCAAACGACGAACGCGGAGACGCTGTTCTGGTGCTTCCTCGGCGCCACGGCACTGGGTCTGACGACGCTGGCGTTGGGCGTAGGCTGGCCGATCCTCGTGGGCGCCGCGGTCCTGGGCGCGTTTCTGCTGCGCGAGACCCTGAGACTGAGAGAGCTTGCGATCCTGCAGCTGCTGCCCCAAGCGGCCACGACGCCAGGCGCTTACCCGGCGGTGCGCTCGGACGATTGGCACTTTGCGATGTGGATCACAGGCGCAGTCCTATCGGCGACAATCTTCGTCGCCTTCGTCGGCTTGCCAGTGCTTGTCGCACAGGCCCTGAACTGGTTCGAGGACTGGAACCGTCTCGCGGCCGTGGCGCGCCGCGCCCAGGGCGGCGTGGAGCCGCCCTTGGTGCGCTAGCGTCGAGGCCCGCTGATCAGGCCATCACAGTTTTCCTACCAGGCCCGGGTGATCCTTCGCCAAGCGCGTCGCGCGGAAGAGTGCCTTCGAGGGAGCATTGCCGGCCTGCTTGGCCGGCTTCACTTCGCCGCCAAGCGGGTTGTAGAAGTCCCAAACGACATCGCCCGCCGAGGTCACTTCGAAAACTCGGCCCCGGGCTCCCTCGCAGATCAGTGTGTTGCCGTTCGGGAGACGTTGTGCGCCGGAAATGAAGGGCGACAGGAACTTCTCGGGGTCCTTGTAGCTCCACAAAAGAGTGTCCGGGCCGAAGGCGGCCCCACGGGCGCGCGCGAACCCGGTCACGGGGTCGAAGGGGAGCGCGATCTGCTCGACCTCGGAGTACTCGCCATCCGGTCGCCGAGAACCGTTGTTGAACAGAAGCAAACTCAGTTCCCCAGCATTCGCGCCCCGCTGCCAGGTCATGTCGTGCTGGTAGAAGAGCTTGCGACTGGTCTCGTCGCCGATTCCGTAGTTGCGCGAATGACCGTAGCGGTAGAGCAACTCGCCGCCGTGGCCGCGCCGTCCGCCCTTTGAGCCTGCGGCCTCAGCGCTGGTGGTCGAGTGATCGATCACCCAAAGTTCGCACAGGTGCGGCGTGGAAAGGGCAATGAGGTCAAGCTCCGGCAGGTAATCGATCGCATTGGTGTGCAGCCAATCGCCGCCGTATTTTCCCTTGGGCTTGTCCGGAGCCTTGGCGCCATCGGCAACCGTCGCATCCGCGGCGGGATCCTTGCCGCCGGTGTAGCCGACCGCCTGCATCTGTTTCTCGCGCTCCTCGCGCGCCGCGCGCTCAGCATCGGTCTCCGGCGCGTCGAAACGATGGTCCGCGTTGATATCGATGCGTCCGACGAAATCCGCGGGGGAGCCATAGTCCGCTCCCTTCTCGCGCGTGTCCTGCACGAGATGATCCCATGTGCGCCAGGTCCAGACGATCTCTCCGCCCAAAGGCGGCGTGGGACGAATCTCGATCACGATATCGGTCCACAGCCCCTCCTCGTGAATGCGATCGGACGCGCGCCCGCGCTCGAAAGCCTCTTCGGGCGAATGGTATTCCCAGGCAATCGCCAGCACGTTGCCGTTCGGCATCGGCGCGATGTCGTGGTGCAGCGTGCGCTGGTCCGTGGCCAGTTCGTATTCCCAAACCACGGCGCCGTTCCAATCGAGTTCCTCGATGCGTCCGCCAATTCCCCCACCGTGGAAGCGCGGGTTGTCGTCCACCATGGCGCAGCGCAACAAGTGACCGTTCGGCAGGATGTAGGTGCCAGCTCCGGGCACGTGTTTCGTTTTCCAGGTGTGCACCGTCTCCCCCTGCATGTTCACAAGGTGGACGGACTTCGAGTTGAGCGGCGAGATCAGGGTGTAGCCGTCTAGGGCACCTTCCTTGCGCGACCGCAGTCCGCGCTCGCCGACCACTTTGGCAAAGGGCGGCTCTTCCTTCGGCGGTTCTTCCATCGCCGGCTCACTCGGGGCGGGAGCCGCGCCGTCGCCCGTGGCCGCAGCACTGGAAGTTGCCGCCGGTGCTACGGGCTTCGGATCAGCCGATCGATCGCAGGCGCCGACGAGCCAAGGGGACACCAGACCGCACAGGAGCCAAGCAGACTGAATTCGCTTCATGGGCGGATTCTGCCAATCCCGCGGCTCGATCGCACCCGTGCCGCGCAGGATTACCGGACGGCTCGATGCTCGCCGTTCACCACAGCGCCGTCGCGGCCGTGAAGCCTGAATCGGACGCTCCAGTCCGCAGGCCAGCTAGGCGAGGTTCGCTGACCAGCCCCATCCTCCTGCAGAAGCATGCATTGCAGCGTGAGCATCACGTTCGAACCGTGGCACTGGTCCGGAAGCCAGTCGAAGTTCGGTCCCCACATCGCGGGGAATCGAAAGCTCGCGGGGCTGTTTTGCACCTTGGCAAGCAAGTTGTCGCGCGCCTCCGCTGTTCGACCGAGCAGCGCCGCCGCCTGACCGTCCTGGGGCCAGCCATTGGTGAAGCGATCGTGGCGTCCGTCGAAGGCGCGCCCGGCCGCCTCGAACAACTCCGTGCCGCGGCGTGCGGCGCGGAATGGAAACAGCGCGTAGATTTCCGGCGTCTCGCAGTTGTTGCGACCCGGGTCATACTTTTCGGCGGGGGCGAGTATCGGCGCTCCTGCCGCGGTGGTGCCCATGGGAATCGGCGGCAGCGCCTGTGTCACGCGCAGGAGCAGCGCGCGATCCTGAGCCGTGAGCAAATTCGCCGGCAGACCTTCGAGTCTCTGCCCGATCTCATGCAGCCCAACGACGCTCGGCAAATCGTTGACCACGCCGTGCCAATACGTCTCAAGGGACTGAGTGGGAGAAATCACGAGCCGGCCAGCGTCGTCGCGCTCAAAGCGCGTGTCGAACCAGGCGAGAGTCGCGCGCGCGATAGGCAGCAAACTGCCGCGCAGGAAGCGTTCGTCCCCGGTGCGATCGAAGTAGTCCAAGCCCAATGCGACAAGTTCCGGACCCTGATTCCAGGCCCACTGCCACCAGGGGCAGAGCACTTCGCTGGCGACATGCCCAGCACGATCCCAACCGTAGTCGCCATTCGAGCAGGTCCCGAAGATCGTCATCGTCTCAGGGAAAATCGCGCCCTCGGCGCCGTGGTACAGCTTGGCGCGCGCTTCGAGAAACGGCAGCACGCCTCGGTACAGGTCGAACAGCGGCGTGAACATGTCGTAGTCGCCGTTGGCGAGCATCGCGTGGTACGCAAGCCGCGTGTTCTGCCACCAGTACGCGTCGCCCCAGCGGCGCCAATCGGGGTTGAAGTCCGGTCCCCCGGCGAATTTCGGATCAACGGTGAAAATCGAACCGTTGAATTTGATCGGGTAGCTACCGCGGCCGCCGCAGGCCTGGATCCATCGCTGCAGCAAGTAGGCCTGAGTGATGCGCGAAGCTGGCCGCGGATCCTCGGAGCGATCCGCCGTGGGCCAGGGATCGCCTTCGACGAAAATCCACGAGCGCGCCCAGAAGGCGTGCCACCAACGACGGCTGCGCTCGCGGGCATCCTCGAGCAGCGAGCGCTCGGAAGTCGCGCGCAGGCTGTCGATCCAGGTGTCGACCTGGGCACTCTGTGACGCGTGCGTCGCGATCGAGAGCTCGAACTTGCGCGCCGGTCGGACGCTTTGCAACTCGCGCGGGCCGACCTTCGCGAAGTCAGGCCCCTCCATCCAGCCGCCGAATGTGCGCTGCATCAATGGGTCGTAGCTGAGTTCGGCGATCGAACTCAGCCCTTGGTGCGCCAAGGTCAGAGGCTGAACCGAGTGTTCGTTGCGGTGGTACCAGACGACGGCGCCGGGCTGATCCACATCGATGTCCGCGCTCTCAGTGACCTCGATGGACTCAGGCGCATCGCGCATGGTCCAACTGGATTCGAGTTCCTTGCCCACGAGTCTGCGCGATTCGTTGCGCCAGCACTCCAAGCTGGCGCGCACGCTGACGGGCTGTTCGCTGCTCGCGCTGACGTGCACGACGTCGAAATCGGAGTCCACGAACAACTCCAACTCGAAGCGCTCCGCTCCGGTTCCGGATCGAAGCGTGACGCGTCCGTCTCGCAGGGCGAGGCGCTGCTCGAACGCTCGGCCCTCGGCAAAGGGATTGGGCTCGACGTGCAGACGAATCCTGCCGAGCTTGAGCAGTCTGCTGGCCTCACTCCAGGCGTCGGTGCGCGAGATGTAGAACACGAGGTCGCCATTCGGCTCGGCCCATAGGTTGAGCCCCATTTCGCCGTTGCCCATCGGCATCGAGCCCGAGGCGTCGCGGCTGGGACTATTCCAGACGACGTCGTACGAATCGAGGACCGCGGGGGCCTCCTCCACCGGCGCTGGACTTCCGGATCCCGGAGCACTGCACGCGGCGAGCAAGAGCGCGAACGGCAGAAAACACCGCCACGCCCGACTCTCCCCGGTTCGCGCGCTCGATCGCGCGCCTTCGGTCCCGGGGAAGTCGGGCGGGGCTGTACCTGCCGACGCACCGAACAGCGCTACTTGCTCGTCCAAGGATTGGTCACGTGGCAGGCTCGGCCGGTCTTGGCGATGTAGTCCTGGTGGTAGTTCTCGGCCGGCCAAAATTTCTTCGCGGCCTCGACCACAGTCACGATCGGACGCTTGCCGTGGCGGCCGGATTGGGCAAGCTCCGCGATGTAGGCCTTGGCAGCGCGCTCCTGCTCGGCGTCCACCGTAAAAATCCCCGAGCGATACTGGTCGCCGTAGTCGGGCCCCTGGTAGTTGAGCTGCGTCGGATCGTGCATGACGAAGAAAGCTTCGAGCAGACGACGGAAACTGATGCGCGCTGGATCGAACACGACCTTGACCGCTTCCGCGTGGCCGGTGGAGTGCGAGCAGATCTGCTCATAGGTCGGGTTCTCCGTGCGCCCCTGCATGTAGCCGCTCTCGGCGCTGATCACGCCTTCGCCCAGCTGGAAGTAGTGCTCCACGCCCCAGAAACATCCCCCGGCGAAGTAGGCGACTTCCGTCTTGGGCTTCGTCGTCGGGGCATTCTGCGCGGCGCCAAGCGGCTGACTCTCGGGCGGCAGACGCTCGCTGTTCTCGAAGAAGCGCAGAGAGGCCGAGTTCAGACAGTAGCGCAACCCCGTGGGGCGCGGACCGTCGTCGAACACATGTCCAAGGTGTCCCGCACAGCGAGCGCAATTGATCTCAACGCGCCGCATGCCGTGCGACGTGTCCGCATGCTCGCTCACATGCAGCGGATCGAAGGGCTGAAAGAAGCTCGGCCAACCCGTGCCCGAATCGAATTTCGAGTTGCTGGAAAATAGCGGCAGTCCGCAGACCACGCACGTGTACGTGCCCTCGAGGTGATTGTCGACAAGATCGCCGCAGAAGGCGCGTTCGGTGCCGGCGGTCTGGGTCACGCGGTAACTCTCGGGCGACAGTTTCTTGGCGAGTTCCGCGACCGCGTCGCGCCCGAGCGGGGTGACGTCGTAGTTCGACTTCGATTTGTTCATCGGCAGGGCTGTTGGATCAGATTTGTGAGTCACGTCGGGTTGCGACGAGGACACGCTTTGAGTTTCGGACAAGGACTGGGCCGCTGGCACGCTGCCGCCGCGGCTCGCCGAAGGTCCTTCGCCTGCCCCGCTGCAGGCGCCAACGACGAGCGTGAGAAGGCCAAAGGTCCAGACCACCAAATTTGTCGATCGAGTCATAAGCACTACCTTCGGTCTACGCCGCGATTCGTGACCGCGACCAGGACGGACTCCTAGGCTACGGTTTCAGCGGGCCCACGCGAGCCTTTGCCTGGGTCCAACTCGGCCGCGTTTCATCCAGGTCCGACGGAAAGGACACTAATCTCCGGCCAGAAACCACTTGCGCCAGGCCTGGTCGGCCTCACGCCATTTCAGCCCGCTGGCTGCAACGAAGGCGCGGTCGTACAGCTCGCCCCGCGGGTGGGCATCGGTGATCACGCGCTCAGGGGACTTCGGCGCACCTCGGCGCAATGCGTCGTGGAAAGCGCGCAGGCCCTGGCCTTCCTTCTGGGTCCGCAGCCATTCGAGAATCGCCATCCCGGTGGCGATGTCGACCAGTTCGATGTTCGAGAATTCGATCTGGGCCAACTTGTCGAACCCCGGCACCGCGCGCTGTTCGAAGGCGGCCTTCAGGAACTCGCGCCAGCCGCCATCGCGGAATCGCCCCGGATCGAAGTCGATAGATTGCCCCTTGGCACTCGTGCCCTTCGCGAGCGACAGACTTCCGCGGCAAAACACCGCGTTGCGACCGTGACCTGCGAGTTCCGCGTGGCAGGCGATCGACTCTTCGTACCAGGCTGGCATCAACCGACCGTCGTAGCCGAGTCGGCCGGACAGGAGATGGCCCCAATGGTGCAAACAGTGGCCGACCAGGTCCGCCTCACTGCGATGCCACTGTCGCGCGCTCGACAACGGGTATGGATCGATCCAAAAAAACCCGTGGGAATTCGCAACCGCCTCGCTCCAACCGGGAGGATCTGTGTTGGTCTGCGAGGCGAAGTGCGGCACGGTCACCGCGTAAGGCTCTGAATTGCGGCCGAAGGCGTAAATCTCGGCCAGTCGGCCGCCGAACAGTGCGAGCCCCGGCGCGGAGCGCCAAGACTCATCGAACCATGTGCGCGTCAGGGCCATCTGCGTGCCGACCTGCTCGAGCATCTGCTTTGCAAATGGCCCTGCGATCAGCGCGTCGGAAGTCATCGCAAACTCCAGCGGCACGCCAGCCAATTTCTGAACCGCGGCGAGATCCCGCCGGGCGAGGCCAATTTCCCGCGGCAGCCATGCGCCCTCGAATTCCTCGAGGCCGAGTTTGCGCTGCGCGTCCGCGAAGGGGATCCATTTCCCGTCGACGAGCACGAGCCCTTGCTCGAGCTTCGCCTTGTCCTCGGGCGTGACCCAACGGTCCTCGTGGCGAACGAGTCCGCGCGCGGCCATTTCCGCGGCCTCGTCGCTCTGGATGCGCTTTTCGCGTTCTTCGGGCGTCAACCACTCGCCCTTGTACAACACGAAACCGAGAGCTGTGCGCGCGCCCACATGGTTGGGCTCGACCTCCACCGCCTTAGTCCAGGCCTTTGTGGCCTCGCGCTTCATCTTCTTCGATTTCGCGAACTCGCCCGCCTGGAAGAACTCCTCGCCGCTGACCGCGGACTGCATGCGCGCTTCGAATTCCTGAACGGCCGTGCGCTTGGTCACGATCTCGACGATGTCGGCTCGCGCCAGTTGCACCTGGCCCAGGCCAGTCTGCACCGTGAGCATGCCACGTTCCTCCTTGACCAGCGTGCCTTCGAGGCGCCGCCCGTCCTTCATGACGTACACATCGGCGCGCGCCGCGGGATTCAGCAGGCAGGCCAGCAGGCCCGCGGTAAGTAGCAGTCGGTTCAAGGCGGTCATCGGGCCGACAGATTACTCCTCCTGGCCCAGATCGTCTTCCCGGCCACGCGAGATGCCGTACTTGTCGAGCTTGCGCTGCAGGGCGAAGCGCGAAATCCCGAGGATTGCTGCGGCCTTGCTCTTGTTGCCATCCGCCTCGGCCAGACTGGCTTCGATCGAGCGCCGTTCGAGCTCGGCCACGGCGTCGCGAATATTCGCCCCGTGATCGAGGGCAACCGCCGCATGAGTCATGCTGCCGCGTCGCTCGAGCACCGCCCGCGACAGGTGCTCCAGGCGCACCTCTTCGCCGGTGAGCACCACCAGGCGACGCATCTCGTTCTCCAACTCGCGCACGTTGCCCGGCCAATCATGGACCGCAAGGGCGCCGATCACCTCGCGCGGCAAGAGCGGCACGTCGCGATTGGCTTCGCGTGCGGCGCGTGCCAGTAGGGCGTCGGCGAGCAGCGGGATGTCCTCGCGGCGATTGCGCAGGGGCGGCAACTGCACGCTGAGCACATTGACTCGGTAGTAAAGGTCCTCGCGGAATTCCCCGCTCTTGACCATGGCCTCCATGTCGCGGTGGCTGGCGGAGACGATGCGCACGTCGGTGTGCATGCGCTGGTCGGACCCCAGCGCGCGGAATTCGCCCTCCTGAAGCACGCGCAGCAGCTTCTTCTGCATCTGCGGGCTCATGTCGCCGATCTCGTCGAGAAACAAAGTCCCGCCGTCCGCCTGCTCGAGCAGGCCGCGCTTGGCCTTGTGCGCGCCGGTGAATGCGCCGCGCGCGTGGCCGAACAACTCGCTTTCCAGCAGTGTGTCCGGCAGGGCCGCGCAGTTTTCGGAAAGGAACGGCTTGTCCTTGCGCGGACCGTTGTAGTGGATCGCGCGCGCGATCAGTTCCTTGCCCGTGCCACTTTCCCCGAGGATCAAGACGGGCATGTCGGTCGGTATGATGCGGTCGAGCTGCTGGAACACGCGCCGCATCCCTTCGCTGGAGCCGACGATGTTCGTGTAGTCGTAGCGCCCGCGCTCGCGCCCCAGTTCGGCGCGCACCACGGCCAATTCGGTGTCACGATCGCGCACCTTGCGTCCCATTTGCTGGTTCAGCATCTCGATCCGGCTCGAGGAGCTGGACAGTTGCTCATTGCGCTCGCGCAACTCGGCCAGGGTGCGCGCATTGAACAGCGCGATCGAAGCCTGGTCGGCCACGAGCTTCATCAATTCCAAGTCGGCCGTGCCGAACGCCCCGTGCTGCAGGCGATTGTCCACGTACAGCACGCCCTCCACGCGCGGCTCGCCCCGTTCTTGTGCGGGGTGAATCGGCACACACATCACCGAGCGCAGGCGCAGGTCCTCGACGCTGGCCATGCCGTTGAAGCGCTCGTCGCGGCCGGCGTCGATGCTGAGCAACGGGGTCGCGGACTTGAGCACGCGGCGCGCGATGCCCATCGAGAGCCGCGAGGCGGGAATCGGAATGTCCTCGCGATCAAAACTGCGCGCCACGCGCACTTTCATCGCCGCCACCTCGGTCGCGCGCGCGTCCTGAGCCGAGTCAACTTCGGCTAAAAGCATGAAACCGCGCTCGGCCAGAGACAGTGCGATGGCGCTGTCGACGATCGAGCGCAGGAGCTTCGCCAAGTCGGTCTCGCGCACGAGATCGCGCGCCACACTGGCGAACACGCGCAGGTTCTCGCGCTCGCGCAGCACCTCACCGGTCAGCGTCTCCTGTCCGACCTCGAGCAGAAAGTCGGCCGGTACTCCAAGGGCCTGGGTTTCCCCCGCCCGCGAAGCCTCCGAGCGCTCCACTTCCACCGTCAGGATGGCGCGACCGACGCCGATCTGACCGGCAGCCGGCACAAGGGAGCGCTTGATCCGCGAGCCGTCGAGGCTCGTGCCGTTCGACGACTCCATGTCGACGATGTAAACGCGGCCGTCCTGTTCCTCGAGCCGACAGTGGTGGCGCGAGATCAGCGTGCCGCTCAGGCGAATGTCGTTCTCGACTGCGCGGCCGATGGTCACGATCGGGTGATCGAAACTCAGCTCGCTTCGCTTGCCCTCCTCGACTACGGTGACCTTCATGCGCTAGGTTGGTGACTGCAAGGGGGACCGGGGCCACGTGCGCGATTTCGCACGCATCGCCAGACTATCCACGGTCCCTATGTTCGGTAACCGCACACTCCGCTACCCGGACCGGGCCAGCAAGCACAAGATGAGCCATAACCCCTGGTATAAAAAAGGTTTACGGTTCGAGTGCACGCAGTGCGGCGCCTGCTGCAAGAACCACGGGGAGTACGCTTTTGTCTATCTGACCGAGCACGACCTGCGAGCGATCCCCAAATTCCTGGGGGTCCCGCGGCGCGAATTCGTCGAGCAGTACTGCACCACGGACGAGGGCTGGGTGGTCTTGAGAATGGACGAGCCGGCCTGCGCGTTCCTCGACGAAAACAACCGCTGCAAGATCTACCCGGTGCGGCCCAAGCAGTGCGCGACCTGGCCGTTTTGGACTGAGAACCTGGAGCGTTCGGTCTGGGAGGGCCAGGTCAAGGAATGCTGTCCGGGCATTGGCAAGGGCGAGGTCACGCCTGCCGAGGAAGTCGAGCGCATCGCCCGCGAGACCGACGAGTTCTACGCGAGCTAGAGGCGCTCCGGGCCCTAGCACCCCCTCAGCGTCCCTCGAAGCGCGGCTTGCGTTTCTCCGCGAAGGCCGCGAGAGCCTCGAGGCGATCGGAGGTCGGCAGCACCCGCTGATAGCAGCGCGCTTCGGTTTCCAGGGCCTGGGCCATGGGCTCTTCGCAGCCATGGTCGATGGCGGCCTTGGCAGCGCGCACGGCGACAGGGCCGTTCTCGGCGATCTGCTGCGCCAGTTCGAGCGCAGTCTCCATCAAGCGCCCCGCCGGTGCGATGCGATTGACCAGGCCGATGCGCTCGGCCTCCTGTGCGTCGATGCGCCGCGCCGTCAAGATCAACTCCTTCGCCCGCGCGCGGCCGATCAAGCGCGGAAGGCGCTGGGTGCCGCCGGCGCCCGGGATGATCGCGAGGGAAGTTTCGGTCAGTCCAAGTTGTGCATGGGGTGCCGCCACGCGCAGGTCGCATGCGAGCAGCAATTCCGTGCCGCCGCCGAAGGCCACGCCGTTGATCGCCCCGATTGTCGGCTGCGGCAAATTCGCCAGATCGTCCATCGTGCGGCGAATGTTCAGCACGAAGGCGGGCACGCGCTCCAGGGGCATCGTCTTGCGCTCCTTCAGGTCCGCGCCGGCGCAAAAGGCCTTGTCCCCGGCGCCCGTGATCACGATCGCGCGCACGCTGAGATCCTGCGCCAGTTCCGCGAACAAACGCCGCAAGCGCTTGAGCGTCGGGAACGAAAGGCAGTTCATCACCTCGGGCCGCTGGATCGTCAACGTGACGATCGGCGCGCTTCCCCCGCTGCGCTCGCAGCGCACCAGTTCGTCGAGGTCGGGAACGTCCGCGGGGAAATCGTCGGCGTAGGTGCTCATCGGGCACACTCTACAGCGTGCGCCCGAAGCTCCAGCGCCGAGCGCGCCACTTCGCTGGGATCGATGCCCGTGAAACAGGCCAGGTGCGCGGGGCCCTCCAGGGGACAGCACTCGCGATGGCAGGGACTGCAGGGCTGGGTTGCGCGCACGATGCGCGTGGAACGCAGGTGATCGGCCGTGTGCCGCGGATCGGTTGGGCCGCACATGACGGAGAGCGGCGTGCCGAGGGCCGACGCGATATGCCGCGGACCGTTGTCCGCCGTGATCACGACCTGCGCCATGGAAAAGAGCGCCGTCAGCTCCGCAAGATCAGCAGCCGGACCCGGAAAGCCGTGCAGCCGCGGCGCTGGGGCAGCACTCTGCACGGCAGTCAGCGCAGCTTCTTCCCCGGGTCCGCTGACCAGCACGATCGGAAGGTCCGACTGCCGAGCGAATTCCGCGAGCACCGCCTGCCACACTGACGCTGGCGCGCCCTTGGCTGAACCCGCCCGGCTTCCGACGTTCGCCACCGCGAAGGGGCGCGCGAGGTCCAGGGCCGAAAGTCGGCGGGCCACGCGCTCGCGCGCCGCGTCCGTAGGGATCAGCAGCGGCGCGCGATCGGGAACATGCAGGCCCACGAGGGAGGCGAGTTCGACGCACACGGTCCCGAAAGGTCGCGGGAGCCAGCGCCGACCGCGGCCGTGGATGCCAAGGCCCAGGGGCACGGCGCCGAGTTCGCGAGCCGGCGTCATCGCGTGCGTCAGCAACAAACCGCGGCCATCGCGCGCGAGCCCAGCGCGCACGGGAATTCCTGCGCGCGCTGCGATCCACGCGCTTCGAAAGGAACCGGTGAGCAGCAAGGCGGCCCCGTGCCCGCGCCAATCCCGGGCCGAGTCGCTGTACAGCCGATCGCAATTGGGAAAGCGCCCCTCGAACAGACTCAGCAAATGCGCCGGCCCCACCAGGGTCACGGCGCCACGCAGATCCGCCGACCGCAGCACCGGTTCGGCCATCACCAAATCTCCGAGCCAATTCGGCACGCGGATCAACAGTCGCGCTGAGGCGCACAGCGGCGCCCTCATGGCCCCACGCTCGCCCGGCGCGCCAAGACGCGGCCGGCCGCCGCCACCACGCGCTCGGGCGACAATTCGCGCATGCAGCGGTGGTGCCCCAGGGGACAGACGCGCTCCAGGCACGGCGAGCACTCCAGGCCCTCCAGCCGGACGACTTCAGCAAATTCCAGCGATGTGGCGGTCAGCTCAGGAAAATTGGGCCCCATGACGCTCACGCAGGGAACATCGAACGCAGCCGCATACCAGCGCGGGCCGGAGTCCCCCACCAGCAGCAACTGCGCATCGTGCACCAGGGCCTTCAGGCTATCGAGGTCACGGCGAACACCGGAAAGTGAAATGGCGGAACGTTTCGAACGGCGGGCAACTTCGTCCATCAACGCCTCTTCTCCGGGGCCGCCAGTGATTACCGCGCGCCAGCCGCGCGCTTCGGTCAACTGATCGAGCGCGCGGGCGAAGTGCTCCGGTGGCCACAACTTCGCAGCGCCGAAGGCCGCACCGGGACAGCACAGCACGTAGGGCTCGCCAAGGCCCAGGCCCACGGACTCCAAGAGACTTGCCTGTGCTGCCCGCGTCTGCGCAGTCACCGTGAGCCGCGGATGTAGATCGGGAACTTGGATTCCCGCAAGCCCAGCCACGTCGCGCAACAAATGCGCAGTGGGGATCGGCACGCGGCGACCTCCGTTCGTGGGCGGCACCACCGCGTGGGTCAACAGCCAGCGTCTGGCGGAGAGCGCGCTGCCCATGCGCACGGGGATTCTGGCCCGGAACGCTCGCCAGGCGGCACCGAAGGAATTCGAGAGCAGCAGCGCGGCGTCCGGCGCGAGGAGCCCCAACGCCGCCGTCTCGTTCGCGCCGCGCTCCAACAGAAGCAGGTGTTTTTCCAGAGGACCATTGGCGAGCACCGGGGACAGGTGGGCGCGCACGCCGATCGTCACCCGCTCGAAATCAGGCGAGGCAATCGCGGCCTCCAGGATCGGAGTCGCCATCACCAAGTCCCCGACCCAATTGGGAGCTCGAACGTAAAGGTGGCGAACCTGCGGCGATTTCATCGCTCGGAACCGTCGGGATTGGCCGTGCGGGGGTCGATGTGCCGCGGTGCGTGGGCCGCCATGCGGCGTTGCTTTGCGATCACCAGCTCAACGAGGGCGCGACGCTCGGTGCGCGCCACATCCGCGCCCCCGGAAACACCAGCCCTGCGCAAGCGCGTGTAGTGAATCAGCCAGCGCAGTTGCGAGCTGCGGCCGACCGTGGACGGACAGGAATGAAGCAGTTGAGCCAAGTCCTTCACGATCCAGCGCAAGGGCACGGGCTCCATGCGGCGCGCGCGTCCGCAGTCGAGCAACGCAAGTTCGCGAGCGTGAACAGAGCACACGGCGAAATGCTGCAGGTACAGGTCGCGGTGGAACCAGTGCACGCCGTGGAGTTGCGCCACCATGCGTGCGAGGGGCGCGATCCATGCGCGCACTTCCTCGGGCGCAGATCGCGATAGCGTTTGACGCAGGTGCTCTCGATGCGCGACGCGCTCCATGGCCATGGCGCTGCGGCCGCGCTGGAACGGCGCGGCAGCGCGGGCACCGATGTCCTCGGCCCAGGCCAGTGGCGTCGGGACACGCAGCCCTGATTCGCGCAAGGCGCTGAGGTTTTCGCTCTCGCGCCGCGCAGGTGAGCGCGCGGATCGCTGTCGCAGGCGCTCGTGCCACCACTCGCTCCACTGATCGCCGCGGCAGCGCTTGATCACGATGTTCCCGCCATGGACGAAGGTCTCGCGTCCGGGCATGCGCCGCAGCCACTGATCCGGCGCGAGCGCGAACACTCGCTCCAGGAACTCCACCGACTCACTCACGGGGTCCCCGAGGGCGGCGCGAAGCTCGCCTGCCAACCCCCTCGGGCCCGAACTCCCCTGGGCCCATTGCCCGCGGGCAGAATTCGAACGACTCTCGAGCATCTCAGCCGAGATCCTCCCAGCGCGCGTCCCGGGGACGCAAGGGCGCATCCTCTTCGGTTGAGGTGGACTCAATCATTGTCAGGACAAGCACTTAGAGCCACTCCAGGTGCCCAAAACAGCAACTCAGGGCACGCTCACTGGACCCGCTCGAGCGCGAAAAGCCCAAGGGAGGGTTCCGAAAGCGCGGCACTGCCGATCCAATACTCACCCTTCGTACTCTGCGCGAGGACCCTCTGCGGGCCCTCCGGAGTGCGTGACAGCCCTCCTCTCCCCCTCGTCTTGCGGCGCCTGACCGGGCAATTTCCCCAGTCTCCGGCGTCGTCCCCGTCATGTCTACCGGTACGGCAGCCACTTCCGACTCGGCATCAAAAGAGTTCAATCCATTCGAGGCCATGGCCGAGCGATTCAACATCGCCGCCGATCACCTGGGCCTCGACAACGGTCTGCGCGACATCCTGCGCACTCCGGACCGCGAAATGACCGTCGCGATCCCGGTCAAAATGGACGACGGGAACATGCGCGTGTTCACCGGCTACCGAGTGCAGCACAACTTTTCGCGCGGCCCGTGCAAGGGCGGGATTCGATTCGCTCCCGACGTCAACCTCGACGAAGTGCGCGCCCTCGCGGCGTGGATGACTTGGAAGTGCGCCGTGGTGGACCTGCCCTTCGGCGGTGGCAAGGGCGGAGTCATCTGCGATCCCTCCGTATTGTCCCAAGGTGAGTTGGAGCGCATCACGCGCCGCTACACGACCGGGATTCTCGACATCCTCGGCCCCGACCGCGACGTGCCGGCGCCCGATGTCAACACGAACGAACAGACCATGGCCTGGTTGATGGACACGTACTCGATGCACGTGCGCCGCACGACGACCGCGGTCGTCACCGGCAAGCCGATCGTGCTCGGCGGCTCGCGCGGACGCGCCGAGGCGACCGGACGCGGAGTGATGATCACTGCGCGCGAGGCGCTGAAGAAGATCGGCATGCGCCCGAACCAGACCACCGTGGTCGTGCAGGGCAGCGGCAACGTCGGCGGCATCGGCGCGATGCTGATGCAGCGCGAGGGCCACAAAATCGTCAGCATCAGCGACCAGTTCAGCGCGATCTACAACGAGAAGGGCCTCGACATGCCCGATGTGCTCGCGTACCTGAAGGCCAACCGCAAACTGACCGGCTACACGAAAGCCGCTCACGTCAGCGCCGCCGAGCAACTGGAACTTCCCTGCGACGTCCTCGTGCCGGCGGCCGTGGAAAACCAGATCACCTCGGCCAACGCCCAGCGCATCACCGCCAAAGTGATCATCGAAGGCGCCAACGGACCGACGACCGCCAAGGCGGACCAGATCCTGGAAAGCAAAGGCGTCCTCGTGGTGCCGGACATTCTCGCCAACGCAGGTGGCGTCACGGTTTCCTACTTCGAGTGGGTCCAGGACCGCGCCGGTTTCTTCTGGACCGAGGAAGATGTCAACACGCGCCTCGAGCGCATCATGGTCGATGCCTTCCATGGCGTCGATGCCATGGCATCCAAGTACAAGACGTCGCTGCGCATCGGGGCGTACATCGTCGCCGTCGGCCGCGTTGCCGCCGTCTACAAACTGCGCGGCAGCTACGCCTAGGAGCGCATCGCCATGCAGTTGCACGAACACTCCCACAGCGCACAGTTGTCGGGCCAGCCTTCCTTCGACGAGGAAACGCCGTTTGCCTCGATGATGAGCCTGTTCGACGAAGCCGCTGAGAGGCTTTTGATCGAGCGCGACCTGTACGCGATCCTGCGCAAGCCCGATCGCGAAGTGAACATGTCGATCCCGGTGCGCCTAGAAGATGGCACGCTTGGCGTCTTCGACGGCTGGCGCGTGCAGCACAATATGGGCCTGGGTCCCTACGCGGGACCGTTCCGCATTTCCGGCGATCTCAAGATCGACGAATTGCGGGCGCTCGCCGGCTGGACCACCTGGAAGTGCGCCCTGGTCAACATTCCCTTCGGGGGCGCCGCGGGCGGGATCCGCATCGATCCTGCGCGCCATGGGGCTGCAGCCGTGGAGCAGTCGGTGCGCCGCTACGCCTCGAGCATGCTCGACATCATCGGCCCCGATCGGGATGTGTTCATTCCCGACAAGAGTGCTGAGGAGCAGTACATGGCCTGGATGATGGACGTGGTCTCCATGCACGAACGCCACACCACGAACGCCGTGGGACTGGGCAAGCCGACCGTGCTCGGCGGCTCGCTCGGACACCTCGACTCGATCGCGCGCGGATTGCGCATCGTGCTTTCACTGGCGCGGGAACAATTCAAGCTGGGCTCAGACCGCGGCGGATTGCGCGTGATCGTGCAGGGCGCTGGCTCGGTCGGCGGCAATTTCGCCCTAGGACTGGCGGAAGACGGCTACCGCGTCGTCGGTTTGTCGGACTTTTTCGGCGGCCTCTACAACGAGCAGGGGCTCGACGTGCGCGCCCTGTACGAGCATCGCAAGAAGCACGGCAGCCTGCGCGAGGCCAGCGGCGATTTCGTGCGCATGTCCAACGACGATCTCTTGCTGCAGGACTGCGATGTGCTCGCTCCCTGCGCCGTGGGGAACGTGATCACGCAAGGCAATGCTGGAAAGCTGCGCACGAAGCTCGTGATCGAAGGTGCCAACGGACCAGTGACTTCGCGCGCCGACCGCATGCTGCAGGACCGCGGGATCCCGGTCATCCCGGCGATCCTGGCCAACTCGGGCGGAATCATCGTCAACTACTTCGAGTGGGTGCAAAATCGCACCGGCGAGAGTTGGAGCGAGGGAATCGTCCATCGCCACCAGCAGCGGTTTATGACCGAAGCTTGGAACTCGATGATTGCAGCCAGCATTGAGCAAAAGGCCCGCTTGCACCTCGCGGCCAGCATGGTCGCCGTGGAGCGCCTGGCCAAGGCGCACCGACTGCGCGGACTCTACGCCTGATCGCGGGGCGAACACCCGTCCGCAACCGCCGGTTGCGGACGGGATCACTGCGCGCGATGTCGCGCCGCTCGCCAAGTGTACTTCGCGGAGAGGGCGAGCATCAGGACTCCGAGCATGATGCGCGCGCCGTGCGACCAGCCCGGTAGGTGCACCAGTGAAGTCCCGATCCACCCACCGCAAATTGTCACAGCTGCGAAGGGCAGCATGCTCGGCCGGTGCACGCGGCCAGCGCGAAGGTTGAGCCAGGTCAACTGCGCCGAGGCGACGACGGACATCGCCGTGGAGCAGGCGCGCGCAGTCAGGTAGCTGGTCCCGGGGATGCCCAGGAACAGCGCCGGGACCACGATCAGTCCCCCGCCGATGCCGAGGATCGGCGCGACGAACCCGCCGCCAAAGCCAGCGGCCACCAGCCAAAGCGCACTCAACGGAGTCACGACGATCAACATCGGCGCGTCCGCGACGTCGGCAGGCATGGAAGTGGCCAGGACGCGCGCGCCTCCGATCAACAGGGCCGCCGCAAAGACCCAGGTCAGTGCCTGGGGATTGATGCGCGCGTTGACTCGCTGTCCGATGGCTGCACCGAGCAGGGCACCGGCGGACAAGAGTCCAATCGCGGACCAATCCAAAGCGTTGCCCGCGTGGGAGGCCTCGGTCAGCGTCCCGGCCAAGGTCATCGCGAACACCGCCACGAGCGAAGTCGCCGTGGCCAATTTCAGCGGCAGGCCCAACAGGAAGTGCAGGATGGGCACGGCGAAGAGACCGCCGCCAATGCCGCACATGGTGCTCGCCGAGGAGGCGACCAACAGCAGGCCCAGATGCCACGGTCGCAGGGGCCGGGCTTCGAAGCCGGGCGCACTCATTGTGGCGCGCGGCGGCGAATCAGCTCGGTGGAGGAATGCTCCTTGGCATCGCCGCAAATCGCGACCTCGACGCCAAGTTCGCGATCGACCTGGGCCTCGGGCACGTTCTCCACAGTGTAGTCGCTGCCCTTGGCGTGAACGTCAGGCAACAGACAGCGCAACGTGGCCTCCAAGGTCGGCTCGTCGAAGCTGGTGACAAAATCCACAGCACGCAGGGCGGCGATCAATTCCGCGCGTTCCTCCAAGGCTACCAGTGGCCGCCCGGGACCTTTGTTCGCGCTCACGCTGCGGTCCGTGTTCAGCGCGACGACGAGCACGTCGCCGCGCGTGCGCGCATCCTCGAGATAGCGCACGTGCCCGACGTGCAACAGATCGAAGCAGCCGTTCGCGAGCACGACGCGCAGCGGGCCAGCGGTCCGACGCAAAGCGAGCTCTCGCGCAAGGTCTTCGCGCGACCACAGGCCCCGTGTCACGACTGCGGGCTCTTACTCGACGGGACCAAGTTGGGGGCGCACTCAAGCGCAGCACGCAGAGCTTCGGGGGAACAAACGGCGGCGCCGCTCTCCATCACCACCACGCCAGCGGCCGCATTGGCGAGCACCATGGCCTGCTGCGGATCCACTCCACGCGCAAGGGCCAGGGCAAACACCGCTGCCGCCGTGTCGCCTGCGCCCGTGACGTCGGTCACGTTTCCTGAGCCCAAGGCTTCAACGGTCCAACCGCCGCGTGGTGCACCTTCGCCGAAGAGCGCCATGCCGTTGTTGCCGCGGGTGACCAGAATCCAGCGCGCGCCCGCGCGCTCGAGCACGCTGAGGGCCGCTGCTTCCAAGTTGGCGGCCTGGGTCAGGTGTGAAGCAGGCACGCCTGCAAAAGCGGCGAGTTCCTCCACATTGGGCGTCACCGCGGTCAAGCCCTCGAGCCCCACCAGACACTGTCGCGGATCGAAAACCACCAAGCGCCCCGCGGTCTTGAATTCGCGCGCCAGCTTGCCAAGGTCACGATCGACGAAGCCGTAGTCGTAGTCCGAGAGCAGCAGGAGATCGACGTTGCTCAGTGCCGCGCGCAACTGAGCGCGCACATCCGCGCGCACCTCCTTGTCCGCCGGCACGCCGGGCTCCGTGTCGATGCGCAGCACCTGCTGCACATTGCGTCGCGGCTCAGCGGCGACGACGCGCGTTTTTTGCGGCGTGGTCCAACCGGGGATGCTGACCAGGTTCTCGACGCCGACCTGTTCGGATTCCAGCTCCAGGCGCAAGTCGCGGCCCGCGCTGTCGCGGCCGACGACGCCAAAGAGCGTGGTCGTCGCGCCCAGGGCCGCCAGGTTCCTTGCAACGTTGCCCGCGCCGCCAGGGCGCACGCGCTCCTCGATGTGGCGCAGCACCATGACCGGAGCCTCGCGCGAGAGGGATTTTGGCTCGCAGACCATGTAGCGATCGCAGATCACGTCGCCGGCGACGGCAACCCTCAGTCCAGTGAAGTCGGGAACCGCGCAACCCATGGACTCAGCAGACCTCGCTTGCCGCGGCGGCCAGGGCCAGTTCGCGCAATCGATCGGGCACAGGTTTGGCGGCGGCGGTGCTCCACTCGATGCCCACTTCCTCCGCCAGGTAGTAGTCCGAGCGCACGCCCATGAACGCGTTGTAGCGAATGGCGTAGTGCAACTCCTCGGCGCGGCCCGCGGCGCGCGCGTATTCCTCGTCGATGCGGCGCACCTGTGGCTTGAAGCGCTCCCAGGCGGCGAGGTCCATGGCGAGCACGTCGCGCACCATGGGCTGGTAGCGCGCCGCCGCGGGCGCGCTGCGGAAGCGATCCATGCGGCTGTTGACGAACCAGGGCATGCAGGTGGCCAGTTTGTCGATGAACAGATTTTCCTCAGGCCCGAAGTTCAGGCACGAGGAGTCCGTGAAGTTGGTCAGGGTCACTTCCGTCGCCGGCGTGATGAACCCGCCCTGGACCGACAGGCGATAGCTTTCGGTGCCTGGGAAGGGGAAGAACAATGACGTGCGGTAGCGGCCGATGCCCGACTGGGCCAGCAAGTCCACTGTTTCCCAGCGCTCTTCGCGCGTTTCGTAGGGCAGGCCCACCATGACGAAGCCCGAGGTGTGCAGACCGAAGCGCTCGGCGGATTCCACGGTCGACAGCACGTCCTTGTTCGACATGAAGCGCTGCAGGATTTCCTTGCGCACGCGCGGACTGCCGGACTCGATGCCGAGCTTGAGGATCCGACATCCCGCGCGCGCCAGGGCCTCGGCCACGCGCGGGTCGAGTTGCTTGACGTGGCTGTTGACCACGAAAGGCACTTCGATGCCGCTTTCCTCGTAGGCCTTGCAGATCGAGATCGCGTGCTCGGCGTTCTGCGTGAACAGGTCGTCGTCGAAAATGAACGTGCCGATGTTCTGGTAGCGCGCGAGCACTTCGCGCAGTTCCTCGATCAACTTGTCCGCGGGACGGAAGCGGAAAAAACCGATGCGATTGACCGGCCGATCGAGTTCTTCGTGGTAGCGATCGACGATCTTGTGGTTGAGGCAGTAGCTGCAGCGGTAGGGACAACCGCGCGAGGAGAGCACGCCGAACCAACCGTGCTTCTGGTCGGTGATGCGCTGCGTGTCGAACAGCGCGTAGTCCGGCACGGGCAGCTCGCGCAGGTCGGGGAACTCGCCGACGGGATTGTGAACCCAGTGCTCGGGTGTCACGGGAGCCGCGCTTGCGAGCGCGAGCGCCGGGCGCACTCCAGCCTTCCACGAGACGAAGTTCGCCACGTTGTCGCAGACCTCGCCGGCCTCGATGCGCGCCGCGAGCACCACCAACGCGTCCTCACACTCGCCGACGCCGACGTGGTCCCACAGTCCGTCGCCCATGACGTCCAGGGGCACCATCGTCGGATGGATCCCGCCGATCACCAGCGGCGGCAGGGCGACCTGCTCGCGCGCGGCGCGCTCGCGCAGGGACCGCGCCAGGGACTTGGCCGAGGCGTACTGCTGGGTCAGGCACGAGAAGGCGACCATGCCCGCCTTCCAATCGACGATCGCGCGCCAGACATCCTCCTCATCGGGGACCGGCGGCAAATTTTCATTCAGGTTCACGAGGCGCGTCTCGTGACCCGCGAGCTTCAGGCACGCCGACAGCGAAGCCAGCCCGTGATTGAACCCCATCTGCGTGTAGAGGTTGGGGTAGATGAAGAGCACGCGCATGGCCGGAATTCCCGCGGGGAATCGCGCCAGGATACTGACGAATCGGCCCCGCGACAGTCCCGAATCCGACCCGCCCCTCGGCGGCGACCCGAAAGCTCGCCGCCGCGCTCGCCGATCACGCTTCACGGCCCGCGCGCGCCCTCGGGCGGCGGAAATTCCTTGAGCCCGCGCCCGGACCTCGATTCACTCCGCTTCCCATGAGCGGCCAACCATGATCATCACCGTCCTGACCCACCTGGAGAAGGAACGCGACGCGAAGAGCTACGACGTGGTGATCGACCAGGTTTCCGCCGCCCTGACCGCCAAGGGCCACGACGTGTCGGTCTTTGGCGTGCGCGGCAACATGGTCAAGCTCGTGGAGGGCCTGAAGGAGCGCAAACCCGACCTGATCTTCAATTTGATGGAGACGTTTGGGAAGACGCAGCTGGGCTCGATCGGCGTGGTCGGCGTGCTCGACCTCCTGGGTCTGCCCTACACCGGCGGTGGGCCTGGCGAGTTTTATCTTCAGGAGGACAAGGGCATCACGAAGAAGATCCTCGCCTACGAGAAGATCCTCTACCCCGACTACGCGGTGATCCCGGTCGATGCTGACACGAAATCGGCCGACAATTTGCGCTTCCCGATGTTCGTCAAGCCCCTGCGCATGGACGCATCGATCGGCATCAGCGCGAAGTCCGTGGTGCGCTCACCGAAGGAGCTGACCGAGCGCATCAACGCGATTCACCGCCTCAAGGACTCCGCGCTTGTGGAGGAGTTCATCGAAGGCCGCGAGTTTTTCGTGGGTCTCTTGGGCAACCGCTCGCCCCAGGTGTTGCCAGTGCTTGAGGTCGATTTTTCAGGCATGCCCGAAGGCGCGCCCAACATCCTCGACGCCAAGGCGAAGTGGGACACCGAGAGCGCTGAGTACAAGGGCTCGAATGTCGTGGTCGCCGATCTGCCGGCTGAGCTCGACGAAAAGATCAAGAAGATCGCCCTCGATGCCTACGTCGCGCTGCGCGTGCGCGATTACGGCCGCGTCGACTTGCGCATGGACGAGGCCGGGAACATCTACGTCATCGAACTCAACGCCAGTTGCTATCTCGAGCGCAGCAGCGAACTCGCCATGGCCGCAAAGGCCGCGGGAATTGCATATGAGGACCTGCTCGAACGCATCGTGGAGTTGGCACTCGAGCGCAGGCGCTGAGCGCGGCCCCGAGGGCCCCACGCCGCAACTCCGTCAGATCCTTCGTACTCCGCAAGGGCGCCGCAGCCGGCGGCTTCACGGCAAATACGACCCGCGGTGCACGTGGTTCATCGCGAGCGCCGTGACGAACGTGGTGATCGCAATGCGTTGGCGCGTTTCCTGATCCGCGGGGTAGACCTGCTGCAATTCTTCGGCGCGCAGGGCGAGCTGGCGCACCAGCGCACGCGTGCGCTCGGGGAAATGGCCGGTCCACAGATAGACGTTTGCCACGAGATCGCGCTCCATGCCGCGCAACAGCGCGGAGGCTGGCTTGCGCGCTTCGGTGGAAGCGCTTTCGGGCGCGTCGATGTCCTCGAACATCGCCGTCAGCGCGCCCTCGAGCCCCGGCGGCAGCGCGTCCTGCCCCTGATCGAGTTTGCTGTAGTACTCCTGCAATGAGTAGGCGAGCTCGCCCACGTCCTCGTCGCGATCCTGGGCCGTCTCGACCAACGCGCGCTCGCGAAGCTCGACCATGATTCGGTCGCAGTACTCCAGCTTCGCCAGTGCCGTGGGCCAGCTCTTGTAGGTCTTGCGCCAGTCCTTCTTGGGCGTCATCCACACCGCCAGGGTCTCGGCCCAGTCCTCGTCGGGGTGCTTTTGTGCGTACCAGCCGGGCAAGTGGCGCACGAAGCGTCGACTGAAGGGCTTTGGCCGGTACTCCTCCATGTAGGGCTGGGTGATCGAGCCGAACTGGCGCACCCATTCTTCGCTCTCGAACAGGTGGTAGGCGTAGTTCACGACGTGCCCGAACTCGTGGCGCAGGTAGCGCAGGATTTCGGCGCGGCCGGCGCCCTCGAGGTGCCCCACCTGTTCCACCTGAATCGCCTCCAGTTCGGGCCGCGCCAGGTAGAAGGGCAGTGCGATGCTCTGGCTGCCGAAGACTACTCCCCACTCCGTGGACAGGTAGAACGTGGGCCGCAGGTGAGACAGCTCCAGCGCACTGACCTCGGCCTGAAATTCCGTGATCACGGACTCCAGGCGCGTGCCCTCGATCGAGAGGCCGAGGTCGCGGATGCGCTCGGTGCGGAGGTTGGCCTCCTGGAATCTTGCTTGCGGTTCGGCCATGGCGCCCTCGGGCGAGCCCCCCACGCTAGAACAGCGCCCCGGATCCCTCTAGCTGGGTGACCCAAAAGCCCCTTCCTGGGGCTTGGAGGGCAGGTTTTCGGCCAGAATTCCCTACGCGTCCGGCGGTTTTCAGCCCTGAACAGCGGGCTCCCGGGACCCCCCGGATAGCATTCGCCGCCCATGCTCCCGGCCCCTGGTTTCTCGCATTCGACCGGTCGCTCCTCGGCCTGGCAGATCGCGGCCGTGTTGCTCGCCATCTTCGCATTGGCGACCTGGATGACCACCCGCTCGACCCTGTGGGACCGCGACGAGCCGCGCTTCTCCCAGGCGGCGGTCGAGATGGTTGCGAACGGCCAGTGGCTCTTCCCGACCTTCAACGGAGAGCTGCGGCCGGACAAGCCGATTCTCATCTACTGGCTGATGGCGATCCCGATCAGCCTGTTCGGGGTGAGCGAATGGGCCGTGCGCGCCTTCGCTCCGCTGGGACTGGCCCTGACCGCTGGGCTGACGTTTTTGGTGGCGCGGCGGCTCATGTCGGGGTGGGCGGCGCTCCTTGCCCCGGTGATTCTGGCCTTGGCGCCCCTGGCCATGGTGGAGGGCACGGTCGCCACGGCGGACGCGGTTTTGCTGGCCTGCACGACCGCCGCAATCGTGTGCTTCGCGGAGATGCTCCAGCGCGGATGGACCGCGGGCCGGTTCGTGCTGCTGGCCGTGGCCTTGGGCGCAGCGCAGCTGACCAAGGGGCCCGTGGGCTTGGCGGTGCCAATGCTCTCGATCCTGCTGACGCTCTGGATCCTGCGCGGGAAGGGAGCCCTGGCCAAGGGCTTCGGCTGGAGGCTTTCGATCGCCGCCGTGGCGAGCGTTCTGATCTTCCTGGCCTGGGCGGTGCCGGCCAATGAAGCCACCGCTGGCGAGTTCTTGAATCGCGGACTCGGGAAACACGTGGGCAGCCGCGTGCTCAAGCCCATGGAGGGACACGGGTCAAACTACCTGCTCTACCTCTTCTACTACGTCCCGGTGGTCGCAATCGGGTTCGTGCCCTGGACCCTGCAGCTGCCAGCGGCTTTGGTTGCCCTCTGGCGCGGTCGCATCGGCGATGCGAAACAGCGCGCCCTGCTCCTGGGTTGGACCATCGCGCCGTTCTGCTTGATGAGCCTGGTGGCCACGAAGCTCGCCCACTACGTGATGCCGATCGCGCCCGCGTTGGCGCTGGCGGTGGCTGCCACCATCGATGCCGCAGAACGACGGGCGCTCGCCGAGGGCGAAATGAAATGGCTGCGCCGGGGCGTGTGGTTTTACGGTGTCGTGCTCGCCCTAGCAGTCAGCGCACTGGTCTTCTTGTCACTTCAGCCCGTGGCCGCGCCCATTGCCGGACCTGTGCTAGTTCTCGCCGCCGTCGTGTTGATCCAGGGCGTGATTGCGATCCATCTGCACCGCCGCGGACGTTGGCGCCACGGGGTACTGGCCTCGATCGCTGGGGCGACGGCGATCTGGGTGACGCTCGGCGCGTTGGTGTTGCCGCGGGTGGAAAATCTCAAGCTCGCGCCGCGGCTGGTGACGGCGATGCGCGCAGCCAACATCGGTGCGCCGCCCATGGCGACCTTTGGGTTCGACGAGCCGAGCCTCAACTTCTATTGGGGACCGGTGACTATCGTGCCCTTGCCCGACGTGCGATCACTTGACGCGTGGTCGCTGGAGCCCGGCGACGGCGTCTTGGTCACCACGCGCGTCAAGCTGAACGAATTTGTGGCGCGCAATGGCGGCGGCGAGCTGCGCGAATTCGCCAACGTGCACGGCTTCAACTACTCCAGGGGTCGGGAAACCGAGGTCGTGGCGCTGCGGCGCGGAGCTGCGCCCCGCTGAGTCGGTGCTACGGGGCGTCCCCGCGGCGAGGGCGGACCTGGGTGCGCGATCCACCTCGGCCCTGGCGAACGAGCCAGGGGCACTGTTCAGGAACTCCGGGATTCCTGTCGCGGGCGCGCACCGGGGCTCACTCAGGGGTGCCCGGGAGCTCGAATTCGTCCTCGTCAGGACGGAACGGCCTCGGTCCCCCACAGACCACCTCGAAAAGGAATCGTGCTTCGATGCTGAACCAAAATTCGACCTTCCGCGCCGGCCTCACAGTCTGCTTCACCCTGCTCGCTGCCAGCTTCCAATCCGCCCAGGCTTTCCAGCAGATCTCGTTCTCCGTGGACTGGCACGGCAATTCGGTCGGGATTCCCAGCAGCAACTACGCCTTCCCGATCACCGAGGGCGACATTCTTCTGCCGGCAGCCGGCGTGCCGATGCTCGGGCCTCTCGCGACACCGGACATGGTGATCAACGCCGGTTTCGCGCCGGGCCCGGGCCTGGGTCTGTGGGGGCACCTGCCCTGCGCGGGCCACCCCGGCGGCACGCCTTGCATTGTCGAAGTCGACGGCATGTCGTACGGCAATGATCCGCTGACTGGGCCGGGCTTTCCGCTGGTGACCCGATTTGCCTTTTCCGTTGATCGCTACGCCACGGGTTTGTTCTCAGCCGCCTGGCCGGATGTTGTGAGCGAGGCGGCCTTCGGCGACGCGCCGTCTGACATCTTCATCGACCTGGGCCTGGGCGTCGGTCCGCTTGCGCCCTTCGCGGCGACGACGCCGGGCAACGTCGCGGTGGTCGACGGAAACGGGATGATCTCAGGCTCCGGCGCACAGTACGGCGGAATCGGCTTGAACGAGCCCTTCACCACGGCCAACCCCGGCGACAACGTCGATGCCCTGGCGATGATGGGGCCGCCGTCGGGCTTTCCCATCAGCGGCGTGTACTTCACGCTCGACGACATCTTCGTCGATCCGCTGACCGGCATCTTCAATTCGGGCTCCGCCCAGGCCCATGGCTTCGTCGGCGCCGACATTCTGTTCTCCGCCGCACCCGGTGGTCCGCCGGTGCTCTACGCGCCGGCCGCGGCCCTTGGACTCAACCTCACGGGTTCAAGCGACGACGTCGACGGGCTGATCGTTCGCGAGAACGGCACGCCCGGATACCAGCCGTCGCTCACTCCCAATGACTGGGTCGGCGGTGGCACGGACATGCTGCTCTTCAGCGTGCGCCGCGGCTCGCACATCATCGGCCAGCCCGACAGCATCTTCGGCCTGCCGATCGTCGAAGGCGACATCCTGACCACCCCACTGTTCGGCAGTCCCATTCCCTTCCCGGGCATCTACATCGCAGCGGAAAACCTGGGACTGCTGACGTCGCGCGCAGTGGTCGGTGCGCTCTCGGACGATCTTGACGGCATGACGATCCTCTCGGGCCCGATCAACGACTGCAATGGCAACGGCGTGGAGGACGCGATCGACATCAGCTCGGGGAATTCCTGGGACACCAACGGCAACGGGATTCCCGACGATTGTGAACTGCTGACGCGCGCCTTCTGCGAGTGCTCAATCCCGTCGCCGGCGCCGTGCCTGAACTTCTACCCGACGGGTGGCTGCACCAACTCCACGGGAGTGGGAGCGATCCTGGGTGCCACGGGCACGACGAGCGTCACGAACGACAACCTGGTGCTGAGCGCGACGCAAGTTCCCCTCAACCGCGTGGGAATCCTGCTGAAGAGCGTCAACATCACCGGCGGTGTCCCTTTCCGCGACGGCATCCTGTGCCTTGGCCCGCAGATCTTCCGCTTCAACCCCACCACCTCGGGCGGCTCGGGAACGCTGACCTGGGGACCGGGGTTGGTGGCCTACTGCTTCGGCAACTTCGCTGCGCCAGGTTGGATCCTCCCGGGCTCGACCTGGAACTTCCAAGCCTGGTATCGCGATCCGATCGGTCCCTGCGGACAACTGTCGAACCTCTCGAACGCGATTTCAGCCTTCTTCACTCCCTGAACAGGCAGGCAAGGTCACCACCCTGTGGGTGACGCGTGGAGCGGGGCGAGCTGAGCTCGCCCCGCTCGCATTTCATGGGGCCAAGGCTGCGACGGCTGCGAAGCGCCGCTGCGCTTCGAGAGCTGGGTCTGACAGCGCGCGGAATGCCCAGAGAGTAGAGTTCCAAACCACATGACTGTTGCGCTGGTTTTCACTCTGGCCTGCTTGCTGCAGGATTCTTCCGCCACGCTGACCCACGGTCCCCTGCGCGGAGGAAGCGACTCGCGCAGCATGGATTTCTGGGCGCGCGCGTCCGCACCTGGCGAGTACACACTGCAGTTGAAAACGGATCCAACTTCGAGCAGTCAGTTCCCCGCGCCCAAGACCAGCGCTGCCAGCGCGGAGAACGACCTGACATTGCATTGGCGAGTCGGCGACCTGCAGCCGGCGACGAAGTACGTGGGTATGGCCGTTTTCCGCGGGGATCAGGAAATCTGGAGCGACCCAAAGCTGAGCGTGCGCACTCCCGCCGGCGACGACGCGATAGAGAGCAGCGTTGTCTTTGGTTCCTGCAGCAACGAACGCGCCTATCCCGAACAACCGATCTGGGGTGCGATCTCTGCAGGCGGCCCCGATGCCCTGGTGCTGCTCGGCGACACGCCCTACATCGACAGCACCGATCTCGAAGTTCAGCGCCGGCGCTACCGCGAGTTCTTCGCATTCGAACCCGTGCGCCGCGCGCTCTCCGAGACGGCGTCCTATTTCACCTGGGACGACCACGATTATGCGGCCGACGGTCAATGGGGCCGCGTCAAGGGCCGTGAAAACGTGCGGCGGGCGTTCCTTGAATATCACGCCAGTGGAGACCTCGGGCTTGCGGACGAAGGCATCTTTCAGTCGTTTCGCCGCGGGCCAATCGAAGTGTTCTTGCTCGACACGCGCTGGTTTGGGGACACCGAGAATTCACCGCTGGCGGAGGGTGAGCGCTCGCTGCTCGGAGACCTGCAAATCACTTGGCTGCAGCGCGGACTGCAGAAATCGAAGGCCGACTTCAAACTGCTGGCCTGCGGCATGGTATGGAACAGCGCGGTTCGGCCGAACAAGCGCGACTGTTGGTGCCATTGGATGGCCGAGCGCGATGGACTCCTGCGCTGGATCGGAGAGCGCAAAATCAGCGGGGTCGTGCTCATCGGAGGCGACATCCATCGCTCGCGTGTCATCCTGCACCCCGTGAAGTCTCTGGCAGGCTACGACGTGCCGGAGTTCATCAGTTCGCCCCTGGCCCAGTCGGTCATCGAATCGGCAAAGGTCGATGCGCCGGGACTCTTGTTCGACGTTGGCACGACCTCTGCCTTCCTTCGGGTCGACGCAACGCGAGGCGCCGAGGGTGCTCTGTTGCGAGCGCGCATACTGGACAGCGCGGGAAAGGAGTTGTTCAGCAAGACCATGGGCCTCGCAGAGCTTTCGCCGCCCAAGGAGAAGTGAGCGAGCTCGCGGCGCCTCAGCGCGTCACAGCCACGGATCGGAACAACTGCTCGAAGCGCAGCGCTTGGATTTTCCAGGTGTACTTGGTGACGGCCAGACGTCTCGAGTTGCTCCCGAGCTTCGCGCGCAATTCCGCAGACTCGAGCAGGCGCGTGACTGCTGCGGCGAAACTTGCGGGATCGTCGGCGATCAATGCGTGCTCGCCGTCCACGACTTCGAGCCCGCCGGTGGATTCCGAAGTTGCGACGATCGGCAGGCCCAGGGCCAGGGCCTGCAGCACTTTGTTCTTGATCCCCGCGCCCATGCGCATGGGGCAGACGAACACGCTTGCCCGGCGCATTTGCTCGCGCACGTCGGCCACCGTGCCTGTCACCTCGACGCGCTCAGAAGCAAGCGCGCGGACTTCAGCTGCCGGATCGCGGCCGATCAACTGCAAGCGCACGCTTGGTCGCGAGCGCCAAAGCAGAGGCATGATTTCGGTCGCGAGGTGACGCGCCGCGTCCACGTTGGGCGCAAATCCCATGTTGCCTTCGAACGCGATCAGGTTTGGATCCGGCGGCGAAGCGCCAGGGCAATAGTGCTCCACGTCGACTCCGTTGGGGATCGACTCGACCCGCGAGCGCGGAAAACGGCGTGCGTAATAGGCAGCGTCGATGTCTGAGGAGTAGACATTGGCTTGGACGCGCGCGCTGATCAGTCCATTGACGCGACCGTAAAGCCACTTCGTGCGCCACAGTCGCGGCCTTTCGTGCCACTGCGCCCGCCGTAGCGCGCGATCCAGGGTGATGCCCGGCTCGTCGATGGAGTCCACCACGACCGGCGGCGACGTCGCGGAGGGAGGCAAGTTCTGCAGCATCAGACCGCCAATGTCGAAAATCAGATCGCAGGGCTCGGCGGCAAGCACTCTGGCGATTGCGCGCCGCATGTCTTCGCTGCGCGGCATGAAGTGCCCCGGCGAGAGCGCCGAGGAAAGCCGCGCGGGCCAGGAGCGCTCCACCTCACTGGGGCAGGGCACCAGCGAAGCGCGCTCGAACACCGCCGCCGACTGCGAATCGAGCACTTGCCCAGGTTTCGAGAAGCAAAGCAGCTCGAACCGGTGCGCGGGGCGCAGATGCTGCGCCACGTTGACGAACCGCAGCGCATCTCCGGAGCGCACGTCGAGCGGTTTCGTGGCAAGGACGATGATTCTCATTGCTTTCGAACGTACGCAATCAGGCGAGGCCTCAACCAAGTCTTCCGGCGCTGGCTGGCGTTCCGTTCGGCCCCGCGCCGGAAAGCCGGAGTGGAGCGGTACCTGACTGCGAACCTATGCGCTCCCGCGCTTGAGAATGTTCGTCGTCGAACGCCCATCGAGCAACGGTGCAAGCACCACCACGCCGCCGTGGCTCTCGACCCACTCGCGGCCGACGACGCCCTTGTCCTTCCAATCTTCGCCCTTGACGAGCACGTTCGGGCTGACGCGCTCGATGATGTTCGCGGGCGTGTCCTCGGTAAACGTCGTCACCGCGTCGATCATTTCAAGCGCCGCGAGCACTTCGAGCCGATCGCCGATCGGATTGACCGGCCGCGACGGGCCCTTCATGCGCCGAACGCTGTCGTCGTCGTTGACGCCGACCACCAGCATGTCGCCCTGGGAACGGGCGAAGCGCAGGTACTGCACGTGGCCGGCGTGCAGCACATCGAAGCAGCCGTTGGTGAAAACGACGCGCGCGCGCTCCTTGCGCCAGCGCGACAAGAGCGCGGTCAACTCCTCGTCGTGAACGATCTTGCGACTGCCGACGCTGTGGCGACCAAGGGCTGAGATCAACTCTGTGCGTGTCACCGACGCGGCGCCGCGCTTGCCCACGACGATGCCCGCGGCGTGGTTGGCGAGCAGCACCGCCACGTCCAAGGGACGCTTGTCCCCCAGGGCGATCGCCAAGTGGCTGATCACCGTGTCGCCGGCACCCGTCACATCGAACACCTGCCGCGCCACGGTCGGAACGTGGCCGGAATCGCCGTCGCGGGTCATGTGGAACATGCCCGCGGCGCCAAGGGTGATCACGGCGGCGTCGAGCTTCGCGATGCGCATCAGGTCGCGCGCGGCCGTGGGCATGTCGCCCAGGGCATCCAGCTTGCGACCCAGGGCGTCCTCGGCTTCCTTGCGGTTGGGCGTCACCAATGTCGCGCCGGCGTAGATCGAATAGTCCTTTCCCTTGGGATCCACGAGCACGGGCACGCCCGCCTTGCGCGCGGCTGAGATCACTGCGTTCAGCACGGCGCCGGTCAGCACTCCCTTGCCGTAGTCCGAGAGGATCACCGCCTGGGCCCCATGCACGCGCGCGGGCAAATCGCGCACGAGCTGCGCTTCGAGCTCGGCGCCGATGGCCTGGGCCTTCTCCCAGTCCACGCGCAGCATTTGCTGCACGCCGCTGATCATGCGGGTCTTCTCAGTGGTCGGGCGATCTGGGTCGACAACGCAGCGCGAGGCGTCGCAGCCCAATTCCTCGAACATGCCCAGCATGCGCCGACCGCGAGAGTCGTCACCGATGACGCCGATCACCTCGACCGGAGCCTCCATGGCGCGCAAGTTCGCCGCCACATTTCCCGCGCCCCCTAGGCGATCCTCGCTCTGCATGGCGGTCAACACAGGAATCGGCGCTTCGGGGGAGATGCGCTCCACCGCGCCGGTCACGTAGCGATCGAGGATCAAGTCGCCGATCACCAGGATCCGCGGACGGCCCAGGCTCTCGACGACTTCGCGCAATTTGTCGGGACGCATCGTGTGTGTTGTCGGCCTAGCAGACCGTTGAAAAAGGCCCGTAGCGAGACAGAGCGTGTGAAGGCGAGGCAAGGTGCGCGACAGAAAGTCGCGCGGAAGCGGCCTTCCTGGCCGCCGAGCACGACTTTCCGAGCGCGACGCCGCGGCGCCGAAACACGCACTGGCGTAGTAGGGGCTTTTTCAACGGGCTGCTAGGCCTTGGCCGGAGCGCGCAGGTAGCCGCCACTGGAGTTCAGGACGTCGACGTAGCGGCGCACGCCTTCCTCGAGGCTGGTGAACTCGCGTTGATACCCGGCGCGGCGCAGGGCCGTCAAATCCGCGCGCGTGAAGGCCTGGTACTTGCCGCGCAAGTCCGCGGGGAATGGCACTTCCACCACCCGCGAATTCGAAAAGTGTCCCGCGGTGGCGCGCGCCAGTTGCTCGAAGCTCTCCGCCCGGCCACTGCCGCAGTTGAAAATGCCGCGCGCCGAGGGATGGTCGAGGAAGAACAAGTTGACGTCGACGACGTCCTCGACGCAGATGAAGTCGCGCAGGAAGTCCTTGCTGCCCTCGAAGAGCGTCAGCGCCTCGCCGCGCGCGGCCTGGCCGTGGAGCTTGTAGACCAGCGAGGCCATGCGGCCCTTGTGATTCTCCTGAGGCCCGTAGACATTGAAATAGCGCAGCCCCACCACCGGCGTCGTCGCGGACGCGAGGCGCGCACGCACCCAATTGTCGAAGGCCAGCTTGGAAAAGCCGTAGACGTTCAGGGGCCACTCGCAGCCCGGGCTTTCGACGAAGCCCGCGCTGCCCATGCCGTAGGTCGCCGCGGAAGACGCGTACAGGAACGGACAGCGGCCCGCGCAGAACTGAAACCAACTCTTCGACGACTCGAAGTTGGTCTCCATCATGAAACGGCCGTCGGATTCGGTGGTGTCCGAGCACGCGCCCTGGTGCAGGACGGCATCGATGCGCGCGCCGCGCAGGCTCGCGATCAGGCCCTCGACCTTGCGCACGTCGACGATGTCAGCGAACTCCAGGGAGTTCAGGTTCAGGAGCTTGTCCCCCTGGCCGAGGTCGTCGACGATCACGATGTCCCGAATCCCGCGCCGGTTGAGCGCGTGGACCAGGTTGCTGCCGATGAATCCGGCTCCGCCTGTGACGATGTGCATGGTGTTGGGGATGTCGCGAAGGCCGCGGGGCGCCCCTCGGCCAGGATCGACCGGGTGGGACCGGAAAATCCAGTGCGCGGGGCGGCCGAACTGAGTTCAGGCCGGATCGCGCGCAGCGGGGCTCCCCCGGGGCGGCGCACTATCGCCTGCGGGGGCCTTGCGGTAGCGATCGTGGAACCAGAAATACTGCTCGGGCGCCGACAGGATCATCTCTTCCATGGCGCGGTTCAACGCCGTGGCGATTTCTTCAGGTGTGGAGCTAGCGAAGTCCGCCGGCTTGAAGGCGCGCGTGAAGTGCATCCGGTACTGCCAGGGCTGCTCGAGGGCCTCACACCAGACGGTGATCACCGGCACACCCAGGCGACGCATCAGGATCGCGGGCGCGCGTTCGCAGTGGGCCGCGCGGCCGAAAAAGGGCGCGATCACCGTGCGGCGCCGCGCGCGCTGATCGAGCAGCATGACCAGGGTCCCGTTTGCGGCGAGGATCTTCGACACGTCCTCCATCGCCCCATGGCGGTGAAGCAGCCGATACCCGCGCCCTTCGCGCTGGCGCTGGATCGCAATTGAAAGGTGTCGATTGCGCGGCGGCCGGGAAACGACGTACCCGGGTGACAGACCCAAGTGCGCGAGCGACATGGCGCCCGCCTCGAAGTCCCCAAGGTGTGGCGCCACCAGGATCCTGCCTCCCTTGGAGGCGAAAGCCTCGCGCACACCTTCGCCGTAATGCGTCTCAAAGTGCGCGGAGAATCCGTCGCGGCGCAGGACGCGGTCCAAGCGGCCCGACCGCGCGATCATCGTGAAAAAGAAACGCCACGCGGCGAGCACCTTGGCCTCGCGCTCGGCGTGGCTGAGACCGTTCCCGAGTGCCTGGGTCATGAACTCGCGCGCGGCATCGGAGTGCCTGCGATCGAAGCGCCGCGCAAGACGCGCGACGCTCCCCGCCACGAGGGACTGCGCGCCCAGGGGCAGCGCACCGAGGACCGCCAAGGTGCCGAGCACCAGACGCGCTTCGAGAAACGCCAAGGGGCCGCCGCGATCGCCCACCACGGGCGTCCAGGGGATCGGCCAGCGCGCTGAAGTATCGCTCACAGCGAGCGACCCTGAAGCATCGCTGGCGTGTCCGCATCCAACGCCGATTCGATCAACGCCTCGAGGAACTGCGCGCCCTCGCCCATGCTCATCTCGATCTCCAGCGCTGCGCTTTGGACGCCGAGCGCCGTGAGTTTCACTTGATCCTTGGCGGTGCACAGGACGAGCCGTCCGTCGGCCCCAAGGCCATCGAGATCGGCGCTGACGAAAGCGCGATGGTCCTCGAAACGCCGTTCCTCGCGCACGAGCGCTCCGAGGGCGCGCACACTGCGCGAAAACGCCTCGGGATTTCCGATGCCGCTGATCAGATCGACTTCAAGATCGCGCAGCATTCCCACCGGTTCGAGTGTGCCATCGGACAGGCGCACGCCGCGCGGCGCGTGCAACGCGTGCACGCGCGGCACACCGGGAGCCAATTGCTCGATTTCCGCGGTGAGCACTTCGAGCCAGTTCTCGGGAACCTGATCGACGCGCGTCACGACGATGGCGTCGGCGCGCGACAGGGCGCGCGGGTTCTCGCGCAGCAGTCCGCGCGGAAGGAGCGCGCGCACGCTCATGCCATTGGAATCGCGCGCCAAGCCCCAGGGGCGCAGGGCGTCCACGAGCACGAAGTCGACGTCGCGCTGAAGCCTGCGATGCTGGAAGCCATCGTCGAGCACGATCGCATTCACGCCGCGCTCCACCAACCCAGCGGCGCCGCGCACCCTGTCGCGCCCTTGCACGTGGTCGAGGCCTGGAATCTGCGCGAGAAGCATGCGCGCTTCGTCGTTCAGTTCTCCCGGTTGTGCCCCGTAGCCGCGAGCCAGCCAACCGACGCGCCGACCGCGCCTTTGGAGTTCGCGCGCCAGCCAGGCCACCATCGGCGTCTTGCCGGTGCCCCCCACCGTGATGTTCCCGACGCTGAAGACCGGAGCCCCAGCTCGCGCGGCGCCCAAGAGGCCCGATTCGTACAGACTGGAGCGCAGTCCACTGGCCAGGCCGAAAGCCCAGGCGGGCAAACGCAGGCACTCGATCGCGCCACCGCGTCGGGCCAGGCGCTCGTCCATGCGCCGACTTGGGGTGCGGTGCGCGGCGCTCACTCGAGCACGCCCGCCGTCGCTCACAACGTCGGAGTCGGCGGTTCCTCGTCGGGAATCAACTCGATCAGGCCGCGTTCCATTTCGAGGAATGCAATCTTGATCGGGTTGCGCTCGCGGGTCTCGATCAGGGGCGCGGCGCCGCGGATCAACTCGCGCACGCGCTTTTGCAGCAGCGCCGTCTTGTGGAAAGACCCGGATACAGACTTTTGCAGGCGTTGGGGCAGGGACAGTTCCATGGGGCTCGCGGGCTCGGGCCGAACCGGGGGGGCGTCAATCCATGATGGAAAGGAACCGTTGGCGACCGGTTCCACCCCTCCCAGAGAGCCCGGCAGGATAGCGAGGACCCCGCTCCCGGCGCAAGGCTGCGGTCGTCGAGAGCCCTCCCTGCTGGGTCAGAGGCCTTCCGGGCCCAGGGGGTTGCCTGCCTGGAGGCACAAATCCGCGCGAGTCTCCGGGGGGAAGGCGAGCTGGAACTCGCGCTGGAGCGGCAGGCCCCGTCGACGCAATTCCACCAGGGCCTCCTGCCCGTCCCGGGCCGCCACGCGGTTGAGAGCCAGAGTTTCGTCGACCTGAAGCTGCAGCACCCGGTCGAGGCCCAGCCGCAGACGCGGGTGCAACAGGAACTCGCCCTCCAGGATGAGCAAGTCCCCTGGCGCGATGGGTTCCCCTGTCGGCCCGCGCACAGGCTGACCAGCGCGGTGTGGTTCGAGCAACTCCTCGATTAAGCGCTCGACGTTGAAGCGCCGCGCCACATGCTCCAACGGACTCTCGCGCTCGGGTGCGACAGCGACATCGGGGTGCGAATAATCCCCCAGGGAAACCACCACGCAACCGCGGCCGCGGGCACGCAGCAGTCGGGCGGCGTCCCGGGCGAAAAGGCTCTTGCCGCTGGCGATCGGGCCCGTGATGCCCAAGGTCGAGGGCCCGCCGCGCACGCAGGCGCCCCCACGCAGGAGGGAAAGTCGCGTCAGGGCGGACTCGATCCACAGCGTGCGCTGGCGCAGGCGTGGCAAGAGTTCGAGCAGACTCGAGAGCCGCGCCTCCGCCTCGATCCGCTCCCCCTTGGGTGCAAGGCCCTGGACCAGGTGTACGTGGGGCACGCCGTGGGCGTGCGCCGCTTCGGCGTCGGTGTAGCGATCGCCGACCATGACCGCCGAGCGCGTGCCAAACGTCGAAAGGAGGTCGCCGATCATGTCCGCCTTGCAGTGCACGCCGGCTGATCCGAGGCAGCGCGGCGCATCGATCCACTCGCCTAGGGGGAGTGCGGTCAGCATGTGCTGCAAGTAGCTCTGTCCGCAGTTGGAGGCGATGCCGAGCTTGACGCCCAGGCTCGACAATTCCGACAGGGCCTCTCTAGCGCCCGGAAGCAGCGCGGCACCGCCCGCGCGCAGTGCCAGGGTCTCCTCTTCGACGCAGCGGGCCATGACCAGGGCGCGGTGCTCGGGCGGCAGGTCGGCGAAGACGGCGTCGAAGGCTGCGCCGATTTCCAGCCCGACCATCGAGAGCCACTCAACCGGGGACGGCAGTTCGCGCTCGAGTCCCAGTTCAGCGAAGGCCCGTCGCGCGCCAACGTTGGCCGCGGCCACCCAGAAACGCTCGGTCGCGACCAGCGTGCCGTCGAGGTCGAAGATCACGGCATCGAACGGGAACGGATCCGGCACCGTGCCCGGCGGTTCGGATTCGTCGGGATCGCTTAGGGGTTGTCTTGCCGTTGAGGACATCCGTGGGATCCGCGCAGGTTAGCGCGGCGGCCTCGGGCGCACTGCGCGAATCCCGCCAATCAGACCCGGGTCGGCCTCGGGCGTTTTTCCTTGCGGGTCCTGGGCCAGACGGCACGCTCACAGCGGCCCATGGACACCGCGCTCCAGATCCGCGAATTGCGAAAGAGCTTTCGCGCTCCCGACGGCAGCCTGCAGTCGGTGATCGACTTGCCGTTGCTCGAGGTCGCGCGCGGCGAGCAGCTTGCCCTGCGCGGCGGATCGGGATCGGGCAAGACGACGCTGCTGCACTTGGTCGCCGGAATCCTGGCGGCGGATTCAGGCCTCGTGCGCATCGGAGACGTGGAGATCTCGGCGCGCAGCGAATCAGCGCGCGACCGCGCGCGGGCGGAGCTCGTGGGCTACGTGTTTCAGACCTTCAATCTGCTGCAGGGTTATTCAGCACTGGAAAACGTTGCACTCGCCATGCACTTCGGCCGCGGACCGGATTTGGCGCGCGCCAAGTCGCTGCTCCTGCGCGTCGGACTCGCCGAGCGCATGGACTATCGGCCGCGGCAACTTTCCGTCGGCCAGCAACAGCGCGTCGCCGTGGCGCGAGCCCTGGCGGGCCGGCCGATTCTGGTGCTCGCTGACGAACCCACGGGTAACCTGGACCGCGCGCGTGCCGATGAATCGATGGCCCTGATCCGCGAGGTTTGCCGCGAAAATCAAGCGGCCCTGCTCTTGGTGAGCCACGACGAGCGGGTCCTTGGCGGATTCGAGCGCGTGCTCGACCTCGCGCAGATCAATCGGGCCGCCGTCACAAACCGAGCGGAGGCCCCGTGCTGAAATCCGCGGGCTTTGGCATCGCGCTGCTCGTGCGCCGCAGTCTCGCGCAGCACGCCGTCTCGACCACGATCACGGCGCTCTCCCTGGCATTGGCCAGCGGACTGGTGATGGCGTTGTTTTCGATCCAGACCCAAAGTCGCGCGGCCTTCGTCTCTGGGGCCAGTGCCTTCGACGCCGTGCTCGGGGCGCGCGGCAGTCAACTGCAGATCGTGCTCAACAGCGTCTTCCATCTGGAGACTT
>CANKOY010000028.1 GCA_947484275.1 Planctomycetota bacterium | reverse complement strand
GGCCCTGCGCCAATGCGATCTCGGCTTCGCGCAACTTGTGGATGATCTGCTCGTCACTGTGGCGTCGCTTCCTGCCCATGTTGATGTCCCTTCGGTTGGGGCCCAGATCCTATGATGAGATCTGGACCGGTCTGAGGGGGGCAGGTCAACTTGCCACCGCGTGAACCAGAACTTCATGAAGGTCAACGGCAGTCGGCCCTTAGAGGAAGGGCCGCTTTCCGGCCGCGTCTTTGGGCCGGTCCACGGCGCCGACAAACCCTCACAGTTCGCCGAGATCAAAGCCGATCGCGGGCTGGGGGCCGACCAGGGCGGTTTGGAGGTTCACGGTCAGCCGGAGCCCAACGACCAGCTCAGTCGCTCCGAATTCTGCATGTCCTGCCACCAGGTGGCCGTCTATCCCGGCATCAAGTTGGAAGTGGTCTGGGACCAGTACAAGGACTCCCCCGCCTACAAGCGCGGCACCACCTGCCAGGACTGCCACATGGGCAAAGTCATCGGCGACAAGGTCGACGGTGACAACTGGATGAAGGCCCCCAGCGCCACGATTGGTCGCAAGGAATTCAATCCCGACGCCAAGCACACCGACCACTCCTTCCCCGGCCCGGGCTACTCGATCGCTCACCCGGGAATTTTCCCGCAGCCGCGGGATCCGAGCACGTTCTCCGTGGTCGCCTGGCTGGCCTTCGACTGGCGTCTGTGGATGCAGGACGACTTCGAGGCGCGCCTGGCCAAGGGCGAAGTCTCCCCGGTGCTGGTCTCGAACCCGCCCCCGGGCGAAGGCACGCTCGAGCAACAGAAGATTGCCTTCGATTGGCGTGATCGTGCCGACCGCGACCGAGCGCGCGAGATCCTCAAGGAAAACCTGGAGCGCCTGAAGCTGCGCTCAGAAAAGCGCCAGCACCTGATGGAGTCGGCCTCGCACCTTGATGGTCCCTTCTTCAGCGGAGAATTGGCCGCTGGGCGCGACCTGAGTTTTCACTACGACGTCAGCAACATCTCCGACGGGCACAACTTCCCCTCGGGTTCCCTGGGAGCTCAACCGGAAATCTGGCTCAACGTCGCCCTGCTCACCCAGGACGACCAAGGCGCCTGGAAGAACATCTGGGAATCGGGTCACGTGGACAGCCACGGCGACATGGGCGACATCCACTCCAAGGACGTGATCTCTGGAGCCATGCCGCGCGACGATCAGTTGTTCAACCTGCAGACCAAGTTCTTGACGACGAACCTCAAGGGCACCGATCGCGAGATGTATTTGCCCGTGCCGTTCGACGGCGATCAATTGCCGTTCATTCGCCCCGCCGGCACGCCCGTGACGGTGATGAATCACCCGCCGTTCATCCGCATGGAGCAGCGCAGCATTCCGCCGCTCTCGACGCGCAAAGCGAATTACACGGTGCCTGGAAATCTGGTCACCAAGCCCGGCAACTATCGACTCGCGGTGCGACTGTGCAGCCGCGCGGAACCGATGTACTTCATGGAACTCGTCGGAGCCACAAAGGAAATGCTGCGCGAGATGAACGAGCAGATGATCGACATCCACCCGTACACCGTCGAGTTCAAGGTTCAATGAGAGTCCAATCCATGAAATTCGACTCCCTAATTTTCCGCGCGGGCGCCCTGGCTGCGACCGTCTTCGCGATGTCGCCGTCGCTTCTCGCCCAGGGCGACAAGCCAAACTACCCCATGCCCACGGCGAAGCCCAGCAAGCCGCCGATCATCGATCCTCAATCTGCCGTGGTTGATGTGCCCAAGGAGGAGTTTCGCAGTCAGTTCCGACCCTGGCTGGAGATCCCGCAATCCTTCAGCCTCGAGGACCAGTTGGCGACTTACCGCAAGGAGCCCGTCGTGGACACTTCGCGGCCGCTCTTGAACCTCGGTCGGCCGATGTACGAAGCGGGTCCCCTGAAAAACTATCCCAACCTGCTGGGAAACCTGAACCCGACGACGCCGCACTTGATGGTCTACGGCGATTCGCGCACAGCGGCGGGGTTCAGTCGCGACCAGAATCTCGATGTCGCGCGGCTCGCGACGCGGCTCAACCTGGACATCGACGTTCAGATCACAGCGACTGAGCGCATCCACGCCTTCGTGCGTCCCTTCGACAAGGGCGGACGCGTCATGAGCACAGATTTCGGCGGCGCGGATGGTGGCGACGACGACTTCGTGCTCGACGGCAACTTCGACACGCTGTTCTTCGAGGGCGACCTCGGCCCCATGGCCCAAGGGATCACCGGGGTCCGGAATACTGCCGACATGCCCTTCGCGGTGGGCCTGATTCCCTTGCTGTTCCAGAACGGAGTCTGGGTCGAAGACGCCTTCGTGGGCGCCGCGTTCACCATTCCGGCCATGAACAGTCCGAAGTTCGACATCTCGAACATGGACGTGACGTTTTTCGCCGGCTTCGACGACGTGAGTTCGGGCGCGGTGAAGAACGAGGGCGTCAACACCGAGGGCGGCACGCGACTGGTGGGCGCCACGAGCTTCATCGAGGTGCTCTCGGGCTACTCGGAAATCGGCTACGGCATCGCCAGCAACACTGGGGATGCCAAGGACATCGAAGCGCACAACTTCACGGCCTCTTTCACCCGCCGCTACTGGGATTGGCTCTCAAATTCGGTGCGCGTGATCGTCAGCGCCGGCGAGGAAATCGACACGGGAGTTCTGCTGCTACTTGAGAACTCATTCCGCACGCGCGAGCCCTACTCGCTGATTCCCTATTTCAACATGTTCGTCGGTGTCGGCAGCCCCGAGTCCCTGGCGCGCGATGCCGGTGCTGGCGGCGTGTTGAAGAACACGGGTATCAACTTCGAGGCCGATGCTCTGACCCTGTTCCCGCGCTTGGACGACACGGCACACGATCGCGTCGGCGCCGCCTTCGGCGTGGAGTACCTGCCCAACCTGTTCACGGCCCCCCACCGTCAGCAGATCGTGGTCGAACTCGCGGCACTGCACTCCTACGACAAGGCGACCGGCGACCTGGGCGACCAAGCCGCCCTCGGCGCTCGCTACCAAATCGCACTGACAAACTCCTGGATCCTGCGGTTTGACGTCATGGGTGGAGTGGTGGAAGAAGGCAACACGCTGGCTGGCCTGCGCGCCGAGATCCGCAAGAAGTGGTAATCGGTACGCGGTCGGGTACCGCACCAACGGATCAGCGCCCCCCCTCATAAGCGCGGGCGCTACTCAACTCCGTACCACAGCGACAAAAGCGCGCAGGCGTAGAACACCGCCTGCGTCGCACGATCGATCGCTTTGACGTTCGGCACGCGCCCAGTGAGGCGCTTGAATAGGTAGCTCATGTAGTTGCCCTGGGCCCCGCGGCCCAGGTGCGACCACAGACGCTGCTGGAACCCCGTCAGGAAGCAGAAGCCCGGCTGACCGAGAATTGGCCCGAGGACAAACCACGAGCAGGCCGTCAGGGCGCACAGGACCAGATGCCAGGGCCGCGTGCTAGGCCAAATCCAGCCGACCAGCGTGAAGCCGATCACGCCCAGGTGCAGGGCGTGAAGCGCGAAGTTCAACAGACGCCAGCCCATCAGCTCACCCGACGAAAGGCCTCGATGTACTGGTCGAGGATTCCATTGTCCGGCCCCGGGAACGAGGGCAACCGCAGCAGGCGACCGTTCTCGCTCGCGGTCCTCGAAAAATCCCCTGGTGTGGCCAGTGCTCGCGCCTGCGCATCGCTGACTCTGCCGATGCGTGCCCAGTGCCCCTCGGTAAAAAACGGCTGTTGGTGCACCAGCGGATAGCGCGGAGCTCGCACTTGGCATCCCTGGGCCTTGAGCGCTTCGATCAACGCCGCCCCATCCCGTCCGCGATCACGGTGGCGGATCAGGAATTCGAAGTAGACGCGCTTGATGTGCGCGGGGGGAAGGAAGCAATCGAACCCCAGAGACTCCAGGGCGCGCGACAGGCGTTCGAGGTTTCCGTTGCGCAGGCGGTTGTTGGCTTCGAGCTTCGACAGTTGCACGCGCGCGATCGCCGCAGACAAGGGCGCGATGCGCGTCTTGATTCCGAAGGACGTCGCCGCGAAGCGTCGCGCAGGGGACTCCAGTTCAATGATGCGCGTGATGTCGCCAAGGCACGTGGCGCGCTCGAGGAACTCGTCGCTGTCCGTCAGTAGCACGCCGCCTTCACCCGCGGGCGCGAGCTTGTCGCCCTGGAGACTGAAGACCGAGAGGTCGCCCAGCTGACCGCAGGGAACTCCACGCCAGCTCGCGCCGTGGGCGTGGGAGGCGTCCTCGATGATCTTCAAGTCGTGCTTCGCGGCCAGTTGGCGCAACTCGGTCATTTTCGCCGGCATGCCCCAGAGGTGCACCACCACCATGGCACGCGTGCGAGGTGTGATTCTCCGCGCCATGTCCACCGGGTCGGGGCCTAGTCGTTCCGGCTCGCTCTCGCAGAACACCGGCACCAGACCGAACCACAACATCGGCAGCACAGAGGCCCAAAAGGTCGCCGTCGGCACAAGCACCTCGTCCCCAGGCCGAAGATCCAGGGCGTGGAACGCCGCTGTCAGCGCCGCGGTGCCGTTGTTGTGCGCCAGGGCGTGGCGCCGACCGCTGAAGCGTTGGTAGTCGCGCTCCAGTTCGCGAATCACTCCATGCGTGCTGATGTTTCCATCGCGCATCACCGCGAGCACCGCGGCCTCGTCCTTTGCATCGAGCCGCGGCCAGGCATTGCTTGGTTCGTGGGGCAAGGTCACTGCGGGTTGCATTTGGTTTTCCTTATACCTGAGCCAGGAGACGAGCTTGGGTCTGTGCCTCGCGCTGCAGCGCGGCCATGGCGACAGCTGCGGTGCCCGGAGCGCACACACGTTCCGCGATCGCGGAAATCTCCGGCAAGTGCTGCTGCGTTTCTCCCAAACCGAGGCAGGCCACCCACTGCGCGATGTTCGTGCGCCGCCTCAAGTAGTCATCGAGGGTCGCGCAGGACTCGTGCTCGACGCACCAGTCCGGATCGGGCAGGGCCGCGTCGAGTCCGGGAAAGCGCAGCGTCAATGCAGGCGCTTTGAAGGTCGGGCTTCCCGCAACGCCGCGCGGTTCAATGTGCTCGCGCACACGCCGCAGGCACTCGCGCGCCACGGACTGTGCCGAAGTGAATTTTCCGCCGAAGATCGTCACCGCGGGAAGCAGCGGATCGCGCGCGACAAAGTGACGCCGCGAGAGATCGAGGGGATACACCTTGCGCGTGAACGCGCGCTCCACCGCCAAGGGCCGGATGCCGCAGCGCAGGGAGACAATGTCCTCGACGCCGCGCTTCGCGCGCAGATTCGCGTTGGCCTGGGACAGGAGAAAACGAATGTCGCTGACCTCTGGAGTGAACCCCGACTGGATCTCGCGCGCGAGGGACTCCGTGGGCCCCCACAGGGCCACGGGGCCCCAGGGCGTGAAGGTCTGGCTGTCGCCGTACTGCTGCATCTCGAAGGCCAGGCCCTCGCGCAGTTCCTCTGGACGCCGGAACGCGAGGTACACGCCCTTGCTGAGCACATGGCGGTAGCGCAGGCGCAATCCGCAGAACTCGCTGACGCGCTCGGCCCAGACTCCCGCGGCGTTGACCAGCATCCGCGCCCGCGCCACGGACCGCCTGTTCCCCAGGCGATCGTGCAATTCCAAATGCCAGCCCCTCCCATCGGACTCGAAGCGCGCGGCCCTGAGCTCACAGTGGTTCAGGGCCACGTGTCCGGGGCCGGAGTATCCCGTAATCCAGGACAGCACGCAGCGGCTGTCGGAATCGGGGAGGCAGGCTTCTTCGTAGACGAGCGAAGTCCCGAAGCGCCCGAGCTCGAGCAGCGACTTGGCGTCGAAATCGCGCTCCGTCGCGGGACGCCTGCGCCGGCGCCTGCCGAGCAACCAGTACGAGTAGAGCGCAGCCTGAACCAAGCGCCGATTGCGGCCGCCCTTGCGCAGGGGCATGTAGCGAAAGCGCAGTGTCTCGACCTTGCCCGGATCCTCCGCCAGCCATCGATCTCGTGCCTTGCAGAGCTTCCAGACCGTGGCAAGGTCCAGATTGCGCAGGTAGAGCAGTCCGCCCCACACCAGCATGCCCGAGGACTGGCTCGTTCCACTGGCGAAGTCGCCGCGGTCCACAAGCAGCACGCGGTAGCCTCGGGCGCACAGTTCTCGGTAGACCGCCGCTCCGCTGACACCGCCGCCGACGATGGCCACATCGAATTCGTCGGCTCCGGCCTCGAGCGCTGCATTGCGGGTCATCATCGGATGCTCGGGCAGGGGGCCGACGACCCCCAGCTCGAACCGCGAGACTAGACATGCCCGCCTAGGCGCCTTCATGCATTCCCGCGAGGCCCTTCGACAAGCTCTGCGAATCGCCGAGGCCGGATGTCGGTTTCGACATGGCCCGCCCTGCCTCTGCTGCCCGGGAGACTCGACCTCCCTGGCCCCCGCTGGCAGGGACCATCGGCCCAAAAGTATGGGTCCTGGATCGTTGCACGATCCTGGGGCGCCGTGGAGAATCCATGAGGAGGCACTGCGCCGCCACATTCCCGACCGCGTCCCCGCGGGTTGGCCCCCGAGAGTTTCCAGGCATGACCAGCACCTTGTCTCTGTTTGGCTCCATGGCCGCTGCATGGATCCTGAGCGCCGCTGCGGCTGCGGCGGCTCCCAGCCAAGGCGGGGCTCAGAACACCGAATCACAGACTTCAGTGAACGGCCTGGGGATCAGCATCGGGCGCGATGCTCACGGTGTCCCGCATGTCTTCGCGAACACAGATGCTGGAGCCCTCTACGGCGCCGGCTACGCGGCCGCTGAAGATCGCCTGTTCCAGATGTTCTGGATGAGGCTCGTGCACCAGGGGCGTGCGGCGCAGTATTTTGGCCCGGGCAATAGCGTGCATCCGACCACGGGAGTCATCACCAAGACTCACGTGCAAAGCGACGTCCGAGCGCGCGCGTTCGGCTGGTCGAAGCATGCGGACCGCGTCGTGGCAGCCATGGACTCGCCGACGTTGAAATTGCTGCAGGTTTACTCGAACGGCGTCAACGCTCGCATGTCCGAGCCGGGCGCGCTGCTCGATCCGCTGTTCACACGCTACAGCGTGCCCCTGGAACCCTGGACTCCCGCGGACTGCGTCGGAGCCTGGCTCCGCTTTGGAGAGTTTTTTGGCTCCAACGGACTCGAAGAAGCGCGCCTGATGCACGAGTGGCAGGTCCTGCTGAACGATCCCACTCTTTCCCATCAGGAACGGCTCTCGAAATTGATGGGCCCTCTGGTCTGCGACGATTCGGCCGCGGTCATCCAGCAGGAAGATGTTGCCAACGACCTGCAGGACCTGCTGCGAACCTATGCGCGAGCCCACGGGCTGAACCAGGCGGAAAGTTGCGTGCCCTACAGCGCAAGTCCGCATTTCAGTCAGGCCTGGGCCGTGGCCGGACGGCGCACGACCACGGGACGCTCGGTCCTCGTCGGTGATCCCCGGATCGGTGTCACGCTGCCTAGCCAACTTTACGAATGGTCAATGCACGGCGCGACGATCGCCGTGCGCGGCATTGGCGTCCCCGGCTGTCCGAACATCCTCGCCGGCTCGACGAACTCCATGGCCTGGAGCCCGACGGCCATTGGACTCGATCAGTCGGACCTCGTTCTGCTCAAGGTTGACCCACAGCAGCATCCCGGCCAATACCAGCTCGACGGCCAGTGGATCCCGTTCACGAACACGAACCTCGAGGTGATCCAGGTCAAAGGCGAGAGCTCGGTCAGCGTGCTCTACAGCGAGTCGTACTGGGGGCCGGTGGTGACGGCCGTGGTAAACGACGCTCAGCCTGGTGAGATGTACGCCAGCCGGCGCGCGCCGCTCTTGGATCCCACGCGCGACAGCACCGCGGGGTTCTTGCGCATGTACGCCGCGGACTCGATTGATACGTTCTACGAGTCTCTGGAAGATTGGGTTTGGCCCAGCGTGAACCTCGTGTTCTCTGACCTCGGCGGCAGGATCGGATACGCGGTTACGGGCGCGGTACCGGTGCGCAATCCGAAGCTGGTGCTCGCGGGCGTGATCGCCCAGGATGGCAGCACAACGGGGTCCGATTGGCTCGATCTCCTGCCTCACGCGCTCAAGCCGCACGTCCTCGATCCGAAGGCGGGTTACGTCTTCTCGGCGAATCATCGCCCCGTGGGCACCTGGTACCCAATCCCGATCCGCTACGGAACTGGCGGGTCCGGTGACACCTTCCGATCCCGGCGAGTGCGCGAGTTGCTTTCGAGCAACCCGCCGAAAATGACGCCTCAGGAGATCTACGACATCCACCACGACGTGGTCAGCGTCGGGGGCCGCGACCTGAGCGAGATCGGACTGTGGCTCAAGAACCAAAGCTCAGTGACGCTCTCCCTGAACGCGCGGCGCGCGCTGCAGGAACTCGGGCCCTGGTATCAGGCTGGAGCGCGCGCGGACAATTCGGTACGCGGGACGCTGGTCGTCTGGTTCATGAACTTCGGCTTCCGCCTGCAGGACGCCGGCCCCGAGCTCCTGTCGCGCTACGGCGGCGGGGAGACCGGACTGAATCTGTTCCTCAAACAAGTCCGAGCCAAGATCCGGCACTCTCCGCCGATCATGCCCACGGCCGCGGAGATTGCGTACATCGATCGCATCCTTGGGGACGCGGTGGTCAAGGCTCAACTCGTGGGCCCCACGACCCAGTGGCAGAGTTGGTATCAGCAAAATGTGCTGACGATCGAATTGCCGAAGTGGACCAGCCTCGAAGGCTTCCCTTCGCTCGCGCCGGGCCAGACGGTCACCATGGGTCCGTTCCGCTCCGTGGATGCGCATACGCTGCTTTCACCGCTGCGCCAGATCTACACGCAGTTCGTCGAGCTGGGCAGCAACGCCGCTCCGCGCTCGGTCGCGCCCCCAGGTACCGCGGAGCCGGTGTCCACGCACGATCGCGACCAAGTCAACTTGTGGCAAGACGAAGGCCTGAAGCTCTCGCCGCTAACAGTCAGTGAAATGACGCAGCTGGGTTGGGCTGTGTGGAAGTACCTCTAGGCCAGTAGGGCCCAGCACGCCTGGGGCGGCGCCTGAACTCGGCCTGCGAGATTCTGGGCGCGTGCGCAGGGATAGAATCCACGCCCCATGGGGACATCGGGAAGGAACACGCCCGGGCTTAGAGCACGTCCTAAAACCTGGCTGACCGCTTGGGCGATTCCAGGCCGCCAGCCGCGAGGCGCAGCGACGACGCGTATTGGCCTAGCGGCCAGCCAGGTTTTAGGACGTGCTCGTAGGACCGGGGACAAGTCGCGGCGAAACACTGGGCTTGTGTGCGCGGGCTTGGCGCTCTTCGCCTGCCTCGGCTGGATCGCCTGGACGGCGCTCCGCCCGGCGAGTTTTTCTCAGCGTGGTGCACGACAGGATGTGACTCGCACGGTCGATGCAGGACGTTTGGCCTCGACGATCCAGGACCCATCCAGCACTGATGTGTCTGCGCTGCCCATCGAGCCGCGATCCGTGGGAAGGCGCGAGATTCTAGGTCACACCAACGGCAGCGGCAGCGAGTCCATCGAGGTCCTGGTGAGGGTCGGAGAGGACGGAACACCCATCCCTCGGTGCGAGGTGCTCTATTGCGACGCAGACAGCGAAGCGCGGGTTGAAATCGAGTTCCTGTTGGAGCCTGGTGGACTCGATCTTGAGGTGATTCGGCGCGTCGCCAGCCGCACATTCACTGACGATCGCGGAATAGCGCGCCTCTCCTGCGGCACTGACGACGTGTACGCCCTGGCAGTCTCCGACGCCTATACGGGCGACGCGTCCTTTTCAGTGCAGGCCGGAGAGCAGACGCCGCGCGTCATCGACTGCGTCGCGGCGACCTTCCACTGGATCGAGGTTGTGGACCCGCGGGGTCGGCCCCAGGCCGGCATTCCAGTTGTCGTGGTCAGGAAAGAGCGCGGGTGGCTCGATTTCGAAATGCCCATGGTGTCCACGACAAGCGGGGCCCAAGGAATCGCGAAGGTGGGCCCATTTGCAATGAAGGACGGGGGCACCAAAAACAACACATTCGTTGCCCACATCGCTGGCCACTTCGACTCCGGTGCCAGCGTCGAGTTCGAGTTGGGTGCACCGCCAGAAGCGCCGATTCGCATCGTTCTGCCCGATCACGGCTCGGTTGAGGTGCGCATCGTCCACGCCGACGGCAGCGCATTCAGCGGCGCGGGCGGAGTCGAATTGCACAGGATTGACGAGGATTCGGATGTAGAACTCGGATCGCCGAAGCTCTTGATGCCGCACTCGAGCGTCGCGGTGTTTCCGCACGTGGGCCTTGGCATGGCGCTCGAGGCAACGCTTGAAATCCCCGGATGCAAGGCGAAGCACTCCGTTCGCGGCGCGGGCCCCGTGTCCTTTGGCGAGCAAGCGGTATTGCAACTTGTCATTCCGGACGATGTCTTGACGCTTGTGATGCGCGCACTGGATCAAGAGCAGCGCCCCGTGCGGTTTCGCGAGTTGCACTTCATTGGCGCGGTGGAGCTTGACGGCACGACCCTGCAATACGAGCGCGACGCTACAAGCGATGGGCTCGGAAATGTCTCCATCAGCCTCGAGATGTTTCCCTTCGTTCGCGGTCTATCCACAGTGTTGCTCCTGAGCAAAAGGGAATCCGGATCCCTCGGCCGCATCGAGTCCGTCACGCTCGGTCCCGGATCGAATGACCTCGGCACCTGGACCCTGGGGCCTGCGAAGTTGCTCGCCAATGGCCGCGTGGTCGAGGCCGGCGGCGCCGACGCAGCACCGGACGCCAGCGTCGAGTTGGTCAATCCCGAGCGCCTGCTGGGCATCGGCTGGGCCGAGCCGTCGCGTTCCGGCGAAGGCGGCGCGTTCACACTGCGGGGTTGGTCGAGCGAAGAGACGATCTCGATCCTCGCCGGATTCCCAGGCGCACGACGCCGCGAGCCGATCCTCGTGAAGCGCGGCGCCACCGACGTCGTGCTGCCGAAGCCTTGACCCAGTGCGTGGAAGCAGTGAACCGCACGATGCAGCACTCGCGGCGAGCCCCATGACCCCCAACTCCGGCTACATCTACCGCGACCGCGTGCCCGAGGGTTTTGCGGGACTGGGCGTGCTCGACTACCACCGCACGCGCTTCGTGCACTCGACTGCCGAAGTGTGGATCGAGGCGCTCGCCGCAGGTCGACTGCGGATCAACGGGCGCACGGCGCAGGATCAGGACGTGCTGTGCGCCGGCGACCGCCTGGAGTACCACCGCGCGCCCTGGAACGAGCCCGAGGTGCCGCTGAAATTTGAAGTGTGCTTCGAGGACGAAGATGTGCTCGCCGCGATCAAGCCCAGCGGACTGCAGGTGCTGCCGGCCGGTCCATTCTTCGAGAACACACTGCTGCACCAAGTGCGCGCCAGCGCCACTTCGCGAGCCGACGCTTCGCCGATCCATCGCCTGGGCCGCGGCACTTCCGGCTTGATCCTGTTTGGAAAGAGCCCGCTCGCGCGCGCCGAGCTCGCGCGTCAGTTCCGCGATTTCGAAACGCGCAAGAGCTACCTGGCCCTGGTGATCGGCTGCGGGCTGCCCCACAGCGCCTTGGCGCGACATCCGATCGGCAAGGTCCCCCACGGCCGCCTGCAGATCCACGTGGCTTCCGTCCTCGGCAAACCGGCGTTGACGCGCGTGCGCGTGCTGCGCCGCGACACCGAGGCCCAGCGCTCGCTGGTCTGCGCCCAGCCGATCACCGGCCGCGCCGACCAGATTCGCATCCACCTCGCTGCCCTAGGCGCGCCCATCGTCGGCGATCCCCTATTCGGCGCCGGCGGAACGCCCATCAGCGACGCGCGGCCGGGAGAGGGCGGATACCACCTCCATGCCGCGGCCCTGTCGTTCGTGCATCCGCGGACCCAGCGCTGGATCAAGTTGCGCAGCCTGCCGACTTGGTCCCTGGGCGCCCGTTGAAATCGCTCACTTCGCAAAACGCCACTGCGTGCGCGTGTCGAAAGTCAGAGGTTCCTCGGTGAACAGCGCTCGCACCAGTTCGACCGGCAGCGAATTGGCCCGAATCACGGCGTCGTGGAAGCGCCGATCGGTCCACTTCTTCGAGTCCACCATTTCCTGGTGCAGGGCCATGAACTGCAGCCCGCCCAAGAGATAGCCGGCCTGGTACAGCGGCCCGTAGTTGCCCGCGAAAGAGCGGCGCACTTCCGCGGCGGCGTTGGCGCGCTCGTGGCCCACGCGCTCCACGAGAAAATCGATGCATTCTTTCGCCTGCATCTCGCCCAAGTGGAATTTCAAGCTGAAGACGATGCGCGCGCAGCGGTGCATGCGCCAGAAGAGCATCCCCACCCGATCCTGCGGCGTTGTGGCAAAGCCCTTGTCCCAGAGCAAGAGCTCCCAGTAGAGCGCCCAACCCTCGCCCCAGAAGGGGGTCGAAAAAACGCGGCGATGGCTGTTGTATCGCTCGCCCATGAAGCCCTGAAGGTTGTGGCCTGGAATCACCTCGTGGTGCACAACAGCACGCGCGAAGTGCGGGTTGTTGCCGCGCATGCTCATGCGCTTCTCGGCGTGGGTCATCTCGTCCGTGGGGTAGGCCACGCGGATCGCCTCCCCGCCGAGGAAGAAGGGATTCATGCGCTGGGACTCGGCCGAGAGCATGTCCATGCGCCAAGTCTCCGCCGCCAGTGCGGGCACACCGATCAAGTCACGCTCGCGCAGGAAAGCAATCGCCTCCAGCGTCTGGTTTCGAATCAAGGTCGGCTGGGCCCCGGGCTCGACGTTGGTCTGCTTGACGAGCTCCAAAGCACGTTTCCAGTCGTCGCCGCAGCCCATGTCCTGCGCCGCGCTGCGCATCTGCGCTTCACACCAGGCGAATTGACGCTCAGCGAGCGCGACAAGCTCCTTCGGCGTGTAGGGAATCCACTCGTCAAGTAGGGCGCGCTCCAGGGCCGCCGCGCCGATCGGATCGCCGACGATGTCGTCCTCGCCCTCGCCCACCTTCGCCACGCGCTCGCGCAGAAATTTTCCATAGGCGGAAAGGTCCTTGCGGGCCTGCTCGAAAGGCGCCTCGCACCACCAGCTGAACAGCGGATCGTAGCCGTCGTAGAACTCAAACCACTTGCGCAGGGCTGCCGACAGTTCGTCGACCCGCCGCGCTGCGCGGCTCGCGTCAAACGGATTGGGGCGCAGGTCGGCGGCGGGGTTCCCGGCCTCCGCTGAGAGTGAGCTCTCGACGGCCGCGCGACACTTGCCAACGGATTCCGACAACTCCGCGAGCCGCTCGGCGCAGGCCCGCGCGTCCACGGGCTCGAGGCGCGCCAAGGCCTCGGCGAGGTCCGTGATCGCCGGCGCGAAGTCCGTCAGTGGCGCGATTCGCAGGTCATTCTCCGCCGAGTTCGTGAGCCCCGCCAGTCGTCGTTCGATCCAAGTCCGCAGGGCAAGTGCATCGACCTGGGCCGGCCGCGATAGCGAATTCCAGTCAAGCCCGCGCAGCTCGATGAGCCAAGCGCCATGAAGCGTTGCCAGACGCGTTCTAAGGGCCGCAGAGGAGGCGACGGGGTGCAGCGCGGCGAGCCGCTCCGCGTCGTCGCTCCAGCGCAGAACGGCCACGGCCAGTTCACTTTTCGGTTCGCGGATCAATTCCGCCAAGCCGATGGGTTCGATGTGAATTGGATTCAGATTGCCGCCGGGGATCACCGGCGGGCGCTGCTGCTGCGAATTCGCGCAGCACTCTCGCGGGGCAAGAAACAAACCGGCCAGCAGAACTCCGCAGAGGATCGTGTGGGACATGGTCGTGGGGTACTAACAGTCCGCCGCCCGTTGCGCCATCCAGTCTCCCGGGAACCGAGCGCCGCCTGCTTCCCCTGGAGCGCAGACGCACCAAGGCGCCCGTGCGACTCCCCCGCCGGGAACCTCGGCCCGTGCTGGTCAGAGGCACCTCGGGGGCCGAGCGGACCTACTCCAAATGCGCGCGCACGGCCGCGCCAGCGCCTTCCGCCCAGCGCACGTTTACCTCGTTGGCGCGACAGCACACAGGACAATCCTCCACGAAGGTCTGCGTCTCGCCCTCGGTGCGGTCCACATCGATGACGATCTCCTCGCCACAGGCGCCGCAGCGATAGGAGGCGCTTTCGCTTGCCTGCGTTCCGCCCGCGCACGGCGCTTCCCCGCGCACTTCGAGCGCGCGGGCCAGCGCAGCCTCGAGTTCGCCATGGCCGAGGTTGCGCGCGAGCTCCAGGGCCGTCCAGCCATCCCCGTCGCGCACGCAGAGGTCGGCCCCCCTTTCCAATAACACCTCGAGGGTCGCCGCCTGTCCTCGGCGCACCGCAGCATGGACGGCAGTGCCCTGCATCGTCCCCTGGTCGATCGTCCAGGGTTCACGCTCCAGGAGGCCGCGAAGCTCCACGGCCATGCCGCAGGCCGCCAGGTCCACGGGGCCGGCCTGGGCTCCGCGGGCCAGCAGCAACGCCGACACCGCGTCAGCCTGCTCCTCCGTGGCCCAGGCGAGCGCCGTGGTGCCCTGCTCGTCCTGGGCGTCGATCGCCGCACCACGGTCCAGCAGCAGTTCCACTGACGCCAGATCAGCGCGAGCCGCGGCCCGATGCAGACCCGTGGCACCGTGGAGGCGAGCAAGGATCAGCTGCGGTTCGCGGTCCAAGAGCTGCAGCAAAGCCCGCGCGTCGCCACGGTCGAGCGCCGCAAAGTACTCGGCCACGGGATCCATGGGGCAGTGTTCGTGACGGGACGGCGAAGCTCGCGCGTGCAGGTCGCCGGGATCATCGCAGGGCAGTGGACGAATGTCACCGACGATCGATTCGCAGCGGTGGTCAGTGGCCACAACCCCGCTATCCTGGGGCCCATGGCGCGCCAAAACTCGACCTCTGTATCGCCTGTCCGCACCGAGTCCCCCGTGGCAACTGAGCCGGGGACGTTAGTCCGACTCAAGGCGGCCGCGGCCGCCCTCGGCGTCGACGAGGATGAGCTTCGTCGCCGTGTCAGTGCGGCGGGCGTCAAGGTGCACACGGTCGTACGCGCAGGCGAGGCTCAGGCTGCACTGGATCTGGACGACGTTTGGCGTCTGAAGGGCGATCACGCCGCGACGACAGCGTCCGCCGCGCTCGACACGCACCCCAGTGGCGTCGAAGTCTCGCGCGTGGCCTCGCGCCTTGAGAAGGAATCAGCGGAACACCGCGCGCAGTACAAGGAAGCCATGACGCGCATGCGCGAACTTGAAGACGCGCTGCGCGCCGGAGAACAGTCGCTGCGCGCGGAGAAGTCCAAGCAGGCGCAGTTGGAGTCCCAACTTTCCGAGGGCGCGCGCTCTTTGGCCGAAGCTCAGCGGGCGCTCTTGGAGTCGCGCAAGGGCGACGCCGCCCGCGAGCGCGAAACCAGGGCCGCGATCGACGCGGAGCGTGGCCTCGCGGCGAAATCGGCCGCCGCACTGGAAGCCGCATTGCGCGAAGGCGCGACGGCCGCCAGCGCTCGCGCCCAAGCGGAGAAGCGCCTCGAGGCAGCGAAGTCCGCCCAGGCACAAGTCGAACAAGAACTCGCGCAGGCCAAGGGCGAGCGCGAGGCACTCGCCAAGGTGAACGCGGATGCAGCCGAGCTGCGCAGGCGCCTCGGCGAAATGGAATTCGGGATCGTCAAGCTCAACGCCACCATCGCGCGCGAACAGGCTGAGGCCAAGTCAGCCCGGGCACTTGTGGCCGAGAAGGATCTGGAATTCGGGCGTTTGACCAAGGAATGCGAGCGCCTGGCTCAGCTCGAAAAGCGCCTGTCTGAAGAACAGGCCCAGTCCCGCCAGCAACTTGAGAGTGCGAAATCAGCTCAGGCCAAGGAGCTCGCGGCGCGCGACGAAGCGGCCTCCAAACTGCGCGCCGACCTGGAGCAGCGACTCAAGGAAACTCAGGCCGCGGCCAGCAAGGCGGATACGACCCGCGTGATCTTCGAGCGCGAACTCTCTAGTGCCCGCGCCGAGTTGGACAAGCTTGAAGTCAGCTGTGCCCGCGCGAGCCTGGAGCGCGACGGACACAAGCAGCGGGCGGACATGATGGAAAGCCAGCTATCGGCGGCGATCGAAAGCGAGCGCGCAATCCAGCGCTACGCAGATCGCAAGGAATCGGAGCTGGCCGCGCTGCGCAAGGAAATCGCAGCCCGCTGAGGCCCGAGCCCGCCCGGGCGGCTCACTTCCTGGCGTAGGTCTTGAGCACCCAAGTCGCCCAGGTGCGGTCCAAATCGGCCACCGACTGTCCGAAGCAATCGCTCAGGCCCTTCGTGGCACGCTCCACCTGAGCCTTGTTGCGCTCCTCTGGGCTGCTCTGGGTCAGAGGCACGCTAATCGGTTCCATAAACGCACGCAGCGTCTTGCCCTCCTGCTGCAGCATCCAGTCCACGCGCGACCACATAAGCATGTGCGCCTGGGGCGTCAATTGCTTCCAATCAAGGGTCTCGAGCATGTCCTGCCAACTGTAGGGGAATTTATTGTCCACCAGCCCGCGCACCCGAGGTTGCCACTCCGACAGGTCGTCGTCCGTGTAGCGCGAGGTTCCGTTGGCGTAGTAGGTGAAACGCTTGTCCACGCGCCGCGAGAACCAGTGTCCGAGCCCCATGTCGAACCACAGCGGGGTGGCCCAGTAGCTATCGCGCAGGCCGTCGAGCATGTTGGCGGTAACGCCGGCGACGATTGCGCAGTGCATGGCGATGTCGAGCTCGAAGCCAGCCTCACGCATGGACTCAGCGGAAATGCCGAAGAAAATCGAACCGCCCTCCAACTGGGCGCGATGGGAACCTGACTCCTCACTCTTCGCGTAGCGCAAGTTGAAGCGGCCCAGGGCCGAACGTTTTTCAGCCAGCAGAATCGTCGGCTTCAGCTTCTGCCCGAGGTAGGGCCCGCTGCCCATGGTGTTCGTCGTTCCCAGGGGCGGAAAATCCGCGTCGCGGAACCCGGTGCGCGCACAGAACTCCTCGTACAGCATCTCCAGCCGCAGCGCATACAAGTGCAGACGCAACCATGGGTCCTGCTGGTTTCGCTTCAGCGGTCGGAAACCCGGGATGCGCTTGGCGAGCAGCGCGAGATCCTTGTCCAGCGCCTCGTTCTCGGGCGAGTCCGATTTCGACTTGTAGGTCTTCAGGCTCGAGCAGATCTTGAAGTGCGCAGTCTCGGCCCACAGCACCTCGATGCCTCCAAGAACCTCGTGCATCTCCTCCGCGGAAATGCCCTGGGCGAAGGAAAACGGCGCCAAAGACTTGTAGCCGGCCTTCTGCAGCGTCTCGGGATCGCCCTTGGTGTAAGGATCAACGCCCTTGAACTTCTCCTCTTCTTGATTGCTGGCGCCATCCTTGCCCGCCTGGGCGAAGCCCGGCCCCGCGAGAATGAACAGGAGCAGGCAAGGGAGCGCCGTGCCCAGGAGCAAGCGCCACGGCAATCCAGTGAAAGCGGCGGCCAACGACTTCCGTCGCTGGCCGCCGCCGTCACACAGGATTTCGACTGACTGACTCCGCACGTCGCGCACGGAGGTCGCTACTTACCAGCTTTGGCCGGATTGGCCGCCGGTCCGTCGGAGCTCTTCATCTCTAGCTTCGAAAGCTTGAGGATTTGCTCCTTTGCCGCAACCAACTCCAAGTTAGCGTCGGCGATCTGCAGATCGACCTTGGCGAGCTTGCGCGAGTCGAGGCCCTCGGTCTCCAGCAACTCGTTGCGCTTGGTGCGCAGGTCGAGCAAGCGGGAGTCGAGCACGTCCATGCGATCGAGTGACTTCTGCACCAGCTTGACCACCGGCTGCGGATCCGACTTGTAGGCGGCCGCGAGCACTTGGCCCATGGCATCCCACAATTCCGTGCGCGAGGTCTGGCCTTCGAGTTTCACTTTGACCGATCCATCGGGCAACGAAACGAAAAGGTGCTCCGGATTCTCGTGATCGAACAGCTCGAAGTACGGGTGGTCCTTCTGGAGCACGTCGACCGGCAGCTTGACGCAGTGGAACCACGTCGAGAGCAGGAACGTGCGCTCATTGTCCGCACCCTTGGAAAGCAGTGCGTCGTCGGTGCCGTTGCACACGAGGCACTCACGCAACACCAGCAGCGGACGCGGGTCCTGACCTGCGAGTGATGCAAAGGCGGCTTCGCTAGACAGCGCACGACGCGCTTGCTTCGCTGCGCTACCCTCACCGGCTTTTTCTTCGATCACGTGCATCGGGTACTGCCAATCGATCTTGAGCAGATCTTTCGCGCTTTGACCGCGCGGCTGCTCGACCGGCATACCAGGCCCCGGAGTGGAGCGCTTGCCGCCGCCTGCTCCCGGAGTCGTTGCACCACCTGACCCACCTGCTTTACCCGGACCGACCGGTCCGCCCGCCTTCGGACCCGCAGGGCCCGAATACGATTTTTTGGGGGTTCATCACCCAGGTGCGGCGTTGGCCGGCGCCGTCGCGGCGGCCAAGAGGCCGAGGCTGATGCCGGCCATCCAAAGTTTCGAGATTCTCATCGCTGATTCCTTTACGGAAGTAAGTGCGAGGCACGGGCAACATCGAGCGGAGGCCCCATGCCCCGTCGTGCCCGGGTCTTCGAGGCTATACCCCAAATCGCCCCTAAGTAAGCGCCTGTCTGCTTTTTTGCCTGTGGAGCTGCCCAGGGGGGGGCTTGACCCGAGGTCAGGGGATCCCAAGCCAGAAGGGCTCGATCGGCAGGCGGGCGTCCGAGGTGCAAATCGAGGGGCTAGCGGCCGCGCGCCAGGCGTAGCGCACCTGGTGCGGCTCGGAGACCTCGGGGCACTCCACCATCAGTCCGTCCACCTGGAGCACCCCGCCCTGTCGTTCGCCCGCGAGCTCCACGAGGGGCGCGACCTTGAAGATCCCATCCTCCCCACAGACCTCGAAGGCGGAGGGGCCACAGAGCGTCAGGTCCTGGCGGTCAAAGCTGATCCAGATGCGCGAACCCTCGCGCCGGGCAGCGGTGGCTATGGGAGGCGGCGGAGGCGCGTCGCCCACGTTGTACACGTCGTGCAGCGCGATCCGAGCTAGGCGCTCTCCGACGGCCTGCTTGTTCTTGGGATGAATGTCCGCGGGATCCCCGATGTCCAGCGTGCACACCATGCCCGTGCGCGGGAGCGAAAGCGCGGCAGCCTGCGCCGCCCGCAGGTCACCGGCCTGACCGTTGTCGCGACCATAGGCGAAGGGCGCGATCTGCACGTAGAGGAACGGCAGCTCAAATCCAAAGTGCGCGCGCCAGTCCTCGATCAGCGCCGGGAACAACTGCGTGTATTCCTCTGCCCGCCCCACGTTGGATTCGCCCTGATACCAGATCGCGCCAGCGATGCGAAAGTCGCGCAGGGGCGCGATCATGCCGTTGAAGAGCGCCGAGGGTGTGTGGCCGTTGATCGCCAGAACCACCGGCTTTGGCGGAAGGGCCGAGAGTTCGCTGCCGCGGGCAATCTTCCATTCGCCGGTCAGGGAAATCCGCTCCCTAGTGCCGGCGACGCCCAGCCAGATCGAACTTGCGGCGGAGCGCAGGCCCCCCTCGCCACCGGTGTCGAGGATGCGCACCGCGATGGTCGCCTGCGCGCCGTGCTCCAGCGGCGGCGTGATCTTGTACTTGCGCTCGACGTCCCAGCCCGCGGTGGAACCCACGAGTTCTCCGTTGAACCAGGTCCAATCGTCGTCGTCGATCGTGCCCAGGGACAGTTCGAGCGCGCGGCCAGCCCAGGCGCGCGGAATCTCTACGCTGCGGCGCATCCACAGGATCCCATCGAACCGCGCCAGATCCCCGCTCCAGGTTGCCGGAACGACCGACGTGCCCCAGGCCGAATCATCGAAGCCCGCGGCCTCAGCGTGTGCTGCCGACAGGGGATCCTTAGCCGCCAGGGTTCGCCCCCAGATTTTCTGTTCGCTGGCGTGGGTAACAGCGGCGGTGCCCCCATCGGCGGCAAGTCCTGCGAGCTTCTCGAGGGTGCCCTTGTACTGCGGGAAGTTCGCGAGGCCATGCGCGCTGGTCCACGCCTCTGCCGGTGTACCGCCCCAATCCGCGGCGATGACGCCAATGGGCACGTCGAGATCGCGCTCCAATTGCCTGGCGAAAAACCACCCGCAGGCGCTGAAGCTGCTGACGCTTGTGCTGGTTGCCGTGCTCCATGAGCCACTGACATCAGCCACAGCCGCGGCGGCAGCCGTATTGCGGACGGTGAACAGCCGCACGCGAGGCCGCTCGGCGTCGGCAAGTTCCTGCTGCCAATTCAACACGCCTCCGTAGCCCCCGCCCTGGCCGCCGACTCCCATTTCCATGTTCGACTGGCCGGAAGCCAACCAGACCTCGCCCAGGAGCACGTCGTTGAGCACGACCTCGTTGCTCGCGCTGAATCGGATCGTGTGCGGACCCGGGTCTCCGGGCGTCGTCAGGGACACGCTGAAGCTCCCGTCGGGCCCGGCTGTGACTGCGGCGTCGCGCTCGTACCAGCTCGGGCGGACTCGAATCAGTTCGCCTGGAGAGGCCTGGCCCCAGAGGTTCGCGCGCGAATTGCGCTGCAGGACCATGTGATCCCCGAAGACGCCCGCCAGGCGTACGTCCGCGCGAGCCGAATCCACTGCGCAGATGTACAGGCCAAGACACATCCAGTGGATCACCGCGCGCGTCGAAAGCTGCATGCCTCTGATGTAGCGCTTTCAGACTCGGCTGGAAAGAGAGCGGCGGCCGCGCACCGAGGAGCGCGACCGCCGCGTGAATCGAACAGTTAGACCCGCGAGGGAGTCTAGACCATGCTCTTGAGGCTCTTGAGCGGGCGAACCTTGATGACGTTGCGGGCCGGCTTGGCCTTGAACATCACTTCCTGCTTGGTGAAGGGATTGATGCCCTTGCGCGCCTTGGTCGCCGGCTTGCGGACGACGGTGACCTTCATCAGGCCAGCGACGTTCACAAGACCCGGACCGCCCTTGCCGAGGTCGGCGGCGAGCACGCGGCCCATCGCGTCGAACATCGAGGCGACTTGCTTGCGCGGCATCGCCATTTGGTCGGCGATCGTGGTGTAGAACTCGCCCTTCGAGCGCGGCTTGGAGGCCGGGCTGATTTTCTTGGCTTTCGCGGCCGGGGCTGCGGTCTTGGCCTTTGCTTTCGTCTTCGCTGCTTTCTTCGCCATGTGTGTTCCTTTTTCTCCGGCCCGTGGTGACTTCGTTGCCTTGAACCGTCGTTCGCGCACGGGCCAGGTTGCGCGTCCATTCCAGTGTTGCTGGGCGGACTTCCTGCGCGGGGCTCGCGAGCGGCGGTTTTTCACGCGTTTTTCGCGTGTTTTGGATTATGTACTGTTCGCCCGGGACAGAGTCCACAAGGATTTTCCGAGAAAAACGCAAGTTTTCGAAGTTCGTGGAATCTCCCGAGGCGAATTCACAGCCGATCCCAAGCCTCCAATCGCCGAGAATTCACAGCCGCGGAGCTCATCCCGAGTAGCATCACCCCATGGCAAAGCCCATGTCCGCGGAGGCTCGCAAGGCTTGGTTGAGGCTGGAGCACGTCGGTCCGGCCACGGTCCGCGATCTGGAACTCCTGGGAATCGAGCGGCTCTCCCAATTGGCCGATCGCGAGCCCCAGAAACTGTACGACAGCCTGTGCAAGGCCACTGGCGAGCGCCAGGACCCCTGCGTGCTCGACGTGTTCTCGATGCTCGTCAGCCGCGCGCAAGGCGATCGACCGCGGCCCTGGTGGGAGTTCAGCCGCCTGCGCTTGGCCAAGGCAGCCCAGCCGACGCGGCGCCCCTCCGCGAGGACGCGCGCGGCTACAAAGCCACCGATCTAGCAGTGCGCTGAAGTGGCCCCGTAGCGCGGCGGAGCGAGTGCATGGGAGGCAAGCTGCGCGCCAAAAATTTGCCCCGGAGTCAGCTCGTTAGATTGCGGATCGCCCCCGGGGCGAGGGCGCGCGCGGGGCCTCGGCCTGGTCCCATTGCATCGGGTAACGGCCTTCCTGGACGATCTGCACGGCCTTCAAAGCGCGGCGCCGAGACACGCTCGGCAGCGCACTCGCGCCATTCCATGGGTTGCTCGGGCGCCTCAGGGGGACTCGAGGCGCTCGAGTCGCACGTTGCGCAGCTGCAGCGTGCCGCCTCGCGGTCCTGCGAACAGCAAGCCACCGGGCGAACGCCCGTCGCGATCTAGCACATCGCCGACCTTCAGTCCGTTGAGGAACGCTTGAACCCGCGTGCCCTCGGCCCCGTCGCGCACCACGAATTCCCCACGGCACCACAGGTTCGGGGGCGTCAATTGACCGCGCACGGTTCCCAACCCCAAAAGCGATCCGGCGCGCTCCGCTGCCTTGCCGAAGACTCCCAGGGACATGCCGTAGCCAGGAGCAGCGGCAGCTCCGTGGCGCAGGTAGACCGCGCTGTCGCTGCCTCGGCTCAGTTTCGCATCGAAGCTGAGCTGCGCCCCTACCAAAGGAGACGAGAAGCTCGCGGCGAGGTCGGACGCTCCATCGCCGGCCGTGAGCACGCCATCCTTCGCGGTCCAGCCCTCAGGCAGGGGCTTGCCTGCAAACAGGCCGTCGACGATCAGCGGCTCACCGCGAGACTCGAGCTCAACCATGGGCCTGACCCAGATGTTCCTGAATGCCACGGGTCCGTGGTCTCCCTGGAGGCGCAAGGGTCCGGTGGGGACTTCGCGCGGAGAGAGAGAAGCGCCGCCCGTGGGCTCTGGGACCTCGATGTTCTCATGCAGCAACACATCGTCGATCATGACGCGCTCGAAGCGTGCGTTCGCGATCTTCGTGCCGCTCCCGTCGAAGCGCGGCGCGCGAAAGCGCACGGTCAGTCCGTGCCATTGCCCCGGCCCGCGGAAAGCGTTGAACATCGGCGGCTGCCCGGGCCAGCTCGCGCCCTCGCTGCTTGACTTGTAGATCCCGCCGCAATCGCCGAAGGTCAGGCTCGTCTTGCCGGCCGAGTCCAGGAGTTGCACCTCGTAGCGGCCCATCAGGTACAGGCCTGAGTTGCCGCCCTCGGGCAGCAGGAAGTCCACGTGCACTTCAGCGTCACCGAACTCGAAGCGGCTGACCAGTTCGCTGGGCGAGGCGCCGTCGTTGATCAGCACCGAGCCCTCGATTCCGACCGGTTCGGCGCCCGCCGCCAGCCCGCGGCGATTGGCCGGATCCAATCCAACGTCGGTGGAAAGGGCCGTCCATCCGGTTTGGGACCAAGAATCCAGGGCATCGCCCCAGGTCAGTTCGAGCATGCCCTCGGAGGAACTTTCCTTCGCCGGGGGAGGCGGGATCAGCTTGGCCACGAGTTCAGTGCACGCCGGCCCCGAGGGCAGTTGATTGATCGTGTAGGCGAATTCCTCGTGCAGCAGGCGCTCGCCCGATTCCGAAACCACTCCGCCGAGTTTGACCCGCGCGCACATGCCCGCCTTGAGCGGTGAGGTGACGAGGTGCGCGATCTTGCGGTCCGGGGAGAGCGAGACGGAAGTCACCGACCCGGAAGTCAGGTGCCGCGCGGGCGAGCCGTACTCCCACCAATAATCGTAGTCGTACTGGAAGAGGTCGATCGATTCGGGGGCTGGGGCCGCGCGCAGGGGCTGCGTGAACTCCACCTCGAATCCGTCGTCCACTAGCCGCACCATCTCGATCTCCATGGGCGCACGCCCCGTGGGACGGATGCGTCCGATCCCGTCGCCAGGCGCCTGGCCCCCCCAGCCACGGTCGGTGAAACCGCAGAACAGCGTGCCGTCGGGAGCGAAGCTCACGCGCACCGCGGAGCCGACGCCGCGGCGGAACGGGATTACCGCGCCTTGGTACTCGCCGCGCACGTCCTCGAGCATCGTGCGCAGCACCATTCCGTTGGTCAGTTCGGCCACGAAGAACTGTCCGCCGAAGGGCCCGAACTTGCCCTTGGTGTCTTCGATCGCCAAGTTTCCTGCGGAGCGCGCCCAGTCGTAGGGAATCCAGACCGCGGCGGGTTGTCGCTTGGTCGTGGGAGGAATCGTGTCCGAGGCGATGCGGTTCGCCGCGCGGTAGTCGGGGGTCCAGTTGAGGGCAGCGGGGTGACCGTAGAAGCCGCCTTCCTTGACGTGATAGATCGGACAGGCCGGCATCCAGTCGCCCTGGTTGTCGGTCTCGAACAGATCCCCCGCGAGGTTCATGCCCAGACCGCAGGGACTGCGAAAGCCGCTGGCGAAGGGAATCGTCTTGCCCTCGGGCGTCAGTTTCAGGATCCACCCGCGGTAGGGCACCGTCGAGCGCCCGTGCCACCACTGGGGATCGCCAAAGGAGACGTTGAGCGAGATGTAGAAGTTGCCGTCTTTGTCGCGCGGCAGGCCGAAAGCGAATTCGTGGTAGTGGCCGCTGACGCCCCAGTCGCTCGCCACGCGGCGTATCTCATCGCAGCGTCCATCGCGGTCGCGGTCGATCAGTTCCGAGAGTTCCGCGCGCTGCAGCACGAAAATGCGCCCGTCGACGATCGTCAGGCCCAGTCCCTCCTGGAGTCCTTCGGCGAAGAGCGAGAAGCGCGCGTCGCTGGGATCCTTGGCCAGAGCGTTCTCGACGATCCACACTTGCCCGCGCCGCGTGCTGACGACGAGTCGGCCGTCGGGCAGGAAGTCCATGCCGCCGACCTCGATCCGCGCGCCGTTCGGCGGCGTCAGGTAGTCCACGGCGTAGTAGTCGGCTTCATTGGGGGCGGCGCCCTGCCGCGGACCGGCGGAGGCGAAAGCCACAGTGCACGAGGCAAGTACGGCAATCGGCAGGTGGATCATTGTCTCACTCCTTGACTGCGGCAGTCGCGGTCCAGGGACATGACGAGCGCCTCGTCCCAGACGTCGCAGGGAACGACAATGACGTGGGCTTCGCCTCCTGTGGCTGGGGTGGCGAGCGGCGTCCAGATCAGCCGGTCCCCGCTCCAGCGCAATTCCCCGAGGCACTCCACGTTCGTGTACTCGAAACCGTCGCCGCGGCGCCGGATCGAAACGACGCGACGCCACTGCGGGTTGTCACTGACTGACGAGCTCCTGAACGCGATGTCCTTCGAATCCGCCTCATGCAGCAGCACCCCAAGTTGAGCCTCTCCGGAGCTTGCTTCGATGCGGATACGGCGACCAAAGCCCTCGCGCCCCGACAGCTTGGGTTGGAAACAAGTCACCGTCGCAGAGCGAAGTCCGACGGTGGGGCCGGACTTGGGCAGCAATTCGAGTTCGACCTCGTTTGCGAGGTCGCCCGTGATGCGCGCCGCTGAAAGTGCGAGTTCGATCGGCACCTGCGCTGAATCAGCGCCCGCGAGGATCCATGGCTTCGGATCTCCTCCCTCGATCTCTGCCGCGAGACCGCCAAGCGGCAAGAGGACTCCCCCACCGCGTTCATTCCAGTCCGTGCGATCGACGAATCCGCCCCGGCGCATAGCCAGCAGACGAACGTCGTCGATGCGGAATTCGAAGCTCGCGCCGCCAGGCAGGCCGACCATCAGACCGCGGGGGCGCTCAGGCAGGCCCTCGCGCAGGGACGGCAACTTGCCGTAGGCGAACAGCGCGCGCTCGCCGACGGCCATTACCGATTCCGTCGCCGGCCTGTGCTCGGCCCGCGGCATCAGCGTCAACACATAGTCCGCGACCAACCTGCGCTCGTCGTCGTCCAGCGCCGCATTGAAGGCTGGCATCAGCGACGTCCCCGGCATGCCAGAGGTGATCGTCTTGTAGATCGCGTCGGCCGTGTTGCCGAATGCGAAGCCGCCCTGGGCAAAGCTGCGCGCTTCTTTGCCGAGCGAGAGCATCGTCGCCCCGCGGCCGTCGCCATTCTCGTTGTGGCAGCCGGCGCAATGACGCGCATACAGGCTCTTGCCCGTGACCTCGTCCTCGTCCTCATCTTCCACGGCGGACATCGTCGGCGTCACGGCCTGCGGCGCGAGCGGAGGAACCACTGTGGACCGTGAATCGGAGGCGCATGCCACCACCAATGCGGCCCCGGCGGCCGCGGTCAGAGACTGTGGCATCGCGGCACACAGGTGTGCGAGCGCTGTTGCGCCCGTCCGCTGGAAGTTCATCATCGCGACATCCAACGGCCCCGGACCCCAGAACGCAAGCGGTCGAAATGGAACCGCACGCGCTGCGCTGGACTCCGGCGGCTCGTTGGGTTTCACTGCCATGTCATGCAAGCTTTGGCGCAGGACCTGAGGCGCACCGTGGAGGCGGCGGGAGCGACGCTCGCTGGATTCTCCGAAGAGCGCGCCTCGACGCCGCGCGCTCCAGGGAAGTGGAGTCCAAAGCAGGTGATCGGGCATCTGGTGGACTCCGCCTGCAACAACCATGGTCGCTTCATCCTCGCTCGCGGACGCGACGACCTGGTTTTCGAGGGCTACGACGAAAACGCCTGGGAGGAGGCCCAGTCCTACCAGAACGCCGATTGGCAGGACCTGGTGGAGTTGTGGAGGCTGTACAACTTGCACTTGGCGCGCGTCATCGAGGAAACACCGAGCGACTGTGCCCAGAAGTCGCGCTGGCCACACTCACTGGATCGAATCGCCTGGCGCACAGTTCCGGCCGGGGAACCAACGACCTTGGCCTACTTGATGCGCGACTACGTCGGGCATTTGCGACACCATGTGGGCCAGGCATTGGCCCGCCCGCAGTCTTGACTTCATTGCCCTGAGCCCAACGAGCGCAGCCCAGTTCCATGTCGAACCCGACCCAGTCCTACGCCAACCATCGGCGCGGTTTCACCCTTCCCTATGCCGGTGCGGGACTGGGCATCCTGGCCGCCGCGTGCCTGATGGGCTGGGCCACGTTCCGCGAGCCCAACCTGACGAACGGGGCCGTGTTGCTGCTGTCGCTCGCCAGCCTGACCGCCTGGTACTGCGTGCGCGCCGGGGACCTGACCGTGCAGGATCGCCTGATCCGGGCGGAGATGGGCGCGCGCCTAGAGCGCCTGCTGGGCGCGACTCGGCGCCCGGACTTCGCGCGCTTGACTCTCAAGCAGACCATCGCGCTGCGCTTCGCCTCGGACAGCGAACTTCCGAGCCTGTTCGAGGCGGTGATCGCAGGCGAACTGAGCGACCCGGACGCCATTAAACGCCGCGTAACGGACTGGCAAGCAGACCACCAACGCGTGTGAGCCCATGAGCGAGCCGGTGGCCAGTTCTGGACCCGCGAAGAAACGCAAGGTCAGCGCGCGCGCGGCCTGGGCCGAGGCCCGGGATCTGATCCACGCCTCCCGCGGTCGGTTGATGCTCGGATTGGTGTTGCTGATGATCTCGCGCCTGTGCGGTCTGGTGCTGCCGGCGACGTCGAAGTTCCTGATCGACGACGTGATCGGCCAAGGCAAGCACGACCTGCTCGTGCCGATCGCCATCGCCGGCGGAGTCGCCACCGCGATCCAGGCGTTTTCCGGCTACGGCCTGAGCCAGATTCTCGGGGTCGCCGCCCAGCGCGTGATCAACGAGATCCGCAAGGACGTCCAACGCCACGTGTTGCACCTGCCCGTGCGCGCCTTCGATTCGACCCAGACCGGCGTGTTGATCTCGCGCATCATGAACGATGCGGAGGGCATCCGGAATCTGGTGGGAACCGGCCTCGTTCAACTCGTCGGCGGCTCGGTCACGGCGGTGATCGCCATCGGCGTACTGTTCTGGATCAACTGGAAGCTGACGGTCGCACTGCTGCTCGTGCTGGCGATTTTCGGAACGGTGATGGCGATCGCGTTTCGCAAGCTGCGGCCCGTATTCCGCGAGCGTGGCAAGATCCAATCCGAGATCACCGGACGCCTGACCCAGACTCTGGGCGGAATCCGCGTGGTCAAGGCCTACACCGCGGAGCCCGGTGAAGAGCGCGTCTTCGCCAGCGGCGTCGAGACGCTGTTCGGCAACATCAAGAAGGGCATGACCGGGGTCTCCGCCCTGACTTCCTTCGGCACGATCGTGCTCGGCGTCCTCGGGGTGGTCATGACGCTTGTGGGCGGAAACGCGATCCTGGCCGGGGAAATGACGCTCGGCGAATTCGTGCTCTACATCGTGTTCATCGGCCTGGTGACAGCTCCGGTGATTGAGATCGCGTCGATCGGCACTCAGATCACCGAGGCATTCGCCGGTCTGGATCGCATCCGCGAGATCCGCGGTCAGGCGCGGGAGGACGAACAGGATGCTGAGCGCGCGCCATGCCCTCCGATTAACGGCGAGGTCAGTTTCGAAGACGTTTCCTTCGAGTACGAGCCCGGCCGCATTGTGCTGCACGACATATCGCTCACGGCCAAGGCCGGGACAACCACCGCCCTGGTGGGCTCCTCGGGCAGCGGAAAGAGCACTTTGATCAGCTTGGTCATGGCGTTCAATCGGCCCCTGTCGGGACGCGTGTGCGTGGACGGCCACGATCTCGCCCAGGTGCGCCTGTCCGAATACCGTGCACAACTGGGCGTGGTGCTCCAGGAGAACTTCCTCTTCGACGGCACCGTGGCGGAAAACATCGCATTTTCGCGTCCCGCCGCCACGCGGACGGAAATCGAGAATGCCGCGCGGCTTTCCTATTGCGACGAATTCGTGCGCGGCTTCGAGAAGGGCTACGACACGGTGGTGGGCGAACGCGGAGTGAAGTTGTCCGGGGGACAGCGTCAGCGCATCGCCATCGCGCGCGCGCTGCTCGCCGATCCGCGCATCTTGATCCTGGACGAAGCCACCTCCAGCCTCGACAGCGAGAGCGAAGCCGTGGTCCAGAAGAGTCTCTTCGCGCTGCGTCAGCGGCGCACGACGTTTGTCATCGCCCACCGCCTGTCCACGATTCGCGCCGCGGACCAGATCCTGGTGATCGAAGCGGGAAGAATCGTGGAGCGCGGCACCCACGGCGAACTCTACGCCCAGGGCGGCCGCTACCGGGAGCTCCACGACCGTCAGCACCAGCTGGAGTTGGAACGCTACGCGAATCCTGGCGAAGAATCCGGGTTGCAGGGCGCGACGACGAAGTAGCCCGGATCGCTGCCTCGAAGTCCGTTGAAATCGTCCCGGTCGGGAGGCACATCGCCCGAGGCCGAGTGGGCATTTTTTTCACCGGCTCCCAGGCCCGGCAAATCTGAGTCGGCGAGGTCCGCTCGGCGAGCGGGCGGTTAGGCTCTAGGTGTCCGCCCCCACCCTGTCCAGGTCTGTCTCACCATGCTCCACGCCGCCCTGCGCCTAGCCCTCTTCGCCAGCCTGTCCGTGATGGGCAGCGCCCAGGAAACGCTCGATCTTCAAGCCGCGCTCGGAGCGTGGCAAGAAACCCATGGGAGCGCATGGCGCGCCGAGTCCGACCCGCAGCGTGGTCAGGTGCGCTTCCTCTACGGCGGACGCACGGCAGCCGCGGCGCGCCTTCACGACGATCGCGCAGCCCTGCTGCGGGCGCGCGATCTCATCAGCGAGGCTGCGAAACTGCTCGGCATTGATCCGGCAACACTCGTGGAAGATGGCGCGCTGTTCCTGCCGCTCTCGAACGCGGGATCCAGCGACAAGTACACCGCGAATTTCCACCAACGCATCGGCGGTCTTCGCGTCGTTGGAGCGAGCGTGCACGTGCTCATGGATCTCGACGGACGCGGGCTCTCGATCGACTCCACGGCACTCTCCTCCGGCAGCAACGCGCGTACCGCGGCGATCCGAGAGGGCGTCCGTGTCCGCGAGCAGGCCGAGCGCACTTTTCTTGGACTCAACGGCAGCGCCGGCCTAGCAAGCAGCGACCCGCGCTTGGTTATCGACGTGGTCGTGGCCGAGGGCAGCGCTCAGGGTCGGCTGGCCTGGGAGATCGAGGTCTTCGGCCAGGGCGACGACGGCGTTCCGCGCGGACTCTTGCTGCGGCTCGCGGACGACGACCTCTCGCTCACCAGCCGCGAGGAGCTGGTGCATCGCTGTGATGTCTCGGGCAACGTGGCGACACTCCTGACACCGGGGGTGCTGCCCGATATCCCCACGAATCCGACGATTCAGTTGCCCCTGGCCCATGTGCAGGTTCAAAGCGCCCAGGGCTCGGCGGTCACCGACGCCAATGGCAATTTCAACATCGTCGGTGCCACGGCGCCCCTGAACGTCAGCGTCAGCTTCGACGGGCCATTCACGACTTCGACGAACGCCCAGGTGCCGGTCTATGTGTCGCAGGTCACGCTCGCGAGTCCCAGCGGCAACGCGATCCTGATGAACTCTCCGGCCCAGGCTTTGTATACGGCGGAAGCCAACTCGATGTACTGGATCGGTCGCATGCGCGACTTCGTCCGCGGCGTCAATCCGGCCGACGCCACGGCCGACTTTGACGCGACCTCGAATCTCAATCAGAACTCCACCTGCAACGCGTTCTACAACGGCAACTCGGTCACTTTTTTCAGTGCCGGAGGCGGTTGCGTGAACACGGCCTACTCCACGGTCGTCGCCCATGAGATGGGGCACTGGTTCAACGCGCGCTACTCCTCGGGCAACGGTGCCGATGGATTCGGCGAAGGCAACGCGGACACCTGGGCCACGTACCTGACCGATCAGCCCATCGTGGGCGAAAATTTCTTCGGCGGCGGCGGCAATATCCGCAGCGGACTCAACACGCGCATGTTCTGCGGCGACGCAAACGGAGGCTGCTACGGCGGGGTGCACGCCGACGGCGAAGTCCTCATGGGCGCCCTGTGGAAGCTGCGTGTGCGCTTGAAGAACTCGCTCGGCGCCAGCGCGGGTTCGATGACCGCGGATCTGTTGTTCAGCAGTTGGATGAACGCCTACAACGACGGCCAGATCAAGACCATTGTCCGCACCCACTGGCTGGTGCTCGACGACGACGACGGCGACATCGACAACGGGACGCCGCACTACACAGACATCGATCAGGGCTTCGCGGACCAGGGCTTTCCGTTGTACGTGCGCAAGCCCGTTAGCCTGAGCAACGTGACGCAACTGGCGAACACGATCGACCAGGTCGGTCCGTACGTTGTCACGGCCAAGGCCAGCGCCAATCTCGCGCCACCGATTGCGCTCCCGAGGCTGTTCTGGCGCAGCAATGGCGGCGCTTTCCAACAGATCACGATGTCCGCCATGGGCGGGAACCAGTTCTCCGGAGCAATTCCCGGGCAGATTTCGCCAGCCAAGATCGAGTACTACGTCAGCGCCTCCGATGCCCAGTCCGCCACGGCCTTCTTTCCCACAGGCGCACCGGCAACCCTTCAACGCTTTGCCGTGGGCGACGAGCGCATTTTCTACAGTGACACCTTCGAAGGCGTGGCCTCAACTTGGACGACAGGCGCTTCCAGCGGCGCCGTGGATTGGCACTTCGAAACTCCCCGTGGAAAGGGAGGCGATCCCCAGGGCCCGCGCACGGGCGTGCGCTGCTGGGGTACGGACCTCGGCCTGGGCAACGGTGATGGTCTGTACTCCGCGAACAGTTCCAACTGGATCCAATCGCCGCTGATCAACCTCGTGAACTGCCCGCGTCCGATCCTGCGCTTGCAGCGCTGGCTCACTGTTGAAGGCGCACCGAACGACACGGCGCGCATCGTGGTCAATGGGCAGGTGCTCTGGCAGAACCCCGCGGGCGCGGACCTGATCGACAGCGCCTGGACGGAGATGGAACTGGACCTGACGGCCGTGGCCGCTGGCCATCCCAACACCACGATTCGCTTCGAACTGAGCAGCGACGGACAAGTCGAACGCGGCGGCTGGAATGTGGACGACATCCAGATCGTGACGCGCGCAGCCGTCGGGCAGGGCTGCGTGGATCCGCAGCCTTACTGCGTCGGCAAGATGAACTCCCTGGGCTGGCTGCCGACGCTGCGGTCGACCGGCGCACCGAGCGCGGCGCTTCCCAACCTCGCCGTGGAGCTTCGCGAGGGAGTACCGAACCGGCCGGGCATTCTCTTGCGCAGCAGCGCGGGTCCGAACGCGACGCCCTTCTCCGGTGGCACCCTGTGCCTCGCTCCCCCCGTGGTCCGCCACGGAACATTCCTGACAGATGTGTTCGGCTATGCGCACATGCCGATCGCCGTCAACGCCGGCATGGCAGGACAAACCTGGTACCTCCAAGCTTGGTACCGCGATTCCGCGTCCTCCTTCGGCGTCGGACTCTCCGATGGACTGCAAGTGAAGTTCTGCCCCTGAAGTTGGCGAAAGCGCTTCGCTTCCTCACGCTGCCGCGCAGCCTGATCCTGTTCGGCGCGTGCTTGCTTTGGCTGCTTGCGCCGCGCAGGAGCGCGGTGGCATGGGGAACGGACCTCGAGTCGCTCCGCGGATGCGGGCGTGCACTCGTGGTACTGGTGGCTGCGCGGGACCTGCCCTTGGGAGACGAGACGCGAGTGGCCGTCGAGCGCGCCCTTGGACGCCTGCGCCCGCAAGCCGAGCGCATTTTGCTCTCCGCCCCTGAGGCGCGCATCGCGGGTGAGAGTCGACTTGCCCTGTGTGTCTTCTCCGCAAACGGCACTCTGATCGCGCGCCGCCATGGAGCGCTAGACGAGGACCTTGCGATGGAATGGCTGGGTTTGGCCATGGCCGCGGCTCGGGACGAGTCCGCCCAGGTCACGCTGGCGAGCGACGATTTGCCTGGGCGATTCGAGCGCGCCGATCGTCTGCTGCGCCTGGGGGCGAATGAGGGCAGCGAAGCGGAGTTCAGCGCACTGGCCGCGGAGGCGTCGTTGCCGTGGTCCGCAAGGGCCCATGAGCGGCTGGCCCGCTTGGCGATCGATCGCGGCGATGTGGCCCTGGCGCGGGAGCGACTTGCGCGCGCAGCGCAGGAGGAGATTTCCCGCGGCGACCGGGCGCGAATTTCTGCCACGGAGGGCTCAATCCGCCTGGCCCAGCGCGACCCGCGCGCGGCCGTAGCCTCGATCAACGCGGCGATCCAAGACCTGCAGCTCCCCGAAGAACTCGATGGAGCGCGCATGGAACTGGCCCGCGCCCTGGAGGCCTGCGGCGAAACAAGCTGTGCCATCGATACACTCACGGGGCTGGCGAGCTCAAGCCTCGCACTTTCGACGCGACAGACGGCGCGCCGTTTCGCCGCGGCTCTCCGCGACCCGCAAGTCTCCCACTAGGATCCTCGATGCTCCTGATTTCTTCGCTCCTCGCGTTCTCCGTGGCCTTCGTGCTCCAACAACCCGCAGTCCCGGCGCCCGTGGTGCCCGCGGCCGATTTGATCGTTGGCCAGGCACCCCTGAGTTATCGCTGGCAAGGGAACTGGCTGCGCCTGCCCCCGGAAATGAAACTCGGAAACACCCACGGGGGCATCGCCGTCGATGCAGCCGGCAGGGTCTACGTCAACACCGACACGGAGAACGCCGTCCTCGTGTTCGAACCCGACGGAAAATTCGTCAAGGCCTGGGGCAAGGACTTCCGCGGCGGCGCCCACGGCATGTTGATCCATGGCGCCGCAGGCGCGCAGTCCATGATCCTGGCGCACACGTCGCGCCACGAGGTCGTAGGCACGACGCTCGACGGCGAGGTTCAGTGGACCCTGGGCTGGCCCAAGGAGTCCGGCAGCTACAGCTCAGCGGCCGAGTATGCCCCCACCGCCGTGGCGCTCGCGCCCGATGGCCGGCTGTTCGTCGCCGACGGTTACGGCAAGTCCTGGGTGCACGTTTACGACAAGGACCGGCGCTACTTGAAGTCCTTCGGCGGCCCGGGATCCGAACCCGGCCAGTTCCAGACGCCGCACGGGTTGTTGCTCGACACCGACCACACTCCCGCACGACTGATTGTCGCCGATCGCGAAAATCATCGACTGCAGATCTTTGACCTGGAGGGCAAGCTGATCGAAGTCATCGCCCGCGATCTGCGCCGTCCCTGCGGCCTCACGCGCCACGGTGACGTGTTTGCCGTGGCGGACCTCGCCGGCCGCGTGACCCTGTTCGACAAGGACTTCAAGTTGCTCGCTCAATTGTGCGATCAACCCGACGAGAGCCTGCGCGCTCAGAACGGCGTCGCACCCGAGCGCTTCAAGGTGGGCGAATTCGTTTCACCGCATGCGGTGCGCTTCGACGCCGCGGGCAATTTGTACGTGATGGACTGGGTCTCAACAGGGCGCGTGACGAAGCTCGAGCGCCTGCGCTGAGGTGTCGCTAGACAAGGAGCGGGGCGGACCAGTTCGCACTGGTCCGCCCCGCTTCGTTTCCCTATGCCCGAGAGGCGCCTACTGGCAGATCGTGAATTGCAATCCGTTCGACAACATCGTGTTGTTCGGGAAGGGGAAGCCGTTGTCGCGACCCCAGAATTGAGAGTTCACGACCGTACCGGGCGTCTGGAGGTATGCCGCCGGATTTCCACCGAGCAACCCTTGGGCAAAGGTGTTGGTGTCAATCGAATAGACGCCCGTGCAGTCTTGGCCCGAGGGCGATCCACCCGAGTTCAGCCCCACGGAGCGTTTGGTCGGATTGCCGACACACAGGACGCCACCCTGGAAAGGCAGCGCGGCCTGACCGCCGTTGGTGTACAGCATGAGGCCCGGCTTGTTGTTGTTCATGTCGGTGCTGCTCACGAGGAAACCGGTGTTTGCCGTGGCACTCGGGGTGCCGGTGCCGGAGATGTTCGGCAGGCAACCCAGGGAAGTGAACTTCGGCGTGCAGTACACCAAGAGCCCGATGTTGCAGGCCTGCGCTCCCTTCGGCGCGCTCGACGCCACTGTGAAGCTGCCTGCGCCGGGGCCCGGCGAGAATTGATCCAGGGTCAGGTTGTCCGCCAAAGGCGCGGTGTCGGAGTCGAACCAGACGTTGTAGATCGTGTTCCAGTTCAGGGGATTGTTGGCCGTGGTGAAAGCGATCTCCGTGGCGCTCTGTGAGATCGTCCAATCGGTCCCGGGCAGTCCGTCAATGTCGGAGAAACCTAGGTTGGTGATCGTCGCCGCCGCCACCTTGGGAATCCGGAAGGCGCCGATGCCGCGCTGATTGTCGCGATTGTGGAAGGCGTACTCGTAGTGGTACATGCCGGACGTGGGGCCGGTGACTTTCACGCCGACGTAGATGCGGCCGTCGTCGGGCAAGTTGGCGGCGGAACTCAGCGTGGATCCGCTCCAGCGCTGCAGCACGGAGCCCTCCAGCGCCGTGCCGCCATTCTGAGTCATGCTCCAACTCGACCCGCTCCAACCCACCGACATGCGGCTGGAGACCAGGTTGTTGTTGCGATTGGCCTCAGGCTCGCCGCGGACGACGTACTGACCCTGGTAGTAGAACGTGGAACTGGTCACCGCTAGATCCGCGTCCTGGATGACGACGCGGTGCTTCTCGAAGGGGAACGCGGCTACCATCGCGCCCGAGAGACTGCGGTTGCCGTCGCAGGCAGCGCCGCCGCCCACGCTCGGATCACCCTGGTCGAAGTAGGAACAGGCCGGAACCCACGTACCAAGCCACGGATTGATCTCCTCCGGCGGCCCGAGGTAATACCGGTCGGAATTGTTGCCCGTGCCGTAGGTGTCCGAGCAGCCGATGCCCAGGAAGGTGCCATTCGACGGATTCTGGCAGGGAGTGCACTGGCTGTCCGACAGCGCGTAGAACCCGTGCTTCACGTAGCTGCGGTCCGAGATCTGCTCCATGCGACCGTTCGATTCGCGCACCGCCAGGAACGCGATCAGGGGATGGTCGGCATTCATGGGGCTCAGCCACGGAACGTTGACCGTGCCAACATTGCAGGAGGTCGTCGCCATCGCCATGGCGGTGTAGCCATTGGGATAGGTGCCGCCGTGGCCGTAGACCTGGAGCCCGCCGAGGATTCCTAGCTTGACATCGCTCCCTGGAATGGAATTCGACTGAGCCTGGAGGAGCGGCGTGGCGCCAACGAGCGTCACTAGGGAGAGCGTCAATGCTGACCAACGAATCATGGAGAGTCCTTGCGATGGGGAATCGGTCAAACCTCGAGGCGCGATGACTACGGGCACGCGTTCGGCACGGAATGACCCACTCCAGCCTAACCTGGACAGCCCTGTGCGCCAGAGCTTCGATTTCCAGGCCCCGAACCTGCCCTCGCGCTTGCGCCGCGTGCGGCGGCCGGGCTAGCTAGCGCGAATGTCCGTCCGCAGTACCCCGTCCGCCCCGGCACGCGAGAGCCTGCCCGCAGCGCGCGCTCACACGCCGCGGGGCACCCCGCGCACTTCGAAACGTTCGCGCTGGCGCGCCGTGGCCCTGATCGCGGTCCACGTCTTGGTGCTCGTGCACGTTGCGCAATGGCGCGTCCAGGGCTCGACGATGACGCCCCTGGAACCGTCGGAGGCCATGCAGACCTTTGAGCTGGGCTACGTCAACGCCGGCTTCATTCTGTTCATGGTGGCGACTCTGGCCACACTGATTCTGGGGCGTTTCTTCTGCGGCTGGGCCTGTCACGTGGTCGCCTATCAGGACGCGGCGGCGTGGTTCCTGGGCAAGCTTGGTCTGCGACCGCGGCCGATTCGGTCGCGTCTCCTGGTCTGGGTGCCGCTGTGCGCAGCGCTGTACATGTTTCTGTGGCCCACTCTGGCGCGTCTACTGGAAGGCCGCGAATTCGCGGGCTTTCGTCCGCACTTCAGCACCGAGAACTTCTGGGCCTCGTTTCCGGGTCCGGGGATCGCGCTGCTGACGTTCTTCGTCGATGGATTCCTGATCGTGTATTTGCTTGGCGCCAAGGGCTTCTGCACCTACGGCTGCCCCTACGGCGCCGTGTTCGCCGTCGCCGAGCGCGCGTCGCATGCGCGCATTCGCGTCACCGACGCATGCGAGGGCTGTGGTCACTGCACGGCAACTTGCACAAGCAACGTGCAAGTTCACGCCGAGGTCGCGCGCTTTGGTCAAGTGATCGATACCGGCTGCATGAAGTGCATGGATTGCATCAGCGTGTGCCCCAAGGATGCGCTGTATTTCGGCTTCGGGGAAAGCCGCGGCGCTGCATTGACGCGCAAGGGCGCGAAGTCTCCGACAACGCAGCGTGCCTATGACTTCAGCGCGCGCGAGGAAGTCTCCCTGGCCAGCGTGTTTCTGCTTTCGCTGTTCGCCCTGCGAGGACTCTACGACCTCGTGCCGTTCCTCCTGGCGATCGGACTGGCGGTGATCAGCGCACTGCTCGCCGTACTGAGCTGGCGTTTGCTGCGGAGTGAGCGCGTGCAGTTCCAGGGCCGAGAGTTGGCCACCGCGGGCCGTCGAACGCCCCTGGGACAGGGGACTTTGGCCCTCGGGGCGCTCTGGTTCATTTTCGTCGGGCACTCCATGGTCGTTCAGACCGATGTCACCGTGGGGCGCTGGCTGCTCCTCGAGGCGCGCGAGCTCGCGCCGGGAGAGCGGAACGAGACACTTGCGCGCAGTCTCTCGCACCTCGATCGCGCAGCGGGATTGGGCCTGCGGCCAGTGGCCACGCTTGAATTCCAGCGCGGCCAGATCTTGGCACGACTTGGAAGTCCACAGCTCGCGCGCGAGCGTTTGCAGCGCGCCCTTGAGCTGGATTCTGGCCTGCAGCTCGCGCGGATGGAACTCGCCGAGCTTGCGCTCGCAGACCCGCTTCGCGCCGGGGACGGCGCGCGCGAGCAACTTGAACGCGTGCTCGCGGATGACCCCGCGCATTCGCGCGCGCGCGAACTCCTCGCGCGCATCGAATTCCTAGCGGCTCAAACGGCACGCCTGGCGGGCGACCTTTTGTTGAGCGAGCGACATCTTCGGGCGGCCGTGGAATTGGAGCCCGGCCTCGCTCCTGCGCAACTTGACCTGGCCGACCTTTGCATGTCCAAATCGCCTGCGGACCTCGCCGGTGCGCGCGCTGCCTTGGCCGCGCTGCTCGCGGTCGATCCACAGCAAGCGGAGGCCCTGCGGCGCTCACGCTTGCTCGACGAACGATTCGGCCCCGCGCGCTGACCCGCGCCTGGCTCAGCGCACTTTCAACAGCGGCAAGTAGTAGCGGTAGTAGATCTCCAAACTCAGGACGCACATCGCAGTCGTGTAACTGCGGTCCGAGTTCCGGTCGCGGGCGTAGCGCGCATAAGGATCGATCGGCACCCACGAACCGTCGCGCTCTTGGGCCGGCAACAGTGTCTCCTGCAGCGCGGTGTTCCAGCGTTGCCACGGCGCGCCCCCCACACGAAACATCGCCAGGGTGCCGTAGTACCAGAAGTAGGGATTGCCCTGGCCGCGGCGCACGAATTCCATTTCGCCGTCGAAGCGATAGCCATCGGGTGCCCGCTGCAAAGTGTAGTCGCGCGCGCGCTCATGATTGGGGCCGGTGATGTCGTCGCCCAAGAGCGCCAGAGCGAACAGTGCCGCGGGCGTTGACGCGGGCAGCGTGGCGTAAGCCGAACGCAGACGCTCGGGTTCGTGGCTGTAGCGATAGGCACCCAAGTTGCGATCGAAAGCACGCACCAAGAATTCACGGGCGGCCTCGAAGGCTTCGTCTGGAACGGAAAGGCCGGACAAGCGCGCCGACTCAAGGGCCATCACCTGCCAGGCGGTGATCGAGGTGCGCGACCACGGATCGTAGAGCGAGCCGTCGGAGAAGTAGTAACCCCACCCGCCGCGTTGTCGATCGTCGTCCTCCGTGGATTGGGTGGCGAGAACCTGTGCCAAGGCGCGCTCCAGCGCGCTCGACAGTCGCTGATCGCGCGTCAGTGCGAAGCATTCCGCCAGCGCGTAGGTCGCGATGCCGTGGTCGTAAGCCGACGAGTCTCCGAAGTGACCGCTCTTCGCGTCCTGAACGCTCAGCAGGAAGTCCACGGCGCGCGAGACCACTGCGGAGTGCTCGCCAGCGGAGTCCGGCGTGTGACCTGCTCCGAGGAATGCAAGCGTGCACAGCGCGGTCTTGCCGATGGCCACGCGTCCGTACTTCTCGTCCATGGCGCGCAGGTCGCCCCAGGATCCATCGCTGCTCTGGATGCGCGCCAGGTAGGCCAGTCCGCGGGCCACCGCAGCTTCCGTGCTTTCGCTTCCGCCGTGGAGCTTGAGCGCGCGCGCTTTCTCCGCACCGCTGCGATTCTGGTAGGGAGTCGCCTCCCAGGGGGACCTTGCGGGCCTCGAAGGAGTGTCCAGTTCAACAGGCGCGGCGCGCGCAAGGGGCGTGGTGTCCGCCGCCCGCGCGGCCGGCTCTCGCGCCCGAGCATTGCTCGCGGAGCGCTCCGGTCCACGCGGCGGCATCGAGGGGTCCTCTCCGCGCGCAGATTCGAGCGCTTCCATGCCCGACAAAAGATCTGCCGGTGCGCTCGCGACGGATGCGGAGGCACCGACGGGCGCGCCGACCTCCTCAATGGCCATCGGGGCAGCGCTGCGCCCGGGAGTCACTGCGCCAGCAAGCTGCTTGGATGGACCTGGGCCCCGTGCACCCTCACGCGGTGGCGAAAGCTCCGCTCGCACCGAGCTCGCGCCAGGTCGTTCCGTGGTCCTCGGCGAAACGTCGAAGGACGCGCGTGAAATTTCTCCGGACGCGGACGCTGCCTGGGCACCGTCGCGCACGGCGCCACTTCCAAGCTGGACTAGGTTCAGTTGCGGCGCAGCTGCAGCGCCCGTGGCCAAGGGGCTCACTTGCGATGCATCGAGGTCGATCGCTGTGGCAATTTCACGTCGCGACGCCGCGCCAGGAGACGGAGCGACCGCGTCGCTGCGACCCAAACGCTGGTCCTCCGGGCGCGGCTCCGCAATTGATGTCGACTCCCGAACAGGCGCCGACGGGGCGCCGCGCACTGCAGCGTGACCACCCAGCGCGCGCTGTGGACCTCGTGCTCCAGCGCCGGCGCCGTTGGAACTCGCCGCGGCCAGGCTCGACAGGTCCATGGTCGCAGCAGGGCACGCTGCGCTCGCGCCGTCACCGAGGTGCGCCCCAGCATTCGGGCTGCCCTGCGACACTTGGGATCGACCCGGGGACAAACGTGTGCTGGCCTCGCTCGTCGCGCCGCCCGGACGCGACTCGCGCTCCGAGGCGCGCGTCACGGACATTGCCGCCGGCCCCGCCGCGGGACTTCCAAGGGAGCGTGTTCCAGCGGCGCGCGAGGGCGTGCCCATGGAGCGCGAAGTGGTCGCCGCCGTCTTGCCCGCCAGGGCATCGAGGTCCATTGTGGGAGCTGGGCCAGCGGTCGTGGCCGCGACGGCCGAGTCCGCGAGCTCGTTCGCTGAAACGGAGCTACGCTGTGCCGCCACATCCGCCGGCGCGCGCGCAGCGATCTCTGAGCTGTCCACGGCGCGAGCGGCCACGGGATCCGCGCGCGGCGCCGCGATCGGTGCCGACGGCTGCGTGTCGAAGCGCTGCGGCGAAAGCTCTCTGCCTGCGGTGTTCGCTGTGGCGGGCGCGGGCAGAGCGACCTCGGGCGCCGGCTCTGCCGGCTGAGCCGCGGCTGACGACTCGAAGCGCTCGACTACTGGCGACGGCGCACGAGGCATCGCGTCCAGTTCACGCGGCAGCGAACTCGAGACAAGCTCTTCCGCCCGCTCGATAGGCGCAGGCAAACGCGAGGTTTCTGGGGACGAGGGTGCGGAGTTCCGAGCAATTTCTGCGCGCTCAGGCGTCGCCAACGCCTCCGACGGCGGACGCTCGGGCTCGGGTTTTGGCAGTGACATCGGCGTCGGGGGCGACGCGACGACCACAGGCTCGCGTTCTGGCTCCTCCAAGCGCACTTGCATCGGCGCCCGGGTCGGCTCGCGTTCGTTGACACCGATGTTGAGCCAGGCGTCGCGGAACCACCACATCAGGAACAGGTGCGCGAGGATCGAAGCCAGCAGGCACTTGTACAGCAAGTCGAGGTCCGGATGGCGGCGCACGAGCAACGACAGCAGCGCAAGCGCAAGCAAGGAGGCCAACGTAAGCCACTCGATCCAGCCCAAGGATTCCGCGGGTGCGCGGAACAGTTCGATGGCCGGGGAGCGCAGCAAAAGCGGCTCGGCTTCCCCCCCGCTGCGCGAGAATCCCAGGGCGAGTTCGTCGGTCCACGTGAATGGTGCGCGTTCGTCCGCGTCGGAATTCAGCGGCGCCAGTGACTCGGGCGCGCCGAATTGCGAGTCAAATCGCCCAGCGCGGTAGAGATCGAAGCCACCGGCTCCCTCGGCGCGGTCGCTGGCGAACACTAGGGCACGGCCAGCGTGGGTGAACGTCGGTTCGCGATCCGACGCTGGCGTGCAGAGGCCCTCGAGTCGCACGCAGGGACCGTCGCCGAGCGGGGCGAGGAACAAGTCGAGTTTTCCAGCGCCGCGCTCGGCGGCGAACACGATCGCAGGCTCGAATTCCAAGGGAGCGGGATCGAATTCGTCTCCCGCAGTGTTCGCGGTCCCCGACACGAGTTCGGGGGCGAGCCATTGGCTCTCCCCATGACTGTGATCCAACCGCGCGCGCCACAGGTCGTAACCTCCCGGGCCGCCGGGCCGGTCGGAACTGAAGTACAGCCACTCACCTCCAAAAGCCGGCGCGAAGTCGTCGGCATCGCTCGACAGGCTCCTGAGCAATTTCGGTTCGCCGAGGGCGCCGTCGCGCAATTCGCTGACAAACAAGTCGTGCCCGCGCCCTTCGGAGTCGACTGGGCCATCGGGGTTGACGGCGGCAAAGACCACGAGTCTTCCGTCAGCGCTCAGCGTCGGGCGACCATCGACTCGGGCGAATCCGGTGAGCGCAGCCGCGAACTCAAGCGGGCGCGGTTCGCCCCAGCTCGCCTGACGCAGGCCAGAATCCGTGGAGATGACTCGCGCGCCATCGGACCAGCCCGGGCTGCGAGCGGAGGCGGTCCACATCCACGCGGACCACAGCACGGCGCCCACGACGGCGAGCCAACCGACCAGCGACGGGAGCGTAATTTTCATGGGCTCAATCGCGGGTTCCGAGGGCCAAGTTGGAGAGACCGGCCACGCCGCAGGCGTCCATGACCGCCACAATGCTCGCGTGGCTCGCCAGACGATCGCCGCGAATCGTCACCTGAGTCGAGCGATCGTTGCTCGCGGCCTCAGCCAGCAGGCGTTCCAGCTCGCCACTCCCGAGAGCGCGGCCGGCGAGAGAACAGCGACCGTCCTTGAAGACGTTGATCACCAGCTCCTGCGGCACGCCGCCGGATGTCTCGCCGGACTGCGCCGTTGGCAACTCCACGCCGAGATCGCGCTCCTCGGTGGAGTAGGTCGTGGAGACCATGAAGAAGATCAGCAACAGAAACACGACGTCGATCATCGGCGCCATGCTGAACTCGAACACTTCCTCCTCGTCGTCGCGCACGCGCACGGCTAGGCTCCTTGGCTTGCGAGGCCGCGGTCGAGTTCCAAGTACCAACTCTCCGTTCGACGGGCGAAGCGCTCCACGCGCCCGCGCAGCCACATGTACACCAGCACCGTGGGAATCGCGATCGCCAGTCCCGCGGCTGTGGTGACCAGGGCCTGGTACACGCCCTCGGCCAATAGTCCTGGCTTGCCCAAGCCACCGCGCAGGGCGATGGTCGCAAAGGCGAGGATCATCCCCCACACAGTTCCTAAGAGGCCCAGCAGCGGCGCTACCAGGTAGACCGTGTGCAGGGGCTTGAGCCGCGCTTGGAGTTGGCGAACCTCGAGCGTGGCGATGTCCTCCACACGTTTCTCGCGCTCGCCGCGAGTCGCCGAGGAATTCTCCAACGCCACACGCAACACGCGCGCCAGTGGCGTGCGCGTTGCATCGCAGAGGAGAATGCCCTGAGACGGACCGCCGGAACGCACCGCGTCCACTACAGTTCGCCCAAAGGCATCCGATCCCAGGGCCGACGAACGGGTGCGCAGGGCGCGCTCGATCGCGTAGGCCAGGGCCAGGACCGAACACAGGGCCAGCGGGAACATCAGTGGCCCGCCGCTGCGAGTCAAATCCCACAGAGACGGCAGCGCGGTGTCCTGGGCTGCGGACGCGGTGAGTGCGAAGGCGATCATGACATGGACTCCTGGCGCGGATTTCGCGCGACGTCGACAGTGAGAATTGAGAAGGGAAGGGTTGTGTCTTTGGCCGCGGACATTCAGCGCGCCGCAAGCTGTTCGAGTCGCTCCCGCGCATTGGCGGCGAGCTTGGTCCTCGGTGCCTTGTCCTGGATTTCGCGGTAGCAACGGATCGCCTTCGCGAGTTCACCGCTGCGTTCAAACGCGCGACCTGCGCCCCAATTGGCCTCGGCCACCAGCTCGACGTCGTTGTAAAGGACCGCGACGCGCAGGAAGTGGGCCAGTGCAGATTCCAGTTCCTCGCGCCCGAGGGCGATTTCGCCGAGGGACAGGCGCGCCTGGGCCCCGAGCATTCCGCTGTCCTTGCCGGCCACGTCCGTGAGCGCTGCATTGGCTGCAGCGACTTCACCGCGCTGTGCCAGCGCACGGCCGAGCCACAACTGCGCTTCCAGGAGATTCTCGAACCGCGGATGTTCGCGAGTCAGTCGCTGCAGTTCGGCCTCGCCTTCCTTCCAGCGGCCGCGCTGGCAGTGGAGTACACCGAGGCGAAATAAGATCTTCGGCGCCAGCTCCGCCGACTGCTGCGACTTGGCCAGGGCCTCGAATTGCGCCAGGGCCCGATCCGTCTCTCCGGCGCGGTATTGAGCTTCGGCTCCGAGGAATTGCGCCGCAGGGCGCAGGGCAGACTTTGGAAACCGCTCGTCGAATCGCGCCAGCTCGACACTTGCAGCGCGCGCATCGCCAGCGGCGAGGCTGGCGAAGCCCAATTGATAGACCGCGCGATCCGCCTGGGCCGCTTTCTCGTCGCGGACCAGTGCGCGCAGAATCTGGCGTCCGTTGTCGGTGTCGCCCGCCCGGATCGAAGTCTCGGCCACTGTGCAAGCGGCCTCGCGCACGGCGGCTGAATCAGGTGCGGCGCGCCACGCAGCGTCCAGTTGCTTCAGCGCGGCGGGCTGATCGCCAGCGGCCACGGCCTCGAGGGCGCGTTCGGCCGCGATTTCTCCCTGCACGGCAGGCAACTTCAGCTTGCGGCCGCAATCAGCGAGCACTTTCTCGCGCTGGGTGGCGAACTCCGTCCCCACCCAGGCGCGCAAGAGTGTCCGCGCGGCGGACCAAACGCGCTGCTCATTCGAAGATCGATCCAGCAGTGCGCGCCAGTGATTTGCTGCGCGGTCCAGCTGCTTCTCGCGGACATTCGACCAAACCGCGAGTTCCAGGCTGGCCTCGGCCAGCTCTCCCTCCAGCGAGCCCGCCCGCTTGGCCGCGAGCGAAAAGAGCAGCTCCACCGCTGCGCTCGCGTCCTTGAAACGTCCGCTACTGAAGTGACACCAGGCCAAGCCGTAGTGGCTCGCGAACTCCAGTTCAGCCGGCGGCGTCGCGCCGAGAACCGCGCGGTAGTGCGGCAGGGCCTCCTCGAAGGACCCGGCCTTTGACAGACGCTCGGCCAGTTCGAAGTGCG
>CANKOY010000027.1 GCA_947484275.1 Planctomycetota bacterium | reverse complement strand
TCATCAAGTGCGGCCTTGCGGCCGCGCTCCGGCTCGCTTCGCTCGCCTCCGCGCAGCCGCAAGGCCGCACGAATCGCTCGAACCGTCCGAAGCTCCGCAAGCTTCGCGAGATCAGCAGGGTCGAATTACAGAAAGAACGTTACGCCAGCATCAATGTGAAGCCGATCCTACGGTGATCCCCGGCATTGGTTGGGTCATCGGTAACGAAGTCACGGCGGATCCTTCCTGCCCCAACGGCTTGAGCTACCGGCGGTGCATCACGATGCCTGCTGGAGAGAGGCCTTCATCACCTGCAGCCCCTGCGATTGATGATCAGCAGGCAGCGAAGCGCAATGTCCCTTGTATCTACGGTGTGAGAGGCGACTAGGCGGCAGGTCGGCATGCGACGCAAACGCGTACTGAGTGTGTCCATAATTGTCTGCGCCATTTGCCTTTGGGTCAGCTTTCGTGATCCAGCACAGCAACAGTCCGTGCAAGTGCCCGCTCAGTATGCACCTTTGAACGGAGCCGCAGGCGACGCACTCGGTGGCGAGGTTGCAACCGCGTCTACCCATAGATTCGCCGCACAGCCGCCGGCACTGGAACTAAGGCCCCTGGATGGCAGTATCGCTGTCATTGATGAAGCCGAACAGGAATTCTGCCAGGAGTCTGGTTTCCTCGACCTGACTGTGCATGCCAATGCAGGCAAATCTCCATCGCGGACGAGAGTGGATGTCGTGAATGGAGTGTGGGATCCCAAGGCCACACCGAGTGACGACTTTCTAGTAACAAGGATCGTGCTTCGCGGGAGAGATGCGATTCTCGACGGTGAGCGAGGGAGGGTGTGGAAAGGCAGGGAACCTGTGCAACTTAGGGCTCGCTGGTTGACTGCATCTCGACTGCACATCATCGATGCGGAGTCAGGGGATGAGCTCAGCAATGTGCTCCTATATAGGATGGACGGTATTTCCAGCCCAGGTGTTGAACTGCCAATCGAGGTTGGTGGCGCCGAATTGGTCGGAAGCGGACTCGTGAGTCCTATTACGATTGATCCATTGACTGTCGAAGGACATTCGGGCGCCAACACCATTTTTGCATACCAGAAGGCATATGCTTGGGGAGCGATATCGCTCGATCAGACCGGTGGTGGAGACCTCTATTTGAGGTTGAAGCCCGGCGGCGATCTGTTTGTGCAATTGACTGGGCCGCTACCAACGCCAGACATGACGGTGCGCCTGCGGAGGTCGGAGCAGAGCGGCAATCGCAAGCTACTTGCCGAACGTGCGTTGACACTGAGTCCAGATAAGGGACGATCGGGCCTCGAGATAATTGGACTTGCGGCGGGAGGCTACACAGCAAGCCTGGAGAGGGGCAACGGGGATGCCTCACAAGTACTAGCTTCTACCGAGGTCCGGATCAGCGGCGGCAGCGACAATCGAATCGAATTCGAAGTGCCCCCGATTCCGCAGGGCGCTAAAGTCCCTGTGACCATTTTGGTACGAATCGACCCCTCTTGGCAGCTCGATGCGTTCGTACTCGTGGTGACTGACCTCGATTTGCCGCTCAGGGCTCGAGAACGGGCGAAGCTCATTCGAAGCCCGATCATGACGCAGGTCGCGGGTGGTGCCTACACGTACGAGCAGCTCTTTCTGCGTGGAGGCAAGCATGAACTCTATCTTGAGGAAGCACGATATGGTGTCGAGTGCATTGTTGCACCACCCGGCCCTCAAGAAATCACACTGACCGTTCCACCCTGCGGCCTTGTTTCCATAACCGTGTTGGATTCGGGGACAGGCATGCTCGTTCCCCAACCCTCTTTGTGCTGGTCCTATCTTGGTGGCTCAGGCGCCCCGGGGGGATCGGGATGCGTAGGAATTCCGCCATCCGGCCCTGGACGATTCGAGTTTCGCGCCCCCGCCGGGAAAATACGGATCGACGCGGGTGGCGGTGCACTAGGCAACTACTTGGGTGATTCCCGTACGATTGAGGTTGCGCAGGGGGTCCAGGAAATCGTGGTGGAACTGAAGTCGGCTCGCAGAGTGGTCCTATCATTGCGCGAGGCCGAGCGTGCCGTCGACTGGTCAGCCCATTATATGTCAGACATCAAGTTCTCGGACTCCAGTGGCCCCGTAGTCGTCTGGAGGACAGTACTCGATTCAGGATCCGGAAAACTCACGTGCTTCGTCGCTAGTCCCGGGAAGTACATGGTTTCCCTTCCACCGCTTGCCGGATACATGCCCATTCAGGACATTGAGGTAGATCTTTCTCTTGCCGCCTCCGCGGAACTGACACTCCAGTTGATTCGCCAACAGTAGCCGGGTGGTTTGGGCATTGAGTCGTATTGAGATTGCATCGTCACTCGAGTTTGGTGGCCAGGTCATGTCCGCGGATCGCTAACCACCAACACGTCGATAGAGTCCTCCGGGTGAGCGCGCCACGGATCCGCGCAGCTCGAGCTCCGCGAGCAGCGAGAGTATCTCGGTCGGCGGCGCCTGCACGCGCGCAATCAGCTCGTCGAGGGACAAGGTCTCGCCGACGAGCGCGCCCAGCAGGGTGCGATCGAGGCCTTGCGGCTGGTCCGGCGGCGCCGCGGCGAGCCCGGCCGCCCGCTGCGCAGCCGCCTCGAGTCCCAGCTCGACCAGAAGCTCTTCCGGCGACTCCACGAGCGCCGCGCCCTCGCGCAGCAGGCGGTGGCAACCCCGCGCCATCGGATGATCGACGCGGCCCGGCAGCGCATAGACCTCGATGCCCTGATCGATGGCCCAGCGCGCAGTGATCAAGGACCCCGAGGCGTGGGCCGCCTCGATCACGATCACCGCGCGCGAAAGCCCGGCGATGATCCGGTTGCGCAGGGGGAAGTGATGGCGCCGGGGCCCCTCACCGGGCGCAAACTCCGACAACAACAATCCCTCGCGCGCCATGCGCCGCGCCAGATCGCCGTCGGGCCAGGGCCGATCCACGCCGCTGCCAAGGACCGCGATCGTCCCGCCGCCGACATCGAGGGCCCCGCGGTGGGCTGCCTCGTCGATGCCGCGCGCCAGGCCGCTGACGATCACCGCCCCCGCACTGGCGAGCACCCGGGCGAAATGGCGCCCCTGGGACTCGCCGTAGGGCGTCGGGGCGCGCGTTCCGACGATCGCGACGCGCGGGGAGCGCGACAACAACTCGAGCCTACCGCGGACGAAGATCTCGTCCGGGGGCGACGGGATTCCCGTCAACTCGGCTGGGTAGGACGGCGACTTGGGGTCCAGCAGGAGCGGGCGATCTGTGTCCACACCTGCACGACCTCGCCACGTGGCCCTGGCGCCCGCAAATCTCTGGAATTGCGCCGGGATCGGGGCTTCACGTCCGCGACGATCGATCCCGGAGGCTTCGAGCTCGGGCGACGTTTAGGATGGGACGGCAATGATTCACCTGCTCCCTGCGCTCCTGTTCCTGGTCCCGATCCCCGCGCCTGCGGTGCAATCTGAATCCGTGGCCCCCGACTGGCGGCCGGCGTCCCAGAACGCGCCCGTCATGCGCCTCGACGGCGAGGAGATCAGCCTGGAGGAGTACTCCCACTGGATGCTCGACACTTTCGGCGCGCGCTCGGCAACGATCTTCGCGGGCGACTACCTGATCGAGAAGGAGGCACGGCGCCGCGGCGTGGGTCTCGCGCCCGAGGAGGTGATCTCGGAACTCGACCGTCAACTCAAGCTTCGCATCGACGGCGCGTTCTTCGGATCGAAGGAGGGTTGGCTCAGCGAATTGGCGCGGACCCAGCGCACCGAGTCGGGCATCCGCGCCCAGCGCACGCAGGAATTGGAGATCGAATTCTTGACGAAGAAAAGCGTCGCGATCGACCGCGTCGTGCCCGAGGTCAAGATCGAACGCGAGTGGGAGCTCTCCTACGGCCGCGGCGGGCGCGCCTACGACCTGTCGATGCTCTTTCTGCGCTGCGTGTTCCTGACGCCCGAGGACATTCTTCCAGCCCCTGAGAAGGAGCGTCTGCGGCTGGCGGAAATGGAAGCGAGACGCCTGCGGGCGATGGAACTGCGTGCGCGCATTGTGGCCGGAGAGGACTTCGCCAAGGTTGCGCTCGAAGCTAGCGACGACGAATCGTCGCGCTCCAATGGGGCTAAATCTCGCGGAGGCTATCGGCAGTACGGCTGGCCACACAATTTCCTTGCGGTCATGGATCAGCTTTCCGCGGGCGACATCTCTGAACCGGTCTACGCCAAAGGCGGCTGGTGGATCGTGCGCGTCGACGGGCTCGTGCACACGCCGCTGGAGGGAGTGCGCGGCGAACTGGTGGCGCGCCTGGAGGAGCGCGGCCCGGAGCAAGACGAGACGGGGACCTTCCGAAACGCGCTTGTGGATGCGGCGCGCATCGAAGTTCTGCCGAGCCTTTTCGTGGATCCAGCGACAAACGTGGAGAGCGCCGCACTGGCGACGGCGATGACCATTGACGGCGAGCCTGTCTCGCGGGCGACCTACGGGCGTTGGTTCATGCGCACGCGCGGCGAAGCGAGCTTTCCGGCCTTTGTCGAACAGCGCGTGGTGATCAACGAAGCGCTGCGCAGAGGCATCGAAGTCACCCAGGCCGATGTCCGCGCGCGCACGGAGGAGTACCTCACGCGCCTGATCAAGCTCGACCACAAGGGCAGCCGCGAAGCCTGGCGCGCGCAGCTGAGCATGGAAAGCCGCGACGAAGCGATGTTCCTGCACGATCTAGACATCCGCATGCGCATCGAGTTGCTGTGCGAGCGGTTGATCCTGCTGGACCGCGTGATTCCGCCCGAAGCCGTGCGTTTGCGCTTCGAAGATGTCTACGGCAAGGACGGCAATTCGATCCAAGCGCGCATGATCCTGCTGAACGTGCTCGTTTCCCCTGGTGCGGAGGGCGAGACTCCCGAGCAACTTCAGGCTCGCACCGCGGCCGCGATGCAATCCGTGCGCGTGCGTGGCGACGCCCTGGCGCGCATCGTTCGCGACGGCGGAGACTTCGCCTCACTGGCGCGGCAACATTCGGAGGACCCCCCGAGCGCGGCGCTCGGCGGAACATTGGACGCGCGCTTTCGCGCCGATCTTTGGCCCGGAACTGTGGCGAAGGCCGTGCTTGGACTTCCAGTGGGGGGCGTCACCGATGCCATGGAGTTCGGCACCTGTTTCGTGATCCTGCAGGTGACCGCGCGCGAGGAAACAAAATTCGATGCGGTCCGGGAAGTGCTCGCGGAGCAGATGCGACTCGAGCCTCCGCGCCGGACCGACCTGAACCTCTACCGCAACGTGCTGGTGAACAAGGCGAAGATCGAATTGCTCGACGGGATGAATCGCTAGCCTCGCAGTTCAATCAACAAGCAAGCCGCCCGAGTCGAGTGGACTCGGACGGCTTGCGGTCGGATGGCGCGAAGCGCCTCAGGCTCAGGATGTCGCGGCGATGGGCTCGGACGGCTCCGTCAGCGACGTGAAGACCAGATCCTCTGCGCCCTCGACGGCTGTGACCTTGACCACAAGACCCTCGCGGGTTTCTGCGCGCAACAACTGCTCCGCCAGCGGATCCTCGATGAATCGTTCGATCGCGCGGCGCAGCGGCCGTGCTCCGAAATCTTCGGTGAAGCCCTTCTGGATCAGGAAGTCGCTGGCCGCTTGATCGAGCGTCAACTCGACGCCGCGGTCCTTCAGGCGCGAGAGCACCTCGGTCAGTTGCAGGTCGATGATGCGGCGCAGATCTTCGCGCGTCAGCGGGTTGAAGATGATCAACTCGTCGATGCGGTTCAAGAACTCGGGCCGGAAGTGGCGCTCCACTTCGATCATCACGTCGGCGCGCATGCGCTTCTTCTTGTCGTCGACATTCGCCGTCGCCTCGGTCTTGCCGAAGCCCAAGCCGGCGCCCGCCTTGAGCGCGTGCGAGCCGAGGTTCGAGGTCATGATTAAGATCACATTGCGGAAATCCACGTGGCGACCAAACGAGTCGGTCAAGCGGCCTTCCTCCATGATTTGCAGCAACATGTTGAAGACGTCCGGGTGGGCCTTCTCGATTTCATCGAGGAGCACCACCGAGTACGGACGGCGGCGCACCTTTTCGGTGAGCTGCCCGCCCTCTTCGTAGCCGACGTAGCCCGGAGGCGCGCCGACCAAACGCGAGGCGTTGTGCTTCTCCATGTACTCGCTCATGTCCATGGTGATCACGGCGTCTTCCGAGCCGAACATGAACTTGGCGAGTTGCTTGCACAGGTACGTTTTTCCGACGCCCGAGGGCCCCAGGAAAATGAACGAGCCCATGGGACGGCGCGGGTCCTTCAGCCCCGAGCGCGAGCGACGCACCGCGCGCGAGATGGCTTTGATCGCTTCGTCCTGGTGGATGACGACCTTGCCCATTTCGCCTTCCATGGCGAGCAAGCGTTCGGCCTCGGCCTTCTCCAGACGCGTCAGCGGAATGCCGGTCATCTTCGAGACGGTCTCGGCGATGATCTCCGCGTCCACGATGCCGATCTCTTCGCGTGTGGCCTGCTCGGCGCGCCACTCCTTCTGCAGCTCTTCCTTCTTCTTGCGCAGTTGGTAGGCCTGGTCGCGCAGCTGCGCGGCCTTCTCGAAGTCCTGGGCGGTCACGGCCTCGTCCTTGGCGCGATCTAGGCGATCGATCTCACCGGAGAGTTCCTTCAGGTTCGGCGGCGGCACCATGGACTTGATGCGCACGCGGGCGCCGGCTTCGTCCATCACGTCGATGGCCTTGTCCGGGTGGAAGCGGTTGTTGATGTAGCGCGTCGACAGTTCGACCGCCGTCTCAAGAGCTTCATCCGTGAACTTGACGCGGTGGTGAGCCTCGTAGCGATCGCGCAAGCCCTTGAGGATTGCCACGGTTTCGCTGGGCGACGGCGGTTCGACGTTGACCGCTTGGAAGCGCCGTTCGAGGGCGCCGTCCTTCTCGATGTGCTTGCGGTATTCGTCGAGGGTCGTGGCACCGATGCATTGGATCTCGCCGCGCGAAAGCGCCGGCTTGAGCACGTTCGACGCGTCGATCGCGCCCTCGGCTCCGCCCGCGCCCACCAGCGTGTGCAATTCGTCGATGAAAAGGACCACGTCGCGCACGCGACGCACCTCGGTCATCACGGCCTTGATGCGCTCTTCGAACTGGCCGCGGTACTTCGTGCCGGCGACCATCAAGGCCAGGTCGAGCACGACCATGCGCTTGTTGCGAAGGATCTCGGGCACCTCGTTGTCGATGATGCGCTGGGCCAGGCCCTCGACGATCGCGGTCTTGCCCACGCCGGGTTCGCCGAGCAGCACCGGGTTGTTCTTCGTGCGGCGCGAGAGGATCTGCACCACGCGCTCGATCTCGTTCGCGCGGCCGATGACCACGTCGAGCTTGCCCTGGCGCGCCAGTTCGGTGAGGTCGCGGCCGAAGGTGTCGAGTGCGGGCGTTTTCGACTTGCCGCCGGATCGGCCGCCGCCGCCGCCGCTGGACTTGCCGGTGGGCTCGCTGCCCGACGGCGTCTCGCCGCCCGTGCTCTCTTCTTCCTCTTCTTCAGCGGAGTCTGCGCCGAGGAACTCGAGCACTTCCTCGCGCACGTCCTCGAGCTTGACGCCCAGGTTGAGCAGCACCTGTGCGGCGATGCCCTCGTTCTCTTTGATCAGACCCAGGAGCAGGTGCTCCGTGCCGATGTAGTTGTGCCCCAGGTTCGAGGCCTCTTCCATCGAGAGCTCGAGCACCTTCTTGGCCCGCGGCGTGAAGGGCAGTTGGCCCATGGTCACCATGGTCGGGCCCGTCTTGACGATCTTCTCGACCTCGGCGCGGATCTTGTTCAGATCGATCGCCATGTTCTTCAGGACGTTGGCGGCGACGCCAGAGCCCTCCTGCACCAGACCCAGCAGGATGTGTTCGGTCCCGAGGTACTCGTGATTGAACCTCTGAGCCTCCTGGCGGGCCAGGTTCATCACTTTCTTGGCGCGGTCTGTGAAACGGTCGAACATGGAGTTTCCTTGGTGCGTGCGCCGGCCTGGATCCGCGAACTGCGGTTGTCGGCCGGGGGATGTGTGAGGGCTCTCTGAGGTCTAGCTTTTCGTCCTTCAAGGCCCCGGAGGTTGATCGTCTGCGGAGGACAATCCCTGGAAGGATGGTAGTGGAGGGCTGGGTTGAGATCCAAGGAGGCCTATTCGGGCCAATTTTGAGCCTCGCGAGCCCGCCAGCACATCAAGCCGCTCTTCCAGCTCTGGCGGCGAAGTGTTCGCGGAAATTCCGCGCGGGAGGCCGGATCTCAGGAGGACTGCAGCGACTTCAGTTCGTCGCGCAGGCGTGCCGCTTGTTCGTAGGCCTCCTGGCGAATGGCGGCTTCGAGTTCCTTCTGCAGCTCGCCCATGCGGCGCGCGCGCTCGACCACGGCCGGATCCTGTCCGGGCAAGCGACCGACATGCTGCGTAGCACCGTGGATCCGTTCGAGCAGTTCACGGGCGTGGCCGCCGAAAACTTCATAATCCTTCGGACAACCCATGCGCCCCTTTTGGCGGAACTCGAGCAGTGTCATGCCGCAGTCAGGGCACTGGATCGCCGGCTCGCGACGGATGCGAAGCGTCGACGCGTGAAGCAACTTCAGGATGTCCTGGGGCGTCTTCGGCGCGGGATTGTTCGGGAGCTTCTGACCCTGCGCGCAGGCCTCGCACAACTCTTGTTCGCGCACTTCCACGGGCGTCGAAGCATCGGGGCCGTGGAGGAGCTCGGTCACGAGGACCGTCGCCTTCGCCTGGGCGCAACTGGAGCAGACGTTCATGGGTGGCGTGGGTGTCGCTGAGGCCGCTTCCCGTGGCTTCGACGCGGGAAAGATCAAACAGGTTGCCTACTTCTTAGCATCCTTCCCGCGAATCCTCACCCGTCTGGGGGATGACGGTCCGCAGAAGGAGGCCGCGGGGGGGCCGGGAGTGGCCCCGAAGGGGGGCCGCCTGCCTGCAGTTCAATTCTGCGCGCCGAGTTCGACGGCGTCGCAGGCAGGCAGGGCGCGCTGGAACGCCAGGGCGCGATCCTTGAAGTTGCGGTACTGATCGAAACTTGCGCAGGCCGGCGAGAACAGCAATTCGTCCCCTGGGATGGCCCTGCCGTAGGCTTCGCGCACCGCATCCTCGACGGTGGATACAGCGACTGCGGCCAGACCGCCCCGTGAAAATGCTGCCCGGATCGACTCAGCAGCGGCGCCGAAGCTGATCACGCAGCGCACGTTGCTGCGCGCCTCGGCAACCATGGCGTCGAGAGCGAGGTCGAGCTTGGGCTGGCCGCCGCAAATCAAGACCGTGGGCCCCGTGATCGACCGCAGCGCGGCGACCGTGGAATCCGGCGTGGTGGAGACTCCGTTGTCCCAGACGCGATGACCGCCGCGGAGGCCAAGGTCTTGGAGGCGATGCTCGAGACCGGTAAGTGTCGAGACGGCCCGTGCGAGCAGCGCGGGCTCAGCCCCGAGGGCGCAGGCAGTCGACAATGCCGCCAGTGTGTTGTCGCGCTGGAAAGTGCCAGGGAGCTTGAGATCCTCCAGGTGGCCCAGGCGCACGCCGTCCAACTGGAATTCTCCAGCCCACAGGCGTGCGCGGGCGTGAAGGTGGCCTGTCGGGGAGAAGAACAGGGGGCGCCCGCGTTCGACGCGCCAAGCTGACGTGCGCGGATCGTCCGCGGACAGGACCACGTGCGTCTTGGCTCGCGCGAGCTCCAGGATGCGACGCTTTGCTGCCTCGTAGGCCTCGAGTGTGCGGTGGCGCTCCAGGTGGTCGGCGAGGACGTTTGTGGCGCACACCGCGGCCACGCGGTTCCCAAGAGCGTGCTCGCCGCCGATCGCGGGCGGAAGCGCCTCCAGTTGATAGGAGGAGATCTCCAGGACGACCCAATCGTCCTCCCCAAGGGAGGTCAGGGCGCTGAGCAGCGAGCGGCCTATGTTGCCGCCGAGGTGCGAGCGAAAGCCCGAGGCGCGCAGGAAATGGTCGATGGCGTGGCTGGTGGAACTCTTGCCTTGGGTGCCAGTTACCGCCACCACCTGCGCCGGACAGGCCTCGAGAAACAGCGCCATCTCCGACGTGACCGTCACGCCCGCGGCTCGCGCGCTGGCAAGGAACCGATCGCTCGGGGAGACCGCGGGATTCGCGACGACCAGGTCGCTGTCGGTGAAGTCGCGCTCGCGATGGGCGCCCAGTTCATAGGTCAGCGGGAGACCTTCCAGGGCCCGCAGAGACTCCGCCAGGGTCTGGGCCGTGCGCAGGTCCGTGACCGTGACCCGCATCCCGAGCTGGGCCAGGTACCGCGCGGTTTCCACGCCGCCGCCGAACAGGCCCAGGCCCATGACCGTGGCGCGTTTTCCGCGCCAGCGGGCGTGGACAGGATTCACAGTCCGCCTCCGGCCCCCGCCGGCGCTGGGGGGACGATTGCGGGGACGGGCTCGGGGACGAGCTCTGGCTCGTCAGTCATTTTTCGCGGCGCGCGCCGCGCCTCCCTCGCTTCCTCCCGAGGCCCGTTGGGACCCGCGCGCCGCAGGTTCTCGGCGCGTTGCACGACCTTGAGCAATTCTGGCGCTTCTACTTTCGTGTCCCCGGGCTCGAGCTTTACCCGCAGTCGATGCCGGTCGCGCCAGCCCACTGGAAACACGATCTCACTCAGGATGTCGATGGGAAAGTAGGCGTACCAGGGCGGGCTGACGTCAAAGATCTCGGAGTAGGTGATGTACCCGTCGCGGTAAAGCGCGACCCGACGTACGCCGTAATCCTTGAAGGGGATGCGCGCGGGCGTCTGCTGGCTCAGGAGGACGCCGTCGAGGCGAATGTCCGCGCCCGGCGGGTCGCTCGAGATCACCATTTCCCGTGTGGCGCGGCACGCAAGCGTGCCCGCGGCCAGGGCGAGAGCGAGGAGTAATCTCGGGAGTTGCATGGATCGCCGTGAGCCGATGAGCATCCGGCGCGGCGCTTCGAGAATCGCTGGTTAGCGCTCCCGGATCAAGCGGCCAGACCCGGGATGGCGGAGTGGGCGGGATTCGAACCCGCGGTCCCCAATAAAAGAGACACCAGATTAGCAATCTAGCGCATTCGGCCACTCTGCCACCACTCCGCAGGACCGTGAGGGGCGACGAGCTTACGCAGGGTGTTCCACGGGCACAAGCGAACTGGACGCGCCCAATGCGAATCCGATCCATTTCCCTGCGGGCGCTAGGTTGTGGCGGGCAATCCTGGCGCAGGTGAGCCGGTGATGGTTGTGTGGCCGCCCGCAGCCGGATCGCGAGGATCGGCCCAACCACAGGAGCCAGCGCGGCAGCAGTCACGTGGGATTCACCCCAGGCGGTCAGATCCACAACCCATGCGGGGGCCCACAGCGTCGAGGTCCGGCCCCGGCCCAGTGAATCGCTACGATGTACCCGGCATGTCGGCCACATCGTCAGCGTTGGCAGACCTCGGTGCGGGCGCTGTCCGTGTTCCACGGCCCGGGCGACTGCGGGCGACCCTGTTCGTTGGGTTGGCCAACCTGGGCCTCGCCTGCTTGATCGGCACCTCGTACCTGGACTCGCTGCCGCCTGATTTGGGGCCGCGGCTGTGGTGTTTCGCCCACGCCGGACTTTTGACTTCGCTCCTCACCCTGGCCCTGGTGCCTGGGTCGTTCCTGGCCCTCGCCGCTGTCTCGCGCCTGGGGGAGCGGACGTTCCTCGTGGCCCAGACCCTGACCTGGTCCCTGTTCCACCTGACGCTGTTCATCGACACCCGGGTGTTCGGCCTCTACCACTATCACCTGAACGGCGCTGCCTGGAATCTCCTGACCACGCGCGGCTCCCAGGATTCCTACCACCTCGGCGCGCGAATCTGGGCCCTGGGGATCGCGATGTTCGCGCTGTTCTCGATCGGGCAGTGGCTCCTGTGGAAGCTCGCCTGGCTGCGCATCGAGCGCACGCGCGGCCGCAATCAACTGCGCTCGGCGTACGGCCTGGTGTTCCTGTTCGCCGGCTCGATCGCCGTGGAGAAGACCATTTACGCCGACGCCGATCTCTCGCGCGACCGCGAGCTGGTGGCGATGTCAAAGATGTTCCCCATCTATCCGCGCCTGCGCGTGTCGGAGTTCATGGGCGGGACCGTCCATGCCGCTCAAGCGCGCGCGCCGCGCATCGAGGTGCGCCGCGAGGGGGCCGGATTGGCCCTGCCTTCAGGCGCGTTTCAATTGCCGAGCGACAGCCCGCGACCGAACATCCTGATCCTCGTCGTGGACTCGTGGCGCAAGGACATGCTCAACCCCGAGGTGACTCCAAGACTGTGGGCGTTCGCCCAGGGAGCGCGGCGCTTCGAGGACCATCTTTCGGGCGGCAACGCCACGCGCTTTGGATTGTTCTCGCTGCTCTACGGCCTCCACGGATCGTACTGGTGGCCGGTGCTCGAGGAGCAACGCTCGCCGCTGCTCGTCGATGTGCTCATGCAGGCTGGATACGGCGCGCGCGTGTTCTCCAGCGCGTCGATGGAGTTCCCAGAGTTTCGGAGCACGGCCTGGGTCTCGATCCAAGCCAGTGTCGAGGACCAATTTCCCTCAGAGCGGCGCGCGGTGCGCGATGAGTTGTTAGGTCGACGCTTCGCAGAGTGGATCGCGGAGCCCAAAACAACGAGCGCGCCGTTCTTTGCCTTTGCGCTGCTGGATTCGGCGCACCAGACCTACGACTTCCCCGCGGATCAAACGCCCTTCCGCCCCTTTGCCGAGGAACTCGACTATTTGGAAATGGCGCGCACCCATGACGAGTTGCTGCGCGAGCGCGTGCGCAATCGCTACCAGAATGCGCTGTACTACGCCGACAGCATTGCCGGAGCCATGCTCGATGCGCTGGAGTGCAGCGGTCAGCTCGAGAACACGATCGTCCTGATCACTGGCGATCACGGCGAGGAATTCGCCGAGAACGGCCATTGGGGGCACACCTCCAATTTCACGCCAGAGCAAGTCAGCGTGCCAATGATCCTGCGCGGCCCGGGAATCGAGCCGGGAATCGAACGCCGACCGACTTCCCATGTGGATGTGGCCGCGACCCTGCTTGAAGCCTGCGGACTGCCCGAGTCGCTGCGCGGATCCTGGACTGTGGGGGGGAATCTGCTCTCGCCGTCGCTGAAGCGCGAGCGCGTCGTCGCCGGTTGGGATGAGCTTGGTCTGTGGACGGCCGATGCAATTTTCCGCGTGCCGCTCGACATCGAGCGCCCGCTCGAGCTTGCGGCCTACGACAGCCACTGGAATTTGCTGGCGGACCAGGATCGCGTGATCGCCGAACAGGCGCAGGCCCTGCAGGAGTTGTCGCGGGCCTGCACCATGTTTCTTGCCCCGTCTGGTGCGAGAGTCGCGCGAGGATCGCGCTGATGGCCGACGTTCAGGTCCCGCGCCGCGCGCGATTGCTCGCCTGTTACTGGGCCTGGCTGGCGAACATCGTCCTGGGGGCGATCATCGGGCAGCGCTGGCTCGCGCATTCGTCGCGCAGCGGCGAACTCGCCGCCGAGTTCTTCATGCAAGGGGCTCTGGTCTCGACTCTGGCGATGATTGGCGCGCTCGTTTTCCTGCCCCTGTGCATCCTGGCGTTCGCGATCCCATCGGTACGCGTCCTGGCGGCGCTGCACGCTGTGCTGTGGACTCTGTTCCTCGTGTTGCTCTACGCCGACACGGTGATCTACGGCATGTTCCGTTATCACTTCAACGGTCTGGTGTGGCACGAGCTCACGACCCCGGGCTCCGAGGACGCGATCCACCTCGACGCGCGCCTGTGGTTGCAAGTGGGCGCAGTCGCGCTCGTCGTTGGCCTGGGACAATGGTGGTTCTGGACGTGGTGCGCGCGCCGCACGCAGACCGCGCGCGCCCCACAGTCGCGCTGGTTCAAGCGTCCGGCGTGGATCGCAGGTCTGTGCCTGTTCGCCGCGATCCTGGGCGAAAAAGGCACCTACGCCTACGCCGACATGACGCGCAATCGCTCCGTGATGGCGCGCAGCCGTCTGTTCCCGCTCTACCAGCCTCTGACGATCAAGCGTCTGATCGGCAAGAAAATGGGCTACGACCTTTCGAAGCGCGAGCGCGTCGAATTGGCCGGGGCGGGCGTGCTGATTCAGTATCCCCTGGAGCGCCCGCGCTTGCCCGCGGATGGACCGCGGCCCAACGTTCTGATCGTCGTGATCGACTCCCTGCGACGCGACATGCTCACGGCCGAGGTTTCTCCGCAACTCACGCGCTGGTCCGCGGGCGGCCGGCGCTTTCAGCAGCACCTCTCCGGCGGCAATGCGACGCGCTTTGGGATCTTCTCCTTGGTGTACGGCCTCCACGGATCCTATTGGCCGTCGATCCTGAATGAGCAAGCGCCGCCGGTGCTCGTGACGAGCCTCATGGAGGCAGGTTACGAGCCGCGTGTGATGTCCGCGGCCTCGATGAATTCACCGGAGTTCCGCTCGACCTGCTGGGTGACGATCGAGGACCAGGTTTTCGACAAGCACGAGGGTCAGGAGAAGTACGTGCGCGACCAGCTCGTCGCCAAGAACTTCGAGGACTGGCTCGCTGTTCGCGATGCAAAACAACCGTTCTTCGCATTCGCTTTGCTCGATTCACCGCACCAGACCTACTCCGTGGATCCCGCGCTCACGCCCTTTCAGCCCTACGAGGAGCGCGTCGACTACCTCAAGATGGGCGGCGAGCCCGACGCCGGCCTGATCGCGCGCGTGAAGAACCGCTACATGAATGCCTGCGCGTCCGCGGACGCAGTCGCGGGTCGCATGCTCGCCGCGCTCGAGCGCCACGGCCTGGCGGAAAACACGATCGTCGTGGTCACCGGCGATCACGGCGAGGAGTTTTACGAGCACGGGCACTTCGGCCACACTTCGAACTACACGCCCGAACAGACTTGGGTCAGCTTCGCGATGCGCGGGCCGGGCATCGAGCCGGGTGAGGAACAAAGACCCACCAGCCACATCGACCTGGCGCCGACGTTGCTCGAAATGCTCGGTGTCGCGCCCGCCCTGCGCCCGAGGTATTCGCTGGGAACGAACCTGTTCGACCCGAATCCGACGCGTCTGCGCGTGATCGCCGGCTGGCAGGAGCTAGCCCTGTGGCGCGACGGCGGGATCCTGTACATCCCCATGGAGGGGCACAAGGGTCTGGTGGAGGGTTACGGGTACGACTGGAAGCCGCTGGAGGACGAGACGGAACTGCTCAGGTCCGGCGCGGGAGCCCTGCAGGAGTTGTCCGAGGAATGCCGGCGCTTTCTGCGCTGAAGGGAACGTGAGCGCATTGTCCACACGAGAAGTGTTCTTCGTCACTTGCGCTCCCGGCTTGGAGATTCTGTTGCACGCCGAAGCACGCGAATTGCGCCTGGGAAAGGTCGAGCGCCAAGTGGGCGGGATCCAGTTCGAAGGCACGCTTGTGGATGCCATGCGCGCAAACCTGTGGCTGCGAACTGCGGTGCGCGTCCTGATGCGCGTTTCGCGCTTCGAGGCCAAGGACGACGCGGCGCTCTACGCGGGCGCGAGGGCTGTCGACTGGTCGCGATTTCTCGCAGGAGAGCGACGCTTTGTGATCGACGCGCACACCAACGCATCGGCCCTCGACCACACGCTGTTCATCGAGCAGCGCGTGAAGGACGCGATCGTCGATCGCTTCCGCGAGCTAGAAAATCGCCGTCCCGACGTGGACAAGCAAGATCCGGACGTTTCGATCTACGTACACTTGGTCAAGGACCGTTGCACGCTGCTCGTAGACACTTCCGGCGAGTCCCTGCACAAGCGTGGCTGGCGTCGCTACCAGGGACGCGCGCCCCTGTCGGAGACGCTGGCGGCTGCCTTAGTGCTGTTCTCGGGCTGGGACCGACGGGCACCGCTCATCGATCCCTTCTGCGGCGGCGGAACGATCCTGATCGAGGCGCTGCTCCTCGCCCGCAACATCGCGCCCGGGAGCTTTCGCAAGCAATTCGGATTCCAACGCTGGCCGGGTTACGACGAGACAGCGTGGAAAAAACTCGTGGACGAAGCGGCGCGCGCCGCGAAGCCCAATGCTCGACCGGTGCTCCAGGGTCGCGACTGGGATCCGGCGACCATTGCCGGCGCCGCAGAAAATCTCCACGGCGCGGGAATCGAGGCTGCGATCGAGTTCACGGTGGGCGAGGCCACAGAATGGGAACCCAAGCCCGGTTGGAACGCGTGGATCGTCACCAATCCTCCCTACGGCGAGCGCGTCGGCGCTGAACGCGCGCTCGAGGCGAGCTACACGCGCTTCGGCCAATTCGTCGCCGAGGGCTGCGACGGTTATCACCTCTCGCTGCTCACATCGAGTCAGCGATTGGCGGAAGCTCTGCGCCTGCCGCGGCTATCGCGCCGCCCATTGCTCAACGGCCCGCTGGAGTGCGTGCTCTTGAGCGGCCCAGTCTGACCTTAGAGCACGTCCTAATACCTGGCTGGCCGCGAGCAGCCCGCCCGAAAAAGTGCCCTGCTGCGGCTTCGCGCTCTTCGCCGCGGCGTCGTCACACTCGTCGGGCCGTGCTCAGCGGCCACGAAGGCCGCCTCCGTCGTCCCCCCGTCGTCCCTTCGGCGCGTTCCTAGCCACGACGAAGATCGCTTCGCCTCGCGACGGGACTTTTTCAACGGGCCCCTAGGCCAATTCCAGGCTCGCCATCGCGACGTTGCAGCTCTTCCGAGTTTTGCAGGCGAATACGCATCGTCGCTGCGCCTAGCAGCCCGTTGAAAAAGTCCCTACTACGGCACGACGTGCTTCGGCGCCGCGGCGTCGCGCTCGGAAAGTCGTGCTCAGCGGCCAGGAAGGCCGCCTGCGCGCGACTTTCTGTCGCGCTCCTTGCTCCGCCTTCTCACGCCTTGCCTCGCGACGGGACTTTTTCAACGGACTGCTAGCGGCTGGCGGCCTGGAATCGCCCAAGCGGCCAGCCAGGTATCAGGACGTGCTCTTAGTGGTCGTGGTGGTGGTGACCGTCGCTGCCGTGGGGGTGTCCGTGGGCCAGCTCTTCGGCTGTGGCGTCGCGCACTTCGTGGATCGAAACGTCGAAGTGCAGCGTGATGCCTGCCAGGGGGTGATTGAGGTCGATCGTCACGTTGTCGCCTTCGATCTTGACCACGGTGGCAAGGATCGGCTCGCCGTCGGGGCCTTCAGCTTCGAACTCGAGGCCGGCCTCCAGCGGCGCCTCGGCCGGGAACGTGTCGCGCGTCACTTCCTGGATGCCGCGGGGATCGCGCTCGCCGTAGCCGTCGTCAGGCTTGACGATGATCTTCGTCTTCTCGCCCTGGCGCTTGCCCGCGAGGCCCTCTTCGAGGCCCGGGACGATCATGCCGATGCCGTGCAGGTACTGGATCGGCTCATCGCTGCCCGAGCTGTCGAGCTCATTGCCGGCGGCATCCCGCAGTGTGTAGTGCAGCGTGACGACTTTTCCTGCTTCGATGGCCGGACCGAGATTCGATGACATAGTGAGGAGTTCCAGTGGCGAGTTTGGGGCGTGCCAGGGTAGCGGCGGTGCCTGCGGCTGTCCCCTGGAATCCCGGGGCGCGCGCTCACTTGTCCAGCAGGCGCTGGCAGCACTTCTTGTACTTCTTGCCGCTGCCGCAGGGGCACGGATCGTTGCGCGAAAGGGCACTTCCCGGCCGCACGAACGGCTTCTGCGGCCCGCCCGCGGCCGCGTCGAAGGCGCCTTGCATCGCGCGCACGAAGCCACCGAGCGCGCGCCCGCCGCCCAGGCGGCCTTCGCGTTCGAGCTCCGAGAGGAAGGCAGCGCACAGGGCCGGCGTTTCGCGCCGCGCCGTGGGGGAGAGCTGCATTCGCGCCACATCGCCCAGGAGACTCGCGCGCAAATCCTCTTCCCCAAGCTCATCGAGCGCCGCTCCGCGCGCTTCGCAGGCCGCGCACATCAGGCGCGTGAGCACTTCCGGCGCGAACTCAAGCGTCGCCGCGGCGAATTCCCGCGCGCGGTCGCCGTGCACGAAGTCTCCGACCCAGTTCTCGATGCGTTCGCGTGTGTACTTGTCAACCACGGACCGATGGTAGCAGTCCTTGCCCATGGCTGAGCAATCACGGTGCTAACATCGGCCCCCATGCGAACGCTTCAATTCGGATCGGTCCTGATTCTGTCGCTCACCGCCTGCAGCACTTCCGAAGTCGTTGTTCGTCGGCCGCCGCCGCCGCAGCCTTTGGTCAGCGGCACGCTCATGGCGATCGGCGGCGGAGGAACTACGCCGGAGATGACCGCGCGCATGCTCGAACTGGCCGGCGGGCTGAACGCGAGGATCCTGGTCCTGCCCCAGGCTTCGGAATCGAAGGACCGCGGCAAGGGCTCGCTCGAACTTTGGGCGCAAGCCGGAGCGCACAATGTGATCTGCCTCGACCCTCTGACGGAAGCCGAGGGTGAAAAGGCGCTGGAGGAGGCGGCGTTGATCTGGCTTCCCGGTGGCGACCAGAGCAATTTGATGAAGGCCCTGGAGGACGCGCGCCTCGTGGACGACGTCCAACGTCGCTATCGCCAGGGCGCCGTCGTCGGTGGCACGAGCGCGGGCGCCGCAGTCATGAGCCCCTGGATGATGACCGGCAAGGCGGATCTGGAAAGCGTGCGGTCACAGGCCACTGAGCTCGTTCCCGGTCTGGGCCTTTGGCACGACGTGATCGTCGACCAGCACTTCCTTCCAAGGCAGCGTTGGGCGCGCCTGATCTCCGCGGTGATCGATCATCCCGAATTCGCCGGCGTCGGCATCGACGAGCGCACCGCAGTCGAGGTGGGACCGAGGGTTTGGCGCGTGTGGGGCGAAGGCAGCGTCGTGGTCATCGATGGGCGCCGAGCCCGGATCGCGGAGACTGTGCCGGGCGCGCGACAGTCGTCGCACGACCTGCGCATGACGATTCTGACCGCCGGTGAGACCTTCTGGCTGCGCTGAGAGCCACGCCGGTCTCGGGTATCTGGAACGTGATACCTTTTTGGGGTCTTTTGCCGCACAACCCCAAGCACCATCCATGAGATTTACCCTCGCGCTCGCCACCCTGACCACGCTGTGCACCTTCGCCGGCGCCGACCAGCTCTCGGTCACTCCCTCGAAGGACAACACGCTCTACGAGGAGGCCATCGGCGCCCTCTCCAATGGCATCGGCACCGGCTTCTTTGTCGGGCGCGTGGGCTCCGGTGGCGGCGGCACGATTCGCCGCGGGTTGCTGGCCTTCGACGTCGGATCGATCCCCCTTGGTTCGACGATCACGGCGGTGACCTTGAAACTCAACTGCGCCCAGACGACCTCAGGAAACGCGACCGTCAGCCTCCAGCGCAACTTGGCCGATTGGGGCGAGGGCACCTCGGATGCGGGCCCCACCGGGGGCAGCGGAGCGTCGTCGACGCCCGGTGATGCGACTTGGTTGCACACTTTCTATCCGGCTTCATTTTGGAGCACCGTCGGCGGCGATTTCAGCGCCACGGTGTCGGGCTCCACGGTGGTCGCAGGCTCCGGTGTGTACACCTTCCCTTCCCAGGCAGGCATGGTGGCCGACGTTCAATTCTGGCTCGACAATCCTGGCCAGAACTTCGGCTGGTGCGTGATCGGCAACGAAGCCGTGATCAGCACGGCCAAGCGCTTCGACACGCGCGAGAGCAGCGTGGTCGCGAATCGTCCGCTGCTGACAATCACCTACACCTCGCCGACGGTGACCTACTGCACGGCGAAAGTGAACAGCCTGGGCTGCACGCCGGCGATCGCTGGCGCGGGCCTTCCGAGCGCCACCTCAGGTTCCGGTTTCACGCTCAGCGGCGCAAACGTTCGCAACGGCAAACCGGGTCTGTTGATCTACACCAATGCCGGCCGAGCGGCGGTGGCGTTCCAAGGTGGGCTGCGCTGCATCAACGCGCCGATCAAGCGCTCCATAGCGCTCAATTCCGGCGGAAACGCCGCGCCGGCGAACGATTGTTCGGGCGTGTACTCGCTCGACATGAACGCGTTCGCGGTCGGAGGTCTCGGCGGCAACCCCGCGCCGTACCTGCTGGTACCCGGCACGCTCGTGAACGCGCAGTTTTGGGGCCGTGACCAGGGCTTCGCGGCCCCAAACAACTCGACGCTGACCGACGGACTGGAATTCGTCGTCGGATTCTGAGCCAGGCGAGCGTGCCGTCGAGCTAGGCGAGCGTGCCGTCGAGCTAGGCGAGCGTGCCGTCGAGCTAGGCGAGCGTGCCGTCGAGCGTGCGCTCGCCGGCACGCGGCGCGCAGCGACGCCGGGGGGAAATAGCGCGCGCGGAAATGGCGGAGGCGGAAGGATTCGAACCCTCGAGGGCTTGCGCCCTGGCGGTTTTCAAAACCGCTGCAATCGGCCACTCTGCCACGCCTCCGTGGGTCGTCCGAAGCGCGGAGTCTCACCAATCGGGAGCGCGCTGACAATTCTCCTACCGCGAGAATGTGCGCCCTGCCCGGCGCGCGAGCCTACTCCGGACTGTCCGGCCGGGGCATGGGGTCGGCGCTGGTGTCGGTGCGCACCTGATCCAGCACGGACTCGGCCACGCGGATGGTGGCCTTTGCTCGCAGGGCCAGGGCGATGGCGTCGCTGGGGCGAGCGTCGACAAGAACCCGCTCCTCAGTGCCGCGCCGGCGCAGGACCAGCTGGGCGAAGAACGTGTTCTGTCGCAAATCGACGATGTCGCAGCCGACGAGGTCGGCATCGAGCGCCTGCACCAGCCCGTGGGCCAGTTGGTGCGTCAGCGGTCGCGGCGATCCCACCCCGGTGACGACGCGGTGGATTTCGGAGGCCTCGGCTCCGCCAATCACGATCGGAAATCCGCGCGCACCGCCGCGCTCCGTGAGGAAAATGAACTGCTGCGCCGAGTTCTCGCGCATCACGATGCGCCCGAGCAGCATCTCGATCATGGTCGGTTCCGGTTTGCTGGACATCTTGGCGCCCGTCGCGGCGACCTTGAGCGTGGGACAAAATCCACCCCAGCGCAAGTGCGGCTCGGCTCAGCGCCAGCGGCGTCGGGGCGGACCCTGCGGCGGACGATCTCCGAAGCGACCCTCGCCGAGGCGGCTGGGCGGCGTGTGCCGCACAGGTCCAAAGCTGCGCGCGCGCGGCACCATCCGCAGGGCCAGTGTGGCGCCGCGCACTTGAAGTCGCGGAGCTATGGGCGAATGCAACCGCCGCGCGTCGGCCGATTCGTCGCGCCAACCGCAGTGCAAGCAGCGCGCGCCGGTGGATTGATCGCTTGCCAGGCGCACCAGCGTGCTGCGCTTGCAGTGCGGACAGGCCGGCGCCTGCGGCGATGCGCAGAAGAGTCGCGCGGCAATCCAAATCACACCGACGCCGAGCAACAGCGCGAAGCAGATTGCGAAGCTGGAATCCGGGCCGCCCAGTGCGAGCCTTAGACCGGCGGCCAATCCCAGGAGCAACATCGGCGGCACGAGCCACTCACCCTGGACCAGCGGACCATCCCCCGAGGAGAGCGCAGCGCGCGGTCGAGCCACGAGCGTCCCGCGCCCGCCGCTTCGCGCGGATCGCGGGCTCTCTTCGCGGGCGCGGCGCGGATCGCGCGGCGAATGCTCCGAGGGCGGCATCATGTACATTCATCCTAGCAGGCCCCGTGGAGCTGGTTGCGCGAGTGGACGCCTCACCCGCTGAATCCCGTCGGGCACCGAAGCCCTCGCTGACGTGACCGCCGCGATAGAATCCGACTTCGCGCCGCCTTCCAGGGCCCAGCCACCCGTCGAGCATGCCCCAACCTAAACCCCAGACAGCCGCGGCCCCGGGCGGCTACCCCGAAAACCCGGTGCTCGTGCGGGCTTGGCGCGGCGACTGGGTCGAATCCCAGCACCGCGGAGTTTGGGCCCTGACCGACAGCTCCGGTCGGTTGATCGACAGCGCGGGAGATGCGGAGGCGAAGATATTCGCGCGCAGTTCGCTGAAGTCCCTGCAGGCCCTGCCACTGATTGAGAGCGGCGCGGCGGAACACTTCGGCCTGAGCGACGCGGAGATTGCCCTGGCGCTCTCGTCCCACAACGCCGAGAGCTGTCACACGCGGGTCGTCGTCGGATTGCTCTCGCGCCTGGGGTTGTCAGCGGAGGCTCTCAAGTGCGGTCCCCAACCGCCGAGCGATTCGCGGGCGCGAGCCGAACTGGAGCGCCTCGGCGAGAAGCCCACTGGCCTGCACAACAATTGTTCGGGCAAGCACGCCGGGTTCCTGTGCCTGGCTCGGCACCTCGGCGTGGATCCGGCGCGCTACCTCGATCCCGCGGAGCGCGTCCAGCGCGCAGTGCGCGAGGCGGTCGAGTCGATGACTGGCGTCATGCCGGGGGAACTTTCTGTGGCGGTGGACGGCTGCAGCGCGCCGACGTTTCGCATGCCGCTGATTCGCCTGGCGACGGCGATTGCGCGCGTCTCGAATCCAGAGCGCCTGGCACCGGCGCGCCGCACGGCCTGCGAGCGCATGCTGGAGGCCGCCGGACAGCACCCCGAGCTCATCGGGGGCAACCACCGGCGCCTTTGCACGGACCTGTCGCGCGTCACCAAGGGCCGGCTGTTTCCGAAAATTGGCGGCCAGGCGGTCTACGTGGTCGGCGCGCGCGGCATGGACCGCGCTCTAGCGATCAAGATCGACGACGGCGAAACGCGCGGGCTGCACCCTTTGGTGGTTGCCCTGTGCGAGCGCTTCGGGTTCCTCACGGAAGGCGAGGTGCGCGAACTTCAGCCCTGGCGCGCCAGCGCCCAGCGCAATTGGGCCGGCATCGAAGTGGGCCGCCTCGAGGTTTTGGTGTGAGCGGCGCCGCAGTCGACTCGAGCACGCCGCGAGCGGCTCCGGGGCTCGCCGCGGACGCTCACAAGGGTCAAGCCGGCCGTGTCCTGTGCATCTGCGGCTCGCGCCTCATGCCCGGTGCAGCCATTCTCGCAGTGCGCGCAGCGACGCGCGCGGGCGCCGGACTGGTGACCCTGGCAGCGCTCGATCCTGAATTGCTCGCGCTCCTGCCGCTCGCAGCGCCCGAGGGGGTGCTGCTGGATTGGAGCGCGCGCGAATTGGCAGGGACGTCTCTCGCGCTGCGCCTTACTTCGCGCGAGGATCACGGACGCCTGATGGGGCCGGGGATGGGAGCGAGCGCGCGGACCGCGAGCGTGCTCGCCGATGTTTGCTCCGATGCTTTCAGCGGACCGCTGGTGCTCGACGCAGACGGACTCAACGTGCTGCAGGGCAAGCCGGATCAACTCGCGCGGCGGGCGGGCTTCACAGTGCTGACGCCCCATCCGGGTGAAGCAGAGCGGCTACTGGGGCGGGCAATCCCCACCACCGAGCAAGGTCGCGTGGAAGCGGCCCTCGAACTTGCGCGTCAAAGCTGCGCCGCCGTTGTGCTCAAGGGTCGGCGCAGTGTGATCGTCCACGGCTCGCGAGTGTTCCTGAACACCACCGGAAACCCGGGGATGGCGACGGCGGGCTCGGGCGATGTCCTGGCGGGAATTGCCGTGGCGTACCTGGCCGCAAGCGCGAGCCTGGGGCGCGCGGACTTCTCCGCCATCGATGCGCTGCGCGCCGCGGTGTACGTGCACGGCCTCGCCGGTGATCTTGCCGCGGAGCAACTGGGCCAGCGCGCGCTGATCGCCTCGGACTTGATCGATTTCCTGCCCGCGGCTCAATTGAAGCACGCCTCATGTTTCCCGGCGCCCTCAGTCTGAGCACTTGGGTGTTGTGCGCCGTCCTCGGCGTGCAATCACAGGACCTCGCCGCCAAGGAGCATGGCCCAGAGGACCACGGTGCGCTCGCTCGCGTGCGCGACTTCAGCCGCGAATTGCGCGTGCGCGAAGCCGCGGCGGACCCCGCTGGATCGGCGCAGTGGTTGACGCGCGGCCTCACGGTCACCGATCCTCAAATTCACTGGACGGAAAACGTGGCAGCGCTCGATGCTCTGTCCCGGGCGCTCGATGCTCGCCCGGAGTTGGCGGTCGATTTCTGGCGGGATTCGATCGCGACGCTGACGACGCACGGACATCCCAACGTTCGCGCAGCGGCCTGGCGAGTGCTCGCCGCCGCAGGAGCGGGGACGGATCCCGCGGCGGACACAATTACCGCGGCTGGCAAAATTTCAGGAGTTTCGCCCGGGGCCTCGACCTGGGAAGAGCGCCTGGAGCGAGCCAAGGCCATGGCGCGATCAGGCATGCATGTCACGGAGCTTCGCGGACTCAGTAACGACGCGGACGTGCGCGTCGGCGATCTGGTCCTAGCGGAGGCACTGCAGTCGGGGTCGCGCGATGAGTCAGCTTTGGCGGAAATGTGGCTCGAGCGCTTCGATGACGCGCTCGCGCGGGCCGATCCCAACGTGGTCATGCTCCTGTCGCTCCTGGAACTGGCGCCGGAGGGCGCTGGCATTGCCCGGCGCGTGACCGAGCAGGTCGCGGTGCGCGCTGCTGACGCGCCAGAGGAGTGGCGTGCGATTCACGCACTGTGCCTCGCGTGCCTCGGACGACAGGCGGGCGCGCTCGAAGCGCAGCAGTTGGACTTCCTCGCGGCCCACTGGAGCGCCGCGGCCCGCTGGCACCCTGCCGTGCGAGCGTTGATGACGCGCGCGGCCCGAGCCCTGGGCGCGCCCCTGGGCGAACGCCTCGCGGCCCAAGCCTGCGCCCCGGGCCGCAGCGCAGACGCGATCGTCGACTGCCTCGGCGGCGCGATCGAAGCCCTCGATGGGAATCGATTGCTCGCCATCGCCACGCCGCTGGCCATGGTCAGGCCAGACTTGGCCGAAGCGCTGTTCAATGGCCTGCGCGGTCAAGTGGAAGCCTGGGATCCGCAGGCGCTTTCGCCGTGGCTCGCGCCGCAAGTCGCGCCCGCCCAGCGTGCGCGCGCGCTTTTGATCGTGGCCGAGACGTTCCGCCAGAATCGCGACGCTGGCAGCGCAAAAATCCTCGTGAGTGGCCTGGAGGACCCTGACGACGACGCCGCGGCGGAGGCGTTCCAGGGCCTGGCCGGTGCGCCGGATCCGCGCCCGTGGATGTTGGCCATGCACGCCGCCTGGGCCCGTCACTCCGAAGACTGGCGCGCCGAGCGACTCGGCGATCTGACCCGCGACTTGCCCTGGACTCCGTTTCGAGCCGACTTGCTCGAGATCGCTTCGCAGTCGCGAACCACCAGCGCGCGCGCCGCAGAATTGCTTGCGCCGTTTCGTGGAGATCTGGAGGTCCGCGAGGCGCTGCGCGAATGGTTGGAGCAGGACTTGGGACGAATTCTCGCCGACAGTCCGCGCGAGGGCCGCACCGAACTCGATCCGCGCGTCGTCTCCAGCGCCCTGTCGCTGCTGCGCGCCCTGGTTGCCGTGGCCGATCAGGGTGCGGAGCCGAGCATGCTCGCGGCGCTCGAGGCCAGTCGCGGTCGCTCGATCGAACTCGGTAAGGCGGCGATCTACCTCCTGGGGCGCAGCGCGGAGGGCCGGCGCTCGTTGGCGCCGTGGATGCAGCCGAAAATGCCTTCGCGCCTGCGCGCCGAGGCGGCCCTGGCCCTGGCTCCATTCCCAGAACGCGAAGCGGCGATTCAGATTCTCTTGACCGACTATCGGAACTACGACGAGGCCCTGCGCGTGCGGGCCCTGCGCGTGTTCAGCGTCGCCGAGGACAGCGCGAGCGCCGCGCGCTTGCTCGAAGTTGCGCGTTCCGCGGAGTCGGGCGCGGGCGAGATCCTCGCGTCGATCGAGTGTCTGGGGGCGCGCGCCCTGCGCGAACCGGCCCTGGCCCGCGTGATGCTGCAGTGGCTCGAGGAGGACGCACTGGACACCGAATTGCGCACGCTGACGATCGCGGAGCTGTTCAAGTTGAATTCCGCCGAGATCCACGGCGCGCTCTTGAAGCGCTTCGAAGTTCTGCAGCGGCGCGAGCGCTCGAGCGCGGACCTCTCCCGCGCTGCCCAGGAGCGCGCCTTCGAGCGCGAGAACTTGATCACGGGCTTTGCTCACATGAACGCGGTCGCGCTCCTGGACGACGCTGTACCCTTTGAGCTGCCCGGCGAGCGCGCCGTTGACGAGTTCGCCGCGCGCGCCGCAGGGGAGCGCCGCGCCGAGGTCGAATTCACGGCCCGAGCAGAATTGGAGTTGATCGCGGCCTTCGCCCGCGCCGGGCGGATCGCGGGCTGTCTCGAAGGCGTGACCGGCTGGCGCGGACTGGATGCGCGCTTTCTTTTGGAATGCGCCGGCCGGGTGCGCGCGAATTCGGCGCAGTCTGTGGGCGGGGCCGAGCTTTACGGCCGCCTGGCCCTGGCCGCGGAGATCGGACTGTGCGGTGAACTTGCGGTCGACGATACGCAGCGCCTGCTGTTCGAGGCTCGGCGCCTGGCCCTGGAGTCGGCGCGCGACGGCGGAGACCTGGGCGCCTTCGCGGCTCGGGGCGCGCGGCTACTCCACGACGTTCGCACGGGCAAGCTGGCGTCGCAGATCTTCGCCCGCGCCTATGGCGAGTTCGATCCGCGGCGCGCCGTGGATGGCCTGGGGCGCCTGGCCTGCGATGTGCGCCTGGCCCGCGCGCGCTTGGCGCTGGCGGATCACAACCCGACGCTAGCCCGCGAGGAACTCGCCCGAGCCCGTGTGGCAGCCGTGCATTCGCGCGCCGGTAGCGAGGGCTGCGCCGCGTTCGAGCTGGAACTCGAGTCCAGCGGCCGCTGAAGGCACTCCACGTTCGCAACCCGGGGGCCGCGAAGGCAAACTAGCGCCCCATGGCCGTGACCAAAGTTTCAATGCCCGAAGGGGCCGCGCCGACCCTCGACGATGGAATCGGATTCGTCGCCCTGGTCGATCGCATGCAGCAGGATTCGGCGCTGAAGGTCGTCAACGCGGCGCGCATCAGCTACGAGAAGCAAAAGTCCGGCTACGACGCGAACGACGCGAAACTCGCGAAATTCCTGTGGGAGAACGGACACACTTCGCCGTACCGCCACTCGTTCTACACCTTCCACTGGAAAGCGCCGCTGTTCGTTTTTCGCCAGGCCTTCAAGTACCAGGTGGGTTCCGGTTGGCGCACTTACGAAGTCAATGGCGAAACGGTTGACCTCGAAGTGTTCGACGTGATGTTCGACACGGACAAGGGCTGTTCGTGGAACGAGATTTCCGGGCGCTACGTGCAGTGGGCCGAGGAGGTCTACATCCCGGCCCGCATGCGCGCGAATCCGCCCCACGGCAACAAGCAGGCCTCAGTCGAGCTGGGCGCGGAATTCGACCACGCCCGCGAGCGCGAGTTGATGCAGCAGGAGTGCGCGCGCGCGTTCGAGCTCTACCGCGAGCGCATCGGTCGCGGCGTTGCGAAGGAAATCGCGCGCATGCTGTTGCCGCAGAACATCTACACCCAGGCCTACTGGACGGTGTCGCTGCAGGGGGTGATGCACTTCCTCGACCAGCGCATGAAGCAGGACGCGCAGTACGAAATTCGCCGTTACGCGCAGGCGGTGTTCGCCCTTGTGCGCGAGGATCTCGAGCGCGTGGGGATGCGCGCGGAAGATCTGGCCTGAGCGCTCGGTTGCGGTCGGCGCGCGAAGAGCACGTTCTGATACCTGGCTGGCAGCTAGGCCAATTCCAAGCTCGCCATCGCGACGTTGCAGCTCCTGCGAGTATTGCAGGCGAATACGCGTCGTCGCTGCGCCTCGCGGCTGGCGGCCTGGAATCGCCCAAGCGGCCAGCCAGGTATCAGGACGTGCTCTAAGGGCTCGCGCAAGAATAAGTTGGCCATTTCGCCGAGCCATCGTCGCTGCTGGCAAGGCGCACCGACGCAGGCAACCTCGATGGTTTCCGAGGAGGTGCAACGCAGCCAGCGGCGGCGAGGGCCGGCGAAATGGTCAACTTATTCTTGCGCGGGCCCTTAGCTCAGATCGGCCCGTGCAACAACTTCATGCAGAACAGCGAGCCCCCTGATTTCAGGAACTCGCCGGTGTGCAGCGCAGTGACCTCGAATCCCGCCTGCGCGAGTTCATGCGCGGTTCGAGTGGCTCCGGCATCGATGAATACGCGCCTCCCATCGGCGCAAAACGCGTTGCACGCGAGGTTTCGGCGCGCTTCGCCGCCGTCGGCTTCGATCGCGCGCGAAAACAGGGCGCGCACCAGGGCCTGGCTCTTTTCGCTCAGGGCCGCGGGCCACCAAAGGCAGGTTGTCTCGGACAAGAGCGCCAGGGCCGTGTCGAGGTGATAGAAGTCCGGGTCCACCAGTTCCAGCAGCAGGGTCGGCACGCGGTAGCGCTCCGCGAGTTCTTCCCAAGCTGCGCGCGAGGAGCGCGGGCCGATTCCCGCCCAAAGCAGTCGCCGCCCCGGGTGCCACAGTCCGTCGCCCATGCCTTCGATCGGCGACGCGGCCGCTGGCGCATCGACGCGGTAGCCCATGCGCTCGAGGCTCGCGACCACATGCTCGACTTCGCCACGGCGCTGCGCGTGGGCCATGCGCGAGGGCACGACGCGCGCCACGCCGCCGGGCGCCACATCGCTCGCCACGGGCAGGGCTTGGTTGGCGCAGAACACGAGATCCGGCTGGCCGGCGAGGGCGGGCAGGACATCCACCGCGGCTCCACTGGCGCGCAATGCATCGACCCATGCCTGCCACTGGGCGCGCGCGAGAACTCGATCGACGCGCTGCAATTCGCCGTGCTCGTCGCGCATGTGCGGATTGATTGCGTACTCCAGATCAAAGTGTTCAGGATCCGCGACGAGCACGCGCGTCGGCAACGCGCAGCGCGGAAGGTCGGCGAGGCGAAAGTCCAGATCCTCGATGCAGTCGATGGTGAACATGGGTGCTCAAACGGTAGCAGTGCGCGGCGTCCCTTCACCAGATGCGTTCGGCGTGTAGTGTCACGGCACCCATTTGGTCTTCGACGACGCCGCTGACGAGGAATGGGCCCTGGTCCACCAGCAGGTGGCCGTCGCGGGCGTAGACATCGGGGAAGACCACGACTTCGGCGATGCCGCTCTCGTCTTCCAGGGTCAGAAAACGCATCCACTCGCCGCGGGACGTGCGCGTGCGGCGCGAGGCGGAGAGCCAACCGCACAGGGAAATGCGGCCGCGCACGAAGCTCGCGATCTGCGCGCAGGATTTGCGCGGCGGAGCGCCTTGACGCGCCTGGACGCGGCGCGCTTCACCGGCGCAGGGGAACAACACGGTGGGATGGGCGCCCACGGCGAAGCCCAGGATCGAATGCTCGATCAGGCCACGTTCCGTGGGGCCGAGGTCCGCCACGGCGGGCAGGGCCGGAGCGCCGAGTTCCGCGGCGGCGAACAGGCCCACGGATTCGCCCGGGGCCAGGCCCATGGCCCCCAGGCCGAGATTCGAGCGCGACCAACCCGGCGTGCGCGCGCGGGCGGCTGCCAGTGCCTCGTCCTCGCGCGATTGCGGCGTGGCGCCGCAGGCCGACAACTCGTGCGCGGAAAGGCCTTCGCCGCGCGGCATGCGCCGCTTGGGAGCGCACAGCAAGTGCAGACGCCACAGCAATTCGGGGCGCGTGCGGTCGAATGAATCGAAGGCGCCGCATTGGATCAACTGCGCGGCTTCGTCGCTCTGGGGGCGCGCGCGATCGAGGAAATCGGGCAGGGACAAGAACGGTCCGCGATTCGCACGTTGCTCGAGCAACCGCTCCAGGGTCGCGACGCCGAGGCCCTTGACCTCGCCCAGGCCCGCGCGCAGGCACGGCGCGCTGCCGTTCCATTCGATCGTGTGCTGCGCGGCGCTTTTGTTGACGTCGGGCCGCAGGATCGGCACGCCCAGGCGCCGCGCTTCCTCGATGTAGACGCGCCGCTCGTAATAACCGGTGTCGCTGGCCAGGAACGCGGCGAGGTACACGGCGGTGTGGTGCGCCTTCAGGTACACCGCGCGGTAGGCGATGCGCCCGTAGGTCACCGCGTGGGCCTTGCAGAAACCGAAGGACGCGAAATTCGCAATCAACTCCCAGACGCGCTCGATGTCTGGGTCGGCGACGGCGTTCGCGCGCGCACCGGAGAAAAAACGCTCGCGCAACTCCTCGAGTTCCGCGCCGCGATGTTTTTGCAGCGCGCGTCGCAGTCGATCGGCCTGGGCGAGATCCATGCCCGCCAAACGCGCAGCGACCTGCATCACGTCCTCCTGATAGAGCATCACGCCTTGGGTGTCCCACAGAAGATCGGTCAGCGAAGGATGGGGCGCGTGGGGAGGTTCGAGTCCGCGGTAGCGGCGCACGAACGCATCTTTCATGCCCGAACTGGCCGGACCGGGGCGGATCAGCGCCACGGCCTGGATCACGTCGTCCATGCAGTGCGAGCCGATCTGCACCAACAGATGGCGCATGCCCGGCGACTCGACTTGGAAACAACCTAGGGTGCGGCCGTGGCGCAGCAATTGCGCCGTGGCGCCGTCGTCCTCGGGGATTTTCGCCAAGTCGAGATCGATGCCGCGCGCCGCGAGGGCCCGGGTCGTGTCGTCGAGCACGGTCAAGGCGCGATTGCCCAGTAGATCCATCTTGACCAGACCGATGGCTTCGATCGCGTCCTTGTCGAACTGCGTCACCACCACGCCTTTGCGCGCGCGCTGGCAGGGGACGAAATCGGCGATGTCGCTGGGGGCCACGACCACGCCGCCGGGATGCACGCCGAAGTGCCGCGGCGTCTCGAACAAGCGCGCACCGGCGCGCAGGGCCGTTTGCCAGCGCGCGTCCCGCAGGGGAAAACTGCGGCATTCGGGCACGGATTCCAGCGCGCGCACCAGGAGATTGCGCGCCAGCTCCGCGGGCAACAGAGCGGCGTGCGGGTCGCGCGCGAGCGGCGCAGCAGTGTCGCTCGGCGCGTGCCAAGGCAAGCGCCGCGACCAGAGATTGATTTCCGCCGGCGGCAAACCGTGCACCAGGGCCGCCTCGCGAAACGCCGCGCGCAGTCCGAAGGTCGTGATCGTCGAGATCATCGCCGTGCGCTGGGCGCCGAAGGCCCCGTAAACGTGCTCCAGGACTTCGTCCCGTCGCCGCCAGCAAAAATCGAGATCGATGTCAGGCCGGTCCTTGCGCGTCGGATTCAAAAAACGCTCGAAGGGCAGGCGGTAGCGCAGCGGGTCGGCGTCGGTGAGTTCGAGGCAGTAGGAAACCAAACTGTCCGCCGCCGAACCGCGGCCGACGCAGGGAATCGAACGCGAGCGCGCGAACAGCGCGATCCTGTGCACCAAAAGGAAGTAGGGCGAAAACCCCAGGCTCTCGATCGCGGCCAGTTCGTAGTCGAGGCGGCGCACGACCTCCGGCTTGAGCGGGCGATAGCGCCTGCGCGCGCCGTCGAAGGCGAGCGAACACAGGCGCGAATAGGGGCTCTCGTCGCGCTCGCACTCGACTTTCGGGAACACCACGCGGTCGAGGGTCGGACGCCAGTCGCAGTGCAGGGCCAGGGTCTGCGTGCGCAGCAAAGGACCCGGCAGGTCTCCCTCGGCGGCGGACTTCACCGGCCAGGGCCCGGGCACGTCGGGGATTTCCGCGTACAAAGGCGCGAGCTCCGCGACGCTTTGCAGATGCGCCGGTTCGCGCGCGATCCACTCCGGCGGAAGATCGTGGACCAGTGCGTTGTGTTTGATCGCCGCGCGCACTTTGTGATCGTTGCGGCCGCTGGGATGGGCGTAGTACACATCCGGAGCCGCGATCAACGCGCAGCCCACCGCGCGCGCGGCTTCGATCAATTCGAGCGCGCCGCAGGGCGCCTGGGGTGGCGGCGTCTTCGGCACGTCGAAGTCGGTGCCTGCTCCATCGGGATCGTCGTCGTCGTGCTCGAGCCGCGCCAGGGGTGCAAGGTGCGTGTTGCCCGTCGTGGCACTCTCCTGGGGGATCGAACGCCGACGGGAAGCGAGCAGCGCGGCCGGCGAGATCGCTGCGAACAATTGGCGCGCCGGAATTCGCCCGTGCAGCGCGATCAAAAGTCGCGGGTGATCGACCAAGAGGAACAGGCCCTCGTGCCAGCGAACCAGGGCGTCCACGCGGCGAAAGGACTGGGCGCCGCTTTCGCGCGCGTCGTCGCCGATCAACGCACCTTCGCGGCCCAGGCCTGGACCGAGGTGGCGCGCGGTGATCACGCGGCACAGGTTTCCGTAGCCGCGCTCGCTCGCCACCAGGAGGATGACGCGGCCCGGCTCGCCGCAGGGATCGGAAATCTCCGCGCCGACGATCGCGCGCACGGCACCCTTGGGGTCCTGCGCGCGCTGGCGCTCGGCGGCGCGCAGGAAATCCACCAGGCCCGCGAGGGTGTCGATGTCGCACAGGGCCAGGGCGGACATGCCCAACTCGCGTGCGCGCTCGAGCAACGCCGCCGGCGAATCGACGCCGGTCAGCAGGGAGTGGTGGCTGTGGGTGCGCAGAGAGATGTACATGGGGAGCGGGGCCACCCTCCCCGGGCAGGAACCCTAACAGAACCCTAAAAATACGGCACGATGCCCGGCGGAACTGCCGGCAGCGTGGGGCAGGTGGCGCTCTAAAGGCATGCTACTGCTGGGTTTGTGATGCCTTGGCTGGCGCCCGGACCAGGGCCGGCACCAGGGTGAGTCCCGAGCGACCCTGTGTCGAATCGTCCGCAGCGAGGGTGGCAGCGGGCGAGGAAGTTCCGCGAGCGTGATTTTCGCCAGCGCGCCGCGAATCATGGGGCCCACGGGCGGGCGGCAAGGTCGCGCGTCGGTGAAAGCCCCCGCAGCATGACCCACGCTTCGTCCCAGCACCGATTCGAGACGTTGATCGCGCGCCATGGGGGAATCGTGCGCAAGGTGGCCGGGATGTACTGCGCCCACGCCGAGGACCGCCTCGACCTGGCCCAGGAAATCCGCGCGCAGTTGTGGCGCGCCTTTGGGCGCTACGACGAAAGCCGTCCCTTCGCGACCTGGATGTATCGCGTCGCGTTGAATGTCGCGATCACTTTCGCGCGCCGTGCCGGGGTGCGCGAGCGTTACACGGGGGCCGCAGGAGACTCGGCGGCCGATCCGATCGACGAGCCGCAGGGCTCAGCGGAACAGGACGAGCGCGTGGCGGCCCTGCGGCGTTTCATCGCCGAACTCGATGGGCTGAATCGCGCGCTGCTCTTTCTGTACATGGAGGAGCAGAGCTACCTCGAGATCGCCGAGGTGCTCGGGCTCAGTGAAACCAACGTGGCGACGAAGATTCACCGCTTGAAGCGGCGGATCCAACGCGATCTGCGCAGCAGCGAACTGTACTGAGGAGCGAAGCGAACATGGAACTCGATGAACTCAAAAGTACCTGGAGCGAATTCGAGCGGCGACTGGCGTTGAGCGAAGCGCGCAGCGATCGCGCCCTGCGCGGGCTCACGCTGCAGCGCACACGCGCCGTCCTGCGCCGCCACGGCGCGGGGTTGATCTTCGAGTTGATCTGCGGCGTGATCGCCGTGGTGTTGATCGGTTCGTTCCTCGCCGATCACATTCGTGTGGCGCGCTTCGCTCTGCCGGCCCTGGCCCTACACCTCGCCGCTTTGGCGTCCACGGCCGCGGCAATCGCGCAACTTGTAGGCACGCTGCGCATCGATTACGCCGCCCCGGTGCTTGAGATTCAGCGCCGCGTGTCGCATCTGCGCGCGTCGCAGGTGCGGCACACGCAGTGGATTTTCCTGCTTTCGCCGCTGATTTGGACGCCCCTGGCGATCGTCGCGGCCCAGGGGTTCCTGGAACTGGATCTCTACGCAACGCTCGGCGGCACGGTCTTGGCGGTGAATCTGGCCGTGGGGCTGGCCGTGATTCCCCTGGGCATTTTCGGGGCGCGCCTGTGTCGCGATCAACTCGCGCACTCGCCTCGACTGCAGCGTTTGGCGGACTGCATCGCCGGCCACAGCTTGGATCGCGCGCTGGATCAGCTGCGCGGCATCGAACGCTTCCGCGAAGACAACTGAGCGCGCTCCGGACCGCGGCGCGGCCCTAGAGCACGTCCTAATACCTAGCTGAGCGCTTGGGCGATTCCAGGCCGCCAGCCGCGAGGCGCGGCGACGACGCGTATTCGCCTGCAATACTCGGAGGAGCTGCAACGTCGCGATGGCGAGCCTGGAATTGGCCTGGCGGCCCGTTGAAAAAGTCCCGTCGCGAGGCGAAGCGATCTTCGTCGTGGCTAGGAACGCGCCGAAGGGACGACGGGGGGACGGCGGAGGCGGCCTTCGTGGCCGCTGAGCACGGCCCGACGAGTGTGACGACGCCGCGGCGAAGAGCGCGAAGCCGCAGCAGGGCACTTTTTCGGGCGGGCTGCTCGCGGCCAGCCAGGTATCAGGACGTGCTCTTAGCGCGACAGGCGCGCTTCGAGCGCGTCGAGATGGCGCTTCGCCGCGAAGATCCACGGATGGTCGAGCTCATTCAGCTCGAGCTTGCGCTGTTCGAATTTTCCGTCACCCAAGTCGACGACTCGCACGGAGTCGGTCAGCGAAGTGCGGCCTCAGCCGAAGACCATCAGCGGCGGATTGGTCATGGGCTCGAAGGGGCCAAACCGCGCCAGCTGATCGAGCAGCCGGTTCGATTCCACGTAGGCCTGGCGCGAGAGGCGCCAGTTCTCCACCAACAGGTCCTCGCGCGACCACTTGCCGTAGATTCGCTCGAAATCGTCGCCCTCGGCCGAGAAATCCAGCGCAGGCAGGTTCTCCTGAACCGAGGGCGGCGCGTGGCTGGTCAATTCGGTGGCGAGCCGGTCGCGGTCTTCGATCGCGGCGAACAGTCCGGGGAACCGCTCGCGGGTCCGGGTCTCGGCGTCGGTGTCCGCGGGCAGGCTGCGCTCGAGGTCCTCCGCGACCACGAGGGCGTGGAAGTAACGCTGAGCGGCGAGCTCCGCGGCGGCGGGAGAGTGGATCCGTTCCTGCGGCGCGGACGCCTCCTGCACCGTATGTTCTGACGGTTCGATCGACGCTGCGCTGGCGCGTACAGCCGCTTGGGGCTGGCGGATCGCCGAGACCGGAGGAACCTGCACTGTGGCCGGCTGGCCTCCGACGGCCAGCGCTGCGAGCGAGGCCTCCGCGCGGCCACCCGCCCCGGCCGACCATGCGAGGGCGATGGCCGCGCCGCAACCCGTCACCGCCGCGAACCAAAGTGCTTTCATGGTGCCTTCGTACGTGACCGCGACTGAATTCGATTGCGCCGGTTCTATTTTTCGTCGCCGCCCTGGGGCGGATGGCCTCCCGATGGCCGGGAGGGGGGCTCGCTTGCCTACGGCTGTGACCGACCAGAGCCTGCGGGGTCTGGGCCTGGGGGCCGATTGGGAGGGCGCCAGCGAACTCACCCGGGGAAAAGACGCCGCGACTTCGACATCTGGCGCTAGCTGCCTGACGGGCGTCGGAGAAGCCGGCTGGATGGGTGCGAGCCGGACGCGGCGCCAACTTCCCTTGGCACACCGCGTCCGCAATGTTGGCCGCGCTCAGCCCGCGAGCGTCTTGCGCAAGTTTGTGTCGATCGCGTCGATGAACTTGTTGGTCGTGAGGTGGGGTTGCTTGGGGCCCACCAGGATCGCGAGATCCTTGGTCATCTGACCTGCCTCCACTGTGTCCACGCAGACTTTTTCCAGAGCAAGGGCGAAGCCCTCGACCTCCGGAGTGCCGTCGAAGCGCGCGCGGTAGGCGAGCCCGCGCGTCCAGGCGAAAATCGACGCGATCGGATTGGTCGAAGTGTCGCGTCCAGCTTGATGTTCGCGGTAGTGGCGCGTGACGGTTCCGTGGGCCGCCTCAGCTTCGATCGTCTTGCCGTCCGGTGCCATCAGCACCGACGTCATCAGCCCCAGGGATCCGTAGCCCTGGGCCACGGTGTCGGATTGCACGTCGCCGTCGTAGTTCTTGCAGGCCCACACGAATCCGCCCGACCACTTCAGGGCAGCAGCCACCATGTCGTCGATCAGGCGGTGCTCGTATGTGAGCTTCTTGGCCTTGAACTTGTCGGCGAACTCCTTGTCGAAGGTCTCCTGGAACAGATCCTTGAAGCGGCCGTCGTAGGCCTTGAGGATCGTGTTCTTGGTCGAGAGGTAGAGCGGGTAGCCGCGCGCCAGGGCGTAATTCATCGACGAGCGCGCGAACCCTCGAATCGATTCGTCGGTGTTGTACATGGCCATGGCCACGCCCGGACCCTTGAACTCGTACACCTCGCGCGTCTCCGGTTGGCCGCCAGCGGGCGTGAACGTGATCGTCAGTTTTCCGGGCCCCTTGGTGCGGAAATCCGTGGCGCGGTATTGATCGGCGAATGCGTGGCGGCCGACGACGATCGGTTCGGTCCAGCCCGGCACCAGGCGCGGAACGTTCTTGCACAGAATCGGTTCGCGGAAAATCGTGCCATCGAGGATGTTGCGGATCGTGCCGTTGGGCGACTTCCACATTTGCTTGAGCCCGAACTCAGCCACGCGCGCTTCGTCGGGCGTGATCGTGGCGCACTTCACACCGACCCCGAATTCGCGGATCGCCATGGCCGAATCCACCGTGACCTGGTCGTTGGTCTTGTCGCGATACTCGATGCCAAGGTCGAAGTACTTCAGGTCCACTTCCAGGTAGGGCAGGATCAGTCGCTCGCGAATCTCTTTCCAGATGATGCGCGTCATTTCGTCGCCGTCGAGTTCGACGATCGGCTTGGCGACTTTGATTTTCTTCAGGGTGCTGGGCATGGGGCTCTTTCCGTTGCGGTGAATTGTTGGCCGAAAGTTGTATGCGAAACACGCGCTCCCGCCAAGGGGCCGGGCACTTGGCGCTCATTGAGCGCGGCTTCCGCGGAGTGCATCTGCGCGCCGTGCGGACGCGTCGGGCGCCATGCTCCGTCGCCATACTCCCTCAATGCAGCCTGCGCCGATCACGCCCACCGGACGCGTGGTTCGCGCCGAACCCCTCGAAGGCCTAGAAATCGGGCGCAGCTAATGCCCGGCGGTCACGTGCGCGGAACATTGATGTTCAGCGTGGTCGATTCAGAGTGGCCCACGCCCCGTGCAAGTCTTGCGCAGCGGCTCGGCCGCGGCACCCGAGACCTTCAGGTCGCTCGGCGCGCGCGCCACGCCAGGCCGGCGAGCAGCGCGAGCGCCCCCAGGCCTGCGATCGAGATCCACGCGCCGATACGCACGGAATCTGATTCGAAGTCCAGTTGGACGCGGTGTGTACCGGCGGGGATCGGGACGCCGAGGAAAGCGTAATTGGTCTTCGCGATCGCCACCGGCCGGCCGTCGACGCGCGCCTTCCAGCCCGGGTACCAGGAGATCGCGGACACCAGCCAGGCCGCCCGCGGCACGCTGACCTCGAGTTCGATGTGCCGCGGCGTTTCGACGATCACGCGCGGAATTCGATCGAAGGGGAGGTCTTCGAGGTCGTGCAGATCGCTCGCTCCGACGCCCTCCACGATGGCCACATCGACGGGTGAATGATCGTGCGAGAGCGTGGCGCTCAGAGCGCCTTCCGCATCCGGTGCCGAACGCGTCGCGCGCGCAATCCAGTGGCGCCCTGGCGCGGTCTTTGAGCGATACAGCGTGAATGGGCCAAGCTCAAAAAGCGTCTCGAGGTCGCGCGAGAAATTCGCGGCCCAGTCCAGGCACAGGCGCGCGTCGAGGACTTGATCTCCATGGCGCAACTGGCGCGACTGACTCAACGGGGGCGCCAGGTCGGGCACTGTCCAGGCGATGAAGCCCTGCTTCCAATCACCGGGTTCGGGACGCAAACGCAGTCGGTATTCGCGACCGGCGGATTCGACGATCGGCTCGAAAGCGAGCTGCACCCAGGCCGTTGGTGAACTGAAACGCAGATCGTGGGCGAAGCGCGAGAGCGTGTGCTTCGGAATCCCCGCGCGCAGGGAGTGGGTGTCCAGGCGCCGCTGCACGACGATTTCGCCGCTTTGAACATCCTCCAGTACAAGTTCCATGAACGCCGGGAGCGGATCGTCCTCGGCCCCCAACGCGAGGGTCACGCGCTCGAGTCCAGCTTCTTGTGCGCGGAACGACTGCGCGATCTCGACTCCGGGTTGCAGCGCAAGAGCTGAGACTGGCGGCGCAGGGGCATAGGGATCGGGAGCTAGCCCTGGACCGAGCCGCGGCCAGCCCTCGAGCGCCAGGAGGTAGCGAATGCCGAGCGTCTCCAGCGCGTGGGCGGAGGTCCAGAGTGTCTCGCGCCAGTTCCCTTCGCTGCGGAAGAGCTCGCGGTACAAGCGGTCGTAGGTTTCGATCCACAGGGCGTCGTACACCGCGACCGAGGCTATGCCGTAGGCCATGTTGGTATGCGGCGGAAGCGTGTCCTCGCCGATCACCTGGAGTCGATCGCTGCCGATCGTTGTCGCGAGCTTGTCCAGCATCGCCGTGCGCGGGAAGACGTGCTCGTCGCGCGAGATCGAATTGAAACTGCGCAACACCCAGCCGGATTGTGTGAACAGAACACCGAGCACTGCCGCCATCAGGGTGGTTCGCAGCCACTTCGCTCGTGCCAGCGCCAGACAGGCGAACACGATCGAGCCCACGGCGAACGTGCGTTCCATGAACACGACGTGCAAAGGCACTCGGTAGAGCTGTCCCGCCGGTGGATTGCCTTGAAACGTCTGCTGCACCAGATTTTCCGCACCGCGCGCGGCCACCCACAGGATCAAAGCCGCGAGGACACATGTGCCGCCAAAGAACTTCCAGCGCAGGCGGCCGTCCGTGGGCGGCAGTCGGTCGACAGCGAATGCCGCGAGAACGGCGAGCGCCAGGAGCGGCACGAACTGGCTGCGATTGACCGGAGCGTGGGTCCAATCGGTGAAGGCGAGCATCACTGGCCGCATCCACTGGAAATCGAACGCGCCCAGGGCCCAGACCACCAGCAGCAGGGCGAAGAACCGAACGGGGCCCCGTCGGTGACACAGGCCCAGGCCCACGAGTGCCGCGAGCCAGGTCAGCGGCCCGAAATACGCTGTGTTGACTGCTTCGTAGTTGGGCACCGGCAGGCCGGGCCTTGGGACGTAGCGCTGGGATGGATTGCCGAGCAAGTCGGGGAAGAACTGCAGCGGCCAGTTGGCCGAGCGCAGTCCGTCGAATCCGTCCGCGCGAGTTTCGATCAAGGTCGAGCGCGAGACGTATTCCAGGAACGGCAATACCTGGATCGCCGCGATCGAAAGCGCCACGAGACCGCCGAGGCCCAGCAGCAGCAGCATTCGAACAGCGGCGCGAAACTGCTCGCGTTGCTTGCGCCACAGGCCGATCGCGCGCGCCAGGGCATAGATCGCGCTGAGCGCCACGAGGAATGCCGCACACTCTGGGTTGCCTCCGAGCAACGCGACGCTGAAGGCGACGCACAGTCCAGCGGCATGGGGCAGCGCGCTGCGCGCCGGATGCCCGGCCTCCACGAGTTGCCAGGCGCGTTCGATGATCCACAGCGCCGCCGGGAGCGCGACGACCACCGACGAGTGCGGATAGGCGAGCAGCAGGACGTTGTGTCCGCCGAATTCGAAGATCGTGCCCGCAGTGCATGCGCCGGCGAATCCAACCCCCAGGGCGCGCACGAACAGGAACGTAAATGCGCCCAGGGCCATCAATTTGGCGAAGGCGCTCACCAGGAGTGCCCACTTCAGCGGCAACAGATAGAACGGCAGGCTGAACGGCGAGAAAACGGCCGATTGGTAGTTCGCCAGGTGCGGCACGCCGGCGCCATTCCAAGGATTCCACGTGGGCAGGCGTCCCTGGCTCAGTTCGCTGCGATTGAATTCCAGCCACGGCAGCATTTCGACCACTGGATCCGACAGGTGCGCGTTGCCTGCGCGCTGTGGACTGCCGACCGTCGTCAGCGTGTAGGTCTGCGACAGGTCGGCCGACGTGTACGACGAATGATCGAAATTGCCGATCGCCGGCCACAGGAACACCAGGGTCACCAGCGCGAAGAACGCAAGCGCCAGTGCGAGTTCGCCGCGCCTTTTTGGTTCGCTCCAATTCGAACGCGCGGTCGGGTGCATGGGCTATTGTCGTACCATCCGCTCCCGATCAAGCGCCAGTGCGCGCGAGCAGACTCAACCGGCCGGTTGTGGCCGCAGGAGCCCGCGATCCTGCGTAGCGCTCGGCTGGACCGCGGACCACGGCAGCGAAACCGCTGCGAGCGTTTCCGCCACGCCTTCCTGATCGATGCCCTTTGCGGCGCTGAATTTTCCCTGGGAGGTCTTGCGCGCCAAGTCGCCGAGCGTGACGAGTCCCACCAGTCGGCCCAGGGAATTGACCACCGGGAGGCGGCGCAGGCGCAACTCGCGCATGGCCGCGCTGGCGGCGGCGATGTCCTCCTCCGGTCGCACCGTGCGCAGCACCTTGGACATCACGTCGCCAACGACAATCGAGCCCAGCGGGAGACCTCGGGTGAACGCGGCCATTCAGGCATCGCGATCGGTGATGATCCCGACCAAGTAATCGTCAGCCTCCGTCACTGGAATGGCCCCGCAGTCGTGCTCCCACATCAGTTGCGCTGCCCGCCCAAGATCATCGTTGGCGGAACAAGTCTTGACCTGGCGAACCATGACATCCTTGATCTTCATCTTGCGAACTCCTGCGGGAACAGGTGGATCGGACGAACAAGTCGTGCACGGCGGACCAGCCTAGCACCGCCGGGGAATTCGGTGGTTAGGCCGCGCAAAAACCCCGTCTCGTGCGTCCTGGAGGCGCGTGGACACCCGTATCCGCGATCTCAGCCGCGGCTCCTCAGTGGACCCGCACAGCGGTCCACTAGGCGCGCCAGGCGCGACCGTCCCGTTCGAGGAGCGTGTCCGCCTCGCGCGGACCCCAGCTGCCGGCCTGGTAGTTGGGAAAACCGCGCGCGGGCAGTGCTTCCCATACGTCAAGCATCGGAGCGACGATGTTCCAACCGGCCTCGACCATGTCCGCGCGCTGGAAGAGCGTCTGATCGCCGAGCATCGCGTCGTACATCAAGCGCTCGTAGCCCGTGGCGGGCGTGCTGCCGAAGTGGTTCGCGTAGTCGAAGTCCATGTCCACTTCGCCGACTTTGAGCGTGGCGCCGGGGATCTTCGCGCCGAAGGAAAGCGAAATGCCCTCCTTGGGTTGCACGCTGATCACCAATTGGTTGGGCATCAGGGAATTGATGTCCGTGTTGCGGAACAGAACGAGCGGCGGGCGCCGGAATTGGATCGTGATCTCCGTCGTGCGCGCGGCGAGCGCCTTGCCGACCCGCAGGTAGAACGGCACGCCGTTCCAGCGCCAGCTGTCGATCCCAAGCTTCATGGCCACGTAGGTTTCCGTGCACGAGTTCGGGTTGACGTTCGGTTCCGCGCGGTAGTTGGCGAGCTGGCGCTTCCCGACGCCGCCCGCTCCGTACTGCCCGCGAACCGTGCTCGAGAGCACGTCCTCTGGGGACATGGGTCGCACCGCGCGCAACACTTTCGATTGTTCGTCGCGCACGGCGTCCGCGTCAAAGGAGATCGGGGGTTCCATCCCGACCAGCGAAATCAGCTGGAAAATGTGGTTGGGAACCATGTCGCGCAGGCAACCGGCGCGGTCGTAGTAGCCGCCGCGCAGCTCGACGCCGAGCGTTTCGGCCACGGTGATCTGCACGTGATCGACGTAGCGACGATTCCAGATCGGCTCGAAAATGCCGTTAGCGAAGCGGAACACCAGGATGTTCTGAACGGTCTCCTTTCCGAGGTAGTGATCGATGCGATAGATCTGCGATTCGACGAGCACGGACTGCAGCGACAGGTTGAGCGCCTTTGCGCTGACGAGGTCGCGGCCGAAGGGTTTTTCGACGATCACGCGGCGCCAGCGATTTCCTTCCTCGCTGGTCAGGCCCGCATCGCGTAGCGCAGTCGAGATCGGCGCGAAGAAGTCCGGGGACGTGGCCAAGTAGAAGAGCAGATTGCCCTTGGTCTTGTGCTTCGCTTCGATCGTGGCCAGTTCGCCAGCGATTTTCGCGAAGGTCTTCGGATCGTTGAATTGTCCCGAGGTGTAGTACAGCCGCTGCTCAAGCCACTCCCACAGTTTCGGATCGAAGGTCCCGGGAACGAAGCCGGCGATCTCGTCTGCGATCTGTTTGCGAAACGCGGCGTGATCGAGTTCCGCGCGGGCTACGCCGAGGACTGCAAAGTCATCGGGCAGTAGCTTTTCTCGCGCCAAGTTGTAGAGCGCCGGAAGCAACTTGCGCTTGGTCAGGTCGCCCGCCGCGCCGAAGATGACCATGGTGCAAGGCGGCGCGACGGTGCCGGAGACCTGGCCGCTGTTTGCTTGGGAATTTTGCATGGAGTGCGCGAGCTTTCGCAGATGCCGTCGGGTGGGGGATCGGGTGTGTACTCTGCCGGAGTTTGCTGTCAGCTGCCGGCCGGCTTCTCCACGTGTCCGCCGAATTTCTTGCGCATGGCCGAGAGCACCTTCTCCGCGAAAGTGTGCTCCTGGCGCGAGCGAAAGCGCGTGTACAGCGACGAAGTCAGCACTTCTGCCGGAACGCCTTCCTCGATCGCCGCGTTGACCGTCCAGCGACCTTCGCCGGAGTCCTGAACGAAGCCCGAGTATTCCTTGAGCGTCGGACTCTCCACCAGGGCCATGGCGGTCAAATCCAGGAGCCATGAGCCGACCACGCTGCCGCGGCGCCAGACTTCAGTGATGTCGGCCAGATCGAAGTCGTAGCGCATGTCGGGCGCGAGGTTTTCGCTCGTGGCGCCGCGCAGGATGTCGAGTCCCTCGGCGTAGGCTTGCATCAGGCCGTACTCGATGCCGTTGTGGATCATCTTGACGAAGTGCCCAGCGCCCACGGGCCCGCAGTGCAGGAAGCCCTCTTCGCTGGTGCCGCCCATTTTCTCGCGGCCCGGCGTGCGCTCCACGTCGCCGCGGCCGGGAGCCAACGTGCGCAGAATCGGCGTGATCGTGTCGAAGGCCGTCTTGCTGCCGCCGATCATCAGGCAGTAGCCGCGTTCGATGCCCCAAACGCCGCCCGAGGTGCCGACGTCCACATAGTGGATGCCCTTGGCAGCGAGGGCCTTCGACCGGCGCACATCGTCTTTGTAGTAGCTGTTGCCGCCGTCGATGATGATGTCACCGGACGAAAGCAGCGCGCCGACTTCGTTGACCGCCTTATCGGTGATCTCGCCTGCGGGAACCATCAACCACACGACGCGCGGCGCCGGGAGTTGCTTGACCATCTCGGCCATGGTGTAGGCACCCGAGGCACCATCCTTGGCCAGTGCGTCGACGCTGGCTTTGCCGACGTCGTAGGCGACGACCTGATGGCCGTTCTTCATCAGCCGCCGAGCCATGTTTCCGCCCATTCGACCCAGACCGACCATCGCGATTTTCATCGTCTGACTGTCCTTTCCGACATCAACCTTGGGAGCGTCCTGTGTTCGAGCCGAATGCCCTGACTAAGGGCACCCGCGTTCAGCGCAGCGCCTTGACCAGCGCGGCGCGCAGCGTAGCGAGATTCTTCTTCACGTTCGAGCCGAGGTGAACGCGCAGGGCGCGCCGACCGCGCTCCGCGAGCACGCTGAAATCGCCGCGTGCCTGCGCGCTCTTGACGATTCCAAACGTGTACTTGGCGCCCGGGACCTGCAGGTCCTTGGCATCGTCGCAGGTGATCTGCAGCACGACGGCCGTGTTGGGACCGCCCTTGTAGGCCTGGCCAGTCGAGTGCAGGAAACGCGGGCCAAAGCCCAGGCACGTGGCTGTTTTTTTCGCGTCGCGCAGCGAAATGCGCATTTCGTCGAGCAGCTTCTCGTGGGGTGCGCTCATCTCTACGTAGGCCAGCAACGCGATGTAGTCCTGGCGCCGGACGCGGTCGAAATGCGCGCGCAGCCAGTCGGCGAGCTTCTTGGGCTTTTTCGCGCCCAAGGCCTTGGCATTGGCCGCGTCGGTGAACAGTTTCATGCCCGCCCCTGACCAGATCGGAGCCTCCTCGGGCAGGCTGCCGCTCTCCTCGTAGGCGGAAGTCAGCTGCTTGGTGACGATCTTGCTCGCTTCGACGTCCGGCTGGTTGAAGGGATTGATGCGGATCACCGCGCCCGCGACCACGGTGGCAATCTCCCAGCGGAAGAACTCCGAGGTCAGGTCCAGCGTGTCGCGCAGCTCGATGCGCACCACCGGGTGGCCGGCGGCTTCGAGCCTGCACAGGGCTTTGTCGTGCTTCGATTCATCGTCACCGCGCACCGAGAGGTGCACGAAGACGCGATCGGCGGAGTAATTCTTCGGCAGGCCGAGGCGCTCACCCTCCAGGGGGATCAGCGCACGACCTTCCTTGCCCGTGGACTCGGCGATCAGCTGCTCAAGCCATGCCCCCAGTCGGCGCACGGACTTCGACGTCACGAACGTGACCTTGTCGCGGCCCAGGTTCGCCGCGCTGCCGAGGATGGCGCCGAGCAGCGCGCCGGGATTTTCCGCCGCGGGCCGGTCGGGGCCGCAAGCGCGGGCCATTTCGTTCGCGCGCTCCAGCAAACCGCGCACGTCCAGTCCGCTGATGGCGGCGGGCACCATGCCGAAGTCCGAGAGCGCGGAGTAGCGTCCGCCGATCGACTTCAGGCCGAAGAAAATGCGCCCGAAGCCGTCGCCCGTGGCAACGCGCTGCATGTTCGAGTCGGGATCGGTGATCGCGATGAACTGCGCGCCGGCACGGAAGGCACCGAGCTCAGCCTTAGCGCGCTCGAAGAAGTAGGCCTTGAAGATGTTCGGCTCGAGCGTGCTGCCCGACTTCGAGGCGACGATGAAGACCGTCTTCTGGTAGTCGATCTTCTTTTCGAAGGCGCGCACCTGCTGCGGATCGGTCGAGTCGAGCACCAGCAATTCGGGAAAGCCCTTCTGCTTGCCGAACGTGTACTTCAGCACCTCCGGACACAGGCTCGATCCGCCCATGCCGAGCAGCAGGCAATGCTTGAAGCCTGCGCCGCGCATCTCGTCTGCGAGGCGCTCAAACTTCGAGAACTCCGCCAGTTGACGATCGACGACTCGCAGCCAGCCAACCCATTCGGCCTCGTCCGTCCCGGTCCACAACGACGCGTCCGTGGCCCACAATTTTCCGAGCTTGTCGTGGGCTTGCCAGTCCGCGAGCGTCTCGGCCACGGCCGCGGCAAGTTCCTTGGGCAGCGCTGCGCTCAAGCGCGCTGGGCCGCCGCTTTGGACCCGGGCCTTGGCCTCCACGGCCGCGAGCAGCTTGTCGAAGGCGTCGGCGAAGATTTGGACGCCGTCCACGAGCAGCTGGTCGGTGACCTTGCGCATCGAGATGCCGCACTGCGCCAGTTGCGCCATGCTCGTGCGCGCGCCATCGACGTCCTCGATGAGCGTCAGACGCGGCTTGCCGTGGGAGCGAAACGCCGCCAGGGTCTGGGGCGGCATCGTGTCCACGGTGTCGGTGCCGATCAGTTCCTCGGCGTAGAGCACGTCGCGGTAGTTCGGGTTCTTCGTGCTCGTGCTGGCCCACAACAACCGCTGGGGTCGCGCGCCCTGCTTGGCGAGCTTTTTCCAGGCCTTGGTGGCGCACAGGCGCTGGTACTCCGCGTAGGCCAGCTTCGCGTTGGCGATCGCGACCTTGCCGAGCAACGACTGGGCCCTGGCGCGCTGTTCGGGGTCGCCCGCGTTCGCTGCGGCGTGCTCGAGCAGCGGATCGATTGCGCCGTCGATGCGCGAGACGAAGAAGCTCGCGACGCTTGCGACGCGCGAGACCTTTCCGCCGCGCTTTGCAAAGGCCGCGAGACCCTCCATAAAAGCCTCAGCGACTTCGAGATAGGCCTCGACGCTGAACAGCAGTGTGACGTTGACGTTGATGCCCTCGGAGATAAGTTTCCTGATGGCCGGGATGCCCTGGCTCGTGGCCGGGACCTTGACCATCAAGTTCGGGCGCTTCACGGCCTTCCACAGGCGCCGCGCTTCCTCGAGCGTGCCCTGCGTGTCGCGGGCCAGCTTCGGTGAGACCTCGAGCGACACGTACCCATCAACGCGGTCGGTGGCCTTGTACACCGACAGCAGCGCATCCGCGGCGCGCTGGATGTCGGCGATGGCGAGTGCTTCGTAGACGGACTTCGGATCGTCACCGCATTCGGCGCGCCGCGCGGCGAGCAGCGCCTCGTAGTCGTCTGAACCCGCGATGGCCTTTTCGAAAATCGCGGGATTGGAAGTCACGCCCGTCAGTCCGTCGGACTCGATCAGGCTCGCGAGCTCTCCATTGTCGAGGATGCGCTTCTGGATGAAATCCAGCCAGACGGATTGGCCCAGTGCGCCGAGCGCGTTGAGCGGATTTCCCGGACGGGGCTTCGCTTTGGTCTTCTTGGCGGGCATGGCGGTACGAGCGTTTGGCGTCTTTGGGGTCGATGACGGATCAGTCTCGAGCGAGAAATCGGCGGCTGCTCGCGGATGGGCGGGCGGCGCGGGTTTTTGCGCGGGGGCACAGGGTAGCGACTCCCCCGCATCCTCGCACGGGCGCTGGGGCTCTACCTTGCGGGCACGACCTGCGCCTTGGCCGCAGCGACTACGCCCTCGAGCGTGAAGCCGAATTTCTTCTGCAACTGCGCAAGCGGCGCCGAAGCACCGAAGCTCGACATGCCGATCGCCTTGCCATCGATGCCCACATAGCGCTCCCAGCCAAACGTCGAGGCCTGCTCGACGCTGACGCGCGCGCGCACCTCGCGGGGAAGCACGCTTTCCTTGTAATCGGCGCTCTGACGTTCGAAGAGTTCCCAGCACGGAAAGGACACGACGCGCGCCCGCACGCCTTCCTTGGAGAGTTGATCGCGCGCTGCGACGCACAGGCCGAGTTCTGATCCCGAGGCCATCAGGATCACATCCGGTTTGCCGCCTTCGGCGTCGATCAGAACGTAAGCGCCGCGGCGCAGTCCATCGGCTTTGGCGCAGCGGGCGCGATCCTGGGTCGGACAAGCTTGACGCGATAGCACGAGGACCACGGGCTCGTGGCGTTGTTCCATGATTACGCGCCAGGCCTCGGCGACTTCGTTCGCGTCGCCGGGGCGAATCGTCAACAGGCCCGGAATCGCGCGCAGGGAAGGCAATTGCTCGATCGGTTGGTGCGTCGGGCCGTCCTCGCCGACACCGATGGAGTCGTGGGTGAATATGTGGATCACCGGCAGCTCCATCAGCGCGCTCAGGCGAATCGCGGGCCGTGCGTAGTCGCTGAAGATGAAGAAGCCCGAGCCGAAGGCGCGCACTTTGGTCAGTGCCATACCGTTCAGGATCGAGTGCATCGCGTGCTCGCGAATGCCGAAGTGGAAATTGCGGCCGCCGCGACTTTCCGCTGTGAAATCGCCCGCGCCGTCGAAGGTCAGGCGCGTTTTCGTCGAAGGCGCGAGGTCCGCAGCGCCGCCGAGCATCCAGGGGACGTTCTTGGCGATCGCATTGAGCACCTTCGCGGACGAATCGCGGCCCGCGACTCCCTTGGGATCAGTGGGGAAGCTCGGAATGTCCTTGTCCCAGCCCGCGGGCAGTTGCCGGCGCTGGATTTGCGTGAGCTCGGCGGCCAGGGCGGGATGCTTGGCAGTGTAGGCCTCGAACATCGCCATCCACTTCGCGCGCAGCTGTGCGCCGCGTTTTCCGATGCCGGCGGCGAAATGCGCGCGCACTTCCTCCGGCACGCGGAATTTCTCGTTCTCAGGCCAGCCGTAGTTCTTCTTCGTCAGCCGGATTTCCTCTTCGCCGAGAGGTTCACCGTGCGCAGCGTGCGTGTCCTGTTTGTTCGGCGAGCCCCAGGCGATGTGGCTGTCGACGATGATCAGCGTTGGGCGATCCGTGGTTTTCTTGAACGTCGCGAAGGCTCGCTCGTGACATGCCCCCCTCAGACCGGTCCAGATCTCATCATAGAATCTGGGCCCCAACCTCAGGGAGACAGACATGGGCAGGAAACGACGCCACACCGACGAGCAGATCATCCACAAGTTGCGCGAAGCCGAGATTGCACTGGCGCAGGGTCG
>CANKOY010000026.1 GCA_947484275.1 Planctomycetota bacterium | reverse complement strand
GCCCCATCAAGACACCTGCGGCCGCCCCCGCGCGCAACATGCGCGGGGGGGCGGCCGCAGGTGTCTTGATGGGGCGGGACCCGACTTTGGACTAACCGCGCGGCACGGTGCACGAGGCGGCGACGATGCCTCCCTGCACTTCTTCGAGCAGCGCCAGGGACACCTTGTTGTACTCGGCGTCGGCGTTGAGGTTGACGTCGTTCCAACTACCCTTGCCGCCAAAAACCCAACTGCGCACGACTCCGGCCAGGAGATTCACGGACGTCTTGGGCCAGCCACATTGGTCGAACAGGCCAAGCATCGGGTCCACTTGCTGCGGGCCGTTGTTGACGATCTGTGCGCAGTGGCGAAAGTGCGTCGACCACTGATCGAGCTTCTTTGCCTGGGCGAACTGCGCGGCGGCGTTGAGCTGATCCTTGAGGCGCTTGGTGGCCTCGTTGATGTCGCTCTTCGGCGGCACGCCATCCGCGCGCCCGACAACTTTGAACTCAAAGCGCGGCTGCGCTGCCACCGAGCGCGAGGTGTACAGTCCCTCGAACGTTTTGCGGTCTTCATCCGCCACTTCGGGATTGTTGAGCGCGATTTTCAGGCTCTCGACCACCGGCATCGGCAACTGCTCGGGCAGGTGGCGCAGCAGGGCCTGCCAAGCGTTCTCATTCGGCGTGCGCGGGAGGTTGGAATGGCGCGCGGCGAGTTGCTCGCGAATCAGGGTCGCGCTTGAAGCGTTCATCAAGAACTCGAGCAAGTCGTCCACCTTCAGATCCACGGCCGGCGGCATGACCATTGCCGGCGCGAGGATTTCGCAGTGCTCGCCGTAGACCGCCATGAGCAAGATCGGCGAACCACCCTGCATCGCCGCCAGCATCGCCGGTGACGTGCCCTCGGGCAGACCGTCGGGGGCCTGAATTTGCCCCTTGATCAGGCGCAGTTGCTTCAGGCCGTCTAGCGAGAGGAGCCAATCACCGAGCGTCGCGCCTTCGGCGGCGTCCTTGGCAAAGAAGCGCAGGCGCGCGTACTTCTCCTTGCTGCCAGAAATGTCGAGTTTGAGCAGCTCCTCGACCGAATCGATCGTGGGAGCGCGCGTGCCGGAGACCTGGGCGTTGCCGAGCGCGACAACGAGGAGGCTGATCAGATCAGTCGATTGCATGGGGCGAGTCCAAGATGGCGGGCGAACCGTGGAAAAAGCGGCGAAGAGCTTACCACGGCGGCCCCGTCAGTCGGCGCGCCCGCCAGCGGCTCAATGGGCGATGAAACCGATTCCGAGGCTGAAATCTCCCGAGTCCTGGCGCAGGGGCAGCATGCGCTCGAAGGTCATGCCGTTCGTGATCACCTCCGAGCCAAACGCGATCGACCAGCGCAGATTGAGCGAGCGCAGGTCGATGTCGTCGATCCGCTGGCCCGTGGGGACCGGGAACAGGACCTCGTAGTTGGCGCTGGCGCCCTCGGCGATCAGCGGGGAATCCGCGCTCTGCAACTGCGCCGCGCCGAAGGGCTCGAGTTTGCCGGAGAGCAGTTGCATGGAATGCTGCTCCACCGAGCACGGGACGCTCCCGAGGTTTTCCACCCGCAGGCGAAATTCCACCTGGGGCGGAGCTCCTGTCTCCGAGTCCTTGCGGCGCACGCCCACGACCGAAACCACCGAGCGCGCCTGGGCGCCCGGGGTCGTGCCGACCGCAAGCGCCTCTACGGTCTGTGGCGTGAAGCGCGCGTCGTAGTACTTCGTGGCGCAGGCTGAAAGTAACAGGGGCGCGAGTGCCATAGCCAACCACGATGTTCTCATTGATAACTTCTACTTGTTCGCGCGCGTGCGCTCGAGCCGCGCCTTGTAGCGCTCGTACAACTCGGATTGACGATTTTTTAGCGACTGCTGAACGCCGTCGATGAAGACCAACTCCACGGGCGCGCGGATGTCCAGGAGATCGCCTCCGGTGACGATCACATCACCGCGTTTCCCGACCGTCAAGCTGCCAAGCTCCCCGTCCATTCCAAGGATGCGCGCCGCGTAGAGCGTCACCGAGCGCAGCGCCTCCTCGCGCGGCAATCCGAAGGCACTGGCCATGGCGGCATGAAATGCCAGGTTGCGCGGATTCTGGTGGTCCGCTGTCTCGATCGCGATGTCCAGTCCGGCGCGCGACAGGATCGCGGCGTTGGCGTAGGCCGAATCGTAGGGATCGTAGGCGCTCGAGGGCGACTCCAGCACCGGCCCGATCACCAGCGGTCGCTTCTCGCGCACCAGTGCATCGACGACCTTCCAGCCTTCACTGACGCCGAACAGCACGACGTCGAGCTTCTCGGCCTTGGCGAAGCGCAGCGCGTTCAAGATCGTCTGGGCGTTGTTCGCGTGCAGCGCGATGCGTTTCTCGCCGCGGGCGAATGGCACCAGGGCCGCTAGCCGCGGATCGTAGAGCGGGGGAGTGCTGTCCTGCTTCGCGGCCTCGTCGCTGAGCCGACCGTACTCGCGCGCGGAAGCGAAAACCGCCTCCAGTTGCTTCTCCTCGTCGCTCTTCTTCTTCTCCTTGGCCGTGTTTTGGGCCCGCGGGTATTCGAGGTGCAGCATGTCGCGATCGACGCTCAGCAGCTCCTCCCAGGTTTCGCCCGCAAGCTTGATCACGCACGACTGGCCCTTCAGCGGCCCGCCGCCTTGGGGCGCGGACTGAGCGCGCGTGACGCCGCCTGCGCGCGTCACGGCGATGTGGGCCGAATCCGCGTTGAGCGAGGCGCTGGCGCGCAAGTCGGGCTGATTGCCTCCGATCTCGCCCAGGTCGTCGGTGCCGGCGACCGAGTCGATCTCGTACAGCCCAAGTGGCGTGTTCAGAGCGACCATCCCCGGCCAAACGTGGCGTCCGCGAACGTCGACGACGCGCGCATCGGCGGGGATCGGGACGTCGACGCCGATGGCGGCGATGCGGCCGTCCTGCAACAGGACCGTGGCGCCGACGATGTCGGGCGAGGCGATCGGGTGAACCGTTCCGCCCACCAGGGCAATCGTCTCTCCGCCGTCCGACTTCCATTGCGACTCGCCGGCGGCGGTGGCTTCAAACGCGCGCACCGCGGGCGGATTGGTTTCCAACTCGAACGCGTCGCGGCGCTCGAATTCGATCTCGCCGTCGACCATGGTCCACTGCACGCGCGCGAGCGACGACATCGGTTCGGCGTTGAGCAGCACGAGGTCTGCGTCCTTGCCCACTTCGATCGAGCCTGCGCGCTCCTCGATGCCCAATTGAATGGCCGAGTTGAGCGTCACAAGCCGCAATGCACGCACCGGGTCCATAGCGCCGTAGCGGATCGATTTGGCCGCCTCGCCGTAGAGGCGACGCACGACTTCATCGGAGTCCGAGTTGACCGTTGCGATCACGCCTGCTTCCTCGAGCAAAGCGGCGTTCTGCGGGATCGCGTCGTAGGCCTCGATCTTGTAGGCCCACCAATCGCTGAAAGTCGAACCGCCCACGCGGCGCTCGGCCATTTCGGAGGCGACCTTGTAGCCCTCGAGGACGTGCTGAAGCGTCTTGATCTGGAAGCCGAACGTGTCGGACACGCGCAGCAACATCAGGATTTCGTCCGCGCGGTAGCAGTGCGAGTGCACGTCGATCGTTCCGTCGAGAATTCCGCGCAGGGCATCGAGCCGCAGGTCGCGTCGCGGAGGCATCGGGTCCTTGCCATCGGACCGCAGCGCCTCGTAGCCTTTCCATTCTTCCGCGTACTCTCGCGCGCGCGAAAAGGCCCGCCCGTAGACGGCCTCGACGCCCATGCGCGTGTCGGGGAAGCGCGAACCGCCACCGCCGTTCGATTGCTTTGGATTCTCGCCGAGGGCGAACTTGACGCCTTCCTTCGCGCCCGGGAAACGCAGTTCGTCCGGCCGGCGATCCTGCTTGAGCTTGATCACCTCGTGCCGACCGCCGATCGCGTTCGCGGAGCCGTGGAGCAGGCGCGCCGCGGTCACGCCGCCGGCCAGCGCGCGGTAGATCGTCCCGTCTTCCGGGTTGAGCACGTCGGAGATGTCCACCTCGCAGGTGATCGAGAGCGAGCCCTCGTTGACGCCACCCTCGATCGCCATGTGCGAGTGATTGTCGATCACGCCCGGCGCGATGTGCATGTTCGATCCGTCGATCACTAGCACGCCCGCGGGAGCTTCAAGCCCCTGCCCGACGGCGGCGATGTCGCCCGCGCGCACGTACACATCGCCGATCGACGCCGGCGCGAGCGCCGTGTGGATCGTGACGTTTCGGATCAGGCACGTGCCACCGGTCTGAAGTCGCGGCTTGCGCAGGGCCTTGGTTTCGATGGCGTGGTCGCCCGCGAAGGCGAAAGCTCCCGCAACCCCGCACAGGATCGACGCAATTGTCAGAAGTTGTTTCATGGTCGATTTCCCCGCGCTCAGCGCTGGTTCTCCTGCTTGGGCTTGCGCGAGGCGCTGAAAGGCGACGCGTTTTCGCCGCCCGGTCGGCGCGTCGTAGATTCACCGGACCATGCGTCGGCGCTCAGCTCGCCGCTCATGGATTGCGTGATCTCCATCTCGCCAAAGGTCAGCTTGACCTCGAGCGTGAGCTTCGTGCCCGAGAGGTGTCCGGTGACATCCGAAGTCACCTCCGAGTCATCGCGCGGATTCTTGGAGGTCCACGTGCCGGTAACAGTGCCCTCGGCGCTCATCTCCAACGTCATTTGACTGGTGCGCTTCCCGCCGCGGCCCTCGGTGGTCACCTCCCAGCGTCCAGCGGCGCTCAAGCCCTCCTTGGGTTTGCCCGTGGGCGCGTCCGCCTTCTTGACCTCGAACTCGGTGTCGAAGCCGTCCACGAACATCCACGCCACCTGGGCGTCCTTGGACAGCGGATCGTCGGTCCACAGCGCAAACGTCGCGTCCTTTCCCGGGGAGATCGCGCCCATGCGCTCACCGAGGCCGAGCCACTGCGCAGGTGCAACGCACAGGGCGTTCAGTGCAACCTCGCGCGGCAGTCCCTTCTCCACCAGCGTGCGCACGCGCTTGAGCAAGTCCGAAGGTGACGCGCCCGCCGAGCCGAAGGCGAAGGCCACGTTTTGGGTCGAGAGTTTCATGGCGCAGTCGCGATTTTCCAACCACAGGCGACGCTTTTCCTCGCGCACGCCCAAGGGCTCTTCGTAGTCCCACTGCTTGGCCTCGTCCTTGGTCGGTTGCGCTTCGTCTGCTGCGGGCGCGTCAGGCGCGGGCTTGTCATCGGTCTTCTCAGGCGTCTTCTCCGCGGGCGAAGGCTCCTGGGCAGCGTCGGCGCTCTCGGGTTTTTTCTCCTCCTCCGCCTTCTTTTTCGCCGCTTCCTTCTCGTGGGGATCTTTGGGCTCCTCGCCCCACTCCAAGGTCAGGACCACGGGGATCTTGCGCGCGGCAAGCAGCGCCCCGAGGACGTGGGCTTCGCGGCCGCCGGCGATGGCGACGTCCACGCCCTGTTCATCGGCGAGTTTGATCCAGCGCTCGATCGCCAAGTCAGAGTCCGCGGTGCACATCAGGCGCCGCTCGCGCAGCAGCAGTGGGCGCACGGCCGCGAGGTCGGCGTCGAAGGGCGGGCGCAGGCCGGGGCGGCGCTGCGCGAAGCGCAATTCCAGTTCGCGCTGACGCGTGGCGTCGAGGAAGAACTGGCGCAGTTGCGAGTGGTACCCCATGGCGGTGCCGGGATATCCCGCTCCGCTCGCGCGGAATTCCCCGTGGCTGTAGGCCAGGGGCAGCACGATCTGATCACGGGCCGCGGCGTCGCGGCTGGTGGCGAGCACACTGGATCCGGCGAGCAACTCGCCTGCTGGCGCGCTGACCAGCCAGCCGAAGCCCGACTCGCGGTAAGACTTCGCCTTCTCCGCGGCGAGCTCGAATACGTCTGCTGCTCGGAACGCTGGCGCAATGCCCTTGCGGTTGGCCTCGCGCATGTCGATCTGCACGTCCGAGCGCGTGCTCGTCGGGCGATCGCGTTCGGCTTTGATCGCCGGTGCCGCGGTGCCCGCCTGCGTAAATGCGTCGATGAATGCCGGCACGGCGAGCCGGCCCTTGCCTTCGATCGCGCGCAGGCCCGTGGGCAGCGTGGCTCCAAGCTCGAGCACCGCTTCGATGCGGCCGTCGCGCAGCACGAGCGTCTTGCGCGGGGCGTCCTTAGCCGTGTCGAGGCGCACATCGACAATCGCGATGGGTTGGGCCTGAGTGTGGGACTGGGCGAAGGCACCGGGGCCGAGGGCGAAGCAGGCTCCCGTGGCCAGGGCGGCGATCCAAAGGTGGGCGACGGGACGTCGGTGCGTGTGCATGCGCATTTGCGGGGCAGGGGTGGGAGCGGCCGCCGAGGTCGGCGACGGGCGGGGCGGGCATTGTGCCGTCCACGGCAGGACCTAGAGCGCGGATTCCCGCCGGCCTGCCACTGGAGCGCGGGATTACGAGGGTCGAACGCGCTCACCATTCGGCTAGCCTTCGCGACCCCATGGATCCAGGCAACGTGCAAGTCAAAGAGGCGCCCCGCCCGCCCGCCCGGCGACGGGCGGTGCTGGCCATGCTCTCGATCACGCTGATTTGGGGCTGGGCCTTCGTGTGGATGAAGCAGGCCGTGAGCGCTGGCGACGCGTGGCTGCAGCGTGTGGCGCCGGACTCCGCCGCGGGCGGTGCCTTCGAGGTCCGCGGACTTCTGACCACGATCGGCGTGTTCATGACCCTGCGTTTTCTTGCCGCGGCCGGGGTGCTCGCGCTCTTGTCCTCGCGTGCGCGCGCGAACCTCGATGGCGCGGCCTGGCGCGGCGGAATTTTGCTCGGTGGTCTTCTGCTCTGCGGTTTTTTTCTGCAGATGATCGGGCTGGAGTCGCTCTCGGCGTCCGTAAGCGCGTTCCTCACCAGTTTGTACGTGTTGTTCACCGCTGCAGTCGTCGCGGTCACAGCGCGCCGCGCGCCCAGTGGGCCGCTGCTCGTCGGCGTGCTGCTGGCAACGCTTGGCGCGGCCTACATCGGCGGCCCGCCGCAGCTGACCTTTGGCACCGGCGAGTGGTTGACCATCGCAAGCGCCTTCGTTTTCGCCTTGCACATCGTGGTCACCGATCGCGTGACGCGGCGCGTGGACCCGATGGCGATCACGTTGACGTCGTTCGTCGTGGTGGCGCTGGGTTCCATGGCGCTGTGCGGCTTTGGATTGGCGTCGGAGCACACGCCCGCTCTCGCACGAGTGGGGGAGTTGATCGCGGATCGCCAATTCCTGATCGCGCTTTCGGCGGCGAGTCTGTTCGCCACTCTCATCGCCATCTCTTTCATGAATCTGTTCCAGCGCGAGCTGACTCCCGTGCGCGCGGCGATCATCTACGCCATAGAGCCGGTGTGGGCTTCTCTGATCGCCATTGGGATCGGTATGGACCAGGCGGATTCCTGGCTGTTTTTCGGCGGCGGCCTGCTGCTCGCGGGCAACCTGGTGGCGGAGATCCGACTTTCGGGCCGCGGAGCTCGACCCAGCTCCTGAGCCACTCTCCAGTCCGCGGGAGGTTTGTGTTATTCTCTGGGCTTGCGGCGGGGACTCCCGACGCGAATTCCATCCCTGCCACCGCACCAGCCGCCCATGACGACCAGCACCATCGATCTGCTCTATTCCGAACTCAAGCAGGTCTTCGACCCCGAGATCCCGGTCAACATCCTCGACCTGGGGTTGGTGTATGAAGTCACCGTCGAGGGCGAGGTGGCCAAGGTCAAGATGACGCTGACCTCGCAGTCTTGCCCCGAGGCCAAGACGATTCCCGAGGTGGTCAAGCGCCGCTGCAACACGGTTCCAGGGATCAAGTCCACGACCGTGGACATCGTCTGGGATCCGGCCTGGTCGCCGCAGTTGATCTCTGCAGAGGGTCGCAAGATCCTCGGGATCGACGAGAACGAGGGCTGATCAGGGGAAGACTTCAAGCACGGTCGAGCGCAGCTCGGTGCGGCCGTACTTGGCGAAAATGCCGACGTGGGCAGTCTTCGGAAGGTCCTCGTCGAGTTGGAACTCGACCGGCGCCCGCACGCCGAGCTGGACCGTGATGCGGTTCTGATCGTAGACGTGGACGACGAGGGCTGGGCTCTCGTCCGGGGCCAGGGGCGGATCGATCGGCACGACGTTCAACGTTCGCTCTGACCCGCCCTTTTCGTAGCGGCGCACCACCAACTGCCCCTTGCCGTCGACGGCGCACACGTACCACTGGGCAGTCGCAGTGCCAGCGAAGACGACCCCGTGGGAACTGGTGCGAGCGACGTCACCCACGCGGGCCAAGGTGCAGCGCAATTCGTACTCGCCGCTCACGGGCAGGCCCGCGAACAGCCGGCCCACGGGGCGGACGCCGGAGATGGCGATCACGGCCTCGGTGGGCTCGAAAACCTCATCCGAACGCTCGAAAATCGTGACCCAGGAGCTGGTGCGCCCGCCGATCTTGTACAGGGCTCCGCGCAACAGCCCAGCTTCGCGAGCCTCCGTGCGCAATTCCTCGGCGGCCTCAGCCAGAGCCTCGTTTTCCAGGACGTCGGCGAGGGAGCGCGCGAAACCGTACGCGGTCAATGTCATCGGAGTCTCGCTGGCGCGGTACGTGCCGATCAGCACCAAGGCCGACTTGGCGAAATTGCCCGCGCGTGCCTTGGCCAACCGCAGCGGTTGGTTCTTGGCGTCGAGTTTGGTCAGACGCTTGTCCAGTTCCTCATAGCGTTCGATTTCAAGCGTCGCCTCGCCCGCGTCCACCAATTCGAGCACCTGGGCCAGCAGCGCCGCCGTGGCCTGGGGCCGGCCCATGCGCTCCAGCACATCGGCCTGCATCAACAGCAGTTCGATGTCGAACATCTCGGCGCCGTCGATGCGTTGGCGAATGAACTCCAGGTGCCCCAGGGCCCGCGAGAGGAGCTCTGCCTCGGAGACCTTCGCGGATTTTTCGTTCTTCGCGCGCCAGGAGGCCTCGATGTACATCCGCGCCTTGTCCAGACGCAGGTCGCGCATGCGCGCGCCGCCAAAGTGCAGCGGGTAGACCTGATCGAGGATCCACTCGCGCCACTTCGCGGCCCAAGCACCGAAGTCCGTGAAACCGCCCGGGGCCTTCTTGTCGAGGAAGACCTGCTTGAACAGCTCCATCGGATCGCCGCCCTTCTTGGCGATCGTGTCGCGGTACTCGGCGTACAGCGGACGGAAGACGTACTCCAGCGTGGCGGGGTCCTCGTACTGTTGCAGGTAGTACACTAGGCCCCAGCCGAAGGAGTAGTACTCGCCCGGATAGGAACCCGGGTCGTTGTAGGAAACAACCTGGGCCGGCGTCGGACCGCGGCCGCCGGTCAACTGCCCGTGCAGCGCGCGCAGGCGATCGGTCGCGGCGTCGGGCCACAGAACGCGCCGATCTTCCATGGAGGTCGCGCCCTCGAAGAACGAAGCCGTGCCCTCGTTGATCCAGGCCGGCGGGCTGCCGCCGCTCGAGAGCATGGTCATGAAGTGGTGGCTCGCCTCGTGGTACAGCGTCTGCAGCATCTGATCGAGGTTGCCGGAATCCGTGCGCGTGTCGTAGCACACCACGGTCCACTCGCCCGGTGACCACCAACCGCCGACCGTCGGCGGGCCCTCCCAGTTCTTCACCATTTCCGCGTGGGTCGGATGGATGCGGATCGTCGGCTTCTGCGAGGAGACGCGCGACGCGTCGCCGTCGAAGTAGATCAGCACGTAGTAGTTGAAGATGTCGTCCATCACGTCGCTGACGCGACGCGTGACTTCGGGTTCGAGATTGGCTTCGAGGATGTAGTGCGCGCCCTCGTAGTGCGCCTGTGGTCGAACGCCGCTGTCGGACTCTTCGCTGGCGCCCTTTTCCAAGTCGACCGCCTGGTTCGCGGCGCGGATCTTGTCCGCGAGGGCCCGGGCTTTCTGTCGCTCAGCTCCGATCGAGATCGAATCGAGGGGCTCGAGCAGCGCGAGCGCGCGCTCCGTGTGGCCCGCGTCGTTCAGTTTCTGGCACACGTCCAGCATCTCCTTCGAGACCTTGAGCAGCATCGCTGCGCGCCGCGTGTACAGCGCATCGGCCCGCGACAGGTTGGCCTTGATCGCCCGCTGCGGAGCTTCGTTGTCTCCCAGGAGTCGCAGGGCCGCGCCAAAATGGAACGCCGCCTCGTCCTTGCGCCCGAGTTGCAGCAAGACTTGCCCGTACAGATCTTCGATTTCGTGCGTGCCGATCGCCTGGGACAGGAAGTGCGCGATCAAGTCCGCCGCCTTCTGCGGCTCCTTCGCCGTCAACGCAGCGCGCGCCTCGGCAAGCGTCTCGACCGTGCTCTGCTCTTCGGGAGCGGGGCTCGGCGCCAGCGCAAGAGCGACCGGGACCAAGAGGGGCGCGAGGCCCAGGGCGCAGATCAGGGCCGCACCTTGCCAGAACGAACGGGATTTCATCGCTTGGAGATCGCCACGGACATCTCGTAGGTCCCCGACATCCGCATCTTGCGCAGGATGTCCATGGTCTTGTCGTTGTTCGTGACCTTCAGCAACAACTCCATCTGGTTCTTGATGCGCGCGCTCAAGCTGAAGGAGCGCGCGTGGCCCGCCGCCAGGTCCCAGATCAACTCGCCGCCGCCTTCGAGCGCCAAGAAGGCCTTGAGGTGTTCGACCTCCAGTTCCGACGAGGCGCCTGAATCGTCAACGGTGCGCGGCAGTTTGTCGCTCAAGTCGCGGGCGGAATGCACCTTGAACTCGATCGCGATCACGCCGCAGGAGACACCGTCCACTTCGCGGGTGCCTTTGTAGGTGGCCTCCACATCACCGTCCAGGCCGCTGAAGGCCTCGGCGGGATCGATCTTGAACATGCTCAGGGCAGCGCCGTCGCCCGCGGAATCGGGCGCTTCCTCTGGCTTGAGCGACAGGTTTCCCCCCGGCAGGAAAAGGCGCTCCATGGCTCCCACGTCGAGACTCCACGCATCGCCCGCAGAGACCGAGCCCGCGGGCGGTAGAAAACTGAGGAAGTCCAGATCGAGGTCCAGACCCGAAAGCAACTTCACGTCGGGGCCCTCCGGTTCGAAGTGCGCGACGTAGCGCTCCTTCGCCGCCTCCCATTGGAACACCACGGTCTTGCCCTCCAGTTCGCTGCGCGAGCGCGTCGTGTCCTCCTGGGAGCCGGCGTCCATGGGGTTCTTCGTGGTCTGCTCGCCCGAGGACGCGATCTTCTCGAAGCTGCGCTTGAGGCTCACTGTCCGCAGCGTTTCCACGGCCGTGAATTCGTCGACGACCTCGAGCCCCTGGCTCTGGATCAATGCCATGCCGTTGTCGTTGCCGCTGGGGAGCGGTTCGCCGTTGAGCAACATCTCGACCTCGTCCTGCGAGATTTGCTTGCGCGACTCGAAATGTCGCGCGAGCACGGTCCCAGCGGGCACGTGGAAAGTGACGTGGTCCTCGGGACTGCCGGCCGCGAACAGCTGCGCGAGCGCCACAAGGACCAGGGCGCGAAAAAGTATCGATCTCATGGCGACGAGGGTGTAACTGTGCAGCGACCACCGCGCCGCGTGCCCAGGGCCCCGTAGCCTACTTGGCGTAGCCCAGGGCGCGCAGGTTGCGCAGGGCAGCTTCGTCCGTAAAACCTTGGTTGACCCCGGGCCACTGGCTGCGCAGGGCCGCGTCGGCTTCCACGCTGAATTCGGCCAACCTGCGCGCCAGGCCCGGATTGGGCTCGACCCGCTCGGCCACGGGCTTGGCCAGGCTCCAGCCCTCGGTCCCCAGGGGCGCGAAGTAGCCTTCGGTCAGCGGATTTATGGACCAGAAGGCCTTGTCGGTGGGCGAGACGCGATCGGTGCGCAGGAATTCGCCGCCCATAGCAATCCCGCGCTGGGAAATGCTGGCGGTGAACACGGCACCCTCGGGGACTCCTGCGCCGTCCTGAAGCACCGAGAGCAGGCTCCTGCTGTGCATCGAGTTCGGCGTCGGTAAGTCCAGGAATTCGAGGATCGTCGCAAAGGTGTCCATGCTGCTGACTGCGGTAGGAATCCTGGCCCCCGCGCGCACGCCGGGTCCTGCGATGATCAGCGGCACGTGAACCTGATCGAGGCCCACGGAGTGGCTGTGTGAGAAGAAGAAGTTGTCCTCGCCCAGGGCTTCGCCGTGATCGGCGGTGATCACTACCAGGGTGTCCTTCAGCCGACCGCTCTTCGCCAGGGCCTCGAAGAGCCGTCCCAACTGGATGTCCGTTGCCAGGATTTCACGGTCGTAGCGCGAGCGATAGGCGTCGAAACTGCGCTCGCCCTTGATCGCCTGATAGATAGGCACCGCCGCGAAGCCCGATTGATCTGCCCCCACGGGCAGGTCGCGTTCGATGCGCGGCGGCGCTTCGCCCGTCGGCTTGGGCTCGGGCGTGGAAGCATCCGGCGTGTAGGGACCGTGGGGATCCTGCAGGTGAACCCACATGAAGAAGCGCTCGTCGCCGAGTTCCTTCAGCCTGTCCAGCGCGGAATCCATGGCGTGCACCGCCTTCCGTTCCGCAAATCCGCGCACCAGTTCGCGGTCGGGGAGCACGTCGTCGTAGACCTCGAATCCCTGGTCCAGTCCACAGTCGCGGCGCAGTACGAAGTTGCTGACCACAGCCAGGGTTCGCAAGCCCGCGGCGCGGCAAATTTCCGCCAGCGTCAACTCCTGCGGCTTCAGGGGGAGGTACCCGTTCATCAACCCCACCGAATGAAAACTGGGATACACGCCGACCATCATCGAAGCGTGGGACGGCAAGGTGTACGAGCAGGTGGACAGGGCCCAATCGAAGGAAGTCCCAAGGCGCGCGAACGCATCGAGGTTGGGCGAGGTCAGGCGTCCGTAGCCCGCGTGGGAGAGGTGGTCCGCACGCAGCGTGTCCACCGTCACGAGCAGCACCGAGCGCTGTTCCAACCGTCCACTGCGCAACTTCCAGCCCAGGCCAATCGCGCAGGCGATGCCAAGCAGCAGCACACAAATGCCGAGCTTGCGACGGCCGCCGTGTTGGCGCACGACTTGCGCATTCCGTGCCTTTGCCTTGGGCTTCGCGCTGCGCTTCATTCGGGCCTCGCTTGCCTCAACCGGCGCGATCCTGGCTCAAGTCCACGGGCGCGTGCTCGGCGTTGGCCGGCGTTCCCTCGAACAGTGGATTGTGCAGGATTCCCGCGCGGTGGCCGTACCACTGCGCGAAGGTCCGCATGGTCGAGACCGCGTAGCGCGTGCTATTCACGAGGCTGATGCTCGACGCCTCGTCGAAGTAGCGCACGGGCACCGGAAGATCGCCGATCCTGAAACCGAGGTTCACGCTCTGCACGAGGAACTGTGAATCGAAGACGAAGTTGTCACTGTTCCTGTGGTAGGGGATCGAGGTGAGGACCTTGCGCGAGTAGGCGCGGAATCCCGAGTGCCATTCACCAAGGTTTTGGCCGGAGAGCATGTTCTCGATGATCGTCAATCCGCGGTTGGCAAAGTACTTCGCGGCCGGCATGCCGCAGGCCAGGGCCTCGCGCCGCGTGCGGATGCGATTGCCGAGAATCACATCGCAGATCCCCAGGCGCAGGAGCAGCAGCACTGCCGGAAGCACGCGCGCGTCGTATTGATAGTCCGCGTGCAGCATGACCACATGGTCCGCGCCCACCGACAGCGCGTGGTCATAACAGGTCTTTTGGTTGGCGCCGTAGCCGCCGTTTTTTTCGCGAACGATCAGGGTCACCGGCAAGCGCCGAGCGACCTCCACGGTGTCATCCTTGCTGCAGTCGTCGACGACCACGATCTCGTCGACTTCTTCGCGCGCGATGTCGTGGTACACGCGTTCCAGGGTGCGCGCCGCGTTGTAGGCTGGCATGACCACGACGACTTTCGATTTGCCCGTCATTGTTGGGATCCTATCAAGAGGGCAGACCGAACCTCGGCCCAAGGGTCCCAGTTCGCACTTGAAAGCCTACCGCTCGAATGTCCACCGGGGGCCCCGAGTCGTCCGTACAGAAGCGCTCTCAGCGCCCCTGCAAACGACGCAGACCGTCGCGGGCCATGGCCGAGTTTGGATCAAGGGTCTGTGCGCTGCGATAGAACTCCCGCGCCAGCTCGTGGGACCCCTTGAGTTCGAACTCGTAACCAGCGAGGGCCTGCACGGTCCCGTCTCCCGGGAATTTTTTTCGCGCCGCGTCGGCGAAGCCCCGAACTCGCTCGACCTCTCCGGCCTCGATCGACAACTTGCACGCCACCGCATAGTCGACCTGGCGCAACCCGTCGGGGAAGGCCGCACTCGAAATCGCGCCCTGGAGCAGCGCCCCAGCAATGACCGCGGCTGCGATCGCGAGGCTTTTTCCGAACTGTCTTGCGCGCATGGACTCCCAAAGGCACGCCATGGCGATGCCTGCATAGATCAGGGCGACCGGAACCAAGTACATGCGAAACCGCGCCACCGTGTGCACCAGGGACAGGGCGCCGCACAGGGCGAGGAACAGCAGGAGCAACGCGAGGTGGCTTGCCACGGGACGCGCCGCGATGTCCTCGGGCAGCGTTGCTGCGACACCAGTCGAATTCTGACGGCGCTGCTGCTTCAGCTCGCGCTTCGAAAGTTCCGCGGCCGGCCTGCGTCGGGTCAGTCCGTGGAACAAGACCATGCACATCCCTGCGAAGCCAAGGGGAAAGAGGACCGCGAACGTCGGCGCAAAGCGCAGGGTCGCGGCGTGCTCACGGAAAAAATCGAACGACGTGTTGTCCGGGACTTCGCGCGAGAGCCAGTTCGCAAGCCACTTCTGCTTGAGGTTCGCGAGGGCCAAGCCGAGGTCGCCGCCGTGGGAGTTCCACACACCTCGGAACGCGGCCCACCCATTGCCTTTCGAATCCTCCAGAATGCGCAGGGCGCCGGCGCTCGGTGCAGCGAACGTCGCGCCGCCGTCGGGCGCGTCGGCCACGTTCGACTCCACGAAGTTGGTGACGCCGCGGCACGACACTGAAAACGGCGGAGCGCCCACGGCAAGATTTCGCGCAAGCAGCGGCGAGAAACCGATCAGCCAGCCCGCGGCACACATTCCCAGGGCAAGGGCAGCCGCGCGTGCACCGGCGCGGCCGTGGCCCAGGACCAGAACGATCCCGAGAACGAGCGCGACCACGCTCGCCATCTCGTGGAACATGGCGAACGCGCCTGCCCCCAGGCCCAGGAGCGCGCTGGAGAGCATCCGTTGGCGCGCAGTTCGCGGCCCGTGCTCGAGCTGGCGCAGCAGAAAATACAACAGCGCGAGAATGATGAAGACCGCTGGTCCTTCGCGCAGGAGTTGCGCCTCCAGGAACAGCAGGGGTCCATAGATCGCCGACAAGAACCCCGCGCACACTCCGGCCGCGAAACCCCACAGGTGGCGCGTGATCAGGAACACCAGTGCACTGGAGCCAGCGCCGAGCAGCAGTTGCAGCGCTTTGACCAGAGCGAAGTCCTCGCCCGCGAACGGTCCCAGCCAGGCGAGCAAGTACGAGTAGGCCGGCGCCTGGTGGAAGCGATGGGGGCCATACCATTCGAGCCACTTCGCTGCCGGGGCACCGCTTTGCCAACTGTGATAGGGATGGTAGGGCTCTGCCTGGAATGAATCGCCCTCGGCGATGCGGCGCGCCTGCTCCACGTAGGTCGCCATGTCGCTTTGGTCGAAACGCTGCCAGCGATCGAGCGCTGTCCCGCGCAGTTCGGTCCAGAACGAGAAGCGCACCACCGCGGCGACCATGAAAATCGCGAACACAGCGAGCCACAGCCGGCGTTTCGATCCAGCGTCCATCGGCGTGCGAGTGTAGCGGCTCGAATTCGGCGCGCACGCCATGGGCGCGCAGTGGGCAGATGCCAAAAACAATCGAGGCCGGCTACCCGCGTGGGCAGCCGGCCTCATGAAACGTACCGACTGCGGCCGTCAGCCCAGGGCTGACAGCCGCGGGATCATCACGGGCAAACCGTGTATTCCAAGCCGTCGGACAGCGTCGAGTTGTTCGGCGCAGGGAAGCCCTGGTCGCGGCCCCACATCTGCGACTGAACCACCGTTCCGCTGACGGACAGTTCCGCGAGCGGCGTTCCGCCGAGGCTGCCGCGCGCGAAGCTGTTCATGTCGAGGAAGTAGGTGCCGGTGCAGTCGTTGGCCGGCAACGCCGTTCCACCCGAGGTGAGCGGGATCGAACGCTTGACCGGCGCGGCCAGGCAGAGGAGGCCGCCCTGGAAAGGCGCCGCCGCACGACCTGAGATCGTGTAGAGGCACAGACCCGGCTTCTGGTTGCGCACCGCGTCGGCGAAGACAAAGAAACCGCTGGGAGCAGTCGCGCTGGCCTGACCTGTGGAGCCAATCGTCGGCAGGCAGCCCAGGGAGTTCAGCTTCGCCGTGCAGTACACGACAGGCGCCGCGCAGGGCGGGCCGCAATCGATCGAACTGACGCTCACGCCGTCCACGCCGGACTCGACGATGCTCGCCGGGTCGGAGTCGTTGGCCGTGAAGCGGATTTTGGAGTTGGCCGAGGGCGCGAAGCCCGACGACACCAACTGCGCCCGCGTCAGGCTCACCGGCGTCCAGACCAGGGAGTTGTTAGCCGTGTGCAGCGCGATTTGCGTCCACGCTCCCACACCGCCGTTGTTGTTGGCCTCGACCAGGAGGCGGTCAACGGCGCCGGTGGTGTTCGTCAGATACAGGTAGTACCTGTAGCTGAGCGTGAACGACGACGACGACATGTCCATGTTCGGCGACGTCAGGGTGACTGAGCCGCCGTCCACGTCTGTATTGCCCAGGGCGTTCTGAGTCAGGAAGCACTGCCCCGAGCCGTCACCGTCGCTCGCCGGATCGTAGGTCCAGGCCGGATCATTGACCGGAACGCCGCGTTGCCAGTTGCCCGAGGTGGCCCCTGCAAACGTCGCGACCCAGCCCTGATCGGTCTGGAAGTTGTCGGAGAAGGGGTTCGCGGTCGTGCCCACCAGGAAGCTCAGCAACCCCGAAGCCGGCGCCGTCGGCGGGTGCACCGAAGTTTGCGAGGCACTGTTGGTGGCCGAGAGGTAGTACTCGACCGTGCTCGGGCAGGGCAGGCCAGGAATGTTGCCGCTGAACTGCGTGCCCGACACCAGACCCATCGGAACGGTGATGAAGGCACCGCCGTTGACGCGGTACTTCAATTCCACCACCGTGATCGGCGGATTGATCACGGGCGTCACCAGTGCGGTGACCGTGTACGGCCCGAACGTATTGGTCGTGTCCGGCAGATCGGTCACATTCGCGAAGCTCGCGCCCGTCAAGTTGATGGGCGGGAAGCCCTGGGTGCGGAAGCCGCCTTCAATCGCATTGAAGTTCGGCGTGCCGTTGAAGATGTTCCCGTCGGTGTCGTCCAGCGTCAGCCAGTGCGTCTCGACGATCGTGTTGATCTGGCCGTCGTTGTAGGCGTTCATCCACGAGTTGAAAATCGTGTTGGCCGCGACCGAGCCTGCGCCCGCTCCGAGCGAGTTCTTGAGATTGACGCGCACCTTCCAGCAGGCGCCCATCAGCACCTCGCCGTTGGCGTGGACGCCGCCGTGGCAACCCGGGTTGGCGTCGCCGCAGAACTGGCGCAGGTTCGTGGCATCGCGGATATTCGTGCCGGGACCCTGGAACCCCGCGCCGATGATCGGTTGGTCGGTGATGTAGGTTCCGAAGTTGTCGGCATTGCCTTCGCCGAAACCGTCGCTGCCGTTGCCGCTGCCGTAGCGGACGTTCAGCCAGTGCCCGGTCTCATGGACGACGACATCGGCGAAGGCCGTGTTCACACAGCCGCCGCCAGCGTTGTAGTAGTTCGTGGACGTGCCGTTGAAGAACGCATTGCACGTGCCTGAAACCGCCGTGTGGATCAGTGCTTGGAAGTCGTTGATCGTGTCGGCCGGGTTGATCGATTTCGTCCAGTTGCGCAGCTTTGACGTCCAGTTGAACGCATTCGCTTCGGCCGTGACGCCTGCAACCGCGGGCGAGTTCATGAGCGGGGCATTTCCACTGGCCAGGGTCAGGTTGAGTGCGGTCGAAGTTCCTGCCGCGCCGCCACTGCCGATCGTGACGTTGGCCCAGGGGCCTACGTACTTGAAGGTCACAGTGAGCGGAGCCGTGGCGCCGACGATGTTGAAATTGCCAGCCGCGTCGCTGGTCGTGTTGCCCTGGGGGCTCGTGATGGTCATGTTCGGCATGACGATTGCCACGGCCGGATTCGTGGCGGTGTCCGGGAGCGTGCCCGGGGTCGCCAGGGAACTCACCGTGCCGCCGACGTCGAAGTGGTGGATCGCGTTGTCGCGCTGGACCAACCGCCCATTGTTGGCGTCGATGAAGTAAGTGAATCCTGCGGCGTCGCTGTTGCCGTCGAGCAGTTGCGCCGTGGCCTTCCAGCACAGAACGGCGCGTGCAACCTCGCCACTCTTGTCGTGGAGGATGACCAGCTCCGGAAGGTCCACATCAGTCGCCACCGCGCTGACGTCCCCGTAGAAGTACTCGAGGGCGATCTGGCTGGCGCGCTCGCTGGAGATCGCGGCGCTGGTCAGCATGTTGCCGATGGCCGGAATTCCAGTCGTGTCCAACGAGAGCACGCGACCGCCCATGTCGAAGAGCACGTTGAAGAACCCGCGCTCGACCGGGACGCCGTTGACCAGCTGACGGAACTGGACGGTCATCTTGTCGTTCGAGCCCGCGTTGCTCAGGGGCAGGAACATGACCGAGTCATCGACCAGGGTCGAGACTTCGATGCCGTGCATGGAGACGGTGGCTTTGGCCGCCTCACGGGCGAGAACCAGGAAGTCCGCGTCTTGACGTGGAGTGAACACCGGGGCGGCGCTTCCGCTGTAGATGAAGCGCGCAAATCCCGTGGAGTCGTCGAACTTCATCTGCCAGCTGGACCCGTGTGCGGCGCGCCAGCTTTCGAGGTGGCTCTGGACGACGTCCAGGCCCTTCGGCGCGAGGTCACCTGAGGATTGCGCATGCCCGAAAGCAGTGAGCGCCAGCAGGGCAGCGAGCCCGGTGAGGGAGCGGTTCTTCATGGTGTGTTGATGTTGTGGAGCTGTGAGGCGCGAGAGAGACGAGGGTGGGACAGGCCGGGACGGCCAGCTGATGAACGAACAACGCGAGCCAGTAGCCCGATCGGGGTCAGCGGCTACCGCCGTCGCGTATCTTCTAGCTTACTCACCGAGCCTGAGGCCGGGGCGACCCGGCCATAGGAATGGGGTTTTCAGGCCTACTTCAGCGCGTGCACTCGCCATGACAGAACTGTCGCGAGGCCGCGGGGAGCTTGAGGCTGGAGCGTGCGACCCCCATGATCACGCCCCAGGACCTTTGGGGCTCTCGCCGCACACTCGCGGGCGGACGACCCCAGGTCACGAGGCCGTAACCGGGAGATCACGTGAGAGTTTCGATCGAGTATTGCACCCAGTGAAACTACGCGCCCCAGGCGGCCGGTCTGGCCGCTGAACTCGCGGGCGTGTTCCCGGATTCCAAGGTTGACCTGATCCCCGGCTCCGGCGGAGCCTTCGAGGTTCAGGTGGAAGGCCGCCTCGTGTTTTCCAAGCTGAAGCTCAGGCGCTTTCCCGCCTATCGGGAAATCCCAGACCTACTTGGCGAGTGAGCGCGCGTCTGGCTTTCGAGCTTCGCTTCGAATCCCTGGCGCGCTTTCTCCGCGCGCCCAGCGGTCGGTGGCTCCAAAGCAGCCCGTTCGTCAAGTCGTCTTGGCGCTGCCGCGCCTGCGAATTCGAGACGAGGAACCCGCTGCGAGCGCGACACTAGTTCGCCGCAGTGTGCCCGCCTAAAGCAGGGCACTTTTTCGGGCGGGCTGCTAGGTCCAGATGATGATGGCCAGCAACACGAGCACCACGAAAACTACCAGCAACGACACGAACGAGCTGGGTGCTGCGCGCAGCGGCACATTTTGAATCGTGGGGGCGGAAGAGGCGCGGTCGACGTTCGTCTGCATCTGAAATCAAGGTGCCGGACAGGAGCGCGAGCGATGCAGCTGGGGAGCTGTACCTATGTTTACCACGCCCAATCTGAAGCGTGGGATTCGGGGCGGGATTCCTGATCTGCCTGCGCTCGCGCTCCGGCCATGATCACAGCACCGAAAGCTCCCCATCCCCGCGTCCCCCGCGCGCCTAAGCCCATGCTGCTGACCCATTTGCTGATCCTCTGCGCTGCCCCCGGCGAGCTGCTGATCCCCAGCGCAGACTCCTTGAAAACCGGGCGATTGCTCCCCCAGGAAGTCCAGGCTGCTCCGCCCCAAGCCGAGGCCGACACCCTTGCGCAGGACCCTGGAATCTATGGAACGGCCCATCCGCAGGTGGGAGACATCGTCCTGGCCGAGACCTTAGTTCACACCGACCGCGAGGGGCGCGCTTCGCATCAGCTCCTCGACCTGGTGGGTGTCCCCGGGCACGGATTCGCCGCGGTCTGGCGCGACATGCGCGACGGCAACGCAGGCCTGTACTTCGGGCGACTCGATCCCGAGGGCCGTCCGCTGGAAGCGGAGCGAGCGCTGTACCCCGAGGGCACGACTTACCGCGAGTTGGAGCCGGCGATCGCGCTGTCCGCGCGCGGCAACGGCGCCTTCGTCTGGTACTCCTCAGGCATCTCTCTCCAGAGTCTGATCCTGCGCACTTTCGACGCCCAGGGTCACATGCGTGGACCTGGAAGGCCGATGGGAAATCCGCCCGCCGGAGAATCCACCGGCGGTCGTCCATCGGCATTTGCCGAAGTTGCCGCCAGTGAGGGCCGTCGCGCGGGCGGAGGGCTGCGCCTGCCGGCGATCGCGATGACAGAGAATTGGGGCGCGGTGGCTTGGGGCGACAACGGAACACTCTGGATCCAACGCTTCGACCCCGAGGGCAATTTGCTCGGGGGTGCTCAGGTGCTTTCCACGCCCGAGCGCGTGCTCACGGGTCCGATGCGCCTGTGTGCAAACCCAGCTGAAGGCGGGGCCCTCGCTTGCGCCTGGACCACGCGCGACGGCGTGGAGTGGGCGCGCATCGGCGACCAGGAGACAGCGCGCGGTTTCCTTAGCGCCGGTGTGCTCGAACGCCTGGTGGCCGCTCCGGGCTCCGCCGCTGGCTGGTGGGCCCTTGTTGCAACGTCCACAGGACATCGATTGGTTTCAACGTCGACGCACCCTAGCGCCGTTGGGGCTCCTCCGCCGGCGCTGATCGACCTCGGTGTTTCCCCGCGCGAAGCCTGCGACGTGGCCGCGGCGGGAGCGCTGTTCACGATCAGCGTTCAGCACGCCAGCGGCGACATTGAGTTGCTGCGTCTGGATCCCCGCGTGCCGGAACCGCGACCCGAGTTGCTCTCGAAGATCGATGTGAGCGGCACGAGCGCTCAGCACCTGCGGGTCGCGGCTTCTGGCGACAGGTCCCTGGTGGCCTGGACCGGAAGCGCGGCTCGGCTGAGCGACATCTGGTTCTCCACGGTCAGCGTCGACGCTTCGCCCTCGGCGCCCCGGCGCTGGAACAGCGATGAATCCAGCGCGCCGCAGAATCAGGGGCGGATCGCCTCGCGCGGCAAGGATCGGGCGGCGCTCGCATGGCTCGACGGGCGCAGCGGGGAGAATCAACTGATGGCGCGCTGGATCGGCGCGGACGGGAAGTTCCTCTGCGACGAGTTCGCGGTGACGCCGCGGGTTTCAGGCGCAGGCGACGAGGTGACGCCGCTGGCCGGGGAACCCATGGATCCCAGCCTGGCCTTGGGCGCAGACGGAGGATTCCTGCTGGCGTGGAAGCAGATGGAGAAGCGCGGTTACCGCCTGCTCGCCCAGGCCTTCGATGCCGCGGGCAAGGCCCAGTCCGCGATCTTGGAACTCGACGCGGGCGAGGACGCGCCGCCGAGCTTTAAGGCGGACATCGACGTCTGTGCCCTGGACCGGGGTTACGCAGTCGCCTTTGGTCGGCGCGACCGGGGCGTTTTCGTGCGCGCTGTTCAAGCAGGCGGCCGCGGCATGGGCGAGCCGGTTCTGGTTTTCGAGCATCCTCTCTGCCAGGACGTTGCGCTCAGTGCGCTGGACGACGGATCCCTGGCGCTGGCTTGGGACATCACCGTGCCCGGCGCTGGAAATCGTGCCGTGCGCGCCCGGGTGCTCGAAAGGGACCTCTCGCCGCGCGGGGCGCTGATCGAACCGCCGCTGAGCATTTTTGGCCACGACTGGGATCCGGCGCTGACGCCCATGGCCGGCGGCGGCTTCGCCATGGCTTTCACCGGTGGCGTGATGCACAACCGCGATGTGTTTCTGCGCTGTTTTGACGGCAAGGGCGCACTGGCGAGCCCACTGATCCCGATTTCCTCGCGCATGAACGAGCAGGACTGGCCCGTGGTCGCGCGCCTCAGCGACGGATCCCTCTGCGTCGCCTTCGAGGACGACCTGTCCGCCTACGATCATTGCTACGTGCGCCGCGTCCGCGCGGGTGGAACAGGCGATCTAGCTGCGACCCTCGGACCCGTGCGCACCTTGAACTCGCGCGAAGCGTTGCTCAACGAGACGCGCGTCATTCCGCGCATCGCTCCACTCGCCGGTGGAGGCTTCGCGGCGGTTTGGACGGACAGTCGCCGCTCCAAAGGCACCGATGTGCGCGTACAGATCGTCGGTCCGAACTTCGACGCTCCTTGAGCGCGCGCGCAGCACTTGGATCCCCTGGGCGAACTGGGTTCAATGGCTCCAACATTCGATGCTCTTCCTGAGTTTCTTCGCGGTTGCGGGTCTCGTCGGTTCGCCGCTTCAACGCCCCGCGCCCACCGCGCCGCCCCCCGCGGCACCCACGTTGCCCGAGCGCGGCACTCGCGGGCCGCCGGACGATTCGGGACCGCCCGTCCTCATGCGCGAGGACGTGGAACAGCGCGACGGGGTCGCCGGTGAACTGCCGCCCGCCGCGGGCAAGCTCGAGTTCGCGGTCACCAGTCTGGATCAGGACACGACCGGCCGCTCGCGCCTGGACCTATGCGGCTTCGCGCCCTTTGGCACTGGATACTGTGTGCTCGCTAGCGACCAGCGCGACGGCACACGGAATTTCATCCTGCAGCGACTGGACGCGGATCTCGAGGCCCTGGGGCCGCCCGAGCGCCTCGACGCTCTGCCCAGCGGCATGGGCCAGGGCGATGGGTCCTTGGCACTGGCCTCCGAGTCGAACCCCGGGGCTGTGTGGCTGGATTCAGGTGATCGCGGTCGCACCCTGCGCGGCCGAACTTGGGATCACGGCCCGGAAGAAACATCGATCACCTGGTCCATGGGCCTTCCTGTGGATCCGCGGCCGGACACCGCGAACGAGGTCAACACCATGGCGCCGCGGCCAGCGCTGCTTTGGACTCCGAGTCTGCGCGCCGTTGTCTGGAACACCCGCGGCCGGATTCTGCTGCAAGAGTTCGATCCCCTGGGCGCGGAGTCGGGCCCACAGCAACTGATCGGCCGTCGCACCCAACTTGCGACCGGTGGGCCGCACTTGGCCATTGACGCCCAGGGCGCATTCGCCTGTGCGTACAACTCTCCGGGAGCCACCGTGATCTACTTGCGTCTGAATCCTGAGCTCAGCCTGTATGTGGATTCCGGTCCGGGGCGATTGCATGGCTTCGCTGCGGATTCGAGCGCCGTCGATGGCGGTTGGTGGCTTCTCTTGTACCGGCAAGGCCGCCTGGTGCTGCGACATCTCGAGCGCAGCGGTGCCACGGATCGAACTGACCTGGTCGTGTTCGAAGGCCCTTTGCGGTCCGCCGAGCTGGCCGTTGGTCCGCGCGGCGCATGCGTACTGTTGCAGCCGATGGAAGGCGGGCTCGAAGCCCATTGGTCCGGTGGCGGTGAGAGCGGAGACTCGTTCTCGCGCGTGGAAATTCGCGATTCCAAGGTCTCGGTGCTCGCCGCGCGTGTCGCCGTTCGCGGCGAGCGCTTCGCATTCGCCTGGACAGAATGGCGCGCGGGAGCCGTGGATCTGCTGGTGCGCGCCTCTGACCACGGCGGCATCGATCTCGGAGAGTCGCGCGAGCTTCTCAAGGGCACGGGTACGGCGGACCAGGAGCGACCGGCCGCGGCCATGGCCGGAGAATTCGGCGCCGTCGCCTGGGTCGACTACCGCTTCGGCGGCCCGGTGATCGCAGCGCGCGGTCTGACGGCGAGGAACAAGCTCGGCGAGCGTGAGGTGTTCCTGCCTGTGGCCCGCGGACCGGCCGAGCAGCGCGCGCAGGCAGGGAAGTCGACGACTCATCGACCCGGCAATTTTCCGGCGATCGCGCTCCAGCCCTCGGGCAGCGGAATGGTGTCCTGGATCGCCGCCGGCGCCATCGGAGCCACCGTCTATGTTCAGGCGATCGAAATTTCTGCGGACGGCACGCTGCGCGCCACCGAGGCCGCGCGCGAAGTGGAGCTCGAGCCGATCGAAGCTCCGCCGTTGTTCCCTCCGGCGTTGATCGCACTCCGAGACGGGCGCAGTTTTTCGCTGTCATGGGTGCGCGCCACCAAGGACACCAGCGAGGGTGCGCGCGCCTCCGCCGAGGACGGCCGCACGGAAGTGCGCCTGGCGCGCCTCGATCTCAACGGGCTTGCAGTCTTCGGTCCGCGCACCGCGGGCAAGGGGTCGCGTTGCGCGCATCCGGCGCTGACACAACTTGACGACGGGCGCATTGCCTTGGCCTGGGACTCGCAGCCGCGCGCGCGCGAGCGGCGTTTGGCGGCGCGCATTTTTTCCGAGCGCCTCGAGCCGGAACAGCGTGAGCTGTTCTTCGAGACGATGTGGCGCGGCTCCGATTATCTCCCGGCGATCGCGCCAGCGGAGAGCGGTTTTGCGCTGGCGTGGACCAGCGGCGAAGATGGCGACCCCGATGTTTTCGCGCGGGTCTTCCACAGCGACGGACGCCCTCGTTCGCGGCCCCTGGCGCTGACTCCCTGCGCGGGCGCGCAAAGTTCGCCGAGTCTCTGTCGCGCGGCCGACGGCTCGTTCGTGGCGGTGTGGGAAGACAACCTCTCCGACAATCATCTCTTGCTTGCTCGGCGGTTTTCCACGAAGGGTTCACTGCTCGGGCCCACGGCGCGCCTCCGGTTTGGCCCTGAGCCTCGCCATCCCAATTTCCGGGACCCGCGCACAGTCGCCCTCGCGGACGGGCGGCTGTTCATCGCAGGTTCCCATGCGGTCGAGGGAAAGGGCCGCGAAATTGGCCTGTGCATCCTCGGCGAAGCCTGGGACCAGATCGAGGGGCGCTGAGCGCATTCGCGTCGCGATCCGTGCCACATCAGGCACCGATCTTGGGAACTGAGTTTTTTCCCCGAACCTGCGCGTCGCGGCCCTCGTCTGAGTGTGTGGCGAACGCGTTGGCGACCCCCCCCGCCCTGCGCAGAGGGCGAGTGAAGTGGTCCTCAGGAGCAGCGCGTTCGCCTACCCGCGCCGGGACAACGCAGTCCGGCGCGGTCCTATTTCTAGTGGCGCCCGCCGTCTCGCGCGGTGCTTCGCGACGGCGACCTTATCAACGGGCTCCTAGAACAGAACGCGCAGTCCGACGACCGCATTGAGCCCCGGCGCATCAAAGCCGGAGCCGTGCACACGATAGGCGGCATCTAGAATGTTGTGCAGACCAACGTTCCACGAGGTGCCCGTGAGCCGCGTGCCGAGGGGGCCCGCAAGATCAATGTCCAGCCGCGTCCAACCGTCGGTGCCGGCAGGATCGATGCGCGGATCGCCGAGATCCCCGGGACTCAGGCGACTTTGTCCGGCGGCCCAGACCAACGACAGCGCGGCGAAGGAAAGACCGCGCCGTTCGCCGCTCGGCTCGTAACCGATGCTCACGGATCCGTGCGGAGGCGGAACCCTGGAAGCCGGGTCCCGGCCGCTGATGTCGTCGTCCTGTGCGCCGCGGGTGTACTCGAAGTAGGCGCTCGCGAAGAACGGTGCCTGGCTGTCACCCAGGCGCTGCTTCACGCGCAGCTCAGCTCCGAAGTACTCCAGGTTCCCCGTGTTGTCTCGCAGGTACGTTTCGTCGCCTGGAACGCCCGGCGTCGGATCGAGGATCAACCTGCGGCCCACTACGTCTCGGATGTCGTTGTGGTACACGCCGAAGGAGACGTTTGTGGCGCTGTGCACGACGTCCAATGCCACTTCCTGGTACAGCGACTCCTCGGGATCGAGATCGGGGTTCGCCAACTCCGTGCCACCGGCGAAGGTCGCGTTGCGCGCCACTTCCGACAGATTCGGCGCGCGGAACGCTTGAGCGAGGGTGCCGGAGAGGCGCACGCCCGGCGCGAGGTTGCGCGAGATCTGCAGGCTGCCGGTCAAGGCGCTGAAGTCCTGCTCGACCCGGTCGAGGGTCGTGAAGTCGTCGAAGGAGAACCAAAAGTAGGAGTAGCGCGCTCCCGCCGTGAGATCGAAGGCATCGAAGGCCAGGATTTCATCCTGCACGAATAGGCCAGCCCCCAAGTACTTGGAGTCCGGCGCGAAGTTGCCCGTGGAGGGCGTGATCACGCCTGTGCCGGTGTTCAAGTTGTCCTTCGAGGATTCGATGTCATCGAGATCCACGTCGAAGCCCCAGGTGAACAACTGCGATCCGCCGAGAGCCTTGCGCCAGTCGGCGCCCACGCCCAGGGTCCGTGTCCGGTCCTCCTCGAGCGCGCGCGTGGTGCTGCCCGTCTTGCGAATCTGGCGCCGCTCGTCGTACTCGCGCAGGGACAGTCGCCACTGCATCTTGTCCGCCAGACTCGGAACTTCGTCGGTGTAGCTCAGGACATAGCGCTTGCGATCCTGCAGGGTGAAAAAGTTCTCCGCGTCCGAGGGAACGACCTGCCCGAAGCCGACGTTCATACGGTCCGTGCGCGGCACGTCGAAGTCCCGGGTGCCGCTGGCGGTCAGTCGGAAGTAGCGCCGCGAATCGTAGGCGTGCTCCCAGGAGCCAAACCAGCCCAGCCCGTCGTAGCCGGTGTTGTCCACCGTGCCGTGAGCTGAACGCAGGTCGCCCCAGTCATGGAAGGATGCGATGCCAAGCAGGCCGTGGTGGTCGTCGCCGAAGGACAGACCCAGACCCTCGCTCGAGCCGTCGACCATGCTCGAGTACTGGCCGAACAACTCGCCAGCGAGCGCGGCCTGGGGCACGCCGCCGGGATTTCGCATGCCGGCGGCTCGGTTCTTGGTCCAAATCAGAATCGTTCCGCCCAGTGCATCCGAGCCGTAGAGCACCGAGGTCGGACCGCGAATCACCTCGATGCGCTCCACGGTCGCCGGGTCGATGCTGTTCAAGGACTGGTTGGGGCCACCACGCGTCGTCGCGTCGTTGAGCCGAACGCCGTCGACCACGATCAGAATCTGGTTACCAATCAATCCGCGCAGGATCGGCGCGCCGCCGCCCAAGTTGGTCTCCTGCACGAACAGACCGCTGACTCGCTCCAGGGCACGGGGCAGGGAGCGTTCGCCTGTGGCCGCAAGCTCGGCGCCTGTGATCACCTGGTTCGAAAAGCCGCTAGCCGTCACGGCGCGCGTTGAGCGCGGCGCCTCGATCACGCTTTCCGTGACGTCCTGGCAGAGGGTGGGCGGGGGCGGCGGGGGGATGAACATGGCGGAGGATTCTGTCGTCCACACGGGACGGATGGGAGGGTCCGGTCAACGTCGCGATCAGGTGGCGGTTCACGGGTATGCCTGCGTCCCTCGGCGCCGGGCGCAGCGACCGGTCTGGCAGTGGGATGCTCGCGGTGGAGGTCCGCGCCGCTACGATGCACAGCTCGCACTGCACTCGCCGGCCAAACTCGGCGCGGCGGGACCTAGCGGAAGGCCTCCGCGCCGAAACCATGCCCACTCAGCCCGCACAAAGAGCCGACCTCGATCGTCTCGCTCCGCGCCTCGATTCCAGTCACGCCGCCACGAAGATCGTGGCCACCATCGGTCCGGCCTCGGAGGACCGAATCCTGGAACTGCTCGATGCGGGCATGTCAGTGGCGCGGCTCAACTTCAGCCACGGCACGGCAGAGGATCACCGCCGTCGCGTAGGCAAGCTGCGCGCAGCGGCTCACGATCGCCGTGTGGCCCTGGGGATCATGGGGGACATTCAGGGGCCGAAAATGCGCCTGGGTTTTCTGCAAGGCGGACCACGCAATCTGGCCGCGGGCGCGGAGCTGCGCCTCGTGGAAGGCGAGCACGCCTCTGCGCCAGAGGATGTGCCGGTCAACATCCCAGGTTTCATCGCGGCCATTTCGCCCGGCAATCGGATTCTGCTGGCCGATGCCGCGGTCGAGCTGGTCGCCCTGGCCGTTGAGGGCGGCGCGGTTCACGTGCGCGTGCGCCGCGGCGGCACGATCAGCGACAAGAAGGGCGTGCACCTGCCCGACAGTCCAATTTCGATCGAGCTGCCAACGGAGCAGGACCGCTTGCACCTGGAGCTGGCTTGCGAACTGGGACTGGACATGATCGGCATCAGTTTCGTCAGCCGCGCCGAGGAGATCGAAAAGATCCGCTCGCTCGCGCCCGGAATGCTGATGGTCGCGAAAATCGAGCGCCAAATGGCGCTGACGAACCTCAGCAACATCCTGGAGGCCGCCGACGGCGTAATGGTCGCGCGCGGCGACCTGGGGGTCGAACTCAAGCTCGAGCAATTGCCCCTGGCGCAAAAACAGATCATCAGCGAAGCGCTCAAAGCCGGGAAGTTCTCGATCACGGCCACGGAGATGCTCGAGTCGATGATCAAGAGTTCGCGGCCCACGCGCGCCGAGGTCACGGATGTTGCGAACGCGGTGCTTGACGGCACGGATGCCGTGATGCTCTCCGCGGAGACCGCCGTCGGCGACCATCCGATCGAGGCGGTCGAAGTCATGTCGCGCATTTCACGCGCGATCGAGACCAGTTCTCGCTACCACGACCTGCCGCGAGTGCGCTTCCGCGATGCCGAGCCGACTTTCTCGAACGCCACGGCCATGGCGGCGGCCCAGGCGGCCGAGGCCCTGGGAATTCGCAAGATCATCTGCTTCACCGAGAGCGGCAACACGGTGCGCCTGCTCTCGCGCTATCGCTCAGAGGCGGAAATCATCGCCCTGACGCCGAATGAGCGCACCGTCAATGGCATGACGATCCTCTCGCACGTGACGCCGATGCTGTTCAAGCAGGAGCCGAGCCTGGAGGAGATGCTGCACTCCGCGCAAATTCAATTGCTCGAGCGCGGCGTCGTGGTCCAGGGCGAAGAGGTCATCTTCGTCGCCGGGGTCCCGCCCGGCGTCTCGCGTTCGACCAACGTGATGAAGCTGCACCGCATCGGCGAGATGGTCAGCATGCACTGAGAGCACGTCCTCATACCTGGCTGGCCCCCTAGCAGCCCGTTGAAAAAGCCCCTACTACGGCAAGACGTGCTTCGGCGCCGCGTCGTTGCGCTCGGAAAGTCGTGCTCAGCGGCCAGGAAGGCCGCCTGTGCGCGACTTTCTGTCGCGCGCCTTGCTCCGCCTTCGCACCCCTTGCCTCGCGACGGGACTTTTTCAACGGCCTCCTAGGCCAATTCCAGGCTCGCCATCGCGACGTTGCAGCTCCTCCGAGTATTGCAGGCGAATACGCGTCGTCGCCGCGCCTCGCGGCTGGCGGCCTGGTTTTGCCCAAGCGGCCAGCCATGTATTAGGACGTGCTCTAACGGCGCTTGCCCTCGGTCGCCACGGGCTACTTCGCTGGCACGGGTTCAGGCGCCTTCACCGGCGTCATGAACTCGCGCAGCGCCTCGAGCGCTAGGTTCTTGCGCAGATTCGGCTGTGCTGCGTCGGTGGCGTAGGCGGCCACGCTCACCTTGTCGAGCCCCAAGGAGGTCATCGCCGCTGACAGGTCCTTGACCAGCTGCCCAATGTCGGAGTCTGACCTCGCGCTCAGCATCGCTGCGTTGTTGTTGACGAACACGCGACCACGGAAGCCGACTTTCGCCGCGTTGGCTGCCTTGGGTTTGGCGAGCGGAACGATCACTGGCGCATCGAACACGATCACGCCGCTGTAGAGCCTCGGCGAAGTGATCGCGACGTTGAACGCCACCATGCCGCCTTGGCCCTCGCCTGCGATAAACGTGCGGTTCTTGTCGAGCTTGTGCGTTTTCTTGAATGCATCAAGGGCCGCACTGACCGTGCGCTCGTACTTCAAGGCGCCCTTGAGGTATGTCTGAGCGTTTGCAAACCAGGTCATGCCCTGGGCCGGATCACGGGAAACCGGTTGTCTCGCGGAGGGAAGCACGAGCGCAAGCCCGAGTTCATCCGCCACGGCCTTCCAGGGCGAGAGCAGCAGCGCCTCGCGCGTCTGACCTTGATCGTGCAGCAACACGAGCACGGGCAACGTCTCCGCGTTTTCCAAGGCGGCGGGCACGTACACGACCTGGCGGTTGACGCGCTCCTCTACTGCCTTGGCGTTCGCCTTCATCGTCGCCAACGACTTCTCGAAACGTGGATCGGCGCGCATGGCCGCGAGATCGGTGTCCGTGCTCTCGGCCAGGGCAATCTGATCATCGTCGATATTGACCTCACCGAAGCCCCAGCCGATCGCCTTGTCGAACCACTCGAAAGCCACGTCGAGGCTGCCCTTCAGCGAGTGACCGCAGGTGATGTTGTAGGCGCAGACCGGATCCTCGGGCAAAACGGCGAGGCACTGGGTGAAACCAGCGATGGCATCGTCGTACTTGCCCGACTTGTGCGCGCTCGTCGCCGACTCAAACAGCGACGAGTATTCCGCCGCTTTGGCCGGGGTCAGGTCCTTGGGACCCTGGGCTGAGGCCGTGAGGCAGAGAAGCGCGGCGAGGAGCAATGCGTTGAGCCAGGTGCGCATGGTGTGGTTCTCCCAGGAGGCGACTTCGGGGGGGGGCGAGCACATGATCCTATCCACGCTGGCGAGGGTTCGATTCGCACCGAGCCCCTCTGTGCTCCGACGGGACGGCACTGACCTCGATCGATGGGCCGGTGGCCCGGGCCAGAATGGACGGCTCGTATGATCCGGCCGCAAGTACCAGCCGGGGGGGAATCGGCCCGGGGGGGCGAGACGGGGGGATCTGGATCGGATTGGGTTCCCCCGTTGGTCCCACTGTCGTCCGGCTCGGTCCTCGTAGGGGGGGCCGGGCCGACAGAGTTCGCAGTGGGCACCTCCTGCGAGGGCGGTCCATCAACCATGGGGCGAGCGAGCCGCCTAGCAGCCCGTTGAAAGAGCCCCTACTACGCCAGCGCGTGTTTCGGCGCCGCGGCGTCGCGCTCGGAAAGTCGTGCTCGGCGGCCAGGAAGGCCGCCTCTGCGCGACTCTCTGTCGCGCTCCTTGCCTCGCCTTCACACGCTCTGTCTCGCTACGGGCCTTTTTCAACGGACTGCTGGGTGGACCTGCCATTCGGACGATCCCGCGGGGAAGGGGGCTCTGCAAGAGGGAAGCACAACCGATCGCGCTGTGGAGCGCTCCGCCCGACCGCCGCGCCCGCCCCTGCTCCGCCCACACCCGCCGACTCCACGAACTCCGCTCGCGCTCACCACCTAATGCGACTTCCTTCCCGGTTTCGCGAATCGTGGGGGTTGACGCGCAGACGCGAGGGGTGGAGAGTCTGCCGCTTCATCCACCATGCTTGACTTCCCCCGACTCGACTTCCTGCGCCGCGCTGGACTGGTGCGCACCCCGGCTCCGGCCCCGGCCACGGTGGTCACCTCGCGGGTGGTGTGCATCGCCAGCGGGAAGGGCGGCACGGGAAAGAGCATCACCTCGACCAATTTGGCGACTGTGCGCGCGGGCCGCGGGGAGCGGGTGCTGCTGATCGATTTCGACGCGGGCCTGGCCAACGCGCACTTGCTCCTGGGGCTCGCGCCGCAGTACGACCTGGGCCACGTCATGGAGGGCTCGATCGATCCCTTCGACGCCCTGGTGGAGGGTCCGAACGGTCTAAAATTGCTTTCCGGCGGCGTTGGACGACACACGTTGACGAACCCGACTCGGCGCGAGCTCGAACGGCTGTTCAAGAGCCTGCGTTCCCTTGAAGACGAGTTCGACCTGATCGTGATCGACCACGGGGCGGGGCTGGGCTACGGCACCGTGGCGCACCTGGCGGCGACGAGCACGCTGTTGCTCGTCACCAGTCATGAAGTGACGGGCCTGTCCGACGGATACGCCCTCTACAAGCGCGCGCTTTCGGTCAACCCCTACATCCGTGTCGGCATGCTGATCAACCGCGTGCCAGATTCGCATTCGGCCGAGTCGGCCTGGACCCGCTTTCGCAATGCCTCGCAGAAGTTCCTCGGCAGCCAGCCCGAATTGCTGGGTTGGGTGCCCGCGGATCCTGCTGTCGGGCGCTCGGTGGAGGTGCGCTCGCCCGTGGTGGTTTCAAATCCAGATTGCGAGGCCAGCGGTGCATTCCGTCGACTTGCGGAGTGGCCGGCCCTTGACCTCGCGCGAACTGCGAGCGCATTCTACGAGCGCGCTCAACGAGCCCTGCGGTAAGGACCGCCCAAGCTCGCGACGCGTCCTATGCGCGTCCTAAGCCTCGTCAATCAAAAGGGCGGTTGCGGCAAGACCACTGCCGCGATCCATCTCGCTGCCGCCTTGTCGCTGGCTGGGCGACGCGTGCTTGTGGTCGATCTCGATCCCCAGGCACACGCGACCTTGGGCTTGTCCGCACTGGGGGACAGCGGTCCTTCGATCGCGGATGTTTTGTGCGAGCGCGTCACTGCTCGTGAAGCCCTGCGCGAGGCGCCGTGCGGCTTGAGCCTATTGGCCTCTTCGCAGAGCCTCGCGGAATTCGAGGATGAGAGTGCGCGCATTGTCGGGCCGGAGCGCCGCCTGCGCGGCGCACTGGAAGAGGTCGCCGACCAATTCGATTTTGCACTGATTGACTGTCCCGCCCGCGCCGATGGCGTGTTGACTGCCAATGCGCTGTGCGCCTCCACCAGCGCCTACCTCGTGATCGAGACCGGCGCCTTCGCACTTCAAGGTGCGCTCCGCGCGCGAGCATTGTTCGAGGAAGTCGCCGCCCAGCAGGGGTCGAGTTTCGACCGGCGCGTGCTCGGAACGATGTTCGACAAGCGCACGCGCTTCGCCCGCGAATTGCTGGTGGCTCTGCACGCGCGTTTTGGCGCGGAGATGTTCGACACGGTGGTGCGCTCGAGTGTCCGGTTGCGCGAAGCAGCGGCCTGCGGACGACCGGTGTTCGAAATCGCGCCGCGCTCGACGGCGGCGGACGATTTCCATTCGCTCGCCGCCGAAGTCCTGGCGGATCGGCCCAGGATCGGACGCGAACTTGCACCGGCCTCGAGCCTGCTCCGCGGCCCGGTCGGCCCGGTCGGCCCGGTCCAGACGACGGACCGAATCAAGTCGGTCCAGGACTTACGCTCCGCAAACGCCAACAGTGATAACACCTCGGGAATTCCGGGGTAGTTGAACTGACACAGGATCCAGACATGGACGCTCTCGCCCTCTTGTGCAATCTCTACGGTGACGGTCCCGCGACGCTCAAGCGACTGCGCGCCCATGGTGTCGTGCGCATCGAGGACCTGGCGGGAAGGGATGCTGGCGATTTGGCGAATTCTCTGGCCCTGACGCCGAGCACCGCGCGGCGCTTCCTTAGGGAAGCAGCCGCCCTGGAGAAGCGCGTCATCGACGTTGGGCACAGCGACGAGTCCGATGCATTGGAATCCACCGTTGCCGTCCGCGCGCCGCGAGAAGTGCTGCGCGGCAAGGAAGCCCTGCTCGCGGCGGCAACGCGACGTTGGACTGAACTCGATCGCGCCGCACCTGTCGCTGAGGCGACGTCCGCGCCTCGAAATGCCACGGGGGCACGCGCGCCGGCCGCGACGGAGGATGCTCCGGCGCTCGAGCCGCTCGAGATTTCCCTGTGGGCCGTTGGATTGGACCCGACCACCCGCGACGCGCTGGCGTGTGCTGGCGTGCGCTCGGCCGAAGATCTCACCGGTCGCGACAGTGAAGCGCTCGCCCTCTCCAGCGGTCTGGGCATCAGCCAGGTGCTCTTCGCCCAGGGACTTGCACGCCGCTCGATGCGCGGACACGGCGGAAGTGCTCAAGCACACCTGTCCGAATCCGGATCGGAGGAACTGCCCGTGCGCTTGCTTCAACCCAAGGCGCGCACGGATCCGCGCTTTTCACCGACCGACCGGGCGCCCGATGGGTGGCTTTCCGCCGGGCGGCCCATGGATGACGTATCGGCTGACGTGATCCGAGCCGACAGTGGAGCCCCAGACGAGGGCGCAGGGCCTTTTGCATGAACGCCGCGCTTCGAGCCTGCTGCCTAGCACTCTTCGCTTCGTTGTCGAACGCCGCCGTGTTGCCTGGATCAATGCAGGCCTCCAGTGGCGACATTCCCCTGGCGCCCGACGGCAAGCGTGGCTTTGGCAATGACCTTGAGCAGCGCCGCCTGACAGATTTGCTGCGCTCCAAGGACGAGTCAGACTGCGCCTTCCTGCAGGAATTGACCCAGCTCTCGATCACGACTCGCGTGCACATCATGAGTGTGCGCCAGCACTATGTTGAGCGCGGCTACTTCAAGTTCCTCCCCGCGGTTGCGGGAGAAAACCTGGGGCAATTGCACTCGGCCTACGCCCTCGCGTCCGCATCACCGGCGCGCGAACTTGCCGCGAAGGATGGCCGTTCGAAGGCCCTGGCAGCGATGCTCGTGGACACGAAGTTCAATGTTCGGCGCGACTTGATCAAGCGCGCCGAGGTGGCCGTCCAGGACCTCGATCGCGCGCGGTCCGTGTTCGGCGCCACCGTCGTGGGCTACGCCAGCGTGAGTTTGGCCGAAGTCCAGCACGTCGCCGCGCGCGCCGATTTGGCTGCCGCGGAACTTCGCGCCCTGCGCTCGGACCTCGATGTGCTCACTCCCTCAGAGGCAGACAAAGAACCCAGTGCTGAGGACGCCGGCCTGTCGCAGCGCCTGTTGGAAATCGGGCGCATCCCGGATGAGCGGACGCGCGCGGACGCACTGCGCGCCGCCCTCGCCTCGCGCTTGGAGCTCGAGCGTCGGATGCAGCCCATGCTGTTCTCGGTGCGCGTCGAGCCCCGGCTCACGGCCTTGCGGCAATGGCGCGACCGCTCGCTCGAGTCTGCGGCCGACGCGCGGGCCAAGGTCTTGGAACTTCTTCCGGACACTCCTGAGGGTGACAAGCCGTCGCCAGAGATCGCGCGCCTGAAGAAATCCCAGCGCATGGAGCAGGCCGGCGCACTCGCCCGCGAGGCCATGGCCAACGATCCTCTGGACCCTGATCTTGTCTGGGCAGCAGGTCACGCGCTGCACTTCGCCTGGCCGGGACTGGAGTCCGTGGCCCTATTCGACCGTTTCCTGGCGCTCGAGGGGCTGCGTACTTCGGACGCGAATCCGGGCAACGGCCGGAAGCTCACCCCGCGCGAGGCGGAGGCCTACGCTGCCGTGGTCGCGTTCCGGCACTGATTTTCGTCCTGATCGGGTATCCTCTGCGGCCCGCGGCGCGAACTTCACGCTGCGCCAATCCCCGCACTGTCCCGTGACCGCGACCACCACTGCCGCCTTGTCGAGTTTCTTGATCGAGGACGCCCGCGAGCGCCCCGGCGACGATCCGATTTTCTCGCTCAACGCCGAAGCGGTGCGCCGCGCAGGGGCAGGGGAGCGAATCATCAACGCCACCCTTGGCGCTCTGGTGGAGGACGACGGCCAACTGGCGATTCTGCCCATCGTCGGCGAGGCGATTTCGCGCGTGCGCCAGCGCGACGCCGCAAGTTACGCGCCGATCGCAGGCGAGCCGCGTTTCCTAGAAGCTGTGATTCGCGATCTGTACGGCAGTCGTCCCCTGGCGCGGCAGTCCATCGCCGTGGCCACGCCCGGCGGCACCGGCGCGTTGCACCACGCCATCGTAAATTTCCTGGAGCCCGGTCAGGCGCTGCTCACCACGAAGGCGTACTGGGGCCCCTATAAGACCATCGCGGAACACACGCGCCGGCGCGTCGAGACCTTCGAGATGTTCACGGCGGATGGCCGTTTGGATGTCGAGAGTTTCTCCGTCGCGTTGAAGCGCCAGGTCAAGGCCCAGAAGCGCGCGCTGGTGATCCTGAACACGCCGTGCCACAACCCAACGGGTTACTCACTCGACGATCGCGACTGGCAAGGCGTGTGCGAAGCACTGCGCGAAGCAGCGAACGAGGCGCCCGTCAGCTTGCTCGTGGACTACGCCTACGCCCATTTCGGCGGCGAGGCCGCGAAGGGTTGGCTCGCCCACGCCGAGTCCCTGGGGGAGCGCGTGCTGCTTTTGTGCGCGTGGACCGCGTCCAAGGCTTTCGCGCAGTACGGGGCGCGCATCGGCGCCCTGGTGGCGTCGCACCCAGACGCCCAGAGCCGCGTGCGCATCAAGAACGCGCTCTCATTCTCCTGCCGCGGTACCTGGTCCAATTGCAATCACCTCGGGATGCTCGCGATCGCCGACTTGATGAACTCGCCAGAGGATTCGGCGCGCGTCGATGCGGAGCGCGACCGTCTGGTGAAGTTGCTCGACGAGCGCGTCGAGGCCTTCAACACTTCGGCACGCGCTGCGGGGTTCAAGTACCCGCGCTACGAGGGCGGCTTCTTTGTCACGGTCTTCGCCAAAGACCCCGCTGGTGTTGCCCAGCACATGCGCGAGCAGGGAGTTTTTGTCGTGCCTATCGGCGGCGCGGTGCGAATCGCGCTGTGTTCTACGCCCCGGGATTCCGTGAGCACGCTCGTGCGCGCGCTCGAGGCGGCGCTCAAGGCCTGCGGCGGCCACTGAGAATTCTCCACTGGCGCATTCTTCGCGCTCGCTAGAAACTTGACTCTCACTCCGATGCAACCAGGGTCACGGCAAGAAGCGCTACTCCAACCCATGCCTCGACTACGCGGTTCTGGCGCCAGCGGCGCCTGGGAACGAGAACATCGCTACGGCGCGCAGGTGCACCTGCTCGACAATCGTTTCCTGCTGACGGCACTGGCGCGGCTTTCGAGCCCGGAGGTGCGTCATCCCGAGATGGTCGGGATCCTGCGGCAGGTGTATCAGACCATGCTCGTGAATGTCGCCGGGCGCGAGTTCCCCAGTGTTCACGCTGAAATTCCGACTCGCATGGCGGAGAAGCATCCGCGCGAGGGTGTCTATCGCGGGACCGTGCTCGATCCCAAGACGCGCGTCGTCGTCGTCGATGTGATTCGAGCGGGCATCGTGCCCTCGCAAACCTGCTTCGAGATGCTGACCAGTGTGCTGCCTCCGGAGAATGTCAGGCTCGATCACCTCAACCTCGCGCGCATCAGCAACGCGGCGGGGCAGGTGACCGGCGTCGATCTCTCCGGCAGCAAGATCGGAGGCAGCGTCGAGGGCGCGATCCTGCTGTTGCCCGATCCCATGGGCGCCACCGGTTCGACGACGATTCGCGCCGTGCGACACTACTTGGAGCATCACGGCCAGCCGAATCGCATCGTCGCCATGCCGATGATCGCGACGCCCGAATATTTGCGCGCGGTGCTCGACGGAATCAAGAATTTGGTGGTCTATTCCGCGCGCCTCGACCGCGGACTTTCGCCGGCGGACGTGCATGAAACTGCGCCGGGCACGCGTTGGAGCGAGGAGCGCGGCCTGAACGATCAGGGCTATATCGTTCCGGGCGCGGGCGGCATGGGCGAGGTCCTGAACAACGCCTGGTGCTGAGCGCGAGCTGCGCCACACCCGCGAACGCCATGCTGGAATTGTTGCTCAACGCCGACTTGTACGCACCGGAGCACCTCGGTCGCAGACACCTCTTGATCGGCGGCGGCCGAGTGTTGTGGATCGGCTCAGAGCAGCCTGCGCTCGATCCGAAGCTCTCGGTTTCCGTGCGAGATTTGCGCGGCCGGCGCGTGATTCCGGGCCTGATCGACGGCCACGCGCACATCACCGGCGGCGGTGGCGAGTCGGGGTACGCGAGCCGCGTGCCCGAGGTCCCGCTCTCGCACTTCACGCGCGCGGGAGTCACCTGCGTGGTTGGGCTGCTCGGCACCGACGATCTGACTCGCTCTCCGGCCCAAGTCGTTGCGCGGGCGCGCGCGCTGGAGGAGGAAGGCTTGTCCGCCTACGCCTGGACCGGCGGCTACCACCTGCCTCTCTCGACGATCACCGGCAGCGCCAAGGGCGACATCGTGCACATCGACAAGGTGCTCGGTGTCGGCGAGCTGGCGATCAGCGATCACCGTTCCAGCCAGCCGACTTTCGACGAGTTCGTGCGCATCGCATCGGAGTGTCACGTCGCTGGGCTGATGAGCGGCAAGGCCGGCGTCTTGCATCTTCACGTGGGTGACGGAACGCGCGGGCTCGAGTTGATTCGCGCCGCGCTGCAGATCTGTGAGTTGCCGCCGCGCGTGTTCCACCCGACCCACGTCAACCGCAACAAACCGCTGTTCGCCCAGGCCCTGGACCTGGCCAGGTCGGGGGTGACCGTGGACGTGACCGCCTACCCCGCGGACGAGGGCGACGTGGGCTGGTCTGCGGCCGACGCGCTGCTTGCGGCATTCAAGAGCGGAGCGGATCCCGCTCGTTTCACGGCCAGTTCCGACGGCGGGGGTTGCCTGCCCAGCTTCGATGACGACGGGCGCGTGACGCACATGGCTGTTGGCTCGCCGCAGTCGCTGCCGACGACCCTGCGCGAACTCCTCTTGGCCGGGATTCCCCTGGAACGTGCGATCGAACCGTTCACCCGCAACTGGGCGCGCGTCCTGCGGCTTGCGCGCAAGGGCAAGCTCGCGGTGGGCAGCGATGGGGACCTCGTCGTGCTTGACGAGGACCACGGCATCGCCGATGTTCTATGCCTCGGACGCTGGCACGTGATTGCGGGCAAGTTGCTGCGCATGGGTGCGTTCGAATCCCAACCTCCAGCCTGAAGGGAATTCCACTTGAGTCGCGGCTACATCATTCCGATCGGGGGAGGCATCGACAAAGTGCAGGATCCCCAGATCCTGCGGCGATTCGTCAAACTCTGCGGTGGCAAGCGCGCGCGGCTGGTCGTGATCCCGACCGCTTCGACCGAGCGCTCCACGGGCCAGAACTACGAGGATCTGTTCCTCGACCTCGGTGTACGCCGCGCGGTGGTGCTGCCCTTTGATTCGCGCCCGGACTGCGCGCGCGAGGATTGGTTGGCGATGCTCGAGGACTGCGATGGCGTGTTCATGACGGGCGGAAACCAACTGCGCCTGTCCACGACGCTTGGCGGAACGAAAGTGGCGAAAATCCTGCGCGAGCGAAACGCCTCGGGCATGCACGTCGCGGGAACCTCCGCCGGCGCGGCCTTCCTGTCTGAGCACATGATCGCCTTCGGCGACGAGGGCGCGACGCCGCGGCACTCGATGGTCACGCTCGCGCCGGGCCTGGGCCTGACGAATCGCATCATCGTCGATCAGCATTTCCGTCAGCGCGATCGACTGGGCCGGCTCCTGACCGCGCTGGCCTACAACCCATTTGCGCTGGGAGTCGGTCTCGACGAGGACACGGCGGCGTTCATCGGTCCCGATGAAACTCTAGAAGTGGTCGGGTCGGGCGGCGTCACGATCGTCGATCCTTCGGACGTCGAGTTTTCATCGATGCACCAGGTCGAAAAACTTCAACCGGTCAGCCTGATCGGAGTGCGCCTGCACATTCTCGTTCGCGACGGCCAATACAACCTGCACACGCGCCATGCGTCGCCCTCGGCCTTGGCCAGCGACAAGCAGTAGCCATGAAGATCCTTGCGACCTCGGTCTACCTCGGGCCGAGTCTCTACGCTCACTTCCCCGTCATCCGTCTGACGCTTGACCTCGGGCCGCTCGAGGAATGGCCCACGGCGCGGCTCGGCGCGGAATTCGAGCGCGCCTTGCTCGTCGCGCTACCGGGGCTCGCAGAACACGGTTGTTCCTACAGCGAGGCGGGCGGGTTCCTGCGGCGGCTGCACGAAGACGAGGGGACCTGGCTGGGACATGTGCTCGAGCACGTCACGATCGAGCTGCAAAACGTCGCCGGGGCGCAAATCACCTTCGGCAAAACGCGCTCCACCGGCGACGTCGGGCAATACCACGTCGTGTTCCAATACGAGCAGCAGGAGGTTGGCCTAGAGGCCGCAAACCTCGCCCTGCGGCTGTTGCACGCGCTGCTGCCAGCGAACTTGCAGCCCGCAGATGCAAACGTCGCCGAGTTCGATTTCGCCGCTGAGCGCGACGCGTTCATTCGCTACGCCCAGCGCCGCGCACTCGGCCCGTCCACGGCCTCCTTGGTGCGCGCTGCGGAGGCCCGCGACATTCCCTGGTTGCGGCTCAACAAGCACAGTCTGATCCAACTCGGCCACGGCAAATACCAACGCCGTATCCAGGCCACGATCACCAGCGAGACGCGACACATCGCGGTTGAGATCGCCTCAGACAAGGAAGAGACCAATCGCATTCTCGCGGACCTCGGGTTGCCGGTGCCGCGCCAGATCGTGGTGCACGCAGAAGCCGAGGCCGTGGAGGCGGCGGAGAAGCTCCGCTACCCCGTCGTCGTCAAGCCCCTCGACGGCAATCACGGCCGCGGGGTTTCCATTCGCATGCTGAATGGGCCGGATGTGCGCGCGGCGTTCGGAGTCGCCCGCGAACACAGCCGCTCAGTTGTGGTCGAACAGTTCATTGAAGGTTTCGACCATCGGCTGCTCGTGGTCAACGGCGAATTGATCGCCGCGGCCAAGCGCATGCCCGGGCACGTTGTCGGAGACGGCGCGCACAACATCGAGCAACTGGTGGAAATCACCAACCAGGATCCGCGCCGCGGCGTCGGACATGAAAAAGTACTGACGCGACTCGAGTTCGATCTGCAGGCGGAGAAAATGCTCGCCAAAGCCAACTTGACGCGCTTGAGCGTTCCTGCCGCGGGCGAGGTCGTCTTTCTGCGCGCGACCGGCAATCTCTCCACCGGCGGGACCTCCATTGACGTCACCGACCTGGTGCACCCGGACAATGTCGAAATGGCCGTGCGCGCGGCGCGGGCCATCGGACTCGATGTGGCTGGAATCGACTTCATTTCCACTGACATTTCCGAGTCTTACAGCGCGACCCGCGGCGCGATCTGCGAAGTCAACGCCGCGCCTGGATTCCGCATGCACGTGGCCCCGAGCGAAGGCAAGGCGCGCGACGTGGCCGGGCCAGTGATGGACATGCTGTTCGCACCGGGCGCACCGTCGCGCATCCCGATCGCTGCGATCACCGGCACCAACGGTAAGACCACGACGACGCGCATGCTCGCGCACATCTTCAAGCTGGCCGGCCACCACGTGGGGCTTGCGACCACAGACGGCGTTTACATCGACGGGCATTTGACCGTCGAGGGCGACATGACCGGCCCCACCAGCGCGCGCATGGTGCTGCGCGATCCCTCAGTTGACGTGGCCGTGCTGGAGACCGCCCGCGGCGGACTGTTGCGCAGCGGAATGGGCTATCGCAAATGCAACGTCGGCGCCGTGCTCAACGTGCAGTCAGACCATCTGGGCCTGCGCGGCGTTTCAACACTCGATGAACTGGCGGAGATCAAGCGCATTGTCGTCGAAGTCGCCAAGGACACGGCGGTGCTCAATGCCGATGACGAGCGCTGCCTGCGCATGGCCGACTACACCAAGGCCAAGCACCTGTGCTACGTGACCATGAATTCTGGCAACGCCTTGGTGAAGGAACACATCGTTGCTGGCGGACGCGCTGTGGTGCTCGAGCAGGGCATCAACGGCCACATGATCACGATCTACGATCACGGCTCGCACATTCCGCTGCTGTGGACGCACCTGATTCCCGCGACCCTTGACGGCCGCGCACTGCACAACGTGCAGAATGCGATGTTCGCCGCGGCGATGGCGTTTTCCATGCACGTCAAGCTCGAGGACATCCGCCACGGCCTGCGCACCTTCGACACGACGTTTTTCCAGGCGCCGGGTCGCATGAACATCTTCGACGAGCACCCGTTCAAGGTGATCCTCGATTACGGCCACAACCCGGCTGCCGTGGAAGCGATGGTGAAGCTCGTGGAACGTCTGGAACCCAAAGGACGCAAGTTGCTCGTGCTCGCGGCGCCGGGCGATCGACGCGACGAGGACATCCAGGAAATCGCGCGCATCAGCGCCGGGCACTTCGACCACACGATTTGCCGCCGCGACGACGGGTTGCGCGGGCGCGGCAGCGAGGAAGTGCCGAACATGCTGGCGAAGACCCTGGGCGCGCACGGCGTGCCCGCCAGCCAGATCACGGTCATCCCCGATGAGCAGGAGGCGGTTAACGCGATCCTGAAGATGGCGCGGCCGCGGGATCTCGTGCTGATTTTCGGCGACTCGATCAAACGCACTTGGCGTCAGATCACGAATTTCCGGCCGGACCTGGGCGAATCGCGCCAAGAGGTACCGGCGCCCGTGCGAATCGAATTGAGTGAAATTCCCCAGGTGACCTACGGCGGCGACGCGCTGTTGCGCGACGAGCGCGGTGTGCGCCTGGCCCGCGAAGTGGACGACTGAACCGAGCAGCGCGTTGAAAGAGTCTCTCCAACGGCAATTCGTTCTGCTGCGTCGCGTCGTCGCGCTGCCTGCTGCTCCGGTGCGAGGTGTGGCGCGCCAGGGATCTGCCGCCACGGACCGCTAAGGCGATGGAGGTCCGCGACTCCCGACGGGTGCCCGGTTTGAACGTGATCTGGGATCGCCCGGGGGCGGTGCTCGATGTCACCCTGGAATCCGCCGCAACCGAGGCGTTCATCGCGGCGTGGAAGCGCGCCGCCGGCGAGGCCCAGACCGCACTGTCCTGGGAGATAGCTTTGGCTACGCGCCCAATCCAAGGCGGCCTTTCCCTGGCCCTTGGCTCGCCCATGGACGGGCTGTTCACCGCGACCGAAGTCAACGAGTGGGCCTGCGCCCACGCGGCGGCGGAACTCGAGGGCTCGACGCCGCGGGAGCTCGCTGCGGCGCTTCCGGAATTCAAGCGCGAGTTCGAACGCGAGCGAGGTCGCAGGAAGGGGCTGGTGGAATTGCTCGACGCAGCCGCTGCTCATGGCGTCAGTTCCTTCTCCGACGACGAGCGCACGTCTATCGGGATGGGGCGCGGATCGCAGAGCTACTCAAACTCGAAGCTCCCGTCCCCGGACATGGTCTCGTGGGCGAGCGTTCACGACATTCCGGTGGCCCTGGTCACGGGGACCAACGGAAAATCCACCAGCGTGCGCCTCTTGGCGGCGATCGTCGCCGAGGCCGGGCTCGTGGCTGGGATGTCCACCACCGATTGGGTTAGGGTCGGCGACGAGATCCTGGAGCAGGGCGACTTCTCCGGTTCCTCAGGCGCGCGCATGGTCCTGCGCGACGCGCGCGTGGACATCGGTTTGCTCGAGTGCGCCCGCGGCGGACTGTCACGGCGCGGCCTGGGGGTGAGGCGTGCGAGCGTCGCCCTGATCACCAATCTTGCCGAGGACCACCTCGGTGAATGGGGGGTTCACGACCTGGCAGCACTGGGGGACGTTAAGTTCGTCGTCGCGCGCGCCGTGGAGCAGGCTGGCGTGCTGGTGCTCAACGCCGACGATTCCGAGCTCCTGCGCCGCGGTATGGCCCTGAGCACACGGAACGTAGCTTATTTCACCCGCGACCCGGGGCAGCGCCAAGTTCTCGCGCACCTTCAAAGCGGCGGCGCTGCGGCATTCCTGGAAGACGGCGGCCTGTGGTACGCCCGGGGCGCAAGTCGCGAGCGGATTCTCACCGTGGATGAGGCGCAATTTCTCATGAACGGCGCCGCGGGACACAACGTGTCCAATGCTCTGGGCGCGATCTGCGTGGCCTTCGCGCTCGGCTTGGGAGCAGGCGCGATCCGCGCCGGCCTGCGTGGCTTTTCCAGCGATCCGAAGGCCAACCCGGGGCGCTTGAATCGCTTCGAATTGGGCGGCCTGATCGCTCTGTGCGACTTTGCCCACAATCCCCATGGCATGCGCGCCCTGTTCGAGATGTCCGCGGCCCTGTCGGCCCGCCGCACGCTCGTGATTCTGGGGCAGGCAGGAGATCGGGATGATCACTCGATCCGCGAACTTGCCCGCCTGAGCGCTGAGGCCCGTCCGGATCGGATCGTAATCAAGGAGATGCCTGAGCACCTGCGCGGACGGGAGCCCGGCGTCGTCGTGGGGATGATCGCCGGAGAGCTCGAACTCTGCGGGTTTCCGGCGGCGAATGTCGAGTTCGCCGACAACGAGCTTGACGCTGTGCGCCGCTCATTGGCCTGGGCCCGCGACGGCGACCTGCTGTTGCTGCTGCTGCACGCGCAGCGTGAAGAGGTGTTGAGCTGGCTTGATCGTCTCAAGCGCGCCAAGTGGATTCCGGGCGCGCCGCTTCCCGATTAGCGGTTGGGCAGCCTCTGAGTGCAACAGAGCGCGCGACCCCTGGGAAGCGGTCGCGCGCTCTGCATTCGGTTGGCCAAATCTGCGGGCCAGGTCGGTCGAGCGGATTGGGTCGCTCAACCTCGGGGCGCCGCTAGATCACTTCACGAAGTACTTCGTTCCACGCTTCTGACCCGTGGTCTTCAGCTTCTTCGATGCCATGAGCTTCGCGATCGGGAGCGTCAGGACTTTCGAGGGGTGCTTGAAGGCCTTTGCCATGAGCTCGACGCTTGCGCCAGGATGCTTCTTCACGTGCTCGTAAATCTGCGCGGCCATTTGATCGACCTGCTCACTCGTGCGCTTGCCGCGCTTTCCGTGGGGCTTCGCGGCCACGGCGGTCGTGGACTTGCCTTTCGCACCCTTCGGGCGACCGCGCCGGGCTCCAGCGGGAGCCGTTCCTCCTAGTGCATCAGAAACGGCCTCAAGTGCCGCCGCGCGGACAAGTTCGCTCAATTCAGAAACGAAAGCTTGGACGCGGGCTTCTACCTGTTGATGAATGTTGTTTGCCATAGGGGGATTATGGCGCCCTGGATGATCGAGATGCAAGTCGCGCCTTGGCGCCGCCTGTGCACGTCGACCGGGTTAATCCAATAACCCTGTTCAAGTGTGGCGTTTAGCAGGCTTGCGATTGTTCGATGACGATCGCGATAGTCGCCATGGCGCGCGCGCGGGACGCGCGCATCCATGAGAAGCGTGAAACACTACCGACGGTTTCCGCCAGGCTTGTGCGCCGGGCGCCGTGTGGAATGGCTGTTGGCGTTCGGCTTGTGGGGCGGCCGTGTTCCTTGGCTGGCTGCGGCCGGGCGCCCAGCGGGCCGGTCCGAATGCGATGCCCCTTGATCGTGAACGCCCTCAGCGAAGCGTTCGTTGGTCGGGGCAGGGGCTCGATTTCCCTGGGGGGCGCGATGGGAAGTGGTCGGTGCGCGGGAGGCCGAACTGCGCGTGGATCGGCCTTGGCCGCTCCTCGGGTTGAAAGGTTTGCGCTCCGGACGCAAGGGGCGCGCGGGCCGTTCAGGCTGCTCCGGGCGTTGGTGTGAGGATCCAACCGAGCCAGACTTGGGCAATTCGCGCTTCAGGAGTTTCTCGATATCGCGCAGCAGCGGGCGCTCCTCCGCGTCGCAAAGCGAAATCGCAATCCCCGTGGCGCCTGCGCGACCCGTGCGGCCGATGCGGTGCACATAGCTCTCGGGAACGTTGGGCAATTCGTAGTTGACGACATGCGTGATGCCATCCACATCGATGCCGCGCGCTGCGATGTCCGTGGCCACCAGGACGCGAATGCGGCGGGCGCGAAAGGCCTCGAGCGTGCGCTCGCGGTTGTTCTGTGACTTGTTTCCGTGAATGGCCTCGGCCGGAATTCCATCCTGGCCCAAGCGGCGCGCGACGCGGTCAGCGCCGCGCTTGGTGCGCGTGAAGACCAGTGCTGATTCGACGCTCTTGTCACCCAAGATCTCGGCGAGCACGCGCGCCTTGGCGGCCTTGTCCACCAGGCGCACGCTTTGCTCGGTCAGCTCGGTGGTGGAAGCCACGGGCGTTACGATGACCTGCACCGGCTGGGAGAGAATTGTCGAAGCCAACTTCGCAATCGGCGGCGGCATGGTGGCCGAGAAGAACAATGTCTGGCGCTTGCGGGGAACTACCGCGAGCACTTTGCGAACGTCGGGAATGAAGCCCAGGTCGAGCATGTGGTCCGCTTCGTCGAGCACGAGGATCTCGACCTTGTCGAGCCGCAGGTGTCCCTGGCCCATCAAGTCCACGAGTCGACCGGGTGTCGCCACCAGGATGTCCACGCCGCGGCGCAGGGCGCTGACCTGTGGTCCCTGGCCCACGCCGCCGTAGATCACGGCGCTGACCAATTGGAGCTCGGAGCCGTAGCGGCGGAAGCTCTCGCAGACCTGCGCGGCCAGTTCGCGCGTGGGAACCAGCACCAAGGCGCGCACCGGACGCGGGGACCCGCGGTAGGGGTTTGCGTTCAATCGCTGCAGGATGGGGAGGGCAAAGGCGGCCGTTTTCCCAGTGCCGGTGCGGGCGCAACCGAGCAGGTCGCGGCCCTCGAGGAGCTCTGGAATGGACTGGGATTGAATCGGGGTGGGCGTGCTGTAACCAGCGTCGCGCACGGCTGAAACGAGCGGTGCGATGAGGCCCAAAGTGGCGAAAGAAGTCATGGATTGGGTGCCGCAATCAATATCTGCGGCGGAGGCATAGAGCGCGCTCCAATGAGCGCAGGTAAGGACCGCGCGGCGCCCTTGCGCCGGGTCGTGCTCGATCCCCATTCGAATGGGGGAGCGGGTTCAGGTGGCGCCGCCCGCACCCTCTTTGGTCGGCGGCAAATCAGCAATCGTAGGATCCGGGGAGTTAGTGGAATCAAGGGCGTCGAGGTCATCGTCCTCGCCCTCGCCAAGCTCTGCTTGGGCGCTCGGGTCGGCGAAATAGTCCTCTTGGCTCGGGGCCCCGGGCTCTGTGCCCTGGAGCTTGCGCGCAGCCTTCTCCTTGCGAATCTGCTGCTTCTTGCGCTCGCGTTTCCGCTTCTCGAATGACTCCATCAGGCTTTCCGCATCCAGGGCAGAGGCTAGCACGCGCCCGAAGCCTTGACCAGTCCGGCACCCAAAACCCATGCCTGGTGCGCTGTGAGGCCCGCGCAGGGGGAGGTGGAGGCGGTTGGCGCGGCTCGCTACCGTTCAGTGATGAAGCGACATCTCTGTCCTGCCGCGTTGATAGCTGCGGGCCTCGCCTGCCACTCACATCCCACCGGCGAGGCCAGGTTCTCGAGCCCGGGCCGGGACGGCGCGCCGGCGCCGACCATGACTCTCGAGCGCGTGTTCGAGCTGAACAGCAAATCGCTGCTCTCACCGGCGACCTTCGGTGGATGGGCAGTGGGCCCTGGGGAGTATCTGGCCACCGAGGGCAGCGCGGATACGTCGCGCCTGATCGTCGTCAACGCCGAGAGCGGCGTGACACGCAACTTCCACGATGCCGCGGCCATGGAGTCGGCCTTGGCCGGCCTACCGGGCATGGATGCGGAACTGGCCGCGGCTTTGTCACGCCAAACGAGCTTCGAGCTCTCAACGGACGGCAAACGCGCGCTGTTCAACGCCGCGGCGGACCTGTTCGTCTATCACTTCGACTCCGGCAAGGCCGTGCGTTTGACGCAGGACGCCGCGGACGAAGTGGGCGAAGTATTTTCCCCGGACGGACGTTTCGTGTCCTTCGTGAGCGCTTCCAACCTGCACGTCGTCTCCACCGACGAAGGTGCGCCGCGGCAGCTGACCCACGACGGCGATGATAATCATCTGTTCGGGCGACTCGACTGGGTTTACCAGGAGGAGGTCTACGGCCGCGGCAACTTTCAGGGCCATTGGTGGTCGCCGGATTCCAGGCAGATCGCGTACCTGACGCTCGATCAGACCTTGGTGCCCGAGTACACGATTGCTGACACGCGTGAAGTCCATCCCAAGCTCGAAGTCTGGCGCTATCCCAAGGTCGGCGATCCGAACCCACTGGCGCGACTGGCGGTCGTCGATCTGGCCTCTGGCGCGTCCAAGTTCGCCGATCTCTCGGGCTACCCGGCGGATGCGCTGATCGTGCGCGTGTCCTGGTCTCCGGACTCGAGCGAGGTGTTCGCGCAACTCCAGGATCGACTGCAGACCTGGCTCGACTTGCTGGCCTGCGATCCCGCGAGCGGCGAGTGGCGCCGCCTGTACCGCGACCGCAGTCCTGCCTGGAGCATGCCGAGCAACGGACCGTTCTGGCTCGACGGCGGCGGTGAATTCGTGATCACGTCTGAGCGCGACGGTTACAAGCATCTCTACCTGTACGGCCGCGACGGCAAGTTGATCCGGCAACTCACGCGCGGGGAATATGAAGCCGACAAGGTCGAGCGCGTCGATTCGCGCGCGCGGCGTGTGTACTTCACTTCCGATCGGGGCGACGTCAAGGGCGCGCAGTTGCT
>CANKOY010000025.1 GCA_947484275.1 Planctomycetota bacterium | reverse complement strand
CGCGTCGGCAGCAGTTTCCGCTGCAGCGCAAGCGCCGCAAATGAGCGCGGCTCTTACGATACCCGAAGCGCCAGCCGCATCGCAGAACCCACGCCCACACAGAGAGTTGGAGCGGGCGATGGAGTTCGAACCCGCGACATTCAGCTTGGGAAACGCGCTCGGCTGGGCCCGCTATCTTGCCGACGAAAACGGCGAACCAGGCGATCGCGACGGCCTTGTTCATGGCAGGGCCTTGGAGAGGACGTGGGAGGAGCGCCGCACGCTGAGGGCGCGGGGCCTTGCGCCCAAACTGCGGCCGAGACCCCGGGGCCCGCAAGCCACGTCACCGCCGCGGTCGGTAGCCGCGACAGGCGGCGGGCCTGAGACACGGGTCGCGCGCGCACGAGTCGGCCGCCGCTTCCCACAATCGGCCCAGATTCGGGCTCGACCGATCCGTCCGCATCCGCGGCCTCAAGACGCGGCTTGAACGGATCGACCTGTGCTCTTGGCGGGCGCGACTTGGTGTCGGGCTCCACAAGCACACCACTCCATCCACGGCGCCCCACGGCGGTCCCCTCCCGCGGGCCGCTCGGCACACACCGACATCCGATGACCCGCGATCGAATCGTCGCCATCTTGCAAGCTCGCACCGGAAGCCAGCGCCTGCCCGCCAAGGTCCTGATGCCCATCGGCGAGCGCTCGATGCTTGAGCGCGTGGTGGAGCGCATCGAGCGCCTGCGCACGATCGACGACTTCATCATCGCCACCAGCGTCTCCGAGCACGACGACACCGTGGCGCAGATTTGCGCCGCCGAGGGTTGGAATTGCTTCCGCGGTCCCGAACAAGACGTCCTCGAGCGTCACCTGCGCGCGGCGCAGGCCATGCAGGCGTCCCACATCGTGCGCATCGGCGCGGATTGCCCGCTGTTCTCCTGGCAACAGGCCGATCGCGTGATCGCCCAGCACGTGGCCTCGGGCAGCGACTACGCCCACAACATGACCGCCTGGGGCAGCGGCATGCCCCTGGGCACTGGCGTTGAAGTCATGACGCTCGATGCCCTGGGCATGGCCTGGACCTGCGGTCTCGATCCCGCGCACCGCGAGCATGTCACGCAGTACATCCACGATCACCGCCAGCGCTTCACGATCGAGATGTTGCGCGCGCCTGAGGAGCTCGACCGACCGGGCTATCGGCTGACAGTGGACACGATCGAAGACCTGCACTTGCTGCGGACGATTCACGAGCGCGTCGCGCCGGAGGATGGCATCGTCGATTTGCGCGAGGCTGTGTTGCTGCTCGACGAGGATGAAGCACTGTCGAGGACGAACCGCGACTCCGAAAGAAGGGCTGGCTGAGGTCCGTGGAACACACCTCCCGTAACAACCATGACAAGTTGCTCCGCACGGAACATGACGCGCGCGCACTGGGCGATGACAAAACCATGAAGACTACCGACGCGGTTGATTTGGCGATCGAGCACGGGACGGAAACGAGCGTGATGGACGCAAGCCCCGCTCCCATGGAAGCCGCAGCAAGTTTCTTGCGTCGCCACGCGCCGAGGGATCGGTCGCGCAGTGCCGTGCGCGTGCTCGAGCTCGGTTGCTCCATGGCCGAGGGCGGCTGGTATTCGGCGTTCGACGGCTTCGACACCACAGGCGTCGACTGCAGTCAGGTTGCTGTGGAACGCGCGCGAGAGTGCCTGCGCGCCGCTGGAGTGGTCGCCGACCTGCGCGTCGTCGACTTCACACAACTGCCGTTCGCCGACGGGAGCTTTGACGTCGTCATCGATCGCTCGGCTTTGGGCAGCCTTGGCCGCGAAGCCACGGGACGCGCATTCGCCGAACTGGCGCGCGTGCTCAAGCCCACGGGCCGACTGTTTTTCAATCCCTACAGCGATCGCCACACGGGCGCGCGCTCGGACCGCACGGGACCGGACGATTTGTCGCTGGACGTCAACACGAGCTCGCCGACCGGCAGCTGGCAACGCGGCTTCTGGAACGCTCGGCAAGTCACCGCCGCCCTGATCGCGGATTGGCGCGTGCTTTCGCGCCAGCACGTGGAATTCGAGGAGCAGCTCTCCCCTGCGCGCCAAACCCACGCCGAATGGCGCGTCATCGCCGAGAAGGTCGCCTGAAATGCGCGTCCTGTTCCTTGGGGATCGAACGGCCGGCGTGCGTTCGCTCGATGCGCTCGCCCGCGAGAATGCAATCGTGGGTGTCGTCGCGCATCCGACCTCTTCCAACAACGACGCAGGCGACGAATCCGTCTTCGAGCACGCCTCGGGTGCGGGATTTTCCACGGTGCGGCTCAAGGGCCGCGAGCTTGAATTGGCCCGCTTCGTGCGCGACGCGCGACCGGATGTGTTGTGGATCGCAGACTACGGCTACCTGTTGCCGCCCGAAGTGCTCGCGCTCGCGCCCCTAGGCGCGGTCAATCTGCATCCGAGCCTTCTGCCCCACTACCGCGGTCGCGAATCGATTCACTGGGCGATCCGCAACGGCGAGCGCCGGATCGGTTTGACCGCGCACTTCGTGAACTCGGGCGTGGATTCCGGCGACATCATCGCTCAGCAGGCGATCGCGCTCTCCGAGGACGACGACATCGGCAGCGCGCTGGAGAAGTTGCATCCGATCTACGCTCGACTGAGTCGCGATGTCGCCGCACTGTTGCGCACGGGCAGCGCTCGGGCTGTGCCCCAGGCCGCAGGAAATTGGCCCCACTGCCCGAGCCTAGGCCCCGCGGATCGCGAGATCGATTGGAGTTGGAGCTCCCAGGCCGTCGCGGATTTCGTGCGCGCCTGGGCGCGGCCGTACCCCGGCGCGTCCACAAGTCTCGGGGGCACACCCATGACGATCTGGCGTGCGCGCGCGGGCATGCCGAGCGGACCGGGCAGCGTCGGTTCGATTTGGAGCGTCGAGCGCGAGCGCTTTTTCGTCAACTGCGGCATCGGTTCGTTGGAAGTCCTCGGATACGGGACCCAGGGCCAGCTTGCACCGCGCGTCGGGGACAGATTCCAGACGTTGGATCGCGCGGCTTAGAGCCCGTTGCCGTCGCTGCAGTCGCGAGGCACACAGCGTGCGCGCTAGACTTCCTTCGGCGCACCATGGGACCTCTGCTGCTCTTGATCCTGCTGTTCGCCAGTTGCCAGGCTCCCCGCACCGCGCCTGAGAGTCCCTACGTCGTGCTCCTCGGCACGGCACAGGACGGCGGCTTGCCGCAGATCGGCTGCAACGAGCCGATTTGTTCGGACGCGCGCGAGGATCCGCCGCGGCGAAGGCACGTGAGCTCGCTCTTGCTCGTGGACCCCCGCGACGGGCGCAGATTCCTATTCGACGCCGGGCCGAGTCTCCCCGAGCAGGTCGAACGCGCGCGCGCTCACCCGACGACGCGCATCGACCGTGGGAATCGTCCGCCGCTTTTCGACGGAGTCTTCCTGACCCACGCGCACGTTGGGCACTACGTCGGGCTCGCGCATTTTGGCCGCGAGATCTACGGCGCGCACCTCATGCCGGTCTGGGCCACGCCGCGCATGGGCGAGTTCCTCCGGACTAACGGCCCCTGGAGTCTGCTGGTCGAAACGCAGGCGATCCGCATCGAGGAGTTGAATCCGTCCTTGGACGTGGAGCTTGCGGCCGACCTGCGTGTCCAGGCCCTGCGCGTCCCCCACCGCGATGAATTCAGCGACACCGTTGCCTTCGTGATCCGCGGACCCCAGCGCAGCGTCGGCTATCTGCCGGACATCGACAAATGGGAGCGTTGGGATCTGCCCCTGGAGGAATTTCTCGCGAGCGTGGATGTGGCCTTCATCGATGGCACCTTCTATGCCGACGGCGAAATCCCCGGGCGCTCGATGTCGGAGATCCCCCATCCGTTCATTTCCGAGACCATCGCGCGGCTTGAGAACGCGCCCGCAGCCCTGCGCGCCAAGGTCGTCTTCACGCACTTGAATCACACGAATCCGGCGAGCGTCCCCGGCAGCCCGGCCGAGCGCACGATCCGTGCCGCCGGCATGCGCGTGGCCCGTGAAGGCGAGATCGTCTCGCTCGGCGCGCGGTAGGCGCCCGGGCAGGTTTGTATCCTCCATCCATAGGAGAGCGCGGGGCTCTGCTGAGCGCGTGCGCTTCACCCACATCGATTTCCAAGTCGCGAGCTTTTGTATGCGCTATTTCACGAATCAGGTCTGGGCGCTTCTACTCTGCTGCCTGTGTCTCTTCCCAGCTGCGTGCCAATCGGTGCAGGCGACGGATCAGGCTGCGCGGGCGGCGGATGCTGAAGCATCGCTGGCGAAGAAGCAGGCCGAGCTCGCGGTAGCGCAGCGTGAACTGGAGCAGAATCCGAACAGCGAAGAGAAGTTGATCTGGTACGCGCGGCGCCTGGCGTACTTGGAGCGCTACGACGACGCGCAGCAGGCCTACTCGCGCGGACTCGTGACCCATCCGGACAGTTGGCGCATCCTGCGCCACCGCGGACATCGATGGATCACGCTGCGCCAGTTCGAGCGCGCAGTCGACGACCTCGAGCGCGCCTGGCAATTGTGCAAGGACCTGCCCGATGAAGTCGAACCCGACGGACAACCCAACGCGGCCGGGATTCCCATTGGCAGCTACCACTCGAACGTCATCTATCACCTGGCCCTGGCGCGCTACCTGCTTGGGGAGTGGAACGCCGCGAACGAGGTATGGGAGCGCGGTCGCGCGAGCCGCTCGACGAACGACGATCGGTTGTGCTCGAGCGCCTACTGGCAGCAACTGGCGCTGACCCGCGCCGGCCGCGCTGAGGAAGCGCGCGCCGTTCTTGAAACGACGCGCAAGCCCATGCACGTCATCGAGAACGAGTCCTACCTCCTGCTGTGCCAGCTGTTCTACGGCGATAAGTCCGCGGACGATGTCCTGCGGGACATCAAGCCCGGAACGACTGAGTTCGCCACCCGCGGGTACGGCGTCGCCTGCTGGAAGCGCCAGGGCGGGGACCGCCAGGGTGCGGACGATCTGTTGGCGCAGATCGTCGCCACTGGACCGCGCAACGCCTTCGGAGCGATCGCCGCCGAAGCGGACTTGAAACGCGGCGAGCGCTGAGGCCTAAAGAGCACGTACTAGTACGTGGCTGGCGCCTTGGCGATTCCAGGCCGTCAGCCGCGAGACGCGGCGACGACGCGTATTCGCCTGCAAGACTCACACGAGCTGCAACGTCGCGATGGGGTGCCTGGAATTGGCCTGGCAGCCATGTATTAGGGCACGCTCTAAGCCGCGGAGCTTCTTACGAGCTCAAGATCTGTGGCGGCGTCGCTGTCGCTTGGGTCGAGCAACAGCGCCTGCTCGAGTGCACTGATTGCATCGTCAATCTCCCCCATGGTGTGCAGGATCGCGCCCAGATCCTTCCAGGCGCGGGTCGCCCGCGGTTCGATTGCTACCGCGCAGAGCAGGATCTCGCACGCCACATGGCTCTGTCCAGCGCCATGGAAGGCCTCGGCGCGCAGGATCATCTGCATCACGTCCACAATGGCCTGGCCGTCCGGTGGAGCGGAGCCGCTGGCGCGTGTCTCGAATTCGTGTTGCATGCAATGGCGTCTCAGCTTGGTGTGCGAGGGCTCGTTGATCGTTCGCGCGAGACCTCGGAGCGTCCGCGGTGACGATTCCGCCTCAGCCCGCGATGTCGCAGGCCTGTCCCAGCTTGCGTTGGTCCATTTCGCGCAGTGAGACCTTGGCGTGCTCGAGTTCGCCCAGTCGCTCGACCACCTGCGCCCGGGCGCGGGAAGCCGAATCACGGGTCAGCGCGACGAAGCGCTGCACGCGTCCGAGTTCCGCGGCGAGAGCTGAACGCGACTCCGCGGAGCAGCCATTCAGGTGAGCCGCTGCGCCGTCGAAGGCCGCGCTGGTCCGATCGCTCAGTACCTGAAGCGCGGAGGGATCGAGCTCGCGCTCCATGGCCGTCAGAAGGGCCGTCAGGCTATTTTGATACTCGACCCATCCAGCTCGTGCGTCGTGCATGGGCCCGCTCACACTCCCGTGGTGTCGATCGACGTCCAGGCTTCAAGCAGGCGTGTCAGCACGGCGCGCGCGCCCGGCAGTGGTTCGGCGCTGCGCTCCTTGCGGGCGCGGGCCAGTGCGAGTTCCACGAACAGGTACAAGTCGCGCAGGTTCGCGGCCAACTCGGGCGCGTGCGACGGCTCGATCGAAATTCGAAGCTCGAGCACGATTTCGTCGGCGCGCCCAAGCCAGTAATCGAATTTCGAGCCGTGAGCTCCCGGTTCACACTCGGCGGCGCTGTCAATGAAGCGAATCGCCCCTTGATACAGGAGTCGCACGAGTTTTACCGGCGGTGCGTGCTCGATGTGAGTCTGTGCGTACACGCTGGCGGCGTGGGCCGAGCTGGTCGAAGAATTGGTGGTCATTGCGAGCTCTGCATCACGCTAGTGAGGTACTGCTGTTGGGACTGCAAACGCGCCATGGTGGCTTCGAGGGCGGCGAACTGAGCCTCCAGCCGGGCCTGGAAGCGACCGAGCCGGAACTCACGATCTTCGATCTGCTTGTCGTAGCTCGAGATTCGACTGTTGATCGCGTCCGCTCGGGCGTCAAACATGCCCTTGCTGGTGGCGCCGCTCGTGTCCGTGTAACCCTTGACGATTCGGTCGATCGCGCGCGTGAGCTTGTCGGCCATGCCGGAGTCCACGCTGAGGTCGATGTAGTAGGCCGGTGTCCCGACGGCTGCGCCGCCGTTGTCGAATCCGTCGGTGTCGATGAACAGGTCCGCGAACTGGTCGAGATCCTGGTCGAGCTTGGCCGTGAGCTTCGTGTCATCGATCTTCAGGGTGCCGTCCTTCTGGAGATCAAATCCCAGGAGTTTCAGTGTCCCGAAGCCCGAGACGTCGCCGGCCACCTGCGACGGCGTGGCCCCAAACAGCTCGGAGCGGATCGTGCTCTGAATCGTCTTCAGCGAGCTATCGCCGAATAACGGGCCGCCCGTGCCCTGGCCTTCGGTGAACTTGCTCTGCTCGTTGATGAAGGTCGTCACGGCGTTGTAGGCGTCGACGAATTTCTGGAGCTTCTCTTTGATCACCGTCTTGTCAGGTTCCACGGTGAAGGTGGTGGTCTTGAGCGGGTCGGCCGTCAGCACACTGATCGAAAGGCCGTCGATCACATCGCCGAAGTCATTGCTCGAGCGCTGGATCGTCAGTCCATCGATCACGGCGATGGCGTTGTTGCCGACCGTGAGGTTGTTCGTGCTCTGGGAGACGCCGCCGACCGGTCCGGTAGCGTCGATCGTCAGGGCAGCGATCGTGGACGAGATGCCGGAAATGCGCTTGTCCTCGCCGGTACCCTGCCCGCTGAGCACGAGTTGGTAGGAAGGATTGGTCGCTGTACCGGAGTTGACCACGGAAGCCGCCACCTTGCCCGCGGAAGCAGTATTGATGGCCACGGCGATGTCATTCAGGCTCGAGGTCGCCTGGCTGACGGTCGCGTTGTAGGCCACGCCATCGAAAGTGAAGCTGACGCCTTGGCCGTCGGCGAGCGCCAAGTTGGCCGCCGGGTCGGTGACACCGTTGAACGCCCAGCGGTCGCTTGTGGCGAGCTGATTCACTTTGATCGTGTGCGAGCCGGCGATCGCGGTGCCGCTGGCCTTGAAGGTCGCGGTCGTTGCGTCGCTCGCTCCGACACTGAATGCCAGGAATTCCGAGCGCGTGGACAGGGACTTTGCGGCCGTGCGCAGAGAATCCACAAGACCCTTGAGGGTCGTGAACAGACCGAGTTTCTTCGTCTCGGCGGCTTTCTTGGCCGTGAGCGCCTCAATCGGAAGACCCTCGACTCTCACGAGAGCGCTGATGATCCCCTGTGTGTCCAGCCCGCTTCCCAGGCCGCCAATTGTGATTCCCGGCATACCGAATTGCTCCTTGAGTCGGCCCTTGCGGTCCCCGCTGGGTTATCGGCCCCATCTGCCGCAGGCGTGAGTTCCCAGTTGGAACTTGGGCTGGCTTTGGGTCGCTGGGCTCAGGCGGAATGAAAAAAGTTCAGAGACAAAATGGCGGGAGCCAGAAGAATCTGGCTCCCGCGCGATTTCGGCTCGACGCTGGCGTTAGCGGCCGAGCAAGCTGAGCGCCAACTGCGGCTGCGAGTTGGCCTGACTCAGGACGGACACGGCGGCCTGCTGCAGGATCGAGTTGCGGGTCAGGTCGGCGGTTTCCATGGCCACGTCGACGTCGCGGATGCGGCTCTCGGCGGCGGCCAGGTTCTCGCGAGTGTTGGCGATCGAGGAGATCGCGCTGGACAGACGGTTCTGCCCCGCGCCAAGGGTACCCCGCCCGGAAGCGACGGTGCTGATCGCGGTGTCCAGCGCGGTGATTGCCGCGCTCGAGAGGACCGACGTGGTCAGCGCGAGGGCGCCGATCGCCAAGGTCGCGGAGCGCGAGTCGACCATCGAGACGCTGACGGTTTCGCCAGCGTTGGCTCCGACCTGGATGTCGACCGTCGCGTTGGTGTTGTCCAGAAGCTTCAGACCGTTGAAGGACGTCTGGGTCGCGATGCGATCGATCTCGGTGTCGAGCAGTTGGAATTCCGTGTCGAGGGTCAAGCGGTCGGCGGCTGTCAAGGTCCCGTTGGAGGCCTGGACCGCGAGCTCGCGCATGCGGGTCAGGTTGTTGCTGACTTCCTGCAGGGCGCCTTCCGCCGTCTGGGTCATGGAAAGGCCGTCCTGGGCATTGCGCCCGGCGACGCCGAAGGAGCGGACCTGCGCGCGCATGCGCTCGCTGATACCGAGGCCGGCGGCGTCGTCGCTTGCGGAGGCAATCCGCAGGCCGCTCGACAGACGGGAGAAGTTCCCGCCGAGGCGGGCCGAAACCGCAGACAGGTTTCGCTGAGCGTTCATGGACGCAATGTTTGTGTTGATTTGGAGGCTCATAGTCGATGCCGCTGGATTCGCGGCCTCAAGTGGGGTTGACGTTTTGGATCGATGCTGTCGCAGCTAGGAAGGCTGCGACCGCGACACCCCCCAGGCGCCCGTAGATGAAAAGCGCTGGGGAGTTATCCGCATTCGTGTCGCGGGCAGGACTTTTCAGACCTGCACTTGAGCTCAAACTTGGACTCCCGCTCTATCGGGCGAGCTAGATCCCACTTCTGAAACTGAACTTCGCTATTTGGAAAACCTTCGGGTGAAGAATTTTCCTCCTCGCCATTTCCTTCACTCACGTCGGCGATCGCGGGCACGCGAAGAAAAGAAGTAAGGCCCCGCCAGACTTGCGTCTGGCGGGGCCTGTTCGAGTCCTTCAGGTCCCGGAGGACCGCCTAGACTATCGGTTGTTGAGCAGGCTCAAGGCCAGCTGAGGTTGCGTGTTCGCCTGGCTCAAGACGGAGACAGCGGCCTGCTGCAGGATCGAGTTGCGGGTCAGGTCGGCGGTTTCCATGGCCACGTCGACGTCGCGGATGCGGCTCTCGGCGGAGGCGAGGTTCTCCTGGGCGTTGGCGATCGACGCGATCGCGCTGGACAGACGGTTTTGGCCCGCGCCGAGGGATCCGCGGCCTGACGCGACCGTGGTAATTGCGGTGTCCAGGGCGGTGATTGCCGCGCTTGCCAGGACCGAGGAGGTCAGAGCGAGGGCGCCGATCGCCAAGGTCGCGGAACGCGCGTCGACCATCGAGACGCTGACGGTTTCGCCGGCGTTGGCTCCGACCTGGATGTCGATCGTCGCGTTGGTGGCGTCCAGCAACTTCAACCCGTTGAACGTCGTCTGGTTCGCGATGCGATCAATCTCGGTGTCGAGCAGTTGGAATTCCGTGTCGATCGTCGCGCGGTCGCCGGCTGTCAAAGTTCCGTTGGCGGCCTGAACGGCAAGCTCGCGCATGCGGGTCAGGTTGTTGCTGACTTCCTGGAGCGCGCCTTCCGCGGTCTGGGTCATGGAAAGGCCGTCCTGGGCATTGCGCCCGGCGACGCCGAAGGAACGGACCTGCGCGCGCATCCGCTCGCTGATGCCGAGGCCGGCGGCGTCGTCGCTTGCGGAGGCAATCCGCAGGCCGCTCGACAGACGGGAGAAGTTCCCGCCGAGGCGGGCCGAAACCTCAGACAGGTTCCGCTGAGCGTTCAGTGACGCAATGTTCGTGTTGACTCGCAAACCCATGATTGTGTTCCTTCGATCGCTTCCAGTTTGAAGATGCCTGACGCGCTGTGCGCCAGGCCGTTAGTGGTGCCGAGGTCGGGCGGTGCCCGAAGGCCACTGCCGCGCCACGACCCGGTCAGAGGGGTTGTCGGAGGAAGTCCGCGGCGCTTGATGGCTTTGCCCGGGAATCGAGTCGGACCGGTCGGGCCAGAGGAGTTGTGGCGGGCGAGGCCGTTCCCCTTCCTATTAATGAGTTGGCGCGGACCACAGGGGCCGCCACAGGCGGGAAAGCGCTGCCCGGGGGTGGAAGGAAACTCCAGGGATTGGAGTTTTCTTCCGATCCCGTCCGGGTGTCCAGCGCCGCCGACCTCCTCCGGGCCAGTCCCGGCCTCGCCGAATTGGTCCGTCAGATCGAGCGCGTGGCTGCCACGCCGCGCACGACGGTCCTGATCCACGGCGAATCGGGTTCCGGCAAGGAACTGGCCACGCACGCGATTCATCAGTTGTCCGCGCGCCGCGAGCGGCGCTTCATGGCGATCAACTGCGCCGCCCTGACCGAGGGTCTCCTGGAGGCGGAGCTGTTCGGCTACGCGCCGGGTGCCTTCACCGGCGGTGATCCGCGCGGCCAGGCGGGTCTGCTTCAGGCCGCCGATGGCGGCACGCTGGTGTTCGACGAGATCGGAGAACTGGCGCCCGCGTTGCAGGCGAAACTTCTTCGCGCCCTGCAGGAACGCGTCTACCGCCGCATCGGGGATGCCGAGGAGCGCCCCTTCGACGTGCGCGTGATTGCCTCGACCCATCGCGATTTGGCCCGCGAAGTGGCCGCCGGTCGATTCCGCGAAGATTTGTTCTACCGCCTGAACGTGCTCTCGCTCCGGGTTCCCGCCCTGCGCGAGCGCACTGGCGACATCCTGCCTCTGGCCCGCCGCTTCTTGACCGCGGCCTGCACCGAATTCGGGCGCGGCCCGCTGGAACTGTCCCCGACCGCGATTGCGGCCCTGCAGGCCCACCGCTGGCCGGGGAACGTGCGCGAGCTGCAGAACACGATCCAGCGCTCGGCCCTGCTGGCTCAGGAGTCGTCGATCGAAGTCGCCGATCTGGCCTTGGGACCCGCTCCGTCGGGTCTTGGATCCGCCGACCTGCTGCCCCTGGGCGATCGTTCGCTGAAAAGCGTCGAGCAGAACCTCATTCGGCGCGTGCTCGAGGAAAGCGCGGGGAATCGCTCGCGCGCTGCGGGCGTGCTGGGGATCAACCGCACGACCCTGTACGCGAAGCTCAAGACCTACGGGATTGCAGGCTAGCCATGGCCTCTCCCACTCACGGCAGGAGCCTTCTTCCTAGGCCCGGGAAAAATGTGCGCGGCCTGGGCCTCGTGCACGTCAAGGAACTCCCTATTTGGGCCGACAAGCCGCCTGGCCTGCAGTTTGCGCCTCGCGAACCGACACAGGACTCATTCCATGCAACCCACTGAAACCCAACTGACCCCTGAGGCGTGTCCCGCACCGGCCGAACTCGGCCTGACGATGACGCGCATCCTCAAGAACCCCTTGGCGGCCCTGCGCGCCACCATGGAGAACTTGGCACGCGAGCTGCCGGCGCACGATCCGCGCTCCGAGCACGTCAACGCGGCCCTCGACGAAGTGCTGCGGCTCTCTCGCGGTGTCCGCGACCTCGTGGACTACGCCGCGCCGCGGGACATCGAACCCTTGGCCTGCACCAGCGACGAACTCCTGTGCAGCACCCAGCACATGTTGCCCGAGGCAGCGAGAACTCGCCTGCGCCTGGCACGTCCGGCATCCGTGCAACACCTGTGGGCCGACGGTCCCCAGCTGTGTCAGTCCCTGCGCCACCTTGCGGAGTACGCCCTGGCGACGACCACGGGCGAAGTCCTGTTGGGCGCGCGAGAGGAAGGCGACACCGCCCTCTTCACGCTTGTGGGCGAAGATTCGAACTCCAAGGTCAACCGGGCGAGCGGGGCCGTGCAGCTTGACCTTGGCCTGCACCTGGCCAGCCGCGACATCCCGCGCATGGGCGGGACGCTCACGCTGCAGCGCACCTCGCGCGGCGCGACCTGCATCCAGGTTTCGATTCCGGTGAGTCTGCGTGGGGAGAAGGTCGCTTGAGCGAGGTCGCTCCCATTTTGGTTGTCCACCGCGACGCCGAATTCGCGGCACGCGTCCTGCACGGTCTGCGCGAGCGCGGTCGTGAGGCGCGCGCATGCCATTCGCTTGCCGAAGCACTGGCCCAGGCGCCCTTCGATCTGTTGATCTGCGACGTGAGTCTTCGCGACAACGGGGCGTGCGGTTTGCTCCAGACCCTCGAGCTTCGCAGCATCGGCCCGGTCGTGGTCACAGCACGCGAACTCGACTTGCCCGCATGCCTCAAGGCCCTGCGCGCCGGAGTGCGCGATGTGTACCTGGAGTCCTCGGACTTGACTGAGCTGTACGCCTCGGTCGATCGCCTGACACCCAAGCCTGTCCTGCCGAGCCCCGTCGCCGCGGATCGGCTGCTCGTCGTTGATCGGGCCGACCTGGAGAACCACGGCAACGCGCTGCGCGAACTCCTTGGGTACCTGATCACTCGGGGATTTGCCGGCGCCTCGCGCGCCCGGATCGCCAGCGCCACAGCCGAAGTGTTGGAGAACGTGACAAGACACGCCTACCTGGACGGAGACGGCTCGTTCCGACTCGAAGCCACGCTTCGCGGACGGCAGTTGACGGTGGAGATCAGCGACGACGGCGTCGGCTTCGACGCGCAATCGATCGACGTCGCGCTCGCTCACGCAAACGGCGATTCGGGTCTGTGCCGCGCGCGCGCCCTGGCGGAGGACCTCAAGACATTCAATCGGCCTGAAGGTGGCGCGCGGGTCGTGCTCGACTTCCGTGCCACAAGCCTGCTGTTCGCCGACGAGCGTGGAATCGACCTCTCGGAGCTCGATTACCTCGATCCCGCAACTTCGCGGCGTGTGCTGGCTTCCCTGCGCGACGCCGGTGCCGACGTCGGTTTCCATCTCTCACCGGCCCTCGCGGTTTGCGTCGGTCGGCTCTTGTCCGCCTCCCGTCCAATCGAACGCCCCGTGGCCGAACTCTGGAGCTGAACGTGACTACGGAGACTACACCGCTCGACGAAGCCGACGACCTGTTCAGCTTCGATGACATGATGGCCCCCGGGCCTCAGCAATCCCCCGTTCAGTCTCCGGTTCAGCCCCCGGCACAGCCCTCCGCCAAAGCACCGGCGACTGAGCCGGAAATCGTCGCTGTAAGTCCCGAGCCCGTCGCGGCGCGGCCCGAGCCCGTCGCGGCGAAAGCGGAACCGATCAAGGTGCATGCGGACAAAGCGCCTGTCGCCGTGGTTCAGGAAAAACCCAAATTGGCCGCCGCGAGCCCGCGCGCAGCCCAACGTCCGAGTCCATTGACCTTGGTGGCGGTGCTCGTTGCGTGCCTGCTCAACCTGGCGCTCATCGGCGTCGTTTGGCGCTCGATGTCCGGCGTCGGAAACGCTCTTCGCGAAGTTGGCGACCGCGTGGCTCACGCCACTGAGATCGCCGCCGTTGCGACCCCGCAACAACCCAGCGCCTGGAAAGGGAACTCGATCCTGGCGCCCGCATCCGATGAGGCCGAGCTGGCCCTGGAGATGGCGCGCGCCGAGATCCAGAACGGTGAGTTCGAGCGCGCCCGCGCGCGGATCTACTCACTGCTCTCGGTGATCGATCGCTTCGAAGCGCGCCTGCGCGGCAGCATCGCGGCACGCGCACAAGTGCTCGCCGCGGACTCCTACCGCGAACAAGCGAATGCACTCGAACATCCCTCCCATGCGGGAACCGCCGGATTCATCCGCGCTTCCACGGAGAAAAAACAATGAGGCCCTTCGTCGTCACGCTCGCGCTCGGCGCGCTACTGCTTTGCGCACCTGCGCCCGCACTTGCCCAGGGCGAGACCGCGGCGGCGCTGGTCTCCACGGTGCAGCGGGAGAACGAGTGGTTCTGCTCCATTCTCGCACCGCGCGCGGCACTCAGCGGAATCGTCGAGCAACTGGCGCGCAGCATGCAGTTCGAGGTCGAGGGACTCGAGCTGATCTCCCCCACCGCATTGGTCACGGTCGATCTGCGTGATCGCCCGGTTCCCCAGGCCGTGGAGTGGATTCTCGGCGCCTCTGGCTTGCGCTCACGGTGGCGCACCGGTGTGCTTCAGATTCAGCGCATCCTCCCGGATTCGCCCACGCCCGATGAACTGCGCGACAGCGCACTGGCGACCTACACCAGCGCCTTGCGCAGCTTCCCCGATGCAGAGGCCGCCGCAGCCGCAGCTTTCGCCAAGGCGGCGATCTTCGAGCAGCGCGGCAACATCGCCCAGGCCATCGGTGCGTACGACTCGCTCGTGCGCGCCTTCCCGCAGTCGGTTCAGGCGCCCGAGGCCCTGATCCGTGCAGCGCGGCAGCTGTTTCGACAAGCGAACTGGGACGCCGCCGCAGCGCACTACGCTGACTTGTTGCGTCTGGCGAGCACCGGCCCATTGGCCCTCGAGGCGCGCCTTGGATTCGCCAGCAGTCTGGCGCGCAAAGGCGAATTTCGCAGCGCCCTGCGTCTGATCGCGGCCCTGGACACTGCGAGTCCGGCGCTGACGCGTATGGAAATGCACCAGCGACTCCTGGTGCGCGCGCGCTGCGTGCTCGGCGAAGGCAACGCGGCCACCGCTCGCACGCTGCTGCGTAAATCCGAGAACGGGGGATTGGAAACTGAGCTCGAACTCGAGTTCTACGAACTCTCCGCGCGCGCCCTGCCCACCGATGCGCCGCCGGAATTCGCTGCTGTGGCCTGGATGGAATACGCACGGCGTGCAACCGATGACCAGCGCGCCACTGCCGTCTCGGAGGCCACACGCTTGACGCGCCTAGCCGGTGACGAGATCGGCGCATTGGCGCTCGATCGCTGGGCCGAACTGAACGGAGTGGGCGATGCCACGCGCGCCCATGCACTGGCGGCGCGCGAAGCCCTGGGCCTCGACTTGCAATCGCTTTCCTCGGACCTCGCCGCGGACCGCCTGGCGCGAGCTGAGCGGTTGGCTCGCGCTCGACTTTGGCCCGAGGCCTACTCGACCTTCGCACAGCTTCGCGAACAGACGCCGGCGCTCGATGAATCGGCGCGCACCCGTCTGTACACGGGATTGGCCAAGAGCCTCGACGGACAAGACCGCGTTGACGAGGCCATCACAATGCTGCGCGAAGGTCTCGAGCTGGTCACCGACGCGGAACTGCGCCGTGAGTTCTATTTGACCGCGGCCGCGATCCTGGAAAGTCGCTCGCGGATCGACGACGCCATCGAGGCCTACCGAGGGAGGCTCTAGCCCATGCGCAAGTTCTTGATTTCAAACCTGATCCTGTGCGCGCTCCTTTGTGCTCCCGTCCTCGCGCTGCGCGGACAGGACCCCGTGGACTTGCGCGAACGACTGGTTGCGGTGGTCAACTCGTTGGCCACGTTTGGCGACGTCCAAAAGCGCGTCGAAGCGCGCGATTTGAGCGTAGTGCCTGAGCTGCTTGCAATGTCCGAGGCTGGCCCCATCGATCCCGAGGCCGCTGAATCCGAAATGGTCGCCCTGCGCACGCGCGTCAACGCGCTGCAGGAAATCCTCGACGCACGCGCTGTTTGGGTCGGCGAGATTTCCCAGGCACCGGGCCTCGTCAAGGAGTCCGCACTGCATGGAATGTCCACCGGAGCCTCTGCGACGAAGGTGCCCGCAGTGACGGCTACACACACCGAGGATGGTTCCAAGGTCGCCTTCGAGGGCCAAGACTTCATCGCCGATCGCACACGCTTGGGTCGGGCCTGCTGGCGCGGCGGACGCTACTTGGAGGGCGTTGCCGCCCTCGAACCGCTCGCGGGAGATCCCAAGGCCGATTACTGGCGCGCACGTTGTCTTGAGAAGCTCGGCCGCGCCACGGAATCACTGGAGCTCTACGGCAAGGTAATTCAGATCGCTGGGGACAGTCCCGAGGGTCGCAGTGCTCGCGACGACCGCGAGTTCCTGGAGTGGAGCATGGGCCACGGTCTGGTGAACAAGCCGTGAGCACCCTAGGCCTCGAAACACAGGATCGCGCACAGCTGGCCGCTGCGCTCGGTGAGTTGACGCGCATCAGCGCGGAACTCTCCGCCAGCTATCAGGCCCTGGAGACTCGCGCCCGCTCAGTCGAAGCGCAGTTGAATTGTGCCAACCTCGAGATCGAGCGCCTGCACGGACTCGACAAGCTCGCTGCCCTGGGCAACATGGCCGGCGGCATCGCGCACGAACTGCGCAACCCGATGAATGCCGTCAAGGGCTTCGCGGGTCTGCTCCAGGCGCGACTCGAAGTTGACTCCAAGGAACGTCGCTGGGCGTCGATGATCGTCGCCGGCGTCGATGAGGCCGATGCAATCCTGACCAACTTGCTGTCCCTGGCGCGACCCGAGAAACTCGTGGTCGAGACCATTGACGGCATCGAACTCTGCCGCGCCGCGGTGGAAGCCGTGTTCAGCGATCCTGCGCTGGCCGCTGCACGCGGGCGCTGGTCCATCGAATGCTCCAGCTCGCCCGCGCCCCTGCCCGCATTCGTTGGCGACCGGCTCAAGCTGCGCCAAGCCCTGCGCAACTTGATTGCGAATGCCCTCGAGGCTCAGCCCGACGGCGGCGCGGTCCTGGCGCGGCTCGAAATCAAGTCAAGCGAAGTCGTTTTCTGCGTGGACGATGCCGGCGCCGGCATGTCGCCGCAGATCGAAGCCAAGGTGCTCGAACCGTTTTTCACGACGCGCGCCGAGGGTACGGGCCTTGGGCTCGCCTTCGTGCGTCAAGTGGCCGAGCTCCACGGCGGCTGTGTCGAAGTTCATGGGCGCAGCTCCGCTCTCGGCGGTGCGCGCTTCGTAATGCGTTTTCCCCTGATCCGATCCTGAGTTCAAGCAATGCCGATTCAACACATTCTGATCGTCGACGACGATCAACTCTCGCGGACGTTCTTGACTGAAGCCGTCCAGGCCCTGGGTTACCGCGCGTCCGTGGCGCGCGGTGGCGATGAGGGTTTGGCACTCGCGCAGTCCGCGCACCCCGACCTGGTCGTCACCGACCTGCGCATGCCGGGAACTGACGGACTCGCGCTGGTCAAGAAACTGCACGAGGCGCTGCCCGATCTGCCGACGGTGCTGTGCACCGCCCATGGCACCGTCGAAGTGGCCGTGCAGGCCATCAAAGACGGCGCCAGCGACTTCCTGTTGAAGCCTGTGTCGCACGAAACGCTCTCGATGGTGATTCAGCGCATCGATCGCCAGCAGCGACTGGAACGCGAAAATCGCTACCTGCGCTCGGCCCAGAGCGAGTCGCAGCCGGAAATCGTCGCGGAGAGCTCGTCCATGGCGGAGACCCTGCGCTCGGCGAAGAAGCTCGCGCGCTCCAAGGGCACCGTACTGATCAGCGGCGAGAGTGGCACGGGTAAGGAGCGCATCGCGCACCTGATCCACCGCGAAAGCCCCCGCGCCCAAGGCCCTTTCATTCGCGTGAACTGTGCGGCGCTTTCTGAGACGCTGCTGGAAAGCGAACTGTTCGGCCATGAGCGCGGTGCCTTCACCGGCGCCCACAAGCTGCGCGAGGGTCGCTTCGAGTTGGCGGACAAGGGCACGCTTCTGCTCGACGAACTCGGGGAGATCTCTCCCGCGCTGCAGGCCAAACTCCTGCGGGTGCTCGAGGAAGAGGAATTCGAGCGCGTCGGCGGCACGTCCACCTTGCGCGTTGACGTGCGCGTGGTCGCGACGACGAACCGCGATCTCGCCCTGGAGGTCAAGAAAGGGACCTTCCGCGAAGATCTGTACTACCGCCTGCACGTGCTGCCCTTGCACCTCGCGCCCCTGCGCCAGCGCACGGACGACATCCTGCCGCTGGCGCGACACTTCCTGGCGCACTACGCGCGCCTGCACGGCATGCAAGCACCGACCTTCACCCAGGCCGCGGAGCAACAACTGCGCCGCTGGAGCTGGCCTGGCAATGTGCGCGAACTGGAGAACGTCGTTCAGCGCGCCGTGGTCCTCAGCCAAGGCGCGCAGGTGGACGTTCCCGATCTGGTTTTCGGCCGGCCGAGCCAGCCCACGGCGCTGTCGACCTCCGAGGACCTGCTCACGGCTACGTCGAGCCTTGCCAATCGACTGCTCGAGGACATCGAGCGCGAGGCGATCCTGGCCACGCTGGCGGGATTGAAAGGCAACAAGACCCAGGCCGCCAAACGCCTGGGAGTCTCCTCGCGCACGCTGGTCAACAAGATGAAGTTGTGGCGTGCCGAAGGACGCGTGGCCTGACCATGGACGTCAACACGCAGAATCAGGCGCTCCTGCTGCGACTGCTCGACGCGTCCGCGAAACGACGCGACGTGCTGCTGGGCAACTTGGCCAACTCGGTTACGCCGGGATACCAGCGCAAGACCGTGCGGTTCGAGGAACTGCTGCGTGATGCGGTGAGCAGTGGGCGCGATCCACTGTCGGTCGAGCCACTCGTCGAGGTCGACAAGCTGGCACCGGCCGGCGACGACGGCAACAGCGTCAGCCTGGAATTGGAACTCGGCGGGTTGCGTGAGAACCGCCTGCTGTACGAGACCTACACCGCAATCCTAGGGACGCGCCTGGAAATCCAGCGCGCAGCGATCGACAGCGGCCGCTAGGCACGCTGAAAAGGAAGAAACATGAGCGGAATCGACGGACTATTCAACGGGATGCGCGCCGCTGCGAGCGGCATGACCGCAGAGCGCGCGCGCATCGACGTCGTCGCGCGCAACATCGCCAATGCGAACACCACTCGCACGCCGGAGGGTGGCCCCTATCGACGACAATTGGTGCACTTCGCGCCGTTGCTGTCGAAAGCAGCTGGCGGGGAAAGCGAGGTCCTCGGCGTGCGCGTGGCCAAGGTCACATCCGACGATGTCACGCCGCTGCCGCGCGTGCTCGACCCATCGCACCCGGACGCCGATGCGGAGGGCTACGTCACATATCCCAACGTCAACCCCGTGATGGAGATGGCCGATCTGATCGCCGCCACTCGCGCCTACGAGGCCAACGTTGCTGCACAGGAACAGTTCGTCGCCATGGTCGAACGTGCTCTACGCCTAGTTCAGAACTGATCCGAAGGCGCACTGACCCCACCCCACCATGATCCAAGGAATCGGAAACAGCGGTAGCCTGGCGCAGACGGCGATCGAGGCCGCGCTCAAGGCCCACGACGCGGCATCGAAGCGGATTGAGATGCAAAGGGCCGAAGTGGCCGGTCGCGCTGACGTTCCGCAGGCATCTGGCACCAATTTCAGCAAGGCGCTCAACGAGGGCCTGCACGGCGTCAACGCGGCCGTCAACAAGGTGGACGCGCTGTCGAGCGACTTGGTGGCGGGGAAGATCACCAACTTCCACGAGATCGCCGTGCACATGAAACAGTCCGAATTGACGTTCAAGTTCGCGCTCGAGGTTCGCAACAAGCTGATCGACGCCTACCGCGAAACGATGCGGATGAGCGTCTGAAACGACGACCTAGGAACCCCATATGGCATTGGATCTCAAACACCTGACGCAGTCCCTGAAGGACTCCTCGCCCCGCACGCGGATGCTGGCGATTGGAGGCGCGCTGCTCGTCGTGGTCGCGCTCGCAGTTTCGAGCGTGCTCGCCTCGCGGCCGCACTTCGTGCTGCTTCACAGCCAAGTCACGGACTCCGGTCGCGTCGCAGTGGAAAAGGCGCTCGCAAGCGCCGGGATCCGCTACCGCATCAGCCAGCCGCCGGGGCCCTATGTCATCGACGTGGACCAGGCGCAGTTCTACGAGGCGCAGAACGCCGTCGCCCTGGCAGGCGCAATGCAGCTCTCGAGTTCCGGCATCGAAGTCGGGGCGAGCGGAGCCTCGACCGTGTTCATGACCTCGGCCGAACGCGCCCAGACCATGCAAAAGCGCGAGTGGCAGGAGCTCGAAAGCCAGCTGACCTGCCTCGAATTCGTCGCTTCCGCCAAGGTCACCACCTCCGTACCCGATCTCTCGCCCCTGCGCGCCCGGAAACCGGTCACGGTCTCCGTGACGCTGACTCTGCGCGGCCAGAGCGAGTTGACGGCGGAGCAGGCCGAGAACGTCGCGCGCATCGTGCGCTATCGCTTCGACGTGCCTGGAGAGAACATCGTCGTCACCGATCAGAAGGGTCAAACGCTCTACGCGGGCGAAGTCTCCGGTGACTCCAATGTCGCCCAGCGGCTCGACCGCGCCGACCACGCGCGTTCTTTCGAGCGCGCAATGGAAATCAAAGCCAACGACGCCATCAGACTGGCGTACGGAGTTCAAAAGGGCTTTGTGACTCTGGCGACGGAGTGGGACTACGACCTGCGCACCATCGATGCCGATGTGCTCGACCCCAAAGGCGTCCTTGTCAACGACGACAAGACTGAAACCGTGACGCCAAGTAGCGCCACTGATGTCGCCCCTGGCGGCGCGGCTGGAACAGCCTCGAACCTGGGAGTCGATAGCTTGACCGGTCCGCCGGCCCCCGCCGTCGTCGCGCCGGCGACCAGCCTCGATCAGAAGCGCGTCTACGATATTGGACGCACGAAGACGCGCACGGTGCATTCTTCGCCGACGCTGAAGCGCATGTCTGTCTCGCTGGTCCTCGACGAGAGCTTGGCATCGAAGAAGGACGAGATCTCCCAGTACGTGGAGGCCATCGTCGGCTTCCAGGCCACGCGCGAGGACGTGTTGCGTGTGAGCACGACTGCGATTGCGGTGCCCACTGACGCAGTCACCGGCACGGCAGTGCCTGGAGCAGCAGCTGAAGGCCTGTCGCCGACATTGCAGCTCTTGTTGAAGCACGGCATCGAGATCATGGCGGGCGCAGTGTTCCTGTTCTTCGCCCTCAAGGTCCTGCGAGGTGCCAAGCGTGGCGCCCTGGCCGCGATCAACACCAATGCCCCGACGCCCAGCGGCGGTCACATGGGCGCCTTCAACCGCGGCCTGACCACGGGGGCCGATGGGGACGACGTCGAACCCGATCCCGAACTGATTGCGCGCGTGCGCGTCGAAGAATTGGTCCGCTCTGACCCGCGTCGCGTCGGTGAGATCCTGTCGCGTTGGGCCACGGAAACTACGAAGACCGCAGGATCCTCGCGATGACCTCCACCGACGAACGCAATGGAGTCCAGCAGGCCGCTGCATTCCTCTTGACCCTCGACAAGGATTGGGCCGCCGCCGTGCTTCGACACCTCGATCCAACCGTGATCGTCGAAGTCGTCGAAGCCATGGGCGACGTCGATGCCTCGGCCCTGGCTCCGGACGGCGTGCGCGAGCTTTACAAGCGCGTCGTGATCGACCTGAAGCGTCCCGGCGGTGTCCGACGCCGGTCGGCCGGCGAACTCAAGCAGATGATCGAGCAGACGCTCGGCCGCGAACAGGCGGGCGCTGTGTTCGAAACCATCAACAAGCGCCTGCAGCAGGAACGCCCTTTCCTGGCGATCGAAAAGGAGGCCCCGCACGCGATTTCGACGGTGCTCTCGGAGCAATCGGACGCGGTGGTCGCGCTGGTTCTGGCGCACTTGGACCCGTCGCTCTCCGCTGATGTGCTCAGCGCATTCCCGGCGGAGCGGGCAACCGAGATCGTGCGCCGCATGGCCTCGCTGATTCCGCCCGGCATCGACACGCTACTGGCCATTGCCGACGACCTGTTGCCTCTGGTGAAGCAAGCGGGCAGCGCGGCGATTCCGGTGGAACGCTCGGTGCGACTGCGCAGCGTGGCTGAAATGCTCGGACGCACGAAGGGCGACACGGAGAAGACCGTGCTCGGAAACCTCGACGAGCAGGACAGCAAGATGGTCAAGGAGATCCGCGAGTACATGTTCACCTGGGACGATCTCGCGTCCGTCGAGCGGCGCTCGATGCAGAAGATCCTGGCCTCGGTCGACACACGCACCCTCGCGATCGGGCTCAAGGGCTCATCCGCGCGAGTTGAGAACAACATCGTCGAGAACCTGTCGGAACGCGTGCGCGTGATGATCGCCGATGAGCGCGAACTGGCAGGAGCTCTGCCGCGCGCCGAAGTCCAGCGCTCGCGCGACGAGATCCTGACCGCGGTGCGAACCCTGATGGAGTCGGGCGAGTTCCGCCCCGCACGTGGAGGCGAAGACCTTGTCACCTGATCGCATTCGTATGCACGCCGCGCCTGTACAGGTCCAGTCCGCCGACGGTGACATGAACGTCGCCGTTGCGCGCCTGTGCGAGCGCCGCGAGCGGGCCGCGTTCCTGCGCGGCGAACGCGCAGGCCGCGCGGAGGCTCTGACCAATGCCGTGGCGCGTCTGGATGGTGTTTCGGCGGAGCTCACGCGAGTCCGCGAGGTGCTCACTGCCGGCCTGGTGCGCGACAGCGTCGAATTGAGTTTGACCATTGCCGCGGAACTGGTTCGCTCGGAAGTGCAACTGCGCCGCCACAACATCGAGACCATCGTTCGCGAGACCCTGATGGCCTCCGGCGTGGGTCGCGGAGCTTGCACGGTCCATGTTTCCCCGGTGGACGCCGAGGTGCTTGCGCGAGTGTCGTTCCGCTCAGGCACGAAAATCGAGTCCGACCCGGATGTCCAGCCGGGGTGTGTGCAGGTCGAGACCGATCAGGGTCTGCTTGTGCGCGACATTGACGGCGCCCTGGCGTCGATCGCCGCGCGCCTGCGCGAGGAGGCCCACTCGTGATCGACATGCAGCGCGCCAACAAGTCCATTCGCGACGGTGCCCGCCCCTTCTGGCGCGGTCGCGTCGATCAAGTTTCCGGCGTCATGGTCGAAGCCGTGGGCGCCCCCGCGGCCATTGGCGAGATGTGCCGCATCGAGCGCAGCAGCGGTGACAGCGTCCTGGCGGAGGTCATCGGCTTTCGCGGCCAGAGCACGCTGCTCATGCCCCACGGCGATCTCTCGGGCATCGCGCCAAAGCAAACCGTCGTCGCACTTGGACGTCACTTCTCGGTGCCGGTCGGCGACGATCTGTTCGGCCGAGTGGTCGATGGATTCGGCGAAGCTCTTGATGGCCTCGGCCCGATTCAGACCCGCGAAATGCGGCCGGTGCGCTCCGCCGCGCCCGATCCCATGTCGCGGCCGACGATCGACGAACCTCTGTCCACTGGCGTGCGCGCCATCGACGGGACGTGCCTTTTGGGCCGCGGTCAGCGCCTCGGCATTTTCGCCGGATCTGGCGTGGGCAAATCTTCGCTCCTGGCGCAAATTGCCCGCGGCACAGACGCGGACGTGATCGTGGTGGCCCTGGTGGGCGAGCGCGGGCGCGAGGTCAAGGGCTTCGTCGATGAAGTCCTCGACGGAAAAACGCGCAGCAAGTCGGTGGTTGTGGTCGCCACATCAGATCGCCCGCCCATCGAACGCTTCCTCGCTCCGTTTGTCGCCGTGACCATCGCCGAAGCCCAGCGCGACCGCGGCCGCAACGTGCTGCTGGTCATGGACTCGGTGACGCGCTTCGCTGCGGCATCGCGCGAGATCGGACTGGCTGCGGGCGAACCGCCCACGGTGCGCGGTTATCCGCCCAGCTTCTTCGCCACCGTGCCGAAACTCGTCGAGCGCATGGGGCGCACGGACAAGGGCTCGATCACCGGGATCCTGACCGTGCTGCTCGATCAAGACGATCCGAACGATCCGGTTTCGGACACCCTGCGCGGTCTGCTCGACGGACACGTGTACTTGACGCGCGAGCTGGCCAGCCGCGGACACTATCCGGCGATCGACGTGCTCTCGAGCCTGTCGCGCTTGATGCAAACGGTCTCCACGGAACCGCACCGCGCGGGCGCGCGCAAGTTGCGCGAACTGCTCGCCGTGCACCGCGAGGGACGCGACCTGGTGGAAATCGGCGCCTACAAGAGCGGCGCCAATCCGCGCCTCGACGAGGCGCTGGCACTGATGCCGGCCATCGATGCGTTCCTGCGTCAGCCCGTTGACGAGCTCACTGCGCTGGAGCACACCCAGGCACTGTTGGCCATGATCGCCGCGCGCGCGGGGAGCAAGACATGAGCCGCTTTCGCTTTCGACTCGATCGCCTACTTGGGGTGCGCCGAGTAGAGGAAACCGTGGCCCGCGCCGATTGGCTCGTGGCCGAGCGCAACGCCTTGGGGGCCGAGGCGACCGCTGCCGCCGCGCTGACAGCCGTGGAGGGCGCCCGTGCCAGCCTGGCGCAGATGCAATCCAGGGCGTCGATGGTTCCTGCCGATGTCCTCGTCGTGCAGGGGAGCGTAGACCGCCTGCGCGAGCAATGGGTGCAAAAGACGATTCAAGCGAGTCGGGCCCGGCGCGAAGCCGAGCGCCTGCGCCTGCTCTTGACCGAACGCCGCGTGAGCGTGCGCGGTCTCGAAACACTGAGAACACATGCCAGGGAAGACTGGCGACTGGAAACCGAGGCACAGGCCAACCGGGAACTCGATGAACGCGCCAACCCGCGGCGCACGTCGATCACCGAAGCACTTGAACAGCGCGCAGCGCGCGAATTGTCGGAGAAATCATGAACAAGATTACGATTCTTTCGGTGTCGGCCTTGGGCGCAACGGCGCTGTTGGGCGTGTCGTTCCTGGGCTTCGCCAAGCTCAACGGTGTTCCGATGCACTCGCTGCCGCTTGTCGGCGGGATGTTCCCTGAGACGCAAGACGCGGAGCACCCCAAGGAAACCACTGAAGCCCCTCCGCCGGTCGATGAGCAGAAGAAGCCCGCGACACCGTCCGCAGCGATCACGCCGGATGCTCCCGTCGGGGACGACCATGCACCGGAGGATGCCCACGCTACTGCCCAGAAGACTCCCGCGACCCCGACCGTACGCCAGCGCGAGGCGCGCGCTGGCATGTTCGAAATGATCGGCGCCGACGGACTCTACTCGCAGGAGGAGCTGCGCACCCTCGGCGACAGCCTGCGGACGAAGATTCGCGAGGTCGATCAACGAGGCGAGGAACTCGATCGACGCGAAGATCTGATCAGCGATCGCCTGACGTCGCTCGACGAACGCCGTCGCACGCTAGACGAGTTCGCCAAGCAACTTGACCTGCGCGAGCGCGAGGCCAAGGCTCGCGAGGCGGAGTTGAACCGCGACCAGACGACGAACGGCGGCGCGGCCGCGAACAAGACGCCAGCCGGCGCACTGTCGGCATTCTTCAGCGAAGGTGAGGTCGAGGTGCTGGTGACGCGCCTCGCGGGCTTCACGCCGGACGAGACGGCCCAGATCCTGGTGAAGCTCCAGCCGGCCAGGGCCAAGGAGCTGCTCGATGCCCTACCGACGGCCCGCTGGCGCGAATGCGCCGAAGCCTACGCCCGGGCTGCCCAGACGGTGCCCTGAGGGGTCGAAGCTGGGAAGGCCCGCTACAGCGGCCTCCGCTTCCAGGTCGATAGTTCGACGAGCGCGGACACCCCTAGTCCGCGCGCAGGACCCCGCGTACTCCGCTCCACCCCATGGACATCTCGACCATCCTCGGCTTCGTGCTCGGACTTGGACTGATCGTTTGGTCCATGGCGCACGTTGGCGGACTCCCCGGCCTGACGCTGTTCGTCCACGTGCCGGCGTTCATGGTCGTGTTCGGCGGCAGCCTCGCGGCGGTGATGATTCACTTCCGCATCGAGGACGTGAAGATGCTCGCCAAGGTCATGTTGCGAGCATTCCTCTATCCGATCCCGTCGCCGACGAAGGAAATCGATCGGATCATCGAGTACACGAACCTGGCGCGAAAGGAAGGTCTGCTCGCCCTGGAATCGAAGCTGCGCGAGGTTGACGACAAGTTCTTCGCCAAGGGTATTCAACTCGTCATCGACGGCTTCTCCGCGGATACGGTGCGAGAAATTCTCGAGGTCGACGCCGAGGTCGAAAAGCAGCGACACGCGAACGGCAAGAAGATGCTGGAGCAATTCGGCACCTTCGCTCCGGCCTTCGGAATGGTCGAGACGCTGATCGGCCTGGTGCAGATGCTCTCCAACCTGTCGGACCCGTCGAAAATCGGTGCCGGCATGGCCGGTGCGCTCGTGGGAACGTTCTACGGCGCCTTCGCGGCCAACATGTTGTTCATGCCCATGGCCGGCAAGCTCGACGTGCGCGCTAAGCAGGAGTACTTGCTGCGCGAATTGATGATCGCCGGAATCATCGCCATTCAATCCGGTGAGAAGCCCCAGTTGATCAAGGAGAAGCTCAAGGGATTCGTCGCACCCTCCATGCGCGACTCCGTGAAGAGCTGAGACGCCGTGGCCAAGAAGCACGCTGAGGAACCGGGAGGCGGAGAGGGCTGGCTGGTCAGCTACTGCGACATGATTTCCCTGCTCGTGACGTTCTTCCTGATGATGATGACGTTCTCGACGTCATCGAACGGCGACATCAAGAGTGCGGGCGTCGGAATCCTCAAGGGTCGCGGCGGCGTGTTCCCCAACCTGACCGGCTACCCGGCGGGCAGTGCGCCGCCCCTGCCGGTGGTCTCGACGATCGCGAATGCGCTGGATGCCGAGCGCAGTCAGGGCGGATTGAAGGACGCGCTCGCCCTCTCTCCCGAACTTGACGGGCTCGCGATTCAATTCGGCGAGGACTGTTCCTTCGCGCCCGGTTCGGCTGAGTTGACGCCCGCGTTGAACGCGATGCTCGTCAAGGTCGGCAAAGCCGTACAGACGTACACTCACTTGATCGTCGTAGAAGGACACACGGACGATCGTTTCAAGCCGACGCGGGACTACCCCGATCCCGAGGCCTTGAGCGCGGCGCGCGCCGTGGCCGCAGCACGCGTGCTTGTGGAATCCGGTCGCGTCCCGGCCCATCTGCTGCAAATCGCCGGCCGAGGCGGCGAACGCCCGCGGCGCAAGAACGACACCGCTGTGGACCGCATTTGGAATCGGCGCGTGGAAGTGCGCCTGATTTCCATCGCAGCCCGCGACAGCTCGGCCAACTTCGGCGGAGGACGCTGAAACGCGTGTCGCCATGAGCACCAGCGCCCAAGCTTCTCCGCATGCCGACACCCACGGCGCGACCGCGACCGACGCGGCAGGCCACGGGTCCGCGTCGAACGCGCACAAGCCCGGCGAGGCTGCCGACGCGGCACATGCCGCGGCGCCCGACGCAGCCCACGGCAACGGCGCGGGGCACGGTGGCGGCCACGGCGGCGCTCACGGCGGCCACAAGCGACACAAGCCCCACGATGATCACCCCCACCACGGTCCCCCGCCGTGGCTGATCTCGTTCGGCGACATGATGACCCTGTTCCTGTGCTTCTTCATCATCCTGGTGACGATGGCGCCGACTCAGGACGCGGGTCTGACCGCCGCAGGACTGGGGCCCTTCGTCGTTGCACTGGAATCTGGTGGCATGGACGGTGCTCTGACCGGCGAGAGGCAACTGCAGCGCGTCAACATGTACCGCGAGCGCTTCGGAATGGAGGCGCTGTCGGATGACGATTTTCAGGACGGGCGCCTCGAGGTGCGCAACACGCAGGAGATCGAGCAACTGCTGAAGAGCTCGCTCAGGCCCTTCATCGAGATGCGCCAGCCGCTGATCGCGCGCTTTGCCGACGATTCCGCGGAACTCACCGCGTCCGCGAAGACCTATCTCGATGCACTGGCGGAAACGCTGCGGCCCGGCTACGGACAGCTTTTGCTGCTCGAGGGCCACGCGCTTGACGCTGGCGCACGCCACAGAAATTCAGACGCCTGGCTTGCCGTGGCGCGCTCGCAATCCGTGAAACGCTACCTCGTCGATCGGCACGGCTTCGTGCCGCAACGCCTCGAAGCTCGCGCATGGGCTGTCGAGGACACGTCGACTCCCACCGAACACCGTTGTGTCGACGCTCGTCTTGTCGAGCCCAGACGTGACACCTAGGACCCCCACGAAATCACCATGGCTGAAAAGAAAGATCCCAAGGGCGCAAAAGACGGCAAGGAAGGCGCTGCGCCTGCAGCGGCGGTGCCCTCCAAGAGCAAAGGCATAATGATCGGCGCGGGCAGCGTGCTGATCGTCGTCGCCTTGGGCTTCGCCACATCGCTGATGGCCGTGCCCAAGATCGTGCCTGCCCCGCACCTTGAAGGTCCGTTCGTGGCCAAGCTCTCGAAGGAGCAAATCCAGGCGAATCTCGCGGGCGCCGGTGGCAAGCGCTATGTGGCGATGCTGCTACAGGCCGAGTACTACGCCTACTCCGAAGCCTACGTCCAAGGCCGACTGGGCGGCGGGGGCGACGGCAGCGGCGCGGCGGAAGAGCCGTTGTACCTGGCGATGCTCAAGGACGCGCTGTTGACCGCGGCGGGCACGAAAACTGCCGAGGAGATCACCGATCCGGCGCGGATCGACTTGTTCCTCGAGGAGGTCCGCGAGGTCGTTGATCCCGTGCTGTTCCCGGTCTACGTCGGAAAGTCGATGACGCCCTACCACGTCGATCACGACTCGGGCCTGCGCGTGGGCGAGGACCACATGCTCTCGACGATGCGCGGACTGCTCCACGAACATGCCCTGCGAATTGACGGTGCGGCGAAAACGATCGCCCTTGACGCGGGATCCGCGATCCCCTTCACGACCCTCGATCGCAACCTCAAGGTGATCAACCAATCGGGCGAATACGTCTACCTGAACTGCACGAACTACAAGGCCGGCTTCAGCGGCAATGTTCCCGTTGGCGTTCCCGGACGCGTGCGGCGCATCTTCAAAGATTCCTTGCTGGTCCAATAGGACACCGCCCTCCGTGAATAACCCGCTGCAACCCGAAGAACTCCAGGCAATCCTCGCCGCGGTCGCGCCCAAGCAAGGGCCGACTGGTGCGACGGCAAGTGCCTCTGTAGCGCCGCGTGATTTCGCGCGTCCGCAACGGCTCTCACTCGAGCAGCGTGGCGAATTGCGCGAGCTCTTGGTGCGCGTCCTGCCGGGACTGGAGCGAGAGTTGTCGAACACACTGCGCTCGCGCGCGCGCGTCAGTCTCTCGGACGTTGACGAAAGCGACGCTCAGTTGGCCATCGGTCAACTGCGCCAGCCCCTGGCCGTAGCGCCGTTTTCCGTGGCGGGTCAACCGTGTTGGGTCGTTTGGGATTCGGTCGCCGCTGTGGCCGCCCTCGAACTTGCACTGGGTGCGCCGGAAGCGTCAAGCTCCGAGCCGCGCAAGCTGACCTCCGTCGAAGGCATGTTGTTCAAGCGCGTGGCAAACACGCTCCTCGCCCAGCTCGCGCCGGTGCTCGGCTTCACGGCCGAGAACTTGCGCGTGGCGACCCTGATGGAAGACATCGGCAGCCCGCGCGACGCCGGTGATCGCTATGACCCACGTCGGCTTTTGATCCTGCTCGAGCTCGAGATCCCCGCAGGAACGAGCGTGCTGCGTCTGTATCTGCCGCCGCCCATGGCCAACGCGGACGCGAACCGCGCGGGCCCGGTGAAGGTCGCCGCTTTGCCCCGGCACCTCGACGAAGTCCAGTTGTCCGTCTCGGCGCGACTGGGCGCAGCGGACTTGCTCCTCGCGGATCTCCTGGCGCTCCAGGTGGGCGATGTGATCCCGCTGGGCGTCCAGACCAGCACGCCCCTGGAGGTTTGGGCCGAGGATCGGCCCTGGGCCAACGCGCTTTTGGGCTCCCACGGGGGCCATCTGGCCCTGCGGCTTCACTCGGGCGGCCGAAAGTCCGATGAGGGGCTGTCCTAGGTAGCACCATGAGCGACACAGATACAAGCACCCCCACCCACGCGACTCCGGTGGAAGTTTCAAGGACCGAACTGCCGGAGCTCGGCTCGGATCAGGCTGCGGGCAGTCCGTTGGGGCTGGCCCAACTGCTCGATGTGGCGGTACGCGTCACCGTCGAGGTGGGCCGCGCGCGCATGACGCTCGCTGACCTGGTGCAGCTTGCGCCCGGGTCGTTGATCCAACTGGATCGCGAAACTCACGAGCCCGTGGACATTCTGGTCAACGGAAAGATCGTCGCCTGCGGAGAGATCGTGACCATCGATCAAAGCTACGGCGTGCGCATCACTGCCGTTTCGAAATCGGCGTAGGGCGTGCGTCGGCGCAGCCGCTGCGCAAGAGTTCAGAGTCCGAAGGCGCTCGGATCCGCTCCGTGGCCACCGCGGAAACGCTCAGCGGAAAAAAACTCGGCGTCGAAAGCCGTCAGCGGCTCGTCGAACGCGAGCTGCGCCAGGCCCTCACCCACTGAGGGCGCAAGTTTGAATCCGTGTCCGCTAAACCCCGCGGCAATGAAAAGGCTCTCCACTTCCGCGAGCCTTCCCAGGATCGGCTGCGAGTCCGGCGTCAGCGTGTACCACCCTGCCTGGGGCGGGCGATCGGCGCGCGCGCGATACAGCGGCAAGCGCTGCTCCAGGCGCGCGCGGGCCCAGCGCGTGAACTCAAAATCCACAGACTCGTCGATGTCGTCTGGATTCTCGAGCACGTCGTCGCCGGCATGTTCGAGGGCGCCGATGCGCGTGCGCGACTTGCTCGGCTCGCAGCGCGTGTAGTAACCAAGCTCCAGGTCGAGCAGCACGGGATGTTCCGCCGATCGCGGCCCGCCCAGCGACGGGTTGTGGAGAAAGTGCTGCCGAGGACGCACGACTTGCAGGGGCAGATCGCAACCAAGGGGCTCCAAGAGCTTCCGTGTCCACGGCCCAGCGGCGAGTACGACGCATTGCGCCCTGACGGGGCCCGCGTCGGTCTCGATCCCCACGGCGCGTCCGCGCTCGATGAGGATGCGTTTCACCTCGACCTCGACGTGCGTCGCGACGCCCTGTTCGCGCGCCAGATCCGCAAACGCGTTCACGGCCAGCAACGGATCGCAAAATCCAGCTCCCGGCTCGTAGGCGCCGACCGCGCGGTCGTCCACGAGGATGCCGGGCACGAGCTCGCGCATTTCGCGCGCATCAACGAGCGAGGTGACGATTTTGATCGATCGCTGCATTGCGACGTTCGCGCGCACACGCTCAACCATCTCGGGCGCGTGGGGGCCGGCAATCGTCAGCACACCAGACCTGACGAAGCCGATCGAATGGCCGGTGTGCTCCTCCAGCGTCGAGTACTCCCCCAGCGAGTCGCGCGCCATGGCCGCCACGACCGGGCTGGAGTAGTGCTGGCGCAGCACGGCGCCCGAGCGCCCAGACGAGCCCGCGGCCAAGGTCCGGCGCTCGAACAACGCGATTCGACCGGATGTGGAGCGCACTCGCCGGCCCATGGCCCAGGCGATCCGCGCGCCCATCACCCCTCCGCCGACGATCAGTGCGCGGTATTCCACGGCCACATGATGCGCGGGCCGCAGGAAAAGAAAGAGCCCCACCCGGCCTCAGGTACGGATGGGGCTCTCTGGGACGAATCCCAGGAGGCGGTCATGCGTGCCCGGACTCGCGAGGGGGATGGAGCCCTGGGCGCGCTTGGTATGACTGCACTCCAGGGCCTTAGTCCGCAGCCAGGTCCCCAGCCGGGGCAGGAAAGCTCTGGAAACCTGTCCTCCTCCCCAAAATGAGGACCGGGCGCAACATGGGGACTAACATGCCCGGCCAATGATCCCCCCCCGCAAGACGCGCACGATCTCGGTCCGCGGCCTACGCATCGGCGGCTCGGCCCCCATCGCCGTGCAGAGCATGGCCGCAACGCGCACCCAGGACATCCCGGCCACGCTGCGGCAGGTGAAGATTCTGGAAGCCGCCGGCGCGGACCTGATCCGCATCGCGGTGGACAGCCAGGCCGACGTGGAAGCCCTGGGCAAGATCCGCGCAGCGACCACGGCGCGACTGTCCGTCGATCTGCAGGAGAACTACCGTCTGGCCGAATCGGTGGCGCCCTTCGTGGACAAGCTGCGCTACAACCCCGGACACCTTCACCATCACGAGAAGCACAAGTCCGTTCGCGAGAAAGTTGCCTTCCTCGTGGATGTGGCGCGCCGCCACTCACTGGCCCTGCGCATCGGCGTCAACGCCGGCTCGGTCGCGCCGGAGTACAAGCAGCGCTATCCCAACGATCCGGTGGCTGCGATCGCCCAGTGCGCCATCGATCATTGCGCGATCGTCGATGACTTGGGATTTCACGACTATCTGATTTCGATCAAGGACTCCGATCCGCGGCTGGTGGTCGACGCCAACGTGCGTTTCGCCGAGGCCCGCCCCGATGTGCCAGTGCACCTTGGGGTCACTGAAGCCGGCATGCCGCCCGAGGGCATCATCAAGACGCGCATCGCCTTCGAGCAACTGCTCGCGCGCGGCATCGGCGATACGCTGCGCGTCTCCTTGACCGTGCCCTTCGACGACAAGGGCAGGGAGATCGCCGTCGGGCGCGAATTGCTCGACGACATCGAGCACGGACGATTCCGCTCCGTTCCGCCCAATTTCTTCAGCGGGCTCAACATCATCGCCTGCCCATCGTGCTCGCGCGTGGAAAACGAAAAGTTCGTCGAACTTGCGGAGGACGTGCGCACGTTGACCGGCTACGCCAAGGAGCACGATCTGACGATTGCCATCATGGGCTGTCGCGTGAACGGCCCCGGGGAAACCGACGACGCGGACTTGGGTCTGTGGTGCGGCCCGAACTACGTGAATTTGAAGCGCGGCGAGTCCGATCTCGGCGCGTACAAGTACGACGAGATCTTGCCGCGTTTGCGCAGTGAATTGGATCGGATGATCGGAGAAGCTGCGAGCCAGCCTTCGCAGTCGGGGCAGTGAGTCTTCCCGAGGCCAAGCCGTTGACTGTCGCCAGTCCGTCGCACCCCATGGAACGCCACAATCTCGCGAAGCGCGCGGTCTGCGAGGGCATCGGAACCGCGATGCTGCTCGCGACGGTCGTCGGCTCCGGGATCATGGCCGAGGAGCTGAGCGCCGGAAACGTAGCGCTCGCACTGCTCGCGAACGCGCTGGCCACGGGGGCCGGCCTGATCGCGATCATTCTGACTTTCGGCTCCATCTCAGGAGCGCACCTCAATCCGCTTGTGAGTTTGTCGGAAGCTCTCCTTGGAAGACTCCCTCGCCGCGAACTCGCGCCCTACCTCCTGGCCCAACTGCTGGGAGCCTTCGCCGGTGTGGCACTGGCCCACGGGATGTTTCACCAGCCGCTGTTCGCCGCCTCGGGACATGTGCGGGCGGGGGCGCCTCTGATGCTCGGTGAGTTCATCGCCAGCTTCGGATTGATCAGCGTCGTTCTCGGTTGCGCGCAGAAAGGGCTCGAGACCACAGCAATCGCGGTGGGCGCATACATCACCGCTGCGTACTGGTTCACTTCCTCGACGTCCTTCGCGAATCCTGCGGTGACCCTGGCGCGCGCGGCCACGGACACGTTCGCAGGAATCCGGCCGATGGACACGCCAGGTTTCATCGTTGCGCAACTGCTTGGCGCGGGAGCCGCGACACTGCTCTTTCGTTGGCTCTCAAACCAGGAACGCCGGCCCTAGCCCGCTCGAGGGCCGGGCTAATCCAAGAGGGCTCGGCAGCGCAGCGGAAATGACCGTCCCACGAAACGATCGCACCGGACGTGCCGCACATCTTTGTCCCCGCGGGCGGCCGGGTCGCACTGCCCGGATCGCTGGTCCTAGCAGCCCGTTGAAAAAGTCCCGACTACGGCAAGACGTGCTTCGCGACGGGATTTTGTCAACGGTCTGCTAGCGAGACTCCGCGGGCCGTTCGCGGGGCATCAGCTCCCACAAATCGGCGAGCTCGCCGTCCTGCAGCACTTTCCTCAGGCCTGGAGAGCGATCGCAGTACGCGTACAGGAACATCCGGCGCGGGTCGGCCGATAGGCGCTCGGCAAGCTGCACGAGAATGGGATCCGAGGGCCTGCGGTTGCCCAATTCCATCTCCCTGACGAACGTGTAGGAGAGCCCCACGCGTCTCGCGAAGAGGGTGCGGCTTTCCTTGCCCCGCAGCTGGCGCAAATAGCCCCCTAGGAGACTTTTCATAGTTGAAACTGGAGGGTGCAGACGCGGCGAGCTCCTGTCAACGACCCCGAGGGCCCCAGGTCGTCCGAATTCCCCCCAGCTCCACCCGAGTGCAAGTGGGAAACCCGGGTCGCGCGGTCAACAACGAGGCCGTTTGTCGCCCGTGGCCTTGTGGCCGTCGGCCGTGCCCCGGAGAATCCGCCCATGACTGCCCAAGATCCGATTCGGGCCTCGTTCGAGGAGGCAGCCAAGACCCTGCGCGCATTTCTGGACGCTCCGGAGGGCCTGACCGGGGTTCAGCAGTTCGCTGAGGCCGCGGCGGCCACCTTGGCTGCCGGTGGGCTGCTCATGTCCTGCGGCAACGGCGGCAGCATGTGCGACTCGATGCACTTTGCCGAGGAATGGACCGGGCGCTTCCGAGCCGACCGGCGAGCCCTGGCCGCGGTGGCCTTCGCCGATCCCAGCCAGTTGACCTGCATCGCCAACGATTTCGGATTCGACGAGGTCTTTGCGCGGCAGGTGGAGGCCCTTGGAAAACCGGGCGACTTGCTCGTGGCCATTTCCACCAGCGGGAACTCCCCGAACATCATTCGCGCCTGCGAAGTTGCTCGCGAGCGCGGAATCAAGATCGTCGGCCTGCTCGGCAAGGGCGGCGGCAAGTTGAGAGCCATGGTCGATATCCCGATCGTCGTGCCGCTCGCGCAGACCTCCGACCGCATTCAGGAAGTGCACATCAAGGTGCTGCACATCGTGATCGAAGCAGTGGAGCGGCGCATGTTTCCCGCGAACTACGGCGCGAAGAAATAGAACGGCTCAGATCGAGTCGAGGCCCCAGATGAACGGGGCGAGCGGGAGCTTGGGAGCCAGGGACCCTAACGAATGCTCGAGTTTCGCGATGGCGGTCCGTTCACCGCGCGCGGCGAACAGTGTCTCCATGACCTGATCGCCCGAGAGCGCAAGCCGTCCGCTCGGACCGCGCAGCACGATCGCGGAGTGTGAGCCGGGGGATCGGTCCTGCTCCGCGCGCCATTCGCCGCCGAAGCGCCCTAACAGCTCGGCCAGGACTCGGGTGTCCAGGGGCTTGGCCATGGCGAGCACACCCTCGACCACTTGGGCCCCAAGATCGGTCAGGCGTTTGCGCAACGCAGACGCATCGGGCGGAGCGATCAGCGCAATGGGATCTTCGATTCCCGCGCGCGCGGAACGCCGCGCGTGCTCGGCCAAGAGGGCGACCACATCCTCGGCCTCACCCCCCCACTCGTGCACCGTGTTCTGGAAATCGGCGCCGCGGCCAAGGCAAGCGTAGGCCCGAACGACGCTCTGGTGCTGCAGCACGAGCGTTTCCATGCCTGGACAGGCGAGCAGCGCTGCAGTCTCCTCGAGCGTGCGGTCCAGGCGCGCGACGTTTCGCATGTACAAGCGTTGCACGGCCAGCGTGTCGTCCGGCACAAGCGTGCGGATCCGTGCCTCGCTTACAATCGGCCTCAGCACCGCGGCCGGCACAAGGAAATCGACTTCCCAGCCGAACGGGCCATAGCCGCGGCCCGCGTAGAAGTCCGGATCATCGGCCCACAGGAATGAAATTGCGCAGCCTTCGCGCGCGAGACAGGCCTCGGCCTCGTCCAGCACCGTCGACGCCAGGCCGCGTCCGCGCCAGGCGGGTTGGGTGGCCACGGAACCAATCATGCCCACGCGCATCCGCACGCCTTCGAAGAGCATCTCGCGCACGATGATTGCGCAGGTGGAGCGAACGTCGCCGCCGTCGATGTAGGCGACCACGCGGCCGCTGAAGCGCTCGTCGAAGATCAGCGGGAATTCGCCGGCAAGCGATGGCGTGCGACCTGGCCGCAGGCAGCGCTCCATCAACCCGCGTGCGCGATCTTGGGTGTGCGAGGTGGTGAGCGAGTGCACGTGATCAGCGCTTCGATCTGGTCGACTGCGCCGCGTCCTGGCGCAGGGCCTCGAGCAAACTCTTCCCGAGTTCCAGTGCGTCTTCCATGGAAGCGCGCGCGTCTTTCACCGCCGCCGGTAGCGACTCGGCGGACAGCGGCTCCTGGGCGGCCTTGGCAATGTTCTGTGAGCGCAGGTCGAGCGCTTCGAGCAATGCCTGGAAGCGGGCTCCGCCCAATGTCGCGGGGGCGTCGACGCCGGATCGCTGGCCTGCGATCGGAGCGACGTGGGCTGCGCCAGATGCGCCGGTGGTGATGTGCGGATCGATCATGACTAGCGCAGGAAGTCGAGGAGCGAGGTCTGCAAAAGCCGGGAACCAATGGACTGCGTCAATTGCAGCGCCTGCTCTGCGCGCATCATGTCGAGCACGACCTGGCTGTAGTCCGCGTCCTCGATGCGCGAGAGTTGTGTCGCAAGTTCCGTCCCATGTTCGCCGTAGTCGCTTTCGAGCGTCTTCATGCGTTCACTGCGCGCGCCAAGGGTCGTCAGTGCCGCCAGGACGTTGTCGTGGTTGCGATCGATCTCGCCGAAGAAGAGGCGCACTTGGGCATCCTGTTCCGCGGAACTGAGCCCGTCGGGGTTCTCCAGGCTGACTGCGATCGCCTCCAGGGTGTCAAAGAGGTTGACCGTGCCGTCGAAGCTCACCAGCTCGTTGCCCGCGCGGTGAATCTGCGTGACATTGACGTGCAGCACGGTGTTCGTGCTCGCATCGATCAGTTCAACATCGGTCGAGACCCCGTCGATGACGGTCCAATTCGTGTTGTCCAGCGACATCGACCCGGCGCCGACGACAGTGCCGTTGTCCGCGCCGCCGCCCCAGGCCGTGAAATCCAAGTGCACTTTGTCGCCGGCAGCGTTGGTCAGCTCGAAATCGGTGTAGTTCGCCGAGCCCACGCTGGGCAGGGCCTGGGCGGGGCCCGCGCCGAGCGTCACCGTGCCCGCCACCGGATCGATCGACAGTATGTGACTCCCGATCAAGTTGTCCTGGGCGCCTCCGCCCACGAGGGCGATGCCACCGGGAACGTTCAAGGTCGTCGAGTCATGACGCACGTACAGCGTGGCGGCTCCGCTGCCCTGATCCACGCGCAGGCCGTTGCTCGCGCCAGTCAGGCCGGCGAAGCTCGTCCCCGTAGGATCCGACGCGGCGAAAATGTCGCTGCCAGGCAGTCCGATCGCGATGCGCAGGTCGCTGCCCACCAAAACTTGTTGCTGGTCGTGGTTGCCGGAGTACGTCGTCGCCGAGAAGCCCTGCACATTGCCAACGCCGAAGGGCTTCCCGCCCATCGCCGTGCCGCCGAACAGGTAACGGCCGCTGGCCTGTGAGTTCGCCTGGTCGAGCAACTGGTCTTTGATTTGTCGGATCTGCTCGGCTAGTAGGCGCCGATCTCCGGCGTTGGTGGAGCCGTTGAGCGCCTGCAGCACCAGGCCGCGCGCCTGGGAAATCGCCCCGCCAGCGTCCTGCAGAACGCTCGCCGCCATGTCCAGTTCGCGCGTCCCGCCCTGGATGGCGTCCATGAAGCGCAACGTCACGTCCATGCGGTTGTTCAGCGTCAGCGCGCGCGACGTGCCCGCCGGGTCGTCCGATGGGCGCAGAATGCGCTTGCCCGATGAAACTTGGCCCTGTGCATCGACGAGCTTGCTGAAGTTCGACAGCAAACCGTTCTGCACCAGCGCGAAGGTCGAAGACTGTGTCGGTCGGATCGTCATGGCGTGCCCTAGATGAGGTTGAACAGCTCGGCGTTGAGTTCGCTGACCACGCGCATGAACTCGCCGGCGGCACGGTAGGCCTGCTGGGCCTCGATCATGTGCGCCAGCTCTTCGTCCACGTTGACGCCACTGATCTGATCGCGGCGCGATTCCAGGCTTTGGTGCAGGAATCCCTCGGATTCCGCGGCGTCGCGCGCGCTGGACAGCTCCAGGGCCAAACCGCCGACGACGCCAGAGATGCCCGCGTCGAACGACACGCCGCCAAGGCCCTCGATGCCCGCCTCGCCGAGGCCGAGCAACTTGAGGAGGTTTCCGCCGTCGCCCGACGCCCCGCTGGCGGACGTGGCTAGCAGTTCCGGATTTTCCAGAAGGTCGCTGCGCACGGCAATCGTCGCGGCATCGGTGCCGACGAACAGGGTGTTGATGCCGAGAGCCACGAGCACATCGGAAGTGTCCCCGTCAGCCGCGACGTTCAGACGGAACTGATCGTTGTTTGCCGCGGACACGTCGCCGATGCCAAGGGCGAGTTTGACGCCGTCGCGCACGGCGAGCTCCGTGCCCGGCGTGTAGTTCGCTCCGACGTCGAGCTGCGCGATCTGCACGCCGTTCTTGTCGAATACGTTGAGCTTGAGGCCCGGCGTGACGCCGATCGTGCCGTCGCCGCTGGGACGGAAAGTCCATTCGTCGTTGGCCGCGCCGGTGTATGTGCCGCTGACTTTCGGACTCACGTCGAGCGCTTTGCCTTGCAGCACCGTTCCATTGGTCCAGCCCAGGGCGGCATTCGCGCTGCCCGCGGTCACCGTGAACGACGCGCCGGTGCCCTTGGCGGTGGTCTGCACGACGAGCGCGCCGCCGATGTCGGTCGCCACCAAGCCGTTACCCTGGAAGTTCGCGTCCGCGTTGAGGACCGCGGCAAGCTCGCTCGCCGTGGCCTGGGCCATGTTTTGGAACTGCTGCGGCTGAAGGCTGACGGAGAACGGGCCCAGGGGGCCGCTGAAGTCGAGCGTGTTGCCGCTGGCCAGTGCAAAGGGACCGTTCGAGCCGCTGGCAAGGGTCGCGCGCGCGCCGCCGAAACTGCCAATCTCGTCGGGCGTGCCATCGAGCCGCGGACTGAAGTCGAAGCCGAAGCCCGAGTCCGCCTGCAGCCTGACGCGATTTTGTCCGTCGATGCTCGCCGACAGGTGCGGAATGGCGGACAGGGCCGAGAGAAGGTCCTGAACCGTCGCGCTGCTCGCGTCGATCGGCACCCGGTGCTTCGTCATGGCGCCGCTGGCCAAGTCTGTGATGTTGACGAACAACTCGCCGTTCACGGTTTCGAAGGGCAGTCCAGAATTGGTGAGCAGCTCGTCTAGCACCTGCCCGTCGTTGTCCTGGTCCACGAGCGCATTCGCGCTGGTCATGGCACGCAGTGGTCCGCTGGATGGGATGCCCGTCGAGTGCACGCGGTTCGTCTCCAGGATGAAATTGCGCGCGATCGAGTTCGCGTCGTCGTGCATGCCCGGCAAGAAGTCGCGCAGCACGCCGAGCAGCCCGCCGATCTCTCCACCGGTGATCGCCGCGTCCACACTGGCGCCGTGGATGCGCACGGATGCGCTGGTGCGGCCGTCGGTGGTGACTTCGAGACGATTGAAGCCGACCGGCGAGACCAGGGTCTGGCCGCCGACGAGCACGCGCAGGGCCCCGCGCTCGTCCTCGATGGCGCGCACGTCGGTCAGCTGCGACAACTCACTCACCGCAAGCTCGCGCGCATCGCGCAGATCGTTCGCCGGAGCGCCGCTGGATTCACTGGCCAGGATCTGCCCGTTCAGTCGGCTGATGCGCTCGGCCAGGCTATTGACCGCAGCCACTTGGCCCTTGATACGGCCAATGGCGTCGACGCCGATGTTCTCCGCTCCGCCGGACATTTGGCGGAACTTCGTGGCGATGTTCGCGGCAGACTGCACGGCGTTGCTGCGCAGATTGCGATCCTCGGGCGTCGACGAAAGTGTCGACAGGCTGCCGAAGAAGCTCTTGAACAGTTGGTTCAGGCCGCCGCCCGTGCCGCCGGCGTACAGCGACTCGGCTTCGCTCAGCCCGTCGATGCGCGCAGCGAGGCGCGAGACAACGGAGGTCTGCTGCGTCAGACGTGCATGCAGCAGGAGGTCCACCGTGCGCCGCACGACCTGTGCATCTACGCCGGTGCCTTGGATCAGTCCGTTGATACGCAGGGTGTGGCTCGTGGCCACATCGAGGGTCTGACGGGAGTAACCCGCAGTGCCCGCGTTCGAGACGTTGTGTCCGATCGTCTCGAGCTTTGACTGCGCCGCAAGCAGCGCCTTCAAGCCCATGTTCATTGCAAGGGAGCTCATCGTGGCTTAGACCCGCGCGTCGAGGAGCGCGCCGCAGCGCTCCATGTTGTTGCGGTCGACTCCGCTGTCGGCGAGTACGGTGCCGAGGATCTCGTCGTTCAATTTCGCGTGCATTCGCCCGAGGGCCCCGAGGCGGCGCGTGGCCCGCGACACGGACTGAGTGGCCTCGCGCAACTCGCCCGCGATACGCGTCAGGCGCTCGCCGTCGCGTCCAAGTCGGGTGCAAATGCTCGTCAGTGTCAGGGTCTTCGGCGCAACGCCGAATTCCAGGCCCAATCGGCGCAGAAGATCGCTCCGACGTCCGCTGCGCGATGCGGCGCCGACGAGTTCTTTGTCGAGGCGCTGCATGTCGCGTCGCATAGCCTCGAGGTCGCCGTTGAAGAGCGCGGCCTCCTGCTCGCGCAGGACGACGAGCGTGCGCGATTGCAGATCGAGCTCCTCTTGGGCGTAGGCTTCAAGCTGGTGGATCAGTGCGCGAAGATTGCTCACGGGATTTGCTCCGGGACAGTGGGGATGGTCGCAGGCGCGGCCTGGGCCGGTTCGGCCTGCGCGGCGTCGCGCGCCTTGGCCTCGGCCTTGGTCAAAAGCGAATGGGCGATCATTTCCTCGAGGCGCAGTCCGTCGCGCTCCGCGAGGGCGCTGCCAATGTGCTCGTCGAGCCAGCCGTCGAAGATGTCCGAGCCCGTGCCCTCGCCGAAGAATCCCTGCGGCAGTGCCTGGCGCATTTCCTTCACGAGCATCGTCGCCATCAGCTTCGAAAACTGCCGCGGCACGTCGGCGGCGGCCTTTTCGTCGCCCTTGGCCTTTTTCGCCAGGGACAGCGCAGCTTGCGACAGCTGATCGGTCTGGGCCTGGGCCCCCGTCAAACCGAGTTGATTGCCTGCGTCGATCTGCATCTCACATCCTCTGGACTTCAGCCAGGAGCATTCCGCTCTGGGACATTGCTTCCAGGACGCTGATCAAGTCGCGCGGCGAGGTGCCGAGCACATTCAGGACTTCGACGACCTCTTCGAGCGTCGCCGCGCCGGGAATCAGCACCAGTCCGTTGTTGTCTTCCTGAACATTGATGTTCGTCCGCGGCTGCTGCTGCGTCGTGCCCTGGGAGAACGCGCCGGGTTGGCTGGTCTCGCGGGACTCGGCGACGGTGACGGTCAGATTGCCGAAGGTCACCGCCATGGGCCGCAGGCGCACGCCCTCGCCCATGATGATCACGCCGCTGCGCTCGTTGACGAGCACGCGCGCGAAGTCATCGGGTTCGATCTCACGCCGCAAAATCGTGTCCACGAAGGCCATGTGCTGGGATTCGGGCAGGTCCGCGGGCACGCGAACGCGCACGCTGCGACCTTCGGCGGCAGGCTGCGCGACGTCGGCGTAGAGCGCGTTGATCGCTTCCGAAATGCGCACGAGATTCCCGTAGGAGTTGTGCACCGAGCGTGCGTCGAGATAGACGTAGCCCAGTTCGCTGACCAGCCTCGAGGGCACGGCGCGTTCGACTTTGCCGCCCAGGGTCATCACGCCCACCGTAATCGTGTTGCGCGCCACGCTGCCCGCGTCGCCTTCGCGCGCGAAGCCACCGACCGTGATCGGGCCGGCCGCCGTGGCGTAGACCTGCGTGCCACTGGAGTCGGCCAGCTCCGTGAACAGCAGCACGCCGCTCTCCAGGCTCTTTGCATCGCCGATGGCCGAGACGCGCACGTCGATCTTTTGCCCGGGCTGCATGCCAGGCGGAATGGTCGCCTCGACGCTGACCAGGGCCGCGTTCTTCGAGGTGATTTGCTGCGCATCGATCTTGATGTTGTGCGTCAGCAGGAAGTTCGTGAGCGGCGCGCGAATGAAGTTCGCCGAGTCGCCAGTCCCGCCAAGTCCGGTCACCAGTCCGATGCCGGAAACGTGGTTGTCCTCCTGCCCGCGCACGGTGATCAAGCTTCCGAGCGGTGCGCGCATGCGGGTCGCGCTTGGTGAACGCCCGACGGTCGGCTCGTTGCGCGCGCCAAGCGTGTACTTCGCGCTGGACTGCGTTGCGGGCTGTGTCGGCGCCTCTACGCTGCCGTCAGGTGCGATCAACACGGCAGGCTCCTGCGGTACAGGGCTACCCTCAGGCCCCACAGGCGCCGGGGACGGTGCGGGCAACTGCACGGCAGCAGTCACGGCGAGAATCAGATGGATCAGCAGCATGGTGGTCTCCTGGATTCCTAGAAGGGCCACAGCCAGCCGAGCCAGCGATGGATGAAGCCGCCCAGGCCGTAGCGCTGGGTCGAATCCGTCATGGGCCCGTTGCCGCGGTAACGAATTTCGGCGTTGGCCACGAGCTCGGACTGCACGGTGTTGTCGTTGGCGATGTCGTAGCGGCGCACGATGCCCGAGAACTCGATCAGCTTCGTTTCCTTGTCGATGCGGATCTCGCGCCGGCCGTTGACGATCATGTTGCCGTTGGGCAACACGTCGACGACGACCGAGGCCAGGCGCGCTTCGAAGGCGCCCTTCTTCGCGTAGTTCGCCGTTCCGTTGAAGGTGTCCGTGGACTCGGCCCCAACGCGCGGCAAGGTACTGAAAGCGTTCGGCTTGATGTCGAAAGCGGTCAGCTGGTAGTCGAGGCTCGAGCCGCGCGACAGGTCGGTCGCTTCCTCGTTCTTGAGCGATTGCGACTCCTTGATCACGACCGTGACGATGTCGCCGCGACGGAAGGCCGTCTTCGATCCGATGATCGAGCGCGGGCCCGCGTCCGGTTGATAGATCGAGCCGGCGCGATCCTGGGCGCCCAGATCGGAAGCGAGCAGCGCTGCGCAGGCCAGGGCCGGGGCCAGAGTCAGGAAAATCGAAGTGGTTCTCATTGGCGTTCCCCCGTTGGTTGGCGATCACCCAGTGAAATTCGAACGGTTTCGCGACTGACGACGAGCGCGCTGATTTCGCGCCCGGATTCTTGAACGATGACCCTGATGCGATCGCCGACCGCTCCGGCCTGCTCCGCAGTGGCTGACGTTCGCACGCGGATCGCGCCGGACTCGACGACGAGGATCACGAGGTCGCCCTGCTTGACGACCAGTGGGCGAACCAGGTCGCTGGAGAGCAGCATCTTGCCCGCCTGCAGCGGACGAGCCGCGGCCGTGCCGAGTACCTGAGTCGAGTCGAGGGCGCTGGCGGTCAAGCCCGCGTCAATCGGCACGCGGCGCAATTCAATCATGTCCGCCGCGATGACTTCTCCAGCGCGCACATCGCGCAGCAGCACCGGCTGTTGACGCCAAGACTGCACTTTCCAGCTGGTGTGTGCGGTGCGGTAGGTTTGTCCATCTACGATCAAGCGCACGGCCACGAGCGCAGGCGAGTAGCCCGGTCGTTCCGGTTGCGGCGCGACTTCGAGCACGCAGGCACTGTTGCCCTTGGGCACTTCGATGGCCACGGCAGACGAGACGAGCTCCAGGGTGCAATCCCCGAAACCGCGGCCCGCGAGGTGTTGCTCCAGGGACGCGCGCGCGGCCTTGGTGATGTCCTCCGCCGCGATGTGCTCGGTCATCGGCAGCACGCGGCAGGTCTTGGCACCGGCGAGGTGGACGGCCATGCCCGGGGCCAGTGCCCGAACCTGATTCAACAGCGCGTTCGCTTCGAGCACGCGGCTGAAGCCAGGCGCCGGTGCGTAGCCAAGTTTCAACGCGCTGATGCGCGCCACGAGTTCCGCATCGTCGCCCTCGATCGTGGCGAAGGCGCCCAGGGACAGCTCCGTGCCCGAAACGCTGGCCTGGGGCGGCAAGGTGACCGTGACGCCGGCCGACAACAACAGTGAACAGAGAAGTGTGATCACTTAGCGCACCATGTTGTTGACTTGTTGAAGCATGTCGTCGCTGACCTTGATCGCGCGGCTGTTGATCTCGTAGTTGCGCTGGGCGAGGATCAGCGAAACCAGTTCATCGACGACCTGCACGTTCGAGCGCTCGACCGACGCCTGGCGAATGGTCCCTGCACCGGAAACTCCCGGTGCGGCCTGTTGCGCCTCGCCGGAACTCGAGGTCACGGAGTAGAGGTTTCCACCCTGGGCCTTCAGGCCGCTGGGGTTGGCAAAGCGGAACAGCGCGATCGTGCCGATCTGTTGTGCGGTACCGCTGTCGCCCTGCATGATCGAGACGTTGCCGTCCTCGCCGATCAGCACTTCGGTGGCATCCGGAGGAACAGTCACGGCGGGCTGCAGCGGGTAACCCTCGGAGGTCACGATCGCGCCCGTGCCGTCGAGGCGGAAAGAGCCGTCGCGCGTGTAGCGCACGTCGCCCTGGCCCGGTTTGATCTGGAAGAAGCCCGGTCCGGCGATGGCAAGGTCGAGCGGATTGCCCGTGGGAATCACTTCGCCCTGCCTGAACAGCTTGATCGAGCTGGCGACTTCGGCCCCGCTTCCGACCTGCAGACCCGTGGGCGCCATCTGCGACTGCCCAGTGGGCGCGCCCGGCTCCTTCATGGTCTGGTAGAGCATTTCGCGGAACGCGAGCTCGTTCTTCTTGAAGCCCGTGGTGTTCACGTTCGCGATGTTGTTGGCGATCGTGTCGACCTGGAGTTGCTGGGCTTTCATGCCCGAGGCAGCGGTCATCAGTGCGCGAATCATCTTGGTTCCTCTTGGTTGCGCTGGAATCAGCGCGAATTGGTCAGGCGCCGCATGACTTGTTCGATGGTGGACAGCGTGCGAGCGGAGGACTCGAAGCTGCGCTGTGCCGCGATCAGTCCGACCATCTCGTCGATCGCGTTGACGTTGGCGTTCTCCAGGAAGCCCTGGCGCACGATGCCCACCGCCGCCTGGGGCCGCAGGGTCGGGTCCGCGCGCAAATTGCCCGCGCGGTCGATTTCGAGCCCGGCGAGGTCGTTGAAGTCGACGATCTTCAGTCGGCCGATATCGTTGCCGTCCTGGCGCACGGTGCCCTCAGAATCAACCGTGGGCGGATTGCCCAGGGCGTTGAGGGTGCCGCGCCCGCCGACCCAGGAGACCGGTGCGCCATCGCGCGTCAAGAGCACGCCGTTCAGGTCCACATGGAAGGCGCCGTTGCGCGTGTAGGCCTCGCCCGACTCCGTATCGATGGCGAAGAAGCCGCGACCCTCGAGGCCGAGGTCGTACTCGCTGCCCGTGGAGCGCAGCACGCCCTGGGAGTAGTCGGTGCTGTCTTTGCTCTCGATCTGCGGCTCCATGTGCTTGTTCAGCGTGTTCTCGAACGAGTGCGTCACCACGTTCTTGCGCTTGAAGCCCACGGCGCCGGCGTTGGCCAGATTGGCCGAGATCGCATCGACGCGCTGCTGTGCAGCGTTCATGGCGGAGGCGGCGGCATAGATCCCACGGTTCATATGCCCCTCGGATGCAAAGTGCCTGCCAAGCCGGGCCCGGGGGTCCAAATGCCGTTCTCGCCACCTGGAATGGCCCTGACTCGTCCCGAGGGCACTTTCAGACCCCGAAAGAAGTTCGCGGCGGAAGATTCTGCGGGATTAGGCTGAGCGCCGCGCGCGAGCCGATTCGCGCCCTAGAAACCAGGAGGTCCACATGTTGCTACTGCGCGCGCTCGTACTGCTGCCCGTCATCGCCCTCGCTCCGATCCAGGTTCCCGCGCCGGTGGTGGTTCCCGCGCCGGTGGTGGTTCCCGCGCCGGTGGTGGATCCCGTGCCTGTGGTGGATCCCGCGAAAGACCGGCTGGAAAAGTCGCCGCGACACCACGAGTGGATCGAGTTGAAGCATGGCGAGCGCACGTTGAATTGCTTCGTCGCCTACCCACAGACCAAGGGCAAGGTCGGAGCCGTGATCGTGATCCACGAAAACAAGGGCCTCAACGATTGGGCGCGCGCGGTCAGCGACGAATTCGCCGAGGCAGGCTTCATCGCGATCGCGCCCGATTTGTTGAGCGGCGCGGGCCCCGAAGGCGGCAAGACGGACAGTTTCGCGAGCACCGACGCAGCGACGAAAGCGCTGTACAAGCTCGAACCGGCCCAAGTCACCGCGGATCTGAACGCTGTGGCGGATTACGTCCTGAAGCTCGAGGCCTGCGACAAGAAACTCACGGTCGCGGGTTTCTGCTGGGGCGGAACGCAGTCGTTCGCGTTCGCGTCGGAACGCAAGGGCTTGAAAGCCGCATTCGTGTTCTACGGCAGCGCGCCGAAGGACGAAGTCCTGGCGAAGATCGAGTGCCCGATCTACGGTTTCTACGGCGAGAACGACGGACGCATCACGGCCACGGTGGAGGCGACCGCCGTCGCGATGAAGAAGCACGAGAAGCTCTTCGAGCCCGTCACCTTCGCCGGCGCCGGGCACGGATTCATGCGCGCGGGCGCCGCGCCGGACGCGTTGGAAGCGAACAAGAGCGCGCGCAAGGACGCCTGGACGCGGGTGAGGCTGCTGCTGGCGCGCTGAGACTCAGAACTCCGCGTTTTCTTCCGGCGATCCGCAGGCTTGCTAGCGCTCCAGCACGAAACTGCATGAAACGACACCGCCACGGGGCACGGTGACCACCGCGGGCATGGTTCTCGCTAGGGGGATGCCGGACGGCCATTCAACCGATGGTGAGCCCACGCCGGGACTTTCGACGGACACGACTCCGTAGGTGCCTGCCGCCAGCCCGTCGATGATGTACGGTGCCGCGCCGAATCTGTGCGTGGTCGTTGGGCCATAGCTCACGGAACCAGGGTCGAGCACAGTTCCGTGAATTGACTCCGGCGCCGAGAGCACGCGCGGTTGCCCAATTCCCAGGTTGAAAGCAATCGGGCCGGTGAACTCTCGCGCGTCACGTGTCTGAACTTGGATCGAAATGCTGCCCAATGCGGGCATTTGGATTGCGATCGTGGCCTTCGTGTCAATGCCAATTTCTACGGGGATCGGGCCGTATTCTGGAGCACGCGCGAAGCTGGTTTCGGATTGGAAGTGGATCAGGCATTCACCCGCGGGCAGGTGCCGAAAAAACTTTGGAACGTTTTCTCCAGCCGCGATCCCAAAGTGCTGGGCACGCTTGCCGGCGGCCGCGAGCACGATGCTCCCTTCCGGAATATAGGTGGGCGGCGAGATGCCGGCGACCGCGGTAAACGAGACCTCTAATTCCCCAAATCCCGGGGCAGTTGGCGTGAGCCACAGCTCGACGTCATTGACTCCACTGGAGAGTGCAATCGAGTGAAACGCGGCCTCCGCTGGCAGGTAGCCAGGCAGTTCGAGCGTGACTCGATTGGAGCCGACACTCGCGACTTCCTGCGTCGTGGAGTAAAGGCACAATCGCGCTGAGCCGTCGCCCCCCATGGCGGACAGCCCCATCAGCTCCAGGCAAGAAGCCAGAGGGACGCAGGCCTTGGCATCGGGGTCGTCCGTCCTGGATCTCCAGTCAAGTCCGCGGACGTCTGCTGCAAACGCCGGAACTTGCGCTCCTGATTGCGCCTTGACGACCAGCCGCGTGCCGTGGATCCATGCTGTCCGCAAATCACAGTTCGCGTTGTCGGCGGCAATCGCCGTGGTCAACTCCCTAGTCATGACGCCCTGACCCGCGGCTACGAGGTAGTACTCCGCCTGAGGTTTGAGCCCCTCCAGCACGAACTGACCATTGAAGTCCGTGAGTGCCAGCGCTTGAGATCGGTCCCCCGCGATCGCCCGAGCGGCTGCCGCGCGGCCATCATCATTCTCTGAGGTTGGCCAGCCGAAAACCGCGATATGTTCGGACACCGCCGCACCTGCTGCATCGAGCACCCGACCGCGAATCGCTGCGCCAAGACCCAACACGATTCGATGTGCCTCGAATTCGCGCGGCAGCTGCTCGATCTTCGACTCGAATCCGGCGGCGGTCACCAGAACCCCGTGCTCCTGCCCCAAGGGGAAGGACCATGGGCATTGCCCATTCTCGTCTGTCTTCCCGAGACTTGTTGCGGCGAAGACATCGCCGACGGCAAGGTACAGCTGCGCTGCGACAACAGGGACTCCGTGAGAATCCTCGACGAAGAGTAGGGCGCCGGTGGGGACAGCCGCGTTGGAGACCGATTGCCGCTCCTGAACAGCCATTAGTTCGTTCACTGGCAATCCCGGCGAGGATGGTCCGGCCCCCCCCGCCTCGGCGTCCGCAGCGACTCGGTCAACCTCGCTCCGCATGCTGCGGATGCCGAGGACCGCAAGGAGGAGGAGGAGGGCGGCCAAGCTAATGGTGGTAGCTATGGTCCGGACCGGGTACATGGGTAACACTCGTGTCCGGGTACATGGGTGACAGTTCTCGGCCAAGCTAGGCGCCGGGGCTGTCTGCTATGGGGATGCCCTGGCACCAAACACATCCCGCGAATGAGCGTGTGAAATTCGTGGCGGCAGCCCAAGGCGGCCGTCGGACAATGACCGAGCTGTGCGAGCAGTTCGGCGTCAGCCGCAAGACCGGCTACAAACTCCTGCGACGTTACGAGT
>CANKOY010000024.1 GCA_947484275.1 Planctomycetota bacterium | reverse complement strand
AGGACTCGCCCTCGGGCAGTCGATCGAAGACAACTTGACTCTCTCGCGCCTCGAACCGTACTCGCGCGGCGGATGGCTGTCCCTGGGACGCCGACGCGCCGCCACGGCCCAGGTGCTCGAGCGCGTGCGTTGCAAGCCCGCGGATCCGCGAGTCAACGTCGCCACGTTGTCGGGAGGCAATCAACAAAAGGTCGCCTTCGCACGTCTGCTGCATCAGGAAGCCGCCGTACTCTTGCTCGACGAACCCACGCGCGGCATCGACGTCGCGACCAAGGGGCTCTTGTACCGGGAAATCCAAGAGCTCGCAGCCGCTGGCAAGGCGATCGTGTTTGCGAGTTCTCATTTTCCCGAGTTGTTGCACGTTTGCGATCGCATTGCCGTGTTCCAGCGCGGCCGACTGGTGGAGCAGCGCGCCGCGAGCGAATGGACCGAAGCAGAGCTGCTGCGGGCGGCGAGCGGGGTTTCGCGATGAGCGCGGGCAACAATCGCGCGCGCGCGCTGCTGAGCGCTTTCGCGCCATTCCTAGGCCTGATTTCGATCCTCGCGCTCACTGGACTCTACGGCCACTTCTTCAAGCCTGACGCGACCTTCTTCTCGGGCCATCGCCTGGCGCTGATCGCCAAGCAATCTTCCATCGTCGGCATCGGCGCCCTGGGGATGACGGCGGTGATCGCGGCCGGCGGCATCGATCTCTCCGTCGGAGCGATCCTTGCGCTGGCCAGCGTAACCCTGGCCCAGGCTCTCGCGGCGGGGTGGGATCCGCTGCTCGCCTTGGCGGCGACGATCGCCGTCGGAGTGGCGGCGGGCGCGCTCAATGGCGCACTGGTCACCTCACTGCGCCTCGTGCCGTTCATCGTGACGCTGGGCACGATGCTCGCGTACCGCGGTCTGGCGGAAGCGATCGCGGACGAGCGAAAAATTGCCGCCGCGGCTCCCGCTTGGCTGGCGGGGCTTCTGGATCCGCCGCAGGCAGGAAGTCTGCAGCTTGTGCCCAGCGGCGTGTGGATCATCGCCGTGCTCGCGACCCTGCTCGCGGTTGTGCTGCAGCGCACGGTATTCGGCCGCCATGTGTTCGCGATCGGCTCCAACGAAGCGACCGCGCGTCTGTGCGGAGTCGCGGTGAACCGGCGCAAGATCGAGGTCTACGCTCTGTGCGGATTTTTCATGGCACTGGCGGGCGTCCTGGAATTCGGCAACCTCAACAGTCAGGGCAGCCCCAGTTCTGGCTTCGGCGCTGAATTGAACATGATCGCCGCGGTGGTGATCGGCGGCGGGAGCTTGAACGGTGGCCGAGGCAGTGTGCTCGGCAGTCTTGTGGGCGCGCTGATGATCACGACCCTCGGCGCGGGCTGCGCGTTCGCGGAGATTTCCGAACCCGTGCAGAAAATCGTCACGGGGTCGATCATCGTTGCCGCCGTGGCGCTCGATCGCACGCGACAGAGGAACGCGGCATGAGTTCAGGCATCCAGTACTTCGTGATCGACGCGTTCGCCGAGCAGCCCTTCGAAGGCAATCCTGCCGCGGTGTGTCTCCTGAACAAGACCGCGGACGCGCGCTGGATGCAGCTCGTGGCGCGCGAAATGAACTTGTCGGAGACGGCATTCGTCTCGCCGCGCTCTGGTGGCTTTGACTTACGCTGGTTTACGCCCACTGTCGAGGTCGAGCTGTGCGGCCACGCGACCTTGGCCAGCGCCCACGCCCTGTGGACCCGCAGTGAGCCGGTGGAAACCAGCGAAGTGATCTTCTTCACGAAGAGCGGTGAACTGCGCGCCACTCGCGAAGCGGCCGTCATCGCGTTGGATTTTCCAGCCAAGCCTGCAGCGCTATCCCCTGCGCCGGAAGGCCTCGTCGCGGCGCTCGGCTGCAATCCGATCTGGATTGGAAAAAGCGCCTTTGACTATCTGTGCGAGCTTGAGAGTGAAGCCGCGGTCCGGGCGCTCGCTCCCAACCTGGCCGCTCTGGCGCGCGTCGACGCACGCGGAGTGATCGTCACGGCGCGCGGATCTGGCCGCTTCGATTTCATCTCGCGCTTTTTTGCCCCGCGCTCGGGAGTAGATGAGGATCCAGTCACCGGCTCGGCCCATTGCACGCTCGCTCCCTTCTGGGCAGCGCGCCTGAACAAGCGCGAGATGCTTGCGTGGCAAGCCTCCAAGCGTGGCGGTTCCGTGGGCGTACGCCTGCGTGAAGCACGGGTCGAGCTGCGCGGTCGCGCGTGGACGATTGCCGAAGGTCGCTTGCGCGCGATCTAGTGTCTCGCCCTTTTGGAACGGAGCGCTAGCGTGTCGCCGCGGCCGTTTGCGCTCCGGCCTCCGGCAGCCTCGGCTCCAGGTAGGCGTACTCGGTTGTGCCGAGCCAGTCGTAGACCACCGTCAGCGGTGTGGCGAGCCCCATGTGCGGAACGATGATCGAGCGCGTCGCGCCGTGCGTGTAGATCTTCGAAAAAACTCCAACCAGGCCATGGGATCGCGCGGAGTAGATCCCACCACCTGAATTTCCAATGTAGGTGGGCGCGCTGATCATCCAGTACTTCTCGCCGTCGACCTCATGGTGCGTGGAAGCGAGTTCGCCAACGGTCGGAATCGGGTCATTGCCCAGGGGACAGCCGACGGCGTACACCGCGTCAAAAGTACGCAGGGTTTCGAGCTCCGATCGCGGAGCGAGGCGCGCGCCAAAGGGCAGTGCATCGCTCGTGTCCAGCAAGAGCAGCGCGAGGTCCAGCGACACGTCGCGCACCAGCAGTTGCGCCGTCAAGCTGCGCCAGGTTCCGTCGGGCGCGTAGACCTTGACCGGGACCGGAAAGTTCGTGTTGTCGGGTCGGCCGATGATGTCGCGCACCACATGCCATGACGTCAGCACGTGGGTCGCGAAACCGCCGCCAATCTGCGATCGAGACTCGAGCAGCACGCCGCTGCCGACGGTCGTGTCGCCGATCAGTTGCACCACCGGACCGACGAGATCGGCCCAGAGTTTGTCGTTGTCGCGCGCGGCGAGCGACAGTTCCAACTTAGTGTCCAAGGCGCGCATCTCGCGGTGCACGCGCTGCAATTTGTCTTCGTCGTACTTGGTGAACAAGTCGAACTCGGCGACCTGGGACTCCAGCGACGATTGCAGCTCGAAGAGGCGTCGCTGTAGCACCGTAGGCGTCAGCTCGCTCCAGCGCGCTTCCCAGTCCGAGGACCTTTCGCGCTCTTGTTCCAGGAGCTCACGTTGCTGAAGTAGTGCCGCCTCCAACCGTGCGATCTCGTCGCGGGCAGAATCGTCGCGTTCGGTTTCGAGCTCGCGGTCTGAGGACAGTCTCGACTCCAGGTCTTGGATCCACGCCGCGCGCTCTTCCGTCAGGCGCGTGCGCAGTGCGATCAACTGCTGGGGCGTGCACACTTCCGCGCGCTGCAGCTCGGCGAGCCGCAACCGGTGCTCGAACACGCTATCGAAGGCGACCAGCGCCGCGAGGACCAGGCCCGTGGGGAGCAGGAATCGATTCATCGAGATCTCCTTGCCCGGCCGCAGGCGCGGAGTCGGGCCCACGCGTATCGGCCACGGTCAGGGCGCCGCTGCACACAAGCTCTGGAATCCCATCCCCAGCGCGCCGGTACGGTGCCAGGCACAACTCCACCACCTTGGTCCAGCGCGGACCCTACCGGACGGCCGGGTCCGCGCCAGCCCAAGGTGCTGGAGTTGTGTCTGGCACCGTACCGGCACTAGGGTGTCGCAAATCGGACTCAGCTCGACCGGAATCGCGGCTTCACTGTCGCGCTCACTCGCGCATCCTCGGTGGATGCGCCGTACCCGTTCACAGGTCGAACAGCCCAGAGGTCGCGGAAACCGCATGAATCAGGCCAGAAACGATGCGAAGCACCCGCTTGCCGGAGCCCGTTGCGGACTTCCGACGCCGAGGCAGGAGGCGCGTTTGTCACTGGAAAACACGCCCAGAACAGCGCTCATGGGTCCCCGACCCGTGAACGGGCGCGTGTAATGGCTGGAATTGGTTCTGCGCGTAGCGAGTTGGCACAGGCCTGTTCGAGAAACGAAAGCAGATGACGGGATTGCTTGCGCAGCGTGTGGGCGACCGTCATGGCGCGCTCGGCGTAGCGGTCTCCGCGCTCCCTGCGCGTTCCTGCGGTTTGCTTGCGCCACATGACGAAGCTGCGGAGTTCTCGCTCGGCGTGGAAGATACTGATCGAGCTGACGGGGGCTCCGCAGGGCGTGAAAGACCCGCGCGCGGCGGAGGCGTCGCAGCACTGGAAGCTGCACCTCGAGTCGATTTGGGAGTCTGAACGCGCGCGGCGTTGAGGATGGCGCGACGGCAGCTGTGCCGCCCTCGGCAGCGCTCGGCAGGGAGCTCATGCTTCGCGTCTTGCACATCGCGGGCGACTAGATCCCAGCCACTTGCGCAGTATCCCTCAGGCCACGAACACCTTTCTGCCGTGCCACTCCAGCGCCGCCAAACTCGGGCGCTCGGCCGGATCCTTGGGCAGGCAGCTCAGCGCTTTGTCGTTGTAGGGGTAATACCGATGCCCGTTCCGCCAGCGCTCACGGATTCGGCTCGACACACGAACCTGGTAGTCCGGTGTGACCGTGACCAGACCTGCATCGAAGAGCGCGTGGAATTCTTTCGTCAGCATCATGCCGTTCTGCACATGGTTGCTGCGCGAGCCCAGGTACGGCTGCAGGTGCGCGGCATCGAGCACGGGCTCGGTGTGCTCGCCTGTGATCGCGCATTTGGAATCGTAGGCGGACATCAGTCGCGTGCGGAACGTGCCCTGGCCGCGACGTTCGCGTGAGCTGGCGAGGATCAGCTCGCGCTCGTCCGCGTCCACCAACTCGAAGTGTGGCGCGAACTCCTCGGCGACGGGGACGCCAACGCGGTCGAGGACGATCTCGTGGCCCAGGCGCGAAGAGCGGCCGGCGTCCTTCTCGTATTTGCCCGACTGAATCCCGGTGCGAGCCCAGCCCTCCTGTTCACCCCACGCGATCCAGCGCTGCTCCGGCCAGAACACTGCTTCGCGCAGGATCGTGCAGGCGAGCGGCGCGCTCGCGACCTCGAGCAACCCAAGGCCGCGATTGTGTGCCCCCCACTCGAAGAAATCGAGCCGATCCTCGAAGCCGTTCTTTCCCTCGAACGCCGACCAGGCTTGCTCGAACGTCAGCAGCGCGAAGTGCGCCTCGAACGCATAACCCGCAATTCGATGGGTCGGTGCTCCGAGTCGAAAGAAGAGTGGCGCTCCTGGCTCGATCTGTTTGAACGATCTCCGGGCCATCGGCGACCAGAAATTCACTTCATCCAATACGCCGCCGCGCGCGCGCAAAGACAGGGCCCGAAACCAGTCGAGGTTGGTGACCGCGATGTAAGGCGAAGGGTGCATCGGATTTCTGACTGGAGTTCAGCGACGAGTTCGTCGAGATCAAACCGCACGCGCTGCCTGAAGGAGCCGACGTTGAGCAGAACGGGATCCTTGTATCATGCTTCCCCGATCGCTGGGCATCTCCGAACTTGCCGCCCTGCGCAGGGGAAACTCCATGAGTCGGCGAGCGACGAGCCCAGCATGCTCTACTGAACGGTAAGCGCGCAGTGTTCGGCGCGATCGCGGACAAGGCCGACGAATCGAGATAGCGCAGGCTCATCGAGACCAGGACGCATGAGCGCACTCGCAACCTCCTCGGCCAAATCACCAACGGCAGCGCTCAACTCGACGACCGGGCGTCGAACGAGCGGCAGGCCAAGCCCGGCGTCGGCAGCGAAGGCGGCCCAAGCAGTTGCGTCCATTTCCGCGAGCGTCGTCCGCCCGCCGATCTTCACCGCGAGTTTCGGCGACAGGTCGGGATAGGCGACCGCCGCCAGCAGATCGTAGAGCGGCGCAAGTCGAGCACCCTGAGGCTCGTAGAGAATCGAAAAGTCCTTGCCGTGGGCGTCCGCGTTTCCGGAGATCAGGCTGAAGATCGCTGCGTCGAGCAGTTTCAACAAGTCGACCGCAGGCCGGGCAGCGACGCGCCGGAGCAGCCCGAAGCAAACGCTGAAAGTCGGACTACCCTCGTTCGCGTACTTCGTTTCCGGCGGCACGGCGAGCGCCTGACAGAAGTCCTCCTGGTAGATACGGCGCACCACACCAGCGCCATCGAGCGCTCGGTCGTAGCGTTGAATCAGCAGAAATGTCCTGGCGCGCACCACGCGGGTTTCGACCGAAGCCACGTCGAGCCCGACAGCCGCCGCGAGTCGCATCACAAAGGCGTCGTTCTCTGTCGTCGCCGAAAAACGCGCGATCGGCGGCTTGAGGATGTATGTCGTGGGGCTGCCCGGAGGCGGGCAGCGCCACGACGCCGTCCACCAGAACCACCGGCACCTTGGACTGCGCGCCGGCAAGCGACAGGCGCAGTCCAGATTCCCCCGCGAGTAGCGGGCGCATCGGAAGTGCATCGAGCACTCGAATCAGACCTTCATCATCGAGTGGTGTCGGCCGCAGATTCGAAACGGGTTCCGCTGGCATCTCGCAGGGCGCCAGAAGTTGAAACGCGCCGGCGACATCGCCGCCGAGCCGGTAGAGGAGTGCGAATTCATTGCCTCGTGAAACGCCAAGCGCCGCTGCTGCCGCGTCTCGCTGACTCTCTTCCGGCAGCAGGCCACCAAAAAAGGGACGGCAGTCACGACGGGAAAACGGCTGCGCGCGCTTTGCCAACGAGGCCGACAGCACTGGAGCGTCGCCACGCGCAAGCCAACCGGCCGAGTAGACGAACCCGAGTTCGCCATGCTCGTCTTGCGTCAACCGGCCGACGAGTCCACCATCCCCCCAGACGTCCAGCACGCGCTTCATACCGTCCGCTCGGGCGGCCGCATGATCTCCAGGGAACACCCCAGCGCCTGCAAGACTTGAAGCTTCTTGCCGAGCTGGGCCGTGGCCTTGCCCGCTTCCAGATCCACGACGAAGCGCAGCCCGACTCCGGCGGCACCCGCAAGTTGATTCTGGCGCAGGTTCTGCGCCTTGCGGACCGCGCGCACCACGGCGCCGATTTCAGCAGGGGTGAGTGTGCGCTTCTCCATGGTTTTCCCGACCGGGAACATCACGTGGATTTGCCTGTAGTGTCGACTGAGAACTTACCGTACGGGATTTCTCTTTGGCATTGCCGGCCCCGGATCGTCCCAACTACTGCCGATCGGGAACCCGTCGCGGCGCGATGCCGCAACGCCGCTTGGACCGGAACCACGGGACCAAGGCAGAACTGTGGGGAGGGAATCCCCTGTCAGGCCGCCGAGGGGGCCCCTTGCTGCTTTCCACCCGAACCGATCGGCAGGCCATAGTCGGTGGTCACCTGACTGGCCGGTTTTGGATCCGGCTCCAACACGACTTGGCAAGTACCGCGGCGTGCGATGCAAGCCCCCCAGACGTGCTGACCCGCTGGCGTCACCGTGCGCGAGAGTCCCGGCTTGGCGACCGAAATCCCTACACCGGCCGCAACGCGCGCGCCCTTTGCAAGGTCTAAGGAGACGTCGCATCGGTGGCACCGTCCTCGCCGAGTCCGCTTTACACTGGCGCAGTCTCAGCGCCAAGCGTCCGTTCCCCTGCGGCACGCAATGGAACGGCCGTGAAGTGCACACGCGAGCGGGTACTCTCTCGCGCCTAGTTTTCCCCTCGCCTGACCCGCCTAGATGCAAGCCTTCGACCCACTCCTGCGCAGCCACCCAGCCACGCTGCGCGCGCGCGGGGTCGAGTACCAACGGGAGGGTCGTGTGCGAATTTTGCGGAGCACGGCGAGTCGCATCCATGCACAGGTGCGTGGCACGCGGGACTACAGCGTCGTCCTTGACCAACTTGCGCGAGGCTGGAGAGGCACCTGCACCTGCCCGGCCCATGGCGATCGTGGACAGTGCAAGCATGTCTGCGCTGTATTGTCGGAACTCACGCACGGAGCGGGAGTCGCGACGCCCGAGACAAGGGCGAGGTTGCCCAAGGCGCCGGAGGAGGTGCTTGCGGACGACGAGGATGAGCTTGACATCGACTTCGACAGGAACATCGAGCGCCTGCTCGCCGACAGGTCGATGCCGAGGCAGCTCAAGCAGCAGATCCTGACCAGGCTGCACAACGAGAGCTACTGGGACGAAGCCGAGGAGCGGAAGGAATCGGAGCCGCAGCGGACTCGACGCCTGCTGCAGTCGCTCGAGTTGAGTCCGCCGATTTTCGCGCAGCCTCGGCGCGCCATCTGCCTGCGCTACGTCTTGTCGCCGCTGCCTCCGAACTCCAACACGGTCAAGCTCGAAGTCCAAGCCGCGAAGATCTCGGCTCGCGGAGAAGTGGGTGCCTATCGAATCCTGGATGGGCCGCCGGACGGGCGCGAGCTCGACGAAACCGATCGCGTCGCCGTCGCCGTGCTCATCGAGGCTCCAAACGAGCCCGGAAGCCAATACTCCTACATGCGCATGCGCCGACGCGCGCAGTTCGCCCTGTCTCCGCCGCTGCAGCGCCTTTTGTTGGCGAATCTGGCAAGAGAGCAGCGTCTGCATTTCACGCCGGCCGACTCCGCGCCGCTGTCGTTGATCGCGCTCGACGAAGGCCAGAAGTGGAGTTTTCGGATCGATGTGGACGAGGTGCGCGATGGAATCGAACTCGAAGGCGCCCTGGAGCGAGCGGGCGAGCGCATCCCGATTTCCGAGGTCGCCTGCGTCCTCGGAGGCGGATTTGCGGTCGCGCGCGGCGAACTGCGCGGCGTTGACTGGCATGGCGCCCACGGTTGGGCCGCGCACCTGTGCGGGACAGCCAAGCTGCGCATCGGGAAGAAGCAATGCTCCGACGTGGTGCGCATCCTGGCCCGCGCGCCCGTGCACTTGCCTGTGCGCGCGGAGGGTCTGGTCCTGGACATCGCCGGCTCGCCGAGGCCGGTCCTGACGCTGCTTGCGCCCGAGGGCACGGCGCCCCAGTTGCAGGCGCGGATCGAATTCGAATACGGCGGCGAGCGCCTGCGGCGCGGCGGGGCGGCCGTGGTCTTGCAAGGCGAGCGCGTGTTGCGCGTGCAGCGCGACGCGGAAGCGGAATCGCGCGCCGAAGCGCAGTTCATCGCGGCCGGCGGAAAATTGCGCGCGCCCTCGCCCCACCCGTTCGACGGCATTCTCGAGCGCAAACGCATCGGCACGTTGGTCCGCGCGCTCGCCGAGCAGGGCTGGCTGGTCGAGGGCGAGGGGCTCAAGCTGCGCACCCAAGGTACGTTCGCGCTTTCGGTGAGCTCGAACATCGACTGGTTCGACGTCGAGGCGAAGATCGAGTTCGAGGGCGTCGGCATGGAGCTGCCCGCCTTGCTCGAAGCATTGGAACGCCGCCAACCGCTCGTGCGCTTGGCCGACGGCAGCTTCGGGGTCGTCCCAGAAACATGGCTCGCGCAATGGCAGCCCTTGGGTGCGCTGGGCGAAGTTCACCAGGGAGCCTTGCGCGTGAAGCGTTCGCGCGGATTCCTGCTCGACGTATTGCTGGCGGAACGAGCGGAACTTCAGAGCGACGCCGGCTTCGACGAATTGCGCGCACGGCTGGCGCGCGCGAAGACGCCCAAGTCCGTGCGCGAACCAGCGGCATTCGCCGGTGAGTTGCGACCCTACCAGCGCGCCGGCCTGGGCTGGCTCGCGTTCCTGGGCGAAGTCGGCATGGGCGGCTGCCTCGCGGACGACATGGGCCTGGGCAAGACCGTCCAAGTCTTGGCGCTGATCGTGCGGCGCAAGTCCAAGGCTCGCGGTCCCACGCTGGTCGTCGCGCCCAAGACCCTGCTTTTCAACTGGGAGCGCGAGGCACGGCGCTTTGCGCCCAAGCTCAGTGTCCGCGTGCACCACGGGCTGGATCGCGCACGCAACGGGGCGGCCCTCGAAGACGCCGACCTGGTGGTGACCACTTACGCCACGCTGCGGCAGGACATCGAGCTGTTGGGCAAGCTGCATTTCGACTTGCTGGTGCTCGACGAGGCCCAAGCGATCAAGAACGCGACCAGCCAATCGGCGAAAGCCGTGCGCATCTTGCAGGCTGATCAGCGTCTGGCGCTGACCGGCACGCCGATCGAGAACCGTGTCGAGGATCTGCTCTCGATCTTCGAATTCCTGAACCCCGGCTTGCTCGAAGGCAGCCGCGTGCTGCGGCATTTGCTCGAAGGCGCCGACGAACTCGAGACGGCGCGCCTCGCGGCCCGCGCGTTGGGGCCTTTCATTCTGCGCAGGACCAAGGCAGAGGTGCTGACGGAACTGCCGCAGAAGTCCGAGCAGGTCGTCAGTTGCGAACTCGAGGGTGCGCAGCGGCGTGAGTACGACGCCTTGCGCGAGCACTACCGGCGCACGTTGCTCGCCAAGGTCGACCAGGTCGGGATCGAGAAGGCGGGCATGAACGTGCTCGAGGCGCTCTTGAGATTGCGTCAGGCGGCTTGCCATCTGGCCTTGATCGACGAGAAGCACGCCAAAACGCGCTCCGCCAAGCTCGAGACCTTGTTCGAGATGCTCGAGGAACTGCGCGACTCAGGCCACAAGGCGCTGGTTTTTTCGCAGTTCACGAGTTTCCTCGCGCTGGTCAAACCCGAGCTGGACAAGCGCAAGCTGAAGTACGACTACCTCGACGGAAAAACGCGCGACCGCGAGCAGCGCGTCGAGAATTTCCAGCGAGATGCGACCACGAGTGTCTTCCTGATCAGCCTCAAGGCCGGCGGCGTGGGTCTCAACCTGACTGCGGCCGACTACGTATTCCTGCTCGATCCCTGGTGGAACCCTGCCGTCGAACGCCAAGCCATCGACCGCACCCATCGCATCGGCCAGACGCGGCCCGTGACCGCCTATCGATTGGTAGCGCGCGACACCGTCGAGGAAAAAGTCCTCGCGCTGCAGGAGCGCAAGCGCGCGCTGGCCGACGCGCTCTTCGAAGGCGCGGGCAGCGCCCTGCGCGAACTCACGCGCGCCGACCTGGAGGCGATCCTGTCTTGACTCTGGCGCGGCCTCAGTGCTAGTCCGCGATCATCCTGCTCAGTCGTCCGAACCCGAGGCGAGCACGGTCAAGTGCCGTTCTTCCTGACCCGAATTATTCAGGCATGGCTTCCTGGAAGTATCGATCTGAAGTTGCGGATAGGAGTTCCAAACCCCCGATCATGGAGCGACGGTAGCACCGCCACGGCGGATGGGGGCCGCGCAGCGGCCCTGCGCGTTGGTTTCGGTGTGTCGAGTCGCACATTGGGAGGCCTCGCAGGACCTCCGACCACGCCAGAGAGGCTGGCTTTGGCTCTGCCTGCAATGCGCCGTCGCGCGCGCCCGCGGAGCGTGCGCGTGTCTGGAGTTCGGCGAGTGCCCGCGTCAGGCGTCAAAGGCCAGTTCTTCGCCGCCGCGTGCGCGCGCGAGGTCTGGAGGCTCGCTGGCCAGTCCGAGATCGTCGAGGATCTTGCGCACGCCGCCGCCGTCAGTGATCACCGCGATCAACTTGCGCCGTCCACCGCCGTGGGGGCACTCGAGCACGTCCATGGCAAAGTCGCGCTGGAGCAGCTCGGCCCAGGTCGAGCGACGCGTGTGCTCGCGGCGCTGCGCGTCAGGGCCGTGCGCGCCGGCGCAGCCGGCCGGGGTTGCGGTGGCCTTCGCACTCTCTCGCGGGCCAGGCACGATCAGGTCGCGATAGGGCGCCGCCGGCGCGAGGACTCCGTGGTAGGTGTGCTGATGAGCACGCGGTCTTGGGATCAGTGCTGCAAGCCGCTCGATGAAGGTCAGCGGGTCGAGGGACACGGCCGCGGTCCCATCGCGCGAGTGCCTGCGCAGCCGGTAGATCACACGACCATCGCTCGCGAGCGAAAGCCGCTCGGTGGCGATGGCCGGGCGAGCGACATAGCGGCACAAATGCTCGAGGCGCTCGCGCTCGCCCGCGGGCACGAGCACTTGTGCGTGCAGCGAAAAGCCCTCGTAGTCAGAGCACAGCGAGCCTGGCACGAACGGCCTTCGGACCTCGCGCCGCCGACCGAGGCGCAGGGCGGGCGGGCTCTTTTCGGCCGGCAGCGCGGCTCGGCCCTCGACGGAGGCGGCGCTGATCAGCGCCAGCAGGTCGTGCTCGGACGCGGAATCGTCGCCATGGTCGGACTCGCGCGCCAGTCCTCCCTTGCGCTGGAGGTAGCGCGTCACGCGACGCTGCAGCGTGCGATCCTCCAGGTTCTCTCGTTGCTCTGGAGCACCATCCAGAGCGCACGACTGCGCCGCGATGCCCTAAGTGGCGCCTGGTACAGAGCATGAGGAACGCAACGCCCGTGGGTCAGACCACGCGTATCGGCCACGGTCAGGGCGCCGCTGCACACAAGCTCTGGAATCCCATCCCCAGCGCGCCGGTACGGTGCCAGGCCCACTGCAGCACCATTGCAGACGCGGGCCCAGCCCTTCTGCCGGGCCAGCGTCCGCAATGGTGCTGGCGTTGGCCCTGGCACCGTACCGGCACTAACGTGTCGGCATGGGACACCGCTCGATCTGCTCTTGGGCTTCATTCACGCTCGCCCTTCTCGCTGGATGCGCCGTGCCCAAACACGTGCCCTACGAGCACATCGTGATGGTCAATTACCGCGGCAATCCCGTGGATCCGACCGAAAAGCCGGTGCTGGGGATCGGCCACTACACCGAAGTGGGTGAGGTCAAGTTTGGACAGCAACTCGGCGAAGTGCTTACGCACGTGGACGAGTACGCGCGCGTTTTCAAACCCGGCGCACCGAGCGTGCCTCATACGAGTGTCAAGCACGAGGGCCGGCGCGTCGGGACCCATGTGGGGCAGTCGCTGGAACGCGCACTGGCTCGTCAACGGGCCGCAACCGCAGAAGCCCTGGCGCGCGGCGAGCCCCCGCCCGACCAGCGCTGGCCCAACCCGCGCGTCATGATCTTCATCCACGGTGGACTGAACACCCAGGCTGGCAGCGTCGAGCGCGCGGTCAAGCTGCACGAGCCCGTGCTCGCGGACGGCGTCTTCCCGCTGTTCGTCAATTGGCAGTCGTCGCTCTTCTCAAGCTACTGGGATCACCTGTTCCTCGTTCGCTACGGCGAGGAGGCGCCGACCCTGGCCTGGATTTCCGCACCCTTCGTCGTGCTGGAGGACCTATTCCGCGCGATCGGTCGCTCGCCGATGACCCTCTACAACGAGCTCGACAATGCGCAGAACTCCTCGAGCCTGATCACCAGCGACAATCAGAAGCGCGGGCGCGCGCTGGCCTTGGACGCCCAAGACGCGAGGCTCCCGGTCGAATTTCCTGAGGCGGAATCACAAACCGCCAGCGATGTGGCCACGTTCGCGTTGGACATTGCGCTGGCGGTCCCGCACATGGTGTTGGGCATCTTGATCGACATCGGCGGCACCGCGAGCTGGGAGCAGATGCGTCGGCGCACTGACATGATCCTGGAGTCCGAGGAGTCGTATCGCTCGCGCAGCGTGGGCCTGCCCGCGCCGGCTGCGGTGCCGCGCCTTTTCAAAGAGTTGCGGCAATTGCAGCGGCGCCTGCATGCTGATGGCATCGAGCTCGAAGTCGATCTGATAGCCCACAGCATGGGCTGCATCATTTCGAACCTGCTGCTGGGGGCCCCGCGGGGGGAGGCCTATGGTCCAGATGCGGAAGGAATGCCTGTGTTCACGAACATCGTGTTCATGGCCAATGCGGACACGATCGAGAACACGGAGCGCGCCGTGTACGGTCATTTGTCCGCGGCCGGCCACGGGCGGACGAAGTTCTTTTCTCTCAGCCTGAACGACCGCGCCGAATTCGCGGAGACGACGGCGTTCTACCTCGCGCCCAAGGGCTCGCTGCTGGTTTGGATCGACCGCTTCTTCGAAGCCACACCGAGCATGAACTCCCAGCGCGGCGGAAAACTATTGAACCAGTTGTTCTCGTTGCACCGCATTCCCAAGGAACTGCGCGAGCGCGTGCAGTTCAAGTCGTTTCGCTTCAAGCGCGGCCATCCCAAGACGAACCCGGTCGTGCACGGCGACTTCAACGACGGCAAATTCTGGCGGCCGGAGTACTTCACACCGCGACCGAAGTCGCCCGTCATGGATCGGTAGTTTCGGCGGTAACTGCGACTCAGTCCTGTACGCGCACCTCGAGGATCACATCCCCGAGGTCCAGGGCGTCGAGGACGTCGAAGCCCTTCACAAGTTCGCCGAAGATCGTGTAGCGCCCGTCGAGGTGCGGTGTGGGGCGGTGAGTCACAAAGATCTGACTGCCGCCGGAATCCCAGTCCTCGTTGCGCGGCATGCCGAGCGACCCGCGGACGTACTTGCGCGGCGAAATCTCGTGTCGCAGCGAATCGCCGCGCCAGGAAGAGCCGCCATTGCCATCGCCGCGCGCGTCGCCGCCCTGGGCGACGAAGTCCGAGACCACGCGATGAAACGTCGTGCCTTTGTAGAAGTCGACGTGCTTCATGAAGTTCAGCACGTGCTGCGGAGTCTCGTCGGCGAAAAGCACGAACTCCATTTCGCCGCGCGAGGTCGCGATCACGACGTGGGGACGCGGGTTGGCGAGCAGGCCTTCGCCAGGAAATCCGAGTTCAACTTCGGGCACGGGCCGATCGACCCATGGAATCTGCGCGCCCGTCAGCTTCTGCAGCTCTTCGCGCGCTGTGCGACGCACGAAAGCGTCGGGATCGTCGAGTCCGCGCGTCAGCAGCTGCGGGGCCGCCGCGCCGCCGATCTTTGCGGCGAGCCGCAGAACGTTGAAGCGCACCTCCGTCGAAACCTCGCCGTCGGACGTCTCGTACCAGCGCTCAAGCCAGTCATCGGAGACAATCGGCGAGCCCTGCCCGAGCAATGCTGTCACAGCGGCCAATCGCAATCCGTTGTCCATTTCGCCGAGGCTAAACAGCTGCGGAGCTGTTGCTTCCGGATCCGGGCGCTCAGCCAGGGCCGAGATCCTGGCGCCCAGCACTAGGAGATCGGCTTCATCGGCGAAGAGCCCGGAGTGTCGTCCAGCACCTTCCAAGGCGTCGACCATCCAGTCCTGCGCGAAGTCCATCGCTCGTCCCTGGAGCAACGCGGCCCGGACGTGGGCGGACGGATCGGGCCGCCAGGAGCCCTTGAGTTCGAGCGACATGCGCAGAATCGAGTTCAGCATCGCTGCGGCTCTCACCGACGCTGAGGGGTCGCTCGGCAACAATTTGAAGTTTTCTCGGTGTCTCGCGTCGGTGAGAAGTGTCGCATGGATGTGGGCGTCCATTGCAGTGACAGTTCCCAGTGCCGTCGCGCGCACGTGGAAGTTCGTGTTCCCCAGGGCACGCGCGATGGCCTCGTTCGGAATCGCTGATTGGCTCGTCGCAAGTCCGCGCAGTGCCTCGACAGCGATCCGCCAATCAGAGTGGCGCGAGGCTTCGATCAGCGCCGCATCCACCTCGGGGTCGCCGGCCAGGTTGGCCAGTCCGCGCACGGCGAAGAGTTGCTCGTCGACTTCTGTCGCTCGAGCGCTCCCCAGGAACGCAGCCCGTCCTTCCGCTGCCTTGCGCCGCTCCAGGGCGAACAGGCCGTAGATCCGCGCGCGCAGGTCGGTCTCCTTGGCGACGAAGACCGCCAGGCGCTCGTTGACTTCGCCCGCATTCGGCGCGTCGGTCTTCCAGCGCGCGGCGCCGGCGGCGGCTTCGATGCGCACGTCGGCGGAAGGATCGGAGAGGCCGACGAGGAAGAAGCTCGCCAGGTCCGGCCGATTCAACTTGCTCGCCGCTTCGAGCGCGCGGGCGCGGACAAGGTCCGACTTGTCGCGCTGCGCACCGGTGCCGAGGTCGATCAGCTCCTCGCACACCGACGGATCCTCGCGCATCCCGAGCGCAAAGGCTGCTGACACGCGCACGTCCGCCTCGGGATCGCGCAGCAGCGCACCCAACTTCGCCGTGGCGACCTGTCCGGCGCAGGGGAATTTCAAGCGCCCGACCGCGGTTGCTGCGCGGGCGCGCACCGACGCATTCGCGTGCTGGAGGAGTTGCAGCAATTCTCCCTGCTCGCCGATCGTGCGCATGTCCTCCAGTCGCATCACGTCCCGAATCGGCGTCGCGATCGACACCGGCGCCTCCGAAGCCTGCGTCGCGCGACATCCGACCAGCGCCAAGACCACCAACGCTCCAGCGAGTTTCATGCTTGAAATCATCCCCTGAAATCCTCCGAACGCGACGGACGCGGCCGGAACGAATCCCAGGCTCGCCACGCGGCCCACAACAAATGCGCCAGCGACACCGCTGCGATGCAGCGCAGGGCAACCACCTGCATGGGCTCGACGCTGCCCTGCCACATCAATCCGTAGGCCCAACGGCCCACCGACGGCGCGAACACGAACAGCGCCGCCAGTGCGCTGACCGTCCCGGCAAGCACCCACAGTTTCAAAGCCGGCGAAAGTCGATCGCGGTAATGCACCAGCCGTTCGCCCCACAGAAACAGCCCGAACGTGGCCACGGACAACAGGAGCAACGACGAAGTCATCGCGTCGCGCAGGAAGGCGATCAGCATCGCCAGGGGGAACAACACGATGAAGGCGCGCACCAATGACCAGGGCCGGTGGGGCGAGCGTTCGTCGAGACGCAGGCGCCGCAACCTCTCCTCCGCGCCCGGCACCGGATGGGGCGTGGTCAGGATGTGCTGGAGGTCCGCGCGGAAGGCGGCGGCGCTCGCCTGGCGGTTCGCCGGATTCTTGTCCAGGGCGCGCAGGATCAGGTTGTCAATGCGCGGGTCGATCTCCGCCAACTTCGACGGCGGCTGAAACCGGCCCAGGGGTAACTCGCCGGTCAGCAACTCGTAGAAGAGCACACCCAGCGCGAAGAGATCCGCGCGGTGATCGACGCTGCGTGGCCGCTCGATCTGCTCGGGCGCCATGTAGTGCGGCGTGCCCATGGTTTCCTGCTCGCCGGTGAGCACGTTCGGCGCAAGATCCAAGGAACGCAATTTCGCCAAGCCGAAGTCCGCGAGCTTCGCCGTGCCCAGGTTGTTGATCAACACGTTCTCCGGCTTGAGGTCGCGGTGAACGAATCCTTGCTCGTGCGCCGCTTCGAGCGCCGCGCACAGTTGCCACACGATTTCGAAGGTCGTCTTCGGCGCCAACTGCCCGGTGCGCAGCAAATCGCGCAGGGTGCGGCCCTCGACGTACTCCATGGCCAAATAGAAACGGCCGTCCACTTCTCCCGACTCGTGCAGCGAAACGATGTTGGGATGATTGAGCGTTTCCAAGGCGCGCGCTTCCCGGGCGAAGCGCTCGGCGAAGGCGCGCTCGCTGGACTGGCGCGGAAAGAGCACCTTCAGGGCGACCCAGCGCCGCTTTTGCTTGTGCCGCGCCTTGAACACCGCGCCCATGCCGCCCTGGCCCAGCAGGTCGTGGACTTCGAATTGCGGCAGCAACGCCTCGACTTCGGTCGGTTCGATGCGCGCGCCCACGCGCGGCGGGGGCGCGTCCCAGCTCTGCTTGCGCGAGTCCTCCAGCGCCACGCTCATCATGCAGCGCGCACACAGGCCCCGTGAATCGGAGCGCGCGGCTGTGGTCGCGCCGCAGCGCGGACAATTGAGTGACGGTTTCAAGGGGACGGAGCGCGAACTCTCGCAGGGGCAGAGCTTCGATGCTACGCCACGCGCCGGTCAATCCCCGAGGGCCTCGAATAGGTTCTGAATCTCATCCTCGACGTCCTCGGGCCGGTCCAGGGTCTGGGCGATTTCGCGCCGCAGCAGCTCTCCGTAGCGCCTCCGGAGGCGATGGGCGGCCACCTTGACCGCGCCATGGGTCATCCCCAATTTCGCGGCCACCGCGATGTGGTCCGGCGCGTCTCCGCTGAGGCTGCCCTCGAGTTGAACGAACAAATCGCGCCTTCCTGCGGCGCGGAATTCGTCGCCCAAGGTCACGAGCACGCGCTCGAGCAGCGTCTGGGCCCAGCGGCGATCGAAAGCGCGGTCGGGAGTGTCGAGGTCCTCAGGTTCGGCCGAAAAGCGCCCCTCAGCGTCCTCGAGGTCGATCGAAACCACGTGCACACCGCCGCCGCGCTTCAATGTCTGCACCCCCCGGCGGTGGTTGGCCACCTGGTGCTTCAAGGCCGCCAGCAGGAAAGAGCGCAGCCTTCCCCGCGCCGGCGAGACGTTGGCCAGATCGCCGCTCTCGAAGAGCCGCGCGAAAAAACCCTGGACGAGATCCTGAGCGTCCTCGGGCCCAAAGCCGCGCCGGCGCACGTAGCCGTACAGCGGATACCAGATCTGCTTGCACAGCGACTCCAATGCCAAGCGCGCAGCCGGGGCGTCTTCGCCTCCCGCTCGCAGCACGAGACTCCAGTGGGTGGTCTGAAATCGTCTGCCGCCGAAGCTGTCTTCAGTGTTTGCCATCCAGTGCGCGGTGCCAGAGGGCCATGCACCCCTCGGTCTCTGAAGTAACCGCCGCAGTTCACAATTCTGGCGGAACTCCACGCCCCGCGCGGGAAGTTCATCGAATGTTGTTTCCGACGAAACCACGGCTCGGGAAGACGGTTCAGGCCTGCGCTCGAGGTTCCGAGCGCGCCATCACGCCAACCGACCCCGGATCCTCGCCGCCCTGTTAGTCTTGAACCGAGACCTGACCTGGACCCCGACGACCCCATGACGACCCACCGCCGCGACCGACTTTCTTGCCTCCGCGCGCTTCCCGCCCTTGGGGCCCTCGTGGTCCTAAGCGCGATCTCCGGCGCCCAGGGCGGACCCCCGCCCCCGCCCCCGCCCCCGCCCCCGCCCGTTGCCCCCGCGCCCGCCGGCAATCCGGTGACCCTGTCCAAGACCAACCTCGGCAAGGTGCTGTTCTGGGACGAGCAGCTCGGTTCGAACCAGACCGTCGCCTGCGCCACCTGCCACATCAACGGCGCCGGCGGCTCGGATCCGCGCACCAAGGTCCCGGGGACCGGCAGCGTGCACCCCGGCCCCGACGCGCTGTTCGGCGGCGCCGACGACGTCTTCGGCTCCCCTGGCGTCACTCGCGCCCAGGCGGACGGCAGCTACGCCCTCGATCCCACCTTCCGCCTGCGCAAGCAAGCCACGGGACGGCGCGCGCCGAGCGCGATCAACGCGGGCTTTTTCCCGCTGCAGTTCTGGGATGGTCGCGCCCAGGGTCCTTTCATCGATCCGACGAACGGAGCGGTGGTGATCGCCCAGGGTGCGTCGCTTGAGATCCAAGCCCTCGGCCCGCCCCTCAGCGACGTCGAAATGGGCCACGTGGGACGCAATTGGGGCGATGTGACGACCCTCCTCGCGACGAGCACGCCGCTGCGCCTGGCGACCAACATTCCCGCGGCGCTCTCGACCTGGATCAACGGCCGCGCGTACCCGGCTCTTTTCCAAGAGGCATTCGGTACGCCCGACATCACTGCGGTGCGCATCGCGATGGCAATCGCCACCTACGAGCGCACGCTTTCCTCGAACCAGACGCCGTTCGATCAGTTCGTCTCCGGCAATCAGGCCGCGCTGACCCCGCAGGAGCAACAGGGCCTGCAGATCTTCAACGGCATCGGCCGCTGCAACACCTGCCACGGCGGGCCGTTCTTCACGGACAATCAATTCCACTACACCGGTGTTCGCCCGCAGAACGACGATCTCGGTCGGTTCGCGGTCACGGGTCAAATCGCCGACCGAGGCGCGATGAAGACTCCGGGCCTGCGCAACCTGCAACTGCGCGCGCCGTTCTTCCACAACGGTCGCATGTCCTCGATTGCGGAGGTGATCAACTTCTACAACCGCGGCGGCGACTTCAATGCGCCGAACAAGCCTCTGACCATCGCGCCGATAGGGCTTTCGTTGCAACAGCGCCTGGACCTCGAGGCGTTCCTCACTCGGCCACTGACCGACGTGCGCGTCACCAACCAGACCGCGCCCTTCGATCGGCCGACCCTGGCCTCTGAGACCAACGCTGTGCCCGCGCACTACGGCGTGCCGACGCCTGGATCCGGCGGCATCGCACCGACGCTTGTGGCGTTCGAGCCGGCGCTGACCGGCGATCCGATGACGATCGGCATCGACGGCGGAAACGGCGGCAAAGCGGCAGTGCTGCTCCTGGGCACGGTGCAGCTGTTCACGGGCCAGCCGTTCCAGGGCGCGTCGCTGCACGTGGATCTGGGCTTCCTGACGCACGTGAAGCGCATCGGGCCGCTGAACGGTGTCGGCCCCGGCGAGGGTTGGGGTTCGGCGACTGTGGCCCTGGCCAATGATCCCCAGCTGATTGGGACGCAGATCTTCGCGCAGTGGCTGGTCATCGACCGGCTCGGCGGCGGACAGCGCATGTGCTCCACCGCGGCCGTGGCGATCACCTGCAAATAGGGCGTTTCTGCTGAGAACTTGCGGCGCAGTCCGTCACATGACGGCCTGCGCCGCTCTCGTTTCCGGCGGAATCTCGGTGGTTTGCTAGGCTGGACTCCCAGTCGTCAGCCGGGATTTCACCGCCATGATCACACTTCGCCGTGCACGATTCATCGGGAGTTGCGGGCTATTCGCAAGCACCACGCTCGCCGCTTTCGCCTCCGTCGCCTTGGCCCAGGGCCAACCGCCGATTCCGTTGCCCTCCGTCGCGCCCGCGCCGCTCGGCAACCCGGTGACGACGGCGAAGGCCAATCTGGGCAAGGTGTTGTTTTGGGACGAGCAGTTGAGTTCGAACGGTTCGGTCGCCTGCGGGACATGTCACGTGAGCTCAGCGGGCGGGTCGGATCCGCGTACAGCTCAACTTGGACCAGCAAGCGTTCATCCGGGCGCCGATAGAACTCACGGCACGGCCGACGACGTTTTCGGATCGCCCGGAGTGACCTTGGCCAACGCCAACGGCAGCTACGCCCTCGACGCGGTGTTTCGGCTGCAGAGGCAAATTACGCCGCGCCGTTCGATGAGCGTGATCAACACCGGCTTCGTGCCGCTGCAGTTTTGGAGCGGACGCGCGCCGGACACCTTCAAGGATCCGATCACCGGCGCGGTCGTGATCGCCCAGGGAGCTTCGCTCGAGACTCAGGTGCTCGAACCCTCCGTCAGCGCCGCCGAAATGGGCCACCTGGGCCGCAACTGGACCGCCGTCGCGGCGAAAATCGCGGGCAGCACGCCGCTGCGCTTGGCGAGCAATGTCCCACCGGCCCTGGCGGCCTGGATCAACGGTCGCTCCTATCCTGCGCTGTTCCAGGAGGCCTTTGGCTCCTTGGACGTGATGCCCGTGCGCATCGCCATGGCGATTGCGACTTACGAGCGCACGCTGGTTTCGAACCAAACCCCCTACGACGCGTTCCTCGGCGGAAACTCGGCCGCGCTCACGCCTCTGGAGACGCAAGGGTTGCAGGTATTCAACGGCGTCGGTCGTTGCAACGTCTGCCACACAGGACCGCTCCTGAGCGACAACTTGTTCCACTACAACGGCGTGCGGCCCCACAACGAGGATCGCGGGCGCGCCTACGAGACCGGCCTGATCAGCGATCGCGGCGCCATGCGCACGTCGTCCCTCCGCAACGTCGAACTGCGCCCGCCGTACTTCCATAACGGTCGCATGGCGAACCTGTCGGAGGTGATCGACTTCTACGACCGCGGCGGTGATTTCACGGCGGCGAACAAGGCGCCCAGCGTGGCGCCGATCGGCCTGACGGCGGGGGAGAAGGCTGCCTTGCTCGCGTTCCTGACCCGGCCGCTGACCGATCCGCGCGTGGCGGCGGAAATCGCACCCTTCGATCGGCCGACCCTAGCCTCTGAGACCAACGCGCTCCCGGCACACTACGGCGCGCCGACGCCTGGAGCCGGCGGGATCGCGCCGACACTCGTGGCGTTCGAGCCTGCGCTGATCGGCGCTCCGATGACCATCGGTATCGACGGTGGACACGCCGGCAAGGAGGCGGTGCTGCTCATGGGCACTGCTTCGCTCTTCACGGGCCTGCCATTCCAAGGCTCGTCGCTGCACGTGGACCTGGGCTCCCTAACCCAAGTGAAGCGCATCGGGCCCCTGAACGGCATTGGCGTCGGCAAGGGTTGGGGTTCGGCGACCGCGGCGGTGGCCAATGATCCGCAACTGATCGGGACGCAGATCTTCGCCCAGTGGCTGGTCATCGACCCCCTCGGCGGCGGACAGCGCCTGTGCTCGACCGACGCGGTGGCGATCACGCACAGGTAGAGACCGAGGGTCCTGTGGCGGTGGCGATGGCGATGGCGCTGCACGGGTGGCTCGCTGCGCCCAGGCGCTGAACTTTGCGGTGGGATTCCTGCGTCCATTTCAGGGGCAAGCCCGTCAGCAGGGTCCGGCCACTGGAAAGTCCAGGGGCCCGTAAACCAGGATCACCACGATGAACCAGACTTCTGCCGTTGCTTTCAAAGGTCAAGCCCGTGTCCACATCGCCCTGGAAGTGGGCGATCTCCAGCGCGCGATCGCCTTCTACCGCCTGTTGCTGGGCGTCGAACCGTCAAAAATCCGGCCGGGTTACGCCAAGTTCGAACCCGCGGATCCCTCCGTCAATCTGTCGTTGAACGAGGGCGCGCCCGGGGCCTTCGCCCGCGGCAAGAGCCAGCAGCACTTCGGCGTGCAGGTTCAATCCACCGACGCGGTCGAAGCCATGATCGGGCGCTTTCGCGTCGCCGGGATCGCGACGCGCGTCGAGGAAGACACGGCCTGCTGCTACGCCGTCCAGAGCAAAGTCTGGGTCGAGGATCCCGACGGCAATCCGTGGGAGGTGTTCGTGGTCACGGCCGCGGATCACGAGCAGCGCAGTGCGGCCGATACGACCTGCTGCGTGCCGTCCGAGAGCAAATCCACCTGCTGCACAAAGTGAAATCGAAATGGCCGTGACCATCGAACAACTCTGGCTCGCCATGCGCGGCGAGCTCGCAGGCTTCTTCCGACGGCGTGTGACCGACGAACACGCCGTCGAGGACCTCGTGGCCGAGACTTTTCTGCGCGTGCACGCGGGATTGGCCGGCGTGCGCGACGAGGAGCGCGTGAGCGCCTGGGTCTACCGCATCGCGCGCAACGTGCTCGGGGATCAACGGCGCAGGGCGACAGGGGAGACGCTGGAGGTCCCCGAGGCCACGGCCGAGCCTGAGGGACCCGATGAGAATTTCAACGCCGAGGTCAGCTCGTGGTTGGATGGGTTTCTCGCCTCGCAGTTGTCCGACGAGCATCGCGAGGCCGTGGAGCTGGCCGACGTGCGCGGGTTGACTCAAGTGGAAGTCGCCAGGCAGCTTGGCCTGTCGCTTCCCGCAACCAAGAGTCGTGTCCAACGGGGACGCGAGCGGCTGCGCGAACTCGTGGCCAACTGCTGTCACGTGGAATTCGATCGGCACCGCAACGTGGTCGCCTACAGCCGGCGCTCGGCGGGCCCGTGCTGTGGAACGACTGAGCCGTGCAAGTGAGGCCGAACGTGGCGCCCTAGGGCCACGGGCCTATACTGCCTGCGGAGGCAGCAGATCTTGATCGGACGAATCATGGCCGCGGGCCTGTGCCTGCTTTTCGCCTTCGCGGGCGTTGCGCGCGCCCAGGACGAAGTTGAGTTGCTCGACGGCACCAAGCTCGAGGGTCGCGTCGTCTTCGAGGACGAGCGCGAACTGATCTTGATCGGCGCCAACTCGAAGGAGCGCACCATCGCGCTCGATAAAGTGAAGAGCGCGCGCACGCGCACGCGCAGTCTGCACGCGGCGCTCGATCACTGGGATCGACTGAAAGAGGGCGATGCCGTCGGGCTTTGGGAACTTGCAGCGTTCTGTCGCGACCGCGGACTCAGCGGTGAAGCGCAGGTCTTCGCCTGGATGGTCTTGCGCGCAGAGCCCGAGCACGCGGCGGCGCACGCACTGCTCGACCACAAGTTGAAGGGGAACGCCTGGTACGGACAGAGCGGGAAGATTTGGATGCCGCTCGATCGGCTCCACGAAGTTCACAAGGACTTCAAGGATGGTTGGGAGTTCACCTCATTGCACTATCGGCTTCAGAGCAACTTGCCGCTGGAGCGCGTGCTGACGATGCTGATCGACCTCGAGCGCTTTCACCGGTTTTTCTACGGCACCTTGGGCGCGGAATTGAAGTTGCGCGAGGTCATGGAGCCGATGTACGCCGCGGTGTACGCCGACGAGCAGTCGTTTCCAAAGACAGCAGACAACCGCAAGGGCTACTACACCGCGATGACGAACACGTTGTTCGTGCTCGCGGATCAGGGGCTCGAACCGGGCCTGGTCTACCACGAAGCGTCACACCAGCTGCTCATCTGCACTGCCACGCGCGAGTCCCGCGGGCGCGGCAGCATTCCGGCCTGGGTCAACGAAGGGATCGCGGTCTATTTCGAGCACTCGGGCAAGGGCCTTGGCGGACACGCGACGTTTGAGGCCGGAAAGCCCGTGCGGGACATGTTCGCCGCCCACGCCACGGAGAAGAAACCGTTTGATCTGTCGCGCATGTTCTCCTTCGCCAGCGCCGATTTCATGATCAGCTCGAAAGCAACACTGAAGTACGCCCAGTCCTACTCCTTGGTGCATTTCTGTCTCCACGGCGAAGGCGGCAAGTACCGGCCCGGCTTCCTGGACTATTTGCGCCGCGCCTACATGGGCGACGCCTCCAGCACGTCCTTTCGCGACGCCATGAAAGTGCGCGAACAGGACTTCGAAAAAGCCTGGCACGCCTACGCCCGCGCCCAGTGAAGACCTAGCAGCGAGTCTTCACGGCCCGATCACGAATTCAAGGCCGTCGCTCAGCGTGGAGTTGTTGGGGAAGGCGAACCCGTTGTCGCGGCCCCAGAACTGCGCGTCGACGATCGTGCCGGGAAGCAGCAGGAACGGCGCGGGGTTGCCGCCCATGCCACCGGTCGCGAAGGCGTTGAAGTCGATCGAGTAAACACCGGAGCAATCGTTCGGCGGGGGATTTCCCGCGGAGCCCAGGGGAATCGAACGCTTCACAGGCGCGCTGATGCAGCGCAGTCCGGCCTGGAACGGAACGGCCGCTGGCCCGCCGTCGGTGTAAATGCACAGGCCGGGCTTGTTGTTGATCACATTCCCCGCGCGGACCTGGAACCCGTAGCCGACGGTCGCGCTCGAGAAGCCAAAGAAGCCGATCGACGGCGTGCAGCCGAGCGAATTCAACTTCGCGGTGCAGTACACGGCCGGCGACGTGATCGGACCCGCCGCGCCCGTGGCGTAGATGTTCTGCGCATAGATGTCGCCGCTGTCGGCGCGCTCGTCGTCCCAAACCATGCGCGCGTTGCCGCTCGGGTCGGATATCAGGCGCGGCTTGTCCTTGGGCACGAGATTCGTGCAAAGCGAATTCGGCCCCCAGAGCGTCGCGCCATTTTCATCCAAGCGTCGCGCGAGGATATTTGAGTTCTGACTGCCAAAGGTCGGGTACTGAAAGTACGTGACCAGCACGCCCGACCCGAGGGGCACGATGCGTTCGAAACCCTCGCTGACCGCGTCCACCAGCTCGAGTTCGATGCCGTCGTTGCCCCACAGGCGCGCGCCGGCGGTGGAAATGCGCTGCACGCCGACCCCGCGGTTGCCCTGACCCGGGTCGCGGCGATCGAAGATCACCACCAGATCGCCGCTGGGGACGAGTTGTGCCAGGGCCGGATCGAATTTGTGGCGCCCAGCCTCGAGCGAAACCGCCAGTCCGTTGTGGGGGAATAGCTCGACGCCGGCTGTGTCGAGTCTCTGCACGTAGCAATCCGACAGCGCGCCGCTCGCGTGCCAACTGATCGCCACGCCGCCCGATAAATCGGGCTGCAGGGTCGGCTGGTGGGCGATAGGCACGCTGGTGGAATCGAAAACGCTGGTGGGTGCGCCAGCGTTCCACAGGGCGCTGCCCGCAGGACTGTACTTCTGCACCTTGATGTGCCGCGGACTGCTGAACAGCGCCGTGTTGCGCAGCCACAGCACCACGAAGTTCCCGGTGTCGGAGGCCACGACCTTGCTGAAGCCGGGCTTCTCGTTCACAGCCGTGCCCGTGGCGAGCACGAGCGGAGAGGCGCCGAGCAACGGGTTGCCATTCGGATCGAGCCGCTGCGCCACGATCGACCCGGTGCCACTGCTTGGATTCACGGACCAAACGAACGCGAACGAGCCGTCGGACAATTCGGCGACGCTGGGGTTGGGCTCGAAGTCCGCGTTGTTGGAAAGCGTCACGCCGTTGGCGCCCCAAAGGAATGCGCCGGCCTGCGAGATGCGATAGGCGTACACATCGAGATCTCCGCCCGCGCGCGTGTCGGTGAACGTCAGCACGCAGTTGCCGCCCGAATCGGACATGAGGTCCCAATCGACGAGTGATGAGCTCTGAGGGTGACTGCTGACCAGCAGTCCGTTGGTCGCGAGCAGCGCGTTGCCCGCCGCGTCGAGCAGTTGAACGTAGACCGCGTAGGTCCCGCCGCGAGGGTCGAACCAACCGACCCAAGTTTTCCCGTCGCCCACAGCCGCCGTTCTCGGAACCGCCTGGTCGCCAGTCTGAACAGCGACCGGTGTATTGATGGCCGTGTTCGAGGTCCACTGGGCCTGGGCCGTGGATGCGACCGACAGCACAACACCGAAGCAGGCAAGCGTGCGCAGGAACAGCATGGAGAAACTCCGAACGTGGAGCGGATCAGGGGCCGGAATGGGGGAGCAGTGCGCAGCGTGTTCGGCGCTCGCCCAGCCTACCAGAGTCCGAAATTTCCATGGGCCGCCCGCATTACGCGCCCATGGCAGTCACGAGTGCCCGGAGTTTCCTCGCGTCGAGCGCTCCGTTCGTGCGCACACCGCTGCACACATCGATGCCGTGGGGGCCGACGCTTTGGAGTGCCGCCGAGACGTTGCCGCTTTCCATGCCACCGGCGAGGAACACGGGCTTGCCGCAGGTTTCGACGATCCGTCGCGAGAGCCCCCAGTCGTGTGTGCGACCCGTGCCCCCAAGCTCCTTGACCGCGAGCGCTGGATTGCCGGAGTCGAGCAGAATCAGGTCAACCCACGGAGCCGCCTCGCGCGCTTCCTCGATCGCGGCGGGGCCGGTGACGTGCACCACCTGCACGATGCGCACGGCCGGAAATGCGCGGCGAATAGCAGCGTGCGCGCCTGGCGCCACACGATCGACCAGTTGCACGTGATTCGCGCCCGTGAGCCGCAGCTGCGACAGGATCGCCTCCGCATCGAACAGACTCGTCAGTAAGAACGTCCCGATGTGCTCCGGCGCGCCAGCAGCGATTTCTGCGATGCGTTCGTCGGAGATGACGCCCGGACCGCTGGGCATGGCGCTGACGAGGCCCAGGTGATCCGCGCCGAGTTCCACGGCCAGGCGCGCCTCTTCGACGCTGGCGATGCAGCAGACTTTGAGTTGGCAGCGCGGCTTCGCCATCGCCGCCAGTCAACCGAGGCCAGGGAGGAAAGGCCAGTGAACTCGCCGCGGTTCCCCGGGGAAAACCCGCCGCGCTGGGCGGGACTTCGGACCGCTGTTGCCGCACCCTGGATCCCGGATGTTGCTGGCTACACTACTTCCATGCTGCTGCTTCGCTTCCTGCTCGTTCTGTGCCCAGTCTCTGCCACCCAACTCGCAGCTCCGACGCAGGACCCAGTTCCCGTCATTTCGCCAAAGCCCGCGCGCGCCCTCGTGCCCGGGACGCGCGTGACCCTCACGCCTCCCGCAGATCACGAGCCCGGTCGCGGGTTCCTCGGCTACCAGTGGCCGGAGTTCGCGACTTCGTTGATCGTGATCGAGATGCCCGGTCCCTTCGCGGAAGTCGCCCGTGGCATGGACGAGGCGGGGCTTGCGAAGGGTGGGATGAAGCTGATCGAGGCCAGCGATACGAAGATTGCCGAGCGCGATGCTCGGCTCCTGTTCGTGAGCCAGACGATGCAGGGAACTTCGTACCGCAAGTGGATCGCAGTCTTCGGCGACGAGAAGCGCACTGTGCTGTTGAACGCCGTGTTCCCGGAGGAGATCGAAGCGGAAATGTCGACCTCCATGAAGGCCGCGCTACTGGGGGCGGAGTGGAATCCCAAGCTGGTCATCGATCCCTTCGCGCCGTTGCCGTGGACGTTGGAGCATCCCGAAGGCTTGCGCTTCGCCGGAAACCTGGGGACATCCCTCGTCTTCACCCAGGACGGGGAGTTCGTGCAGAAGGACAAGCCCGGTTCAGCGCGCTTCAGCGTGTCTCCTTCGATGGGCAGCGCGAAGATCGCCGATCCGCGCAAGTTCGCGGAGTCCCGCGCGCGCGCGCTGCCGTCAGGCCGCGAGTTCGTATTCGAGAGTTCCGTGGCCCACGAGCGCGGGAACCAGAAGGGCTGGGAGATCCTGGCGAAGTGGCGCGACAAAGGGGCGGAGCTTGACATCCTCGTGCACCAGATCATCCTCATCCGCGAGGACGAGTACTTCATCTTCGTAGGTCAGTGCCTGGAGTCCGAGCGCGAGCTGTGGATCGGGCGTTTTCGCGCTGCGGTCTCGAGCTGGCGGCCCAGGGTTGACGCCCGGTAGTACGCTGGCGCCACCTACGAACACGCCGCCCCGGCGCGCAGGGCGCACCGGGGCGGCGTGTTTGCAGTTGAACTGCGACGAACTAGCTGGCCGGGATCAAAAAGCGAATCGCAATCCCACCAACAATTCCATGGAAGTCAGGTCGGCCGTGAAATCACCCGCGGGCCCCCCCGCCTCCAATGGGGTTCAGGTCAACTTTCGTCTTGCCCAGGTCCGTGTAGCGCACACCCGTGTTGAACCTCATCGAGTCTGTCAGGTTGTAGTCGAGGCCGAGTTCGACTTGCCACGCAAAGTCGAAGCTGTCTCTTTCCGAGCCCGAGACCACGGTGTCATTCGTCGAAACCTCCGTGCGCGACGTTCCAATTCCTGCTCCACAGTAGATTGAATGGTTGGGAGTCTGCAGCAACTCGTAGTACGCGGAGACCATCAAAGTCTCCAGCTCGACCTTGCTCCCGTAGAAAAACGTGGGATTCGGCGGCGCGAAACTGCCCGTCGTGAAGCGCTGATTCTCGTACTTCCGATAGCCGAGGTCGAACCTCAATGCCTCTCCGACTTCGCCCCCAAGCTTCAAACCAACGGCTCCGCCAACTTCCTCGACGGTGCCCGTGTTCGGGAAATTGCCGGCGGTGTTGAAGCCGCCTGAATCCAATTCGGTCTCCTGTGCACTGAGCTCCGTCCCCACGTACAGCCTGAACCCCGCGGCCTGGGGTTCGTCGGCAAGGGTCACGCCCGAGAGAAGGATCGCGGTGGGAGTGAGGAACAGCATGATTCTCATTCGAGTCTCCTGTACATCTCCGGCATGGGCGGCGCGGAGCAGTGGCTTCCTGGCCCCGGGGCGAACGGCACCCCAGGCTTGGCGAGCCTACCGCCCCATCTGCCCGATCTCCAGATGTGGCCCGGAGAGTTGCCCGGGCGTCAGATCGCGTGGGGCAGAGCCCAGTCGCCTCCGCGGTCACGGCACGAACGCCAGCTCGAGCGACTCTAAAGTGCCGTCCCGCTCGGCCCACCGACAGTCCCGGCCCCGCGGGATTCAAGGCTGGCGCCTTGGGCCTGCGACCCGCTAGGTCATTGGACTCGCGCGCAGCATCGCGCAGATTACGCAGCCGTTTCTCTCAAGCACCGCGATGCGCAACGGGCGCGAAGTTGCTTGAACGCAGCAGTGCTGCAGCGCCTGGGCGCGGCGAATCAACCTTCCTTGAGTTCGCCCAGATCGAGGTCGGAGTAGGAGCCCTCGGGATCTAGTTCCTTGGCAAGGCGCATCATGCGCTCGCCCTCGGCCTTGTCGCCCTTGGTGCGGAGGCTGCGGCCAAGGCCCCAGTGGAATTCGCCGACCAGCGGATCGATTGCAATCGCCTTGCGCCAGAGTTCGTTGGCCTCGGCATGTTTGCCCTGGCGCACCTGCAGTGTCGCGTAGCGATGGAAGACCATTGGATTGGTAGCTCCGGCATCGATCGCCTCCTTGAACAGCCGCATGGCCTTGATCGGTCGCCCCGAGTTCATTGCGGAGGTCGCGGCAGCCTGCTTGCCGCGCGGAGTCACTAGCGTCAGCTTCTCCTTGACGTACGTGTGCCACTCCTTCTCCATGGCCTTGAGCGCCTCGTCGTCCCGCAGGTCCATGTACTTCATGAACGCCTCGAACACATCGGCCTGCTCGATGTTCTTCAGGCCGCGACCGTCGAGCGTGCGCTTGATGTCCTTGGCGGCCGGCAGAGCGACGATGAACTTCTGGAACTTCGGCGCCAGGCGCTTGTCGTTCATCAGGTAGTGCACGAGCGTCCAGCCCCAGTTGTAGTGCTCATACATGCCCTCAGTGGAGATCAGACGCTTGAGGTCCATCATCGTTCCGCCGGCGATGTCGTCTTGGACCTCCACCAATCGGCCCTCGAGGATCAGCCCCGTGGTCAGCTTCTTTTTCACCGGGTCCCACTTGCTCGCGCCGTAGAACTCGGCCAGCGACTCACCGGGGAAGTGGGGCATGGAGAAGTCCATGTCCATCAACTTCTGCAGGTAGTGATTGGTTTCGTGGAACATCACTTCCTCGGTGAACTCCACGTCGAGCCGCTCGTGGAAGAAGTTCAATTCCAAAGGCGGGACGAAACGGAAGTAACCGAGCACTCCGCTGCCCGCACCGCCGGTCGTGATCATGTCGCCGTAGTTGCTGTAGAGACAGACCTTGAGCCGCCCCAGGCCCTTTGGAGGCGAGAGCTTCCAGTCGCGCATGAACTGGGCGAAGTACGCCTCCATCAAGTCGCGGTAGGGCTCGAAGACCTCGGGCGGCAAGGTGTGTTCGAACTCGAAGTTCTTGGAGGCGACCTTGTGGCGGTTGCGCCATTCGGAGTGGGCGCGCATGGCCTCCATTTCCTTCACGCGCTTCTCGACGCGCTTGCGCAGCAGGTCGTCGCGCGACTTGGGCGAGATCCAGCGGCCTTCGAAGCGCACCATGCCCTTGGCGCGCTGATCCTGCTCCTCGGGCGTGGTCGCCTCGGCCAGCACTTCGCCTTCGATCAGCGCTTCGCCGATCAGTTCCTCGGGAACGAACACGTCCCCGTTTTTGAAGTTGACCGTGATCCCTTTCTCGGCGCGCGTGAGCTTCTGGCCTTCGACCAGTCGGCCGTCCTTGAGCACCAGGAAGTCGGCTCGGGCAAAGGGGACCAGGAACACAAAGCACAAACAGGCGGCCACCCATCGGTTCATTGCTCGCTCCTCAGTTCAGATCACGGGACAACCGGCACGCGGAGGCGATCAACTGACGCTTTTCAGGTAGGTCGCTTCGAAAACTTCCCAGTCCTTGTCGCTCCAGCCGTGGAAGGTCTTCTCGAAGGTCGTGTCGAGCAGTTCCTTTTCGCGCTTCTGCCAATTCTGTGAGCGCGCCTTGTACTGCTCTTCCTCCTCCTTCTCCGTGGTCGGCGCCTTTTCGGTCGTCTTGCCCTTGGCCTTCTCGGCGGTCTCGATCTCGACCACCGTAGCCTTCAGGTTTTTCATGTAGTCGCGCAGCACGTCGCGGGTTTTCGGGTTCTTCGCTGCGGGACCTGTGACCAGGAAGCGCATGAAACCGCCGGCTTCCTTGGCGCGGCCGAAGAATCCCTCGGCGGAGTCGGTGTACTGCTCCCGACCCATCTTGACCAGGTTGCGCACGGGCGTGAGTTTGCCCTCGCGAATGCCGTCGCGCTCCCAGTCATCGATGCGAAACTCGACTTTCTTGCCCTTCGCCCGGGCCGTGCCGATCACTTGATCCAGCCCCTGCTCGAGCCAGTAGGGCATGGCCATCGACATATCGCGGTCGCGCTCCGCGAACCACATTTGCACCAGCTGGCGATTGACGCGCTCGACCGCCCAACCGGTGACGAAGCCCTCGTCGTCCTGAGAAACCACGATCTCGATTTGGTTGTCGCTGAACCAATACATGCCGCCGCTGTGGAAGGCTTGCTCCTCCTCGCGGTTCTTGCAGATCCGCAGGATCGGCTGGCGCACGTACTCGTCGGGCCCGACGAACGCGAAAGTCGTGTCGAGCCACTCAAAGATCGCGTTGCAGTGTTCCGCCACCCGCCGCGCGTATTTCTCGTCGGTGTGGTTGAGCACAAGGAAGCGGCCCACCTGGAACGTCTCCCATCCCGGGGCCACAGCGGTCTTGGCCTTGTCGTGTAGCGAGCGCTCCAGGGTGATGCGGCGCGTCTTGCGCTGCTCCGGGGTCATCTTCTCGTAGTCGTCGAGAATGATTTTCGCCTCGCCCGTGGCCGCCGTCGGCAGCCCGCCCGCCGTGCGCGGGATCAACCTGATGACTTGAGCGTGTCGTTGATCGTGTCCTTCACCTTGGGCAACGCCGATTCCAGGACTTCCCAGTGGAAGGCAAAGTCCACTTCAGGCGTGTGGAACACCCAGCAGATCACGCGTTTGGGACCGTCATTCGTCAGCTTCTCGACCTTGATCTCGTACTGCGTGACGTCGACGCCTTCAACATTGGCTTTTTTCTCGTCGGACACGAACCAGCCGCCGCCGGAGTAGGTCCGCTTCATGTAGTCGAGGTAATCCTTGTAGGGATTCGTGATCAGAATCACGTAGCGGTCCTCGCCCTTCTCGTCCTTCTGCTTGCGCAGCTTGGCCTCCTCGCGGACCTTCTCGGTGACGAAGGCGATCAATACGGAGACAGGCTTGTGCTCGGATGTCCAGCCGCCGTTGGGCTCGGTGTGGAAATAGCTGCGGTCGGACAGGAGCTTGGCGACTTGCCACTGCTCTTCGAGTTTCAACGGGATCCGCGCCCAGTCCTTCGGAGCCTTGAACTTGAAGCCATAGCGCTCGTCCTGGACGACGTTTTTGTCCTGGACCGTCGCCGGGACGGTCGTGGCCGCGGCGCGCGCTGGATGAGCAACGAACAGGATCAGGCCAACGGACACGGCGAGCAGCAGCGAGTGAGAGATTCATATGAATCTCCAGGGTCCCGCGCTGCCAGCCGCCCCGCGCGCGGGCAGGCGGACGATCGCGCAATGTCCGTGATCAGAATGAACGCCACCAAGCCCGAGAATCCTGGCTTGGCGAGCAGTTTCAGACGCTTTTGGGAAGTACGTCCTCGACGCCCGGGGCAGGGTACTCCTTCCCAGTGTTTTCTGTCCCATGCCCCGGGGAGGCCACGTTAGGGACTCGTCCCCGACGGCGGGCGAACCACCCGACCGCCCGATAACTAGCGTGATGTCGGGGCCTCGCCGCCGCTCGTCACTGCCCTCTGGAATCCCGCCAGAGTCCGCTGGCAGCCCGTTGTGAGCGTTTCGCGCTCAAACGCGGATACCCCTGCGCGTCTCTCAGCAGTGCTCCTTGCATTGCCTTCACACTCCCAGCCGCGCTGCGGGCCCTTTTCAACGGGCTGCCAGCCAGCGAACTCGCTCAGCGCCTGAGCACCGGCAGGAATTCCCTCCACGGTCCAACCTCTTCCGAATAGCGCTTGGACATCACGCGCGCGATCTGCCCGATGTGCCCAAGGTCGTGTACGACCCAGGTGGACAGGAGCTGACGCAGGGTCACCGATCCGAAGGTCGGGTGGCGACCTCGGAGCGAGAGCCGCTTCGAGTCCAGCCCTAGCACGCGCAGGTGCGTCAGGTTCACTCCCCGCAGTTTTGAGAACTCATCGAGAAGTTGATCGAGTCGCTTGCCGCCGCAGGCTTGGCGGTGCGCGAATCGATCGAATGCCTCGAACTCGCGCTGCTCACCATCCTCGAGGATCCTCTGGACCCGCGACATCCAGTCCGTTCGCTCGCCGTGAATCAAGTGGCCGACCACCTCGAACGGGCTGAAGGTCTCGGGGCCTTCATTGCAATCCGTCCACTGCGCCGGCAATCCGCGCAGCCAGTCATCCAAGACTGCTGGCGTGCGCGAGAGCACGGTCATGGCTTGCTCCAACTCGAACGTCGTTGCGCTCATGGGCTGGAGAATACCCAAGCTCATGTTTGGGAGAGGCTCGCGGTCCAGGACTACCATGGGGCAATGGCCACCGATGCGTCATCCGTTCCGCTCTCCAACTTGAGTCGCCTGCTGCTGGCGCTGCTTGCCGTCCTTGGACTCGCCTGTGGTTGTGCGGCAACGCGCGGCGACGGCGACGGGGAGCTTCGAGTGTTCGTCGAGCGCTTCCTTTGGACAGTGAACGCGGCGGACACCGAGGGTTTCCTCGCTTGCTTCGCCGAAGAGGCCACCGCCTTCCTTCCTTCCACCGGGGGGCGCAAGGTCGGCACAGAGGAACTGCGCCGCGCCGTGGCGCCTGCGTTTGACGCGGGACCGCGCGCGACGCCGGCGCAACTGCGGGACGTCGTGATCACGCGGCGGGGCCCAATGGCGGTGGTCAGTTTCGATGCTGGCAGCGCGACGGTCGCCGCCCGTCGCACCCTCGTGCTCGAACGCCAGAACGAGCGCTGGCTGATCATCCATTTGCACGCTTCCACGGCCGTGCCCAGCCCGTCAGGCGACGCAGCGCCCGGCCCGGACTAGGATGGCGCCATGACCATCAGCCCGATTCCCGAAGTCCTCGACGACCTGCGCCGGGGGAAAATGATCATCCTGGTCGACGACCCCGGCCGCGAGAACGAGGGCGACCTCGCGATGCTGGCGGAGCACGTCACCGCGGCGGACATCAATTTCATGGCGCGCGAGGGGCGCGGGCTGATCTGCCTACCCATGGAGAGTGCCCTGTGCGACCGCCTGGACCTCGGTCCGCAGTCGGCACAGAACACGTCGAAGATGGGCACGGGCTTCACGGTTTCGATCGAGGCTGCCCAGGGCGTCACCACCGGCATCAGCGCGGCCGATCGCGCCCACACGATCCGCGTCGCGGTCGATCCCAAGTCCCGGGCCGAGGACCTCGCTCGCCCCGGACACGTCTTCCCCCTGCGGGCGCGCGACGGCGGTGTCCTGGTGCGCGGCGGTCAGACCGAAGGCGTCGTCGACCTGGCCCGCATGTGCGGGCGGCGTCCCGCGGGCGTGATCTGCGAGATCATGAACGAGGACGGCTCCATGGCGCGCATGCCCGAACTGGAGGTTTTCGCCGCGAAACACGGCCTGAAAATCTGCACGATCGCCGACATCATCGCCTGGCGCCGTCAGAACGAGCGCCTGATCGAGCCGATCGAAATGGACGTGCCCCTGCCGACCCGCGCGGGCACTTTCATGGCGCACCTGTTTCGCTCCGCGGTCGACGGCAAAGAGCACCTGGCCCTGACCTTGGGCATGCCCGGCCCGGCCATCGACGGCCCGCGTCAGGCCGTGTCCGACGTGGTCACCGTGCGGGTCCACAGCGAGTGCCTGACTGGCGACGTTTTCCATTCGATGCGCTGCGACTGCGGCACCCAGCTCGACCAGGCCATGGAAATGCTCGGCAAGGAGCCGCGCGCCGTGCTGATCTACATGCGCCAGGAGGGCCGCGGCATCGGCTTGGAGAACAAGCTCAGGGCCTACCGCCTCCAGGACCAGGGCATGGACACGGTCGAGGCCAACCAGGCCCTCGGCTTCCCCGCCGACCTGCGCGAGTACGGCCTGGGGGCCCAGATCCTGCGCTACCTCGGTGTGCGCCGGATGAAGCTCCTGACCAACAACCCCAAGAAGATCGCCGGCCTGGGGGGCTACGGCCTCGAATTGGTCTCCCAGGAGGCCCTGGCCACGAAGCCTAACCCCATCAACATCAAGTATTTGCGCACGAAGCGCGACAAGATGGGGCACACGATGAAGGGCATCGATCTGCCTCAGGAACCCAAGGCCAGGGAATAGGCCCTGCCCCCCGGGCGTCCCTGGGGGGTCATGGGAGCGTTGTCGATGCAGCCAGCACTGAAAGAGGACGTTTCGCTCGTGGCGGAAGCCCTGGCGGGCAACCAACTGTCGTTCCAGTTGCTGGTGGAGCGCTATCAGGACCGCATGTTCGGCCTGGTGCGCCACTACACGCGCAATCCGGTCGAGATCGAGGACATCGTCCAGGACGCCTTCCTCAAGGCTTTCACGCGCCTGACAAGCTTCCAGCAACAGTCCTCCTTCTATACCTGGCTGTGCCGGATCGCGATCAACACCGCCCTGGACTTCCACAAGCGCCACGGCCGCAATCCGGTCACGGCCATGGAGGACCCGGAGCTGGCCCAGGCCGCCGATCGGCCGGGTCGCGGAGGGCCTTCGGTCCAGGCGCCCGACGCGCGCATGGAGCGGGCTGAGATGCAGCGCATCACGCAGGAGGTCCTCGCTGAGCTGCCGGAGATCTTCCGCACCGTGCTCGTGCTGCGCGAGTTCGAGGACATGGCTTACCAGGACATGGCGGACGTGCTCGGCATTTCCATCGGCACCGTCGAGTCGCGCCTGTTCCGCGCCCGCGCGCGCTTCAAAGAGAAACTACTGCAGTTGCACCCGGAGTTCGGGGGGGACTAGGCACACATCATGAATTTCAATTGCCAAGACGCATTGCCGCTGGTGGACAGCTACCTCGACGGCGAACTGACTGAAGTGCGCGCGAGTTTGCTGCGCAAGCACCTGCTCGATTGCTCGGCCTGCCGCACCGGCGCCCAGGATTCGAAGGCCCTCTCGCGCTGGTTCGCGAAGCCAAAGGAGCTGGAGTTCGCGCCGCCTGCCGGATTCTCGGCCCGCGTGGCTCGCCGCGCCTTCGCCGGTGACGTGGGCCGGCCTGACGGACTCACTGTGGGATCTGCCGAGGCGAACCACGAAGAGCGCGGACGCCTGCTGCAGTTCGTGCTGACGATCACCGCGGCGGCGGCTGCGATCATGTTGGTTTCGGCCGTGGCCCTGCGCGATCAGCGCTTGCCGAACGCCGACCGACTCGACGCGGCGAATCCGCCGGCAACGGCCGAGCAGGTGCTTCTACAGCTCGACAAGCTGAACCTTTCCGAAGGAAAGGCGCTGACCCCTGGAGCGCCGGCCAGCGAGTTGCCTGCTAACGCTGCGGGCCGCAAGCCCTGAGACTGGCGTGGGAAACCTCAGACTATGGATCGTTCTGCTGGCCCTGACCGCCTTTGGCGGGGGCCTGGGCATCGGCTGGTTCGCGGCCAATCGCGACCACGAACGTGAGGCTCGCGCCAGGAACTCGGGCCCCTTCGCCGGCTTCCAGGCCGAGTTCGAGCGCACCTTCAAGCCCTCGGCGGAGCGCTCGCGACTTCTGCAGGAGCTCCTGGCGGTCTACGAGCGCGAGATCCACCAGCTCGAGCAGGCCCACTTGGAGAATGGCCGCAGCGATCTCGAAGCCAAGCTCGATACCTTGGCCCTTAATTACCGCGAACGAATTCGCGACAATGTTCTGCCCGCCGACAAGCGCTCGGAGTACGACCGATTGGCTGGCGGACTGGACTGGAAAGCAAAGAACTGACCCATGGCCAAGTCCTGTGGCATTCGCATCGGGCCCAAGCGCTACGAACTCGTAGTGCTCGAGGGTTCCGCCAAAAAGCACCGCATCGTCGCCTTCAAGGCCGGTGAGTTTCCCTCCGGGGGGGCCGATCCCGCCGGCGACGCGGCGCGGGTTCTGCGCGAGGCCGCCAAGACCCACAGCATCCCGCACGAATCCGTCGGCGCGGCGATCGACTCTGGCCTTGCAGCCTTCCGCACGATCAAGCTGCCCTTCTCCGACGAGAACAAGATCGAAGAGGTCCTGAAGTTCGAGGTCGAAAGCCAGTTGCCCCAATGGTCGATCGACGACGTCGTCGTCGACTGGGCCCTGCGCGACAAGAGCGAGCGCGAGAGCGACCTGCTGGTCACCGCGGTCCCCAAGAGCGAGATCGCGAAGGTGCTCGAGCTCACGACCAAGGCGGGCATCGAGCCCCTTGAACTGGAGATCGAAGCCACCGCCATGGTCAACGCGGCCATGACCGCGGACATTTGTCACCTCAACGACGCACAGATCCTCGTGCACGTCGGCGAGGGTTCGACGGCAGTCGTCGTCGTTGACGGAGGGCGCGTGCGCTCCATGCGCGCGATCCACATCGGCGCCCTCTCCCATGATCCCGTGGCCGCAGAAGCCGAGCCCGCCGCACCCGACGCGGCACCTGAGGCCGGAACCGAGGCCAGCGCCGCGCCTTCCACGCCGGCGATCGCCACGCCGACTACGCCCGAGGAACTTCAGCGCTTGCTTGAGCACGCCGTGTCGCGCATCCGTCGCGAACTCGGGCGAACGATCTCTGGCGCGCGCACGACCCATCCGATCGACGCGGTCTACGTCTGCGGCATCGAGTTGCCGAACCTGATCGGCACCAAAGTTCTCGACCTGCCGATCTACGAACTCGACGTGTTCGAAGCCGATTCCGGCCAGCCCATGGTGGGCGCTGGCCCGTTGGTGGTCGCCTACGGAGCCGCCCTTCGCCAAATGGGAGCGGTCGCGCACCCTGCTTCGCTGCGGCGCGAGGAATTGCGCTACACCGGGGCCTTCGAGCGCATCGAATTGCCGCTCGCGGTGGCGTCCTTGTTGCTGGTCACGCTGCTCGCGGTGTTCGTGATTTTCGAAACACAGCTCACCCGCCTGCGCGACGCCGACATCGACTACTGGCGTCGCTTCGCGAACCTGTACTTGCTCGGCGACCCAGCCAAGGGGCAGGCCGGCGACCTTGAGCAGCCGCCGAAGCCGTTCGCGGATTATTTGGAGTTCGCGCGCAAGTCGAGTGAGAAGACCGGAGTTTCTGCCAGGGAGAATCCCGAGATCGATCCTGATCGAACGCGACTCGAGCAGCTCAGGAATGAGCGGCGTCTCCTGAAGCTAGAAGTCGACAAGCTCGACAAGGCCCTGGGCAACACCGGCGAGGTCTCTCAGCCGCAGTCCGCCCTGGAGGCGGCGACCATGACGCTGGATGTGCTCGGCGAACTTGGCGAGGACCAAATCGGCCGCGTCGCGATCCGCAAGCTGAACTCCCAGTTCCTGCCCGGGCGGATCAATGGCACGGACAAGGTTGAAGTCCAGGCGGACTTCACGTTCTTTGCCTCCGACTCCGTGACCGCCACGGCCAATCTCGAGCGCTACTTCGAGGAGCTGCGCAAGAAACCCTGGGTGATCGAAGTTTGGCCGGGTGGCAGTAAGCCCCTTGGCGATAACGCGGCCAACAACAAAGGCGTCTACACGGAGTCGTTCAAGGTGACCTGCGACATGTCCAAGGTCGTGCGCGCGAACCCGGCAGGTGGAGTATGAAGAACATGCTCGCGAAAATGACGTTGGCGCGCTGGATCATCGTGCTGTCGCTGCTCGCCGCCGTGGGCTTGGGCTACTACGGCTACAGCATGCACGCGCGGCGCCTGAGCCTCGAAGACGCACTGACTCGCGAAGTGCACGAGATTGCCCTCGACCTGCGCAATCTCGCTCGGCGACATTCGGTGCTGACCAAGCAGTTGGACCGCGAGGGCTTCAAGGAGCAGTCTGACCCGGCGACCTACATCCGCGCGATTGCTGCCAACGCCGCTGTGCTCATGGGCGACGTCACCGTCGCTCCGCCGTCGGAGGCCGAGCATATTCGCGGCATCCTCGACACGCGCTATACGATCAGTTCCTCCAGTTTCGACCGCGGCTACCCGCGTCTGAACATCGCCAACTTCCTCTACAAGCTCGAGAGCGAGAGCCGTCGCATGCGCGTCACGCGCCTGCGCATGGACCCGGAGGCGAAGAACCTGAAGCCCGAGAATGTGCTCGACGTCGATTCGTGGCGCTGGGAAGTCGAAGTGACTTCGCGCACGAAGCTTGAGACGCCGCCGCCCGCGGTCAAGCGCTGAGTTTCGTCCGAGTGCGGGATTGCCCGGTGGCGCTTTCGCGGCACACGGGCATACTCGGCCGCTTGTTCCTGTTGCTCCTCATGCCCGCCTTGCCCGCGGCCTTCGCTGCCCCCGGGGACCAAGAGTCTCGGCCCGAGGCCCGCGTCGCGCGCACGGCCCAGGCACCGGTGATCGACGGTGTGCTCGAGCCGGAGATTTGGGCCAGCGCGCCTTCGATCGGCCCCCTGACCCAGGTCGAGCCAAACCAGGGCAGCGCGCCGAGCGAGGCCACGGACGTGCGCTTTCTCTACGACGACGACAACCTGTACGTCGCCATTCGCTGCTACGACTCCGAGCCGTGGAAGATTGTGGCGACCCAGGCCGCGCGCGATGCACAGCTCGATCCCGACGATCGCGTCGAGCTGATTTTCGACACGTTCCTCGATTACCGCAACGCGTACTTCTTTCAGATGTCGCCGGCTGGATCCAAGGGCGACGCGCTGCTTTCAGGGGACAGCACGGACTTCAACAAGCCCTGGGACGGGATTTGGGAGGGCAAGACGACGATTGATGCCGAGGGCTGGGTGGCTGAGATGGCAATCCCGTTCAAGACCCTCTCATTTGCCAAGGGCTCGACGACTTGGGGCTTCAACATCAATCGCACGATCAAGCGCAAGAACGAGAGATTGCGCTGGGCGAGTCCGACGCAGGACGCGAGGGGACACCAGAGCTCGCGCGCTGGAAACCTCGTAGGATTCCATGACTTGAGGCAGGGTGTCGGGCTCGACGTCGTGCCCTTTGGCGTCGCCGACTGGTCCAAGGATTATCGCGCGCCGGGCAATGACGAGGATTTCGACGCCGATGGCGGCGCGGACATTTTCTACCGCTTGACGCCGAACCTGACGGCGAGCGTGACGCTCAACACCGACTTCGCCGAGACCGAGGTGGACGAGCGCAAAGTCAACCTGACGCGTTTCCCGCTGTTTTTCCCCGAGAAGCGCGACTTCTTCCTTCAGGACGCGGGCATTTTCAAATTCGCCGACCTCGACACGGACTTGATCCCGTTCTTTTCGCGGCGCATAGGGCGCGGACCTGCTGGCGATGAAGTGCCGATCCACGCCGGCGCCAAGCTGACCGGCCGCCAGGACGGTTGGAACATTGGGATCCTGGACGTGGAAACTGGCGACAGCATCGGGGCCGAAGGCGAGAACCTGGCCGTGGCGCGCGTTTCGAAGGACATCGGAGAGGAATGGAGCATCGGAGCCATCGGAACCCGCGGCGATCCTGACTTGGACACGGAAAACGTCGTTTATGGACTCGACGCGAACTTTCGCACCAACGCTGGGCTCGGCGGGAAGCGCACCACCACCAGCGCATGGTTCCTGCAGAGCTACACCGAACACGCAGCGGGCGACGACACCGCGTTCGGCGCCTCCATCGCCTATCCAAACGACCGCTGGCGCTGGAATCTGGCCGCTAAGCAGATCGATGATAATTTTCGGCCGGCGCTGGGGTTCGTTCCGCGCACGGGCGTGCGGCGCTACGACGGCGAGCTGCTATTCAAGCCGCGCATTGGCGGAGCAGTGCGCCAGCTGAGTTTTGGCCTGGAGGACTCGCTGGTGACCGACTTAGACGACGACGTGGAAACGCACGTGAGTACCGCCCGTGTGCTCGGGATCGATTTCGAATCAGGCGATGAGCTGAGCCTCAAGGTCGAGCAGACTCGCGAGGTGCTCGATCAGGCCTTTGCGATCACGCCGGCGGTTGTTCTGCCTCCGGGCACCTACGACGACACCGCGCTGCGCATGGAATTGAGCACGGCGGAAAAGCGGCCGATATCGCTGAGCACAAACGTCACTGCCGGTGAGTTTCTCGACGGCGAGTCCCTGCGCTGGTTTGCACAGCTGTCCTGGCGGCCAGATCCCCTGTTCAACGCGGGGCTGGAATGGGAGCAAAACAACATCGACTTCGACCTCGGCGACGTCGAAACCCAAGTGGCTCGCGTGCGTTTGAATTTCAACTTCACGCCGGACCTCTCCTGGAACAACTTTGTCCAGTGGGATTCGCAGTCCGATGAGTTTGGCCTCAACTCCCGTTGGCGCTGGATCCCGGTGCCCGGCCAGGAGTTCTTCCTGGTTTTCAACCAGGTCTCTGAGAACTCCGGTGGCGTGCACGACGTGTCCCAGGGATTGGCCTTCAAGGCCTCCTACACGCTGCGCTTCTGAGCTCCGCGCTCAGCCTTTTTTCGCCGCTACGTACAGGAAGCCACAGATCGCGAGCACCGTGGCCACCACGGCCCACTGACCGCTTTGGCCCTCGAATACCGTGGCGGCGGACTTGGGCACGCGGCCCAGTGCGACCAGGGACGCCACCAGGATTCCGGCCAGTCCCTCGCCCGCCACCAGACCCGAGGCCGCGAGCACACCCGGATTCGCATCCGTGTCGTTTGCTCCGCGACGGGCGCGGTCGCACAGGGCGCGGACGCAGCCGCCGATGAACAGGGGCGCCATGGACGCCACGCCCAAGTACACGCCGATGGAGAAAGCCAGACCCGAAGCGCCGCACAGAATCGCACCAAGCGAAAGGCCGCCGCCGGTCAGCACCAGATCCCAGGGCAGCGTGCCCGAGAGCACGCCTTCGATGATCGTCTTCATCAAGGTCGCCTGCGGAGCCTTGAAGTCGACGCCGATCACATAGTTGTTGCCGAGAAGCAGCACCGTGCCCGCCACGGCCCAGCAAGCGAAGGCCGCGCCGATCAGTTGGCCGAATTGCTGTCGCGCAGGCGTGGCGCCCACCAGGAAACCGGTCTTCAGGTCCTGGCTGATGTCGCCTGCCTTGGACGCCGCGACGGCGACGATCGTGCCGACCGTGAGCACGGCGGCTCGGGCGCTCGCGTCGTTCCAGCCCATGGCCGTGAACACCGAGGCCACGCCGATCAGCGTGATCAACGCGATCCCCGAGGTCGGCTGGGAGGACACGCCGACGATTCCGACGATGCGCGCGGCGACGGTGACGAACAGGATTCCAAAGACGGCCACGCCCGCCGCGCAGATCAGGCGCGCTTCCAGCGGCATGTCCCCGGCGAAAATTCCGGGCACGAAGCCCGCGGTCAGCACGACGAACGCGATTGCGCCGATCACAAAGGTGCCGGGCAAGTCGCGGTCGGTGCGCTCGTCCTGCACGGCTTCTGCGCCCCGAGCGCCGCGCACGCCGACAAACACCGCGCGTACCGCACCGACCATGCTGGGCAGGTTGCGCAGCACAGTCAGAATCCCCGCCGTGGCCACCGCCCCCGCGCCGATGTAGCGCACGTACGTCTTCCAGATTGCCGTGGCGTCCATGTCGGTGATCAACACCGTCGTTTCCGGCGCCACGGGCACAGCCAGACGCGAGCCGAAAAAGGCGATCAGTGGCGTCAGCACCAGGGCCGAGATCAGAGCACCTGCAACGCAAACCCCCGACTGTCGAAAGCCCAGGATGAAGCCGACGGCAAGCAGCGAGGGCGAAAGCTCGATCGCCAGCTCCGCCTGGGGCAACAGCGAGGGGAAGACCAACGTCGCCGCCTCACCGGGCATCAGGAACGCGAGGCTGATCAGGAGTTTCACCGCGGCGCCGACGAGCATCCCGTGGAAAATCCAGCGACTGCCGCTGGCGTTGCCCGCGGTCGCGCGCAGCACTTCGGCACAGGCGCGGCCCTCGGGGTAAGGCAGCGTCGCATCCTCGCGCACGATCAAGAGCCGCCGCAGCGGAATCATCGCCGCAAGTCCGAGCACGCCGCCGAGGAAGGCCAGAATCGCGATCTGCCACAGCGGCGGCGCGATGCCCCACATGAACAGCACAGGGATCGTGAATACGGTGCCCGTCGCGAGCGACGTCGAAGCGGAGCCGATCGTCTGCGCGAGATTCGCTTCGAGGATCGTGTTCCTGGAGCGCAGCAGCTTGAACACGGCGACAGCCATCACGGCCGCCGGAATCGAAGCCGACACGGTCATGCCGACCTTGAGCGCGAGGTAGACGTTCGCGGCTCCGAACACGATGCCGAGCACGATTCCGACGACGACCGCCTTGAGCGTGAACTCCGCGATGGCGGGCGGCTGCGACGCGGTCATGGCGCGAGAATAGTCACCGCCCCGCGGCGCGACCGCGAAATTGTGAGAAAGTCGGGTTCCCCGCGGGCCGTTGCGGTCCACCCATTCGTCATCGGATTGGGACGGGATCCCGCAGCGGCTCTTGCCTGTGGGCACGACACAATTTCGCTCCCGCGCGGGCCGCCTGCGGCCGCTAAACCGCAGCGAGTATCCCAATCGGGTCATGCCTCGCGAGTCTGGGCAGTATCATCGGCGGCAATGTTCCTGCAGTACTCACTCAGCCTGTGCGCGCTCCTTGTCCTCCAAACTCCCGCCGACGATCCCGTGCGCTCCGCGCTCGAGATCGCGGTTGGAGAGAGTCCCGACGGCACCGATGTGGCAGAGACGCCGGGCTATCGAGAGCTCGTCGGCGCCCTGCTCAAGCTCAAGCCCGCGGATGTGGAGGCGCGCCAGCCGGGTGCCCTCGACGCTGTTCGTCTTTTGGCCGATCCCGCCGCTGGACGCGGGACTTGGGTGCGCATGCGCGGCTTCGTGATGCTCAAGCACGCAACCGTGCTGAAGGAGCCGATCGGCGAACTGCAGAAGATCGAGCACATCATTCTGCGGCCCGACGCAAAGACGCGCGTCTTCGTTGATCTCATCGGCGATCCGCCGCCCTTCAAGAACCAATCGGATACGGTGGAGATCTCGGGCGTGTTTTTTCGCAGCGTTTCCTACAAGAACGCCAACGGCGTCCAAGTGACGCTGCCCTACGTTCTGGCGCGTTCGATGGAACTTGTGGACACGCCCTCCTCTACGCTTGCGAAGAGCCTGATCACCGGTGGTCGCCAGTTGCTCGTCGGCATCGTGTTTGGCGTGCTCGGTGTCGTCGCCCTGGTTTTCTACTTGCGGCGCTCGGCCAAGTCGGAAACGTGAGCTGAGCGACCGTTTCGAGCGCGGCTAAGGGCTAGCAGCCCGTTGAAGAAGTGCCCTGCTGCGGCTTCGCGCTCTTCGCCGCGGCGTCGTCACACTCGTCGGGCCGTGCTCGGCGGCCAGGAAGGCCGCCTCCGCCGTCCCTCCGTCGCGTTCCTAGCCACGACGAAGATCGCTTCGCCTCGCGACGGGACTTTTTCAACGGGCTGCTAGGGAGCGCGCAACCAGGAGGCGATCTGGGTGGCGAAATGCTGGTGGCCGGCGGCGTTCAGGTGTTTGTCCACGGGATAGTAGATCCCAGCCGGTGGCTCGCTGACGTTCGCGGCAAGATCGAGCCAAGGAACTTCGCGGCGAAGGCACAGTTCTTTGAGCGCTGGAAAGGACCTCCAGGAAGTTGTCGGGATGTGCACGAACGCGATGGGGACGCCGGCGGCCTGGCAGTCGTCGATCATGCGCTCGATCAGCGCGCGATTGAGATGCCACCACTCGCCGTGCGGGAAACGCCGCGCCAGGCGCCAGGACAACAATTTCGCCGCCGTGAACGCGTGGGAATGCTCGTCGAGGAGCCGCCAGAGCGCCCACGGCTTGTCATCGATCGGTCGCGGCATCAGTGCGCCGTCCTCCAAGCGATAGACGGGCTTGTTCATCCCTTCGGGTTCGCGAAAGGCGCACAGCGAGCGCTGAAAGTCCCAGGCGTACATCGCCACCAGCACGAGGTCGGGTTGTTCCGGCAACGCGCGCAGACGCAGCGTCTGGGCGATCTGATCGACTCCGAAGCCGGGCATGCCCCAGTTCGAAACGCTCCAATCCCCAAGCTCGCGCGCCGTGAGTGCACCGAAGGTCTCGCTGTACTCCACGCCCGCGCCCCAGGCAAAGGAATCGCCGAGCAGCGCGAGGCGTCTTGCACCTTTCTCTCGCGCGTTGGGATCGCAGCGAAATCCGCGCGCGTCCGCGAGATATGTGCACTGGCGACCTTCCGTGGGGTACTGCAATTGCGTGCCCGGAAGCATGTGCCAACCGAGTTCAGGATCCGCGACGAAATGGGCGCCAGGACGCGCTTCGTGCTCGCCCGCGTACGTGCGCGGTTGCGGAGCAGCGCCGCCCACGATACGCAGGCTGAACTCGAGCAGCAATGGCGCGCTGACGACGCCGAGCAGCATCGCGAACAGGATTCTGCGGAGTCGTGAGCGAGTCGGGGCCATGGACACCTGTGAGCATCCTATGGGGCCAGTGGCCAGGCGACACGGCGAAGTTCGGGATGAGGAGGGACCGTCCCGTGCGGATCTCACACCGAGGAGATCAGACCCAGCACCACACGAGTTCGTGCGACGGGCTGCACCTCTGCCTGTGCAACCCGGGGGCGGGCGCTTACCAGTAGCGCTCGGTGTGAATATGCCCAGGCGTCTTGCGCCGGTGCGGTCGGAATCCGCACTCGGCCAGGTGCGCCGAGAGCTGAACGATCATCTCGGGATTGCCGCAGATGAACACCTTGGCGTTCTCCGGCGTCAGTTCGCGGCCGAAAGTCTCGCGGAACAACTCGGGCTCGAACAATTTCTGCACGCGCACGCGCAGGCCGCTCCAGCCGCTGTCCTCGGACTCGCGTGTCAGTGTCGGCACATAACGGAAGTTCGCGCTGGAGCTAGCCAGGGCGGTGAGTTCCTCGTCGTAGCCGAGATCGGGGCGAGCGCGCGCACTGTGGATCACGGCGGCAGTCTTCCAGCGCCCTTTGCCGTGGTACTCGCGCAGCATGGAGATGAACGGCCCAACGCCCGATCCCGTGGCGACGAACAACACATCGGACTGCGGCGGCACGTCCGCCAGGGTGAAATGGCCATAGACCAGGGGATCGAGCCACAGGGCATCGCCTGGTTTCAGACTCCACAGTCGCGTGGTGAAGGCGCCGTGGTCGACGCGCTGCACATAAAACTCGAAGTGGTCCCGCGCTGACGCGGGGGAGGCGATCGAGAAGGCGCGCCGCAGCAAACGCGGGTCCTCGCCATCCTCGAACAGGCCGAGATTGGAGAACTGGCCCGGCTCGAATGCCGGGACGTCACCATGCTCGCGACCGACGCGCAGGATCATCAGTGAATCGTGCACGTCGCGGCGGGATACGACCCGCGCGTTGTAGGTCTCGTCGCTCATGTGGGGACGAAGGTCTACCCGCCCCGGGTGTGCATTTCCAGATGCGGATCGCGGCGCAACTCGTCCACGGGAGCCAAAGCGGCGCGTTCGAGCTCCAGCAGGCGCGTCATGGCGCCGCGGTCCTCGCGGGCGGACCAGCCGTCGCAAATCAAGGTGCGCAGCTCCTCTTCCGACGCGCCTGAGCGCATTGCGCGGCCCAAATCAACGCCCGTGCGCGCGTAGAGGCACAGGAACCAGCGTCCATCCGCGGTCAGGCGCGCGCGATCGCACGTGCCGCAGAAGGGCTGCGTGGTCGAGGAAATGATCCCGAACGTCGTTCCATCCCCGAGCCGGTAGCGGTCAGCGGGCGCGGAATTTTTTTCGTCGACCGCTTCGATCGGACCGTGGGATTTTCTAAGGCGCTCCAGGATCTCCTGACGCGAAACGACCGCTTCCTTGGTCCACTTCGTGGCGCCGCCCACGTCCATGTACTCGATGTAGCGCAGCTCGGCGCCGATCCCGCGCGCGTAGTCCAACAAGCTCTGGATTTCGTCGTCGTTGGTCCCGCGCAGCACGACCATGTCGAGCTTCAGCGGCGCGAAACCCACTGCTCGAGCGCGGTCGATCCCGCTCAGCACGCGCGGAAGATCGTCGCGGCGCGAGAGTTCGAGGAAGCGCTCCGGCCGCAGGGTGTCCAGGCTGACGGTCAGGCGCTTCAACCCCGCGTGCTTCAGGCTTTCGGCCTGCTCCGCGAGCAGCACGCCGTTGGTGGTCAACGTCACCTCTTCGAGGCCCGGGATCCCGGCCAGGAGCGACACGAGCACGTGCAGGTCGCGCCGCAACAACGGTTCGCCCCCGGTGAGGCGCACGCGATCCACGCCCAGGCCCGCGAAGACCCGCGCCAGCCGGTCCAGTTCCTCGAAACGCAGCAGGCTGGGCTTGGGCAGCCAGGCGTACTCCTCCTCGGGCATGCAGTAGGCGCAGCGCAGGTTGCAGCGATCGGTGACCGAAATCCGCAAGTTCTTGAGGGGGCGGCCCCAGCGATCGGGCGGGGCGGGGGGGGAGTCCATCGACATCAATATATAGGGACGGGCTCAAGACCGAGGCTCCGGAGGGCCGACTCCACGCGGAAGTCCCCTAGGAGAACACCCATGACCTTCCCTGGCTCGCGCGCGCCTGGCTGGCGGCTCAAATCAATCGGCAAGTACGGCCTGCCCACTTCGCTTGACGTTCCTAAGGACGGCCTGGTGATCGGGCGCGACCCATGGAGCACCTGTCGGATCACTGGCGAGCAATGGGGCATGGTCTCCAGGGTGCACTCGCGGCTCGAGCTGATTGACGAGAAGCTCTTCGTCCACGATTGCGATTCGAGCAACGGCACTTTCGTCAACGAGGAGCGCACCGAAAGCGCCGAACTGCACTCCGGCGATGTGTTGCAGCTTGGGCCCGAGGGACCGAAGTTCCTGATCTTCCACGCCGTGGGGTTGGAATCCACGACGGTGGTCGAGGGCCGCGCGATCGTGAAGGCCACGACTCGCCAGGGCGTCGCAGGCCTCGGGGACACCGCGATGGTCACGCTCAAGCGCGCCCTGGGCCTCGATGAAGTCCACGCGAACGCCTCGCGCGTCGAGTCGAGCCAGAAGCGGCATTTCGCCATCGCGGGCGCGGCGCTGTGCACGCTGGCCCTGGCGGGCGTGGTCTCCTATTCGCACATTTGGAATGAAGGCAAGAAGGACGTGCAGATTGTGGACATGCGCAGCAAGGCGCGCGCGAAGGCGGCCATGCGCGAGAGCGAGCGGCGCATCAATGCCGTGCAGCGGGAAACCGAGCAATTGCAGGATGCGAATCTGGAGCTGGCGACAAGGCTCGAGGAATCGCTCCTGACCTTCGGCCGCCACCTCGAGGACCGCATCGCGAATTCCTACGTGGCCCGCGAGGCCTGGGACTGCGAGCGCCTCGCGCTGGAGGACCAGCGCGCGACGCTAGAGATGCGCCTGAAGGAACTGCGCGGGGCGAGCGATGTTTCCGCGGGCGAAACCGCCCAACTTGCGGAGCGGCTCGAGAAGACCATCGCGGAGCTGGCGCGTTTCAATCCACAGGAGATCGAGGCCCAAAAGCTCGTCGACCTTCTGCACGTGCGCTCGGCGGTCGTGATGATCGAATCGCGCGTAATATTCCGCGAACCGACGACGAAGCGGTTGCTGCACTCTTCGCTGACATCCGGCGGCGAGTCCGCGGTCAACCTGCGCAACGAGGGCTTCGTGCTCGATCAACGCTCGTCGGGATCTGGATTCGTGATCTCGCCCTCGGGCTACATCATGACCAACGCCCACGTGGCGGTGCCCAGCGACTTCGTCGATCCCCTGGAAATCACCGAGGGCAACGAGGTCATTCCCGAAGTCGAGCTGGAGGTTGTCTTCTCGGGCAGTTCGCAGCGCATTCCGGCGCAGCTGATCCTGGTGGACGACAGTGGCGACCAGGACTTCGCGCTGATCAAGATCGAACCCTTCGAGGGCATGGCGCTTCTGGAACTCGCGGACCTCGACGCATCCGCGCCGGAACCAGGCAGCGAGGTGTATCTGTGCGGCTTCCCCCTCGGGACCTTCGCCGTGCAGGAGGGCGATCGCGTAATCGCGTCGACGCTCAAGGGCATCCTCTCGCGAAGCGTTGGTCCCTATGTGCAGATCGATGCCGGAGTTCATCCCGGACTGTCGGGCGGTCCCGTCACCAATGCCCAGGGCAAAGTGATCGGAATCGTGTGCTCGGTCCAGGCGACCCCCATGGGCGAGATCGCCGCCGCGATCGGCTACGCCTTGCCGATCAGTTCCGCCCGCAGCGTGTTGCCGGCGGACGCCCTGCGCTGAGCGAGGTCAGGCCTCTGCTTTGCGCCCGCAGCGCTCGCCGTAGCGCCTGACGGAGGAAAAAGGGCCCTGCTCGGTCACACGCGTGGTGCCCGGCCCAGAGACGGAACGGAGAGGTAGAATGGCGCAGTTCCGCTCGCCTTCCTGCTACTTCAAGGCTCATCCCATGGGTTCAGCATTCCTTCGCGGCGCCGCTGCATGCGTTCTAGTCCTGCTCACCGCAGGCAACGTCGGCGCCCAAAACCAGGCGCTCAGCGTCAGCGTTTCCCCCCAGGGCGGCTACATCGATATTCCGGCGTCGCCGCTCTTGTCGCCGCCGTCGTTCACGCTCGAGGCCTGGGTCACCTACAACGACTCAGGACTGCCAACGGGTTGGATCTACCCGACGATCGCCCGCAAAGAGTTCACCCAGGGTATGGCGGAGTGGTTCCTGCGCGTGGATGCCGGCAACAACGGCGCGCGGATCCTGCGGCTGTGGATCAACGGAACTGGCGGCGTCGTCAATGTGTCTTCGCCCTTCGCCGTCGGAGCCTATACGTCATGGACGCACATCGCGGCGACCTACGACGGCTCCTTCGCGCGGCTGTACGTCAACGGAAACCAAGTGGCCCAGGCCAACGGCACCGGTCCCCTGGTGGACCTCGGAGCGGTGGCGAGGATCGGCGCCGGCGACACGGCGCCCGGCAGCGCGAACGAGCGCTGGAACGGTTTGCTCGAGGACGTGCGCATCTGGTCGGTGGCGCGCACCCAGACCGAGATCGCCGCGGGGATGATGCAGCAGATTTCTTCGGCGCCGAACCTGAGCGCGTCCTACCGCCTCAACGGTGATGGGCAGGACGCGTCGGGCAACGGGAATCACGGCGCCTTGATGGCCAATCCTGTATTCGTGCCGATCGCTTCACCCACGGGGGTGATCACGTACTGCACGGCCAAGTTGAACAGCCAGAGCTGCCTCCCGGCGATCGGCTTCAGTGGCGTTTCGAGCGCCACCAGCGGCTCTGGGTTCGACATCTCGACCAGCAACGTGCTCAACAACAAGCCCGGCCTGTACCTCTACACCAACTCGGGGCAGGCGGCCGTACCGTTCCAGGGCGGCCTGCGCTGCGTCAATGCGCCGATCAAGCGCAGCGTGCCGATGAACTCGGGCGGCAACCCGCCGCCGAACGACTGCTCGGGCGTCTACTCACTCGACATGAACGCCTTCGCGGTGGGCGCCCTCGGCGGCACCCCTGCGCCGTTCCTGCTTCTGCAGGGCACGGTAGTCGACGTGCAGTGCTGGGGCCGCGACAACGGCTTCCCGGCGCCGAACAACTCCACGCTCTCGGACGGCTTGGAGTTCACGGTCGGAGCCTGAGAGCCACGGCGCAGCGCGCTCTCGCAGGACAATGAGATCTGGACCGTTCTGAAGGCGGGCCGGCCAATTTCGGTGGGCGGGGCATCTGTGTCTTAGAGCACGTCCTGATACCTGGCTGGCCGCTTGGGCGGTTCCAGGCCGCCGGCGCGAGGCGCAGCGAAGACGCCTGTTCGCCTGCAACACTCGGAGGAGCTGCAACGTCGCGATACCGAGCCTGGAATTAGCCTAGGGGCAAGCGAGGTATTAGGACGTGCTCTTAGTACGGCTGACCCGGAGGCGTCGGTGACCACTCCTGAAGTCCGGTGACATCCGGAGGGGTGTACCCGCCTGAGCCACGGCTGGAATTGAATCCGGATGAAGAACTCGAAGGAGAAGTGCCCAACGAGGAGCTT
>CANKOY010000023.1 GCA_947484275.1 Planctomycetota bacterium | reverse complement strand
AGGCCACCGCCAAACCGCCGAGCATGTTGGCCGGGTAGCCGGTCAAGTCACCGATGTTCAGCGCGGCGCGCGGCGAAAAATCCGTGAACGTCACGTCGCCCCAGGAGCCGTTAGCGTACTGGCGGCCCTTGAAGTGCGCGCGGATCGAGGCGTAAACCAATCGATCGAGTGGCACGCGCACGGAGGACTCCACCTGCGCGTAGCGATCGAGCAGCTCCCAACAACGATTCTGGTCGGACGCCATGCTGCCGCCAAAGCGCAGGGCGTCATGCCAGATCGGCGCAAAGTGCGCGAATGCACGTGCGTTGAAGTGCTTGAATTCCAGATCCTCGGGAAAGGCGGTCAACATCGTGGCCGCGCGGCTGCCCCAGTGTCCGTAGCTGTCGTCGAAGTCTGGATCGATCGTGAACCAGGTTCCGGCCCAGAAATGCGTGAATTCAAGGGCTGCCACGGCCACGCGCGCCGCATCCACCAGACGCGGATCGTCGTTGCGCGCCGAAAGTCGCGCGAGCTGCGCCGCCACATCCAAGCGGCGAATCAACGGTACGTCGAGCATCGGTGTGCCGTCGGCGGGAACGTACTTGACCGCCAAGCTTCCGTCGGGGAGTTGGCCGCGATCGAGGATCGTCGCCGCCATTTCCTCCGCCTGGAACAGCGCGCGTTCGCGATATTCTTCGGGGCCGCGCTCGACGATGTCGAGCAGGAAGGCGACGTAGCGCGCGACCTCGATTGGCTTAGCGTCCTGGGGCAAGTCGAGGGTTCCGTCCCAGTCGCGCGGCAGGCCCGTGCCCGGATAAAAGCCGAGCTCGAAGAAGTCGCTAAGGTAGGCGTCGAGGGCCGCGTCCCACTCCGGATTGGGCGTCAGCGCGCAGGCCTCCAGCAGGCTCTCGAACAGCGGATGGATGCAACCCGGCCCGACGCCGAGGCTCTCGCCGGTGATGACGTCGAAGCGCGTGGTCAAGAACGCGGTGGCACGCTCGCCGTCGCGATCCACTCCGCGCTCCAGCCAAGTCTTGACCACACCAGCGCACAGGCCGCGCAACTCCGCCGCGAGCGAAGCCTCGTCCGGGCACGGCCAGGCCACGATCGCCCGCATGTCGTGGAAAGTGGCGCCCGGTGAGCCGTCCGCGGCCATGAGCTCCAGCATCATGCGCGGCTGCGGCGTGTGTCCGACGCGCGCGATGAAATCGGTGCCCGAGAGTTCGAAAACCTGATCGACGACGTCCAATTCGATCCGCTCGCCGCGACCGTCGGACAACCGGACCCGACCGCGGCCAACGACGCGGCCGCTGACCTTCAGCTGCTCGACGTAGGGCTCGAACGCCGCGATCGGCTGCGAGAGCACGGCCCCCGGCGCGACGACGAGGCCCTCGGCGAGCACCGGGACCGTGCGCGGAGTCCCCGTGCTCACCCACCACGGCACGATGAACTGCCGCGGATCGCCTTCGGGCGCCTCGGTGGCCTCTGTGCCCGAACCGTTGTCGAGCATGTCGATGAAGAGCACGCGCTCGGGGGCAACCGGGGTCTCTGCGCCAGCGTTCGATCCCAGGAGGGCGAGGGCGAGGGCCAGGCCCACCGAAACACGAAGAGCGCGGATCATCCTCACCATGGTAGTTGCTCGCGGGGGCCCGATGCAGAGCCCCCCGCGCACAATTCGACCGTCGCAGATTCCCTCCGGCCTCCGCGGCCGCGCGGCCGCGCGAGCTCGCCGCCCACAGGGGACTGCCGCGAACGGGTTGCGTACCATGCTTCGATGGGCGGGGAACACCGGCGCAATCCAATGACGATCGCTGTGATCTTAATCACGCTTTGCGGCGCGAGCCTAGGTTGGGGATGCGAGCCTGCGGCGCTCACCCAAGTCAGTCCCGGAGACGCGCCGGTTCGCGCCTCTGACCCAAGCCAAGCCCAGGCGCCGTTCAAGGCCCGCCGCGAACGGCCCATCGGCGGCAAGCCCGAGGGCCTGTGCGCGGGCGACTTCGACGGCGACGGCATCGCGGACCTGGCCGCGGCGTGGATTTCCCCGGGCAAGTTGTCGATCTGGCGCGGTGGCGAGTTCGGCCTTGGGCGCGAATTCTCGCTGCGGGACTGCGGCGGGTTCCCCCTGGCACCCGTGGCGCTTCCACCGGGCACGTTTGGCGCCGCGGGCCGCGCCCAGGCGTTGGGAGTTGCGTCGCGCTCGGCGCGCACCCTGGAGATTCTCGCGGACACTGCCAGGTTGCTCGAGTTGGAGCACAAGCCTCGCGCCCTGGCCGCTGGCGCGATCGACGGTCGAGCCGTGATTGCCGTGGCCTGCGACAACCGACGCATGGAGGTCCTGCGCGACGGCGGTGCAGCGCCTGAGCGCTGGACTCTGGGCGGCGAGTTGCCGCGCTGCGCACTGGTCAGCTCAGATCTTTCCGCGGTACTCGTTGGATTCCACGATACGAGCACGGTGGTGGCCTACGGCGCCTCCGAGGGTCCCCCGCTCGGAACGATCCGACTGACCGGATTTCCGCGCGCGCTCGCGGCGCTGGACGTGGACGGCGACGGCGATGAGGAACTTGCGGTCGCCGGCGGAGACCACGAACTGTGGGTGTTCGGAATTGGCGAAGCCGGCGGGGCGCGCGCGTGGTTCGCGGGAGTCGAACCGCAATCGTGGCGCACCGATGCGATTCCCCTGGCCCTGGACGTGGCCGACTTCGACGGCGATGGCCGCGACGACCTCGCGATCCTGCACCACTATCACCTGACGGCGATGCTCATGACCCAGCTTTCTGCTGCCGGGCCCGGACGCATCTCCAAACTCTACGCCGGCCAAACGCCGTCGGGATTTGCGGTGCTCGACAGCAACGGCGACGGAATGCTCGACCTAGCGATCGCCAACCGCGACACCCAGGGAATCGGATTCTTGCCCGGCGACGGAGCGGGAGGATTCTCCAGCGACGTACGAATTCCACTGGGGGATTCTCCCAACGCACTCGCCGCGGCGCCGAATTCGGCCGGTGAACTGCGACTCGTGGCGCTCAACGCGAAGTCGAACACCCTGTCGGCGGTGGTGTTTCACGAGGGCGTATTGAAAGCCCTCGAGAGCGTGCCCAGCGGATCCGAAGCCCGTTCACCGCGCATTCTCGAGTGGGATGGCGCCCCTGGTCTGGACGCGCTGTGCCTGATCACCGGCGCGCGCGGGGCCGAGTTGATGCGCTTCAGCGGCGACAGCACGGGACGACTCGTGCCGGGGACGGCGCTGGAACTCGGCGGAGCGGCTAGCGATCTGCTGCTCGTCGACGTGGACGGCGACGGAAGTGCGGAGCTTGCCCTGTGCGATCCCATAGCGGGCACGGCAATGCTGCTCGAAGCGACCGTCGCCCGCGGCGACGTCGGGAGTCTGAGCCGGACCGCGCGACTCCCCGTGCCCGCCTCGCCCAATTCCCTGTGCCGCATCGAACTCGACGGCGATGCTGCGCCAGAGATCGCTTGCGTTCTCGCAGCGCCGGGTGCGCGCGTTGGAATCGCCTGGCTCGACGCGCAGCGCACGGCCGCAGGAAATCTGGAACTGGTGGAACTGGGCTTTTCCGCCGTGCCTGGCGCCCCGGTGGCGGCGGTGAGCTGCGATCTCAACGGCGATGGACGCGCGGACCTCGCCGTGCTGACGACCGCCGGACCTGGCTCCGCCCAGGGCGCGTGGTACGGCCTGCTGCGCGGACCGGGGGGACCGAACGATTTCTCCCTGAGCGCGCCGTTCGCGACCGGCCTGCGGCCAAATCGCATCGCGGCGGCCGACCTCGACGCCGATGGCCGGGCGGAAGTCTTCGTCGCGGCCCAAAACAGTCACCTAGTGAACGCCTGGACCCCCATCGGTGCTAAGGGCGCGCTCGCCGGCGGCCTTGAGGTGCGGGCGTGGGACGATCTGGGCGCGGGCTTGGGTCCCTTGGATCTGTGCGTGAGCGACGTCGATGGGGATGGTCGACTCGACCTCTGCGTGGTCAACGGATTCTCGAACGACCTCAGCTTGCTTTACGGCAGCGCGCCGCGGAAAGCGCAGTCGAATTCCACGGGCCGCTGAGCGTTCGCGCGCACTTCGTAGACGCTGCGCTCGAGGCCAAAGGTCCAGCGCTCGCGCGCGGAACAGGTAATTTCGCCCGCAGCGGACGGACGCAGCCCGAAGCCGTGCTTCTCGAGCACGCGGCGCGAGGCGACGTTTCCCACGAACACGCAAGCGCTGACAGAGCGAGCATCGAGCACGTTGAAGGCGAGCCAGACCGCCAGGCCGATCGCGTCGCTTGCGAGCCCGCGGCCCTGGTGCGCGGCGCCGACCCAGTAGCCAACATCTGCGCGTTCGGGGTGATCGATGAACCGCAGCGACAGCGAACCTGCGATTTCGTCCGTGTCCGCGTGCGCGAGGGCGAGCTGATAATTGGCCGCGCCGCCGGTCTCGACGCGCCAATTCCGCGCCTTTTCGCGCAGTTCTTCGCTGTTTTCCGGGCCGCTCCATTCGATCCAGTCGAGGATTTCGCGCCGGCCCGCGAGCATGGCGAACACTCTTTCGGCTTCCTCGACTCGCGGCAGGCGCAGCCGCGCCACGTGTCCGCGCAGATCCACGTGCGAGAGAAACTGCTCCGCACTCACCGCTCGAGGTTCTTCAACATCTCCACCGCCCCCATCAACATGCGCACGTCGCCCCAGGCGTAGTTCTGCCCAGGCGCCTCCTCGCGCGTGATGATCCAGCCGTACTTGCGCCCGTAGGTGGCCTTCGAATTGCGCAACACCGCCGTGAATAGCGCGAGCGTCTCCTCGTTGCGCGTGGCGCTACCGCGGCGGTAGGCACAGGCGAGTCCGCCGACGAGGTTGGCGGGAAAGCCGGTGAAGTCACCGACGTTCAAGCTGGCGCGCGGCGAAAAACTGGCGAAGGTCACATCGCCCCAGGCACCGCTGGAGTATTGCTCGCCCTTGACGTGGGCGCGCAGGGCGGCGTGAAGTGTCCGGTCCAACGTCGCTCGCGCACTGGGCTCGACATCGGAGTAGCGCAGGAGGAACTCCCAGCAGCGCGTCTGGTCCGCCGCCACGCTTCCGCCAAAGCGCAGGGCATCCATCCACAGAGGCGCGAAGTGCTCGAATCCGTGCTGCGTGAAACGCGCGAATACCGGATGGCCGGGATGCGCCGTCAGCATGGTGGTGGCCTTGGCGCCCCAATTGCCGTAGCTGTCGTCGAAGTCGGGATCAATGCGGTCCCAGCTGCCGCCCCAATAATGGGTGAACTCCAATTCAGCGAGGGCCGCGGCCGCGGCGCGCACCAGTCGCCCGTCCTTGTTCTTGCCTCCCAGGCGCGCGAGTTGCGCGGCCACGTCCATTTTGCGAATCGGCGCGGCCGCGAGACTGGGCGTGCCATCCGCGGGCACGTACTTCACCGCGATCGCGTCGTCCGAGAGCACTCCACGGGCCAGAATCGTCTCGGCCATGCGCTCGGCCTGACCCAGGGCCCGGGCGCGAAACTCGGTCGGACCGCGCTCGCAAACATCCAGCAGGAATGAAAGGTAGCGCGCGACCTCGATCGCCTTGGCGTCCTGGGGCAGATCCAGTTCGCCGTCCCAATCGCGCGGCATGGCGCTGTGCGGGTGAAAGGTCAGCTCGAAAAAGTCCCTGAGGAAGTCAGCGAGCGCGGCGCTCCAAACAGCGTTGTCCGAGATTGCCGCAGCATCGAGCAGCGCCTCGTACAGGGGATGGATGCCGTTGGCGTCCACGCGCAGACGCTCGCCGGTCACTGCGTCGAACATGCTCGTCAGAAACATGGTCTTGCGCGAGCCATCGCGATCCACGCCGCGCTCGAGCCAGTTCTTGAAGACTTCTCCGCACAACTCGAGCAACTCTGCACGTAGTTGAGCCTCCGCGGGCAAGGGCAAGGGAACCAGGGCGCGAAGTTCCGTGAAGCTGGCGCCGCCGGATTCGCTCGGCGCAGAAATTTCCAGCTGAAATCGCGGCTGCGGCGCCCGTTGGAAGCGCTCGATGAATTGCGCGCCGCTGATCTCGAAGGTCTGATCGCGGACCGCGAGCGAAAGCTCGTCGCCGCGCCCGTCGATCCAGCGCACGCGACCTTGGCCTGCGACGCGGCCGCGGATGACCACGTCCGCTGCCAAGGGACCGAAGGCAGCAAAGGGCTGAGTCAGCGCGGCGCCAGGCTTCAGTTCCAGTGCGCCAGGAGTGCAGGGCTCGCTGCGCGGCGTTCCCGAGGCAATCCACCAGGGAACCAGCAACGCGCGCGGATCACCGATGGGCGCATCTACAACTTCGAGGCCAGAGCCATTGTCGAGCAGATCCACCAAAAGCACGCGCTCCGCGGGCAACACGCGCTCCACAAGCGGCGCGCGCTCCGCGGGAACCTGCGCCGAAACCTGGCCAGCGCACACGGCCGCGCACAGGCCTGTCGACAGCACGCGCGGAAGGCAGCGTTGGAGCTTGTGAAACATCGCCGCTATCGTATTGCGCCGCAGACTCCATTGCAGCGTGAACCACCTCTCCCAGGCCAGCCCATGACTTCCCATACAATCGTCGAGTTACTCGGGGACGGCATTTCAGGGGAGTTGTCCGCCGCAGTCCACGCGGTGGCCGCCGCCTTGCCCTGCCGCCTGCAATTTCTGCCCGTGGACCTTTCGCAGGCCGCGCGCGAGCAGTTTGGGGAGAGCCTCTACGACCGGGCCGAGGCCCTCATGCGCCAGCATCCCGCCAGCCTGAAGTACCCGACCGCCACCACGGGCGAGTCGCCGAACAAGGTCCTGCGGGAGCGCCTGGAATTCGCTGTGATCCACCGGCCCGTCGTGACCATCCCCACCATCCCCACGAACTTCACGAAGTCGATCGACATCGACATCGTGCGCATCGGAACCGGTGGTACGTACGAGGACTCAGGCCGACGCGTGGGCCATGACGTTGCGGTCTCCCTGCGCGTGATCGAACGCGTGCCCTCGATGCATGCGGCCCGCTTCGCTTTCGAGCTGGCGCGCCAGCGCAAAGGCAGCGTCGTCTCGGCCAGCAAGTACACGATCCAGCGCGAGACCGACGGATTGTTCGAGGAATGCTGCGCCAAGGTCGCCGCGGATTTTCCCGACGTGAAGCATCGCAAGGAGCTTTTTGATTCGATGCTCGCCGGCATCATCATGAACCCCGACCGCTACCAGGTGATCGTGACGCCGAACGAGTACGGCGATTTTCTCTCTGACATGTGCTGCGGCCTGATCGGCTCGATCGCCCTGGGCGACAGTGCCTCATACTCATTCGACCTGCACAGCGGACAAGTGGTCGCGGCAATGTTCGATCCCGCTGGAGGGACGGCGCCGGACATCGCGGGTACCGACCGGGCCAATCCGTTCGCGGCCATCTTGGCGTTGTCCAATCTGCTGCGGTTCATCAACGAGCCCGAGGCCGCACGGCGCTTGCGCGCGGCGTTGCTCGGGTGCCTGGCGGCCGGCGAGAAGACCCGCGACGTTGGCGGGTCGCTCGGCACAGTCGATTTCACGCGTGCGGTAATCCGTCGCATGGGCACGCATTAGCACCCGGACTGCAGCGCGCAGTTGCTGATCCCATAGCCGTACGGGTCGCCGTGCAGATTGCCGGGCCGCGTTTTCAATGCAGTGGCAGCGCCTGCGAATCCAGAAAAGCACACGACGGCGGTGGCGGACCCACAGAATGAACGGCGCGGGCGATGTGACTTCATGCCCGTGAGCTTGGGGGCGAGTAGCTGACACTCGCTGAGTACAAAAGCCGCGAATTGGGCGTTCCTTGAGCTGCTCCCATGGACCGAGATGTCAGCCCGCCTTTGCGGTGTCGCCCTCCTGCCCCGACCTGGAAGCTGACTTCCATGTCCCTGCGGCAAGCGCGCGGTGGAAGGCCGATTGCCCGCGCGGGTTTCAAGGAACGAAGTCGTTCCCAAGGGCAATTCCCGCCGTTCAAGAACTCGAAATTTCCGCCAGGAAACGCCTGCGCGACGTTGGAAGTTCGGGCACCTCAGGACGCTCGCGCCTGAGCCCGCGCCACTGGGTCAAGCCCTTCGTCCGGAGCCAATTCAGCGCGACTGGTATCCTCCGTCGGCTTGGCCGCCTCACCTCCTGCGATCGACCGAACCTCCCCCGGCGTGCCCGGCCAACTTTGGCGGGGCACGGCATGGCAAGTCGCCGGGCGGGCCTGGAGCGTGATCTGCACGCTTTGGATCCTGAATCTCGCTGGCGGCGAGCTCGACGGCGAGGCCTTCGGGCGCCTGACGTTCTACCTGAACCTGTTCCTGTGGCTGGACACTCTCGTCAACCTCGGCACGGGCGAGGTGGCGATCCAGCGCACCGCCGCTGATCCCGACGCGGTGCCCGGCGTCCTGCGTTCCGCGCGCCGCATCCGCGTGATTGCCGGTTCATTCGGCGTGCTGGTGGTCGCCGGTCTGAGTTTCGGATTCGGGGAGCCGGGCGCCGCGTGGATCGTGCTCGCGGCGCTCTATCCGATCACCCATGCGCTCGAACTGTCCACTGTGGTCTGGCGCAACAAGCTCGCCTGGGGCAAACCCGTGGCGATACGCGCCGTGGCGAGCGGAACGAGCCTCTTGGCCGTGGGACTCCTGGCCAGCGGTGGCGGTTCCGAGGCGGCGCTGTACCTCCTGGCAGTGGCCGTGGGCAGCACACTAGGAAACCTGTTGCTGCATTTCGCGGCGCGCCCGCATCTGCCGCGCGCGCCAACGGACATGGAACCCGCACGCGGCGTTTTCAGCGCGGCCTGGCCCCTGGGTCTGTCGGCACTCTGCGCCCAGGGCTACTTCTACGTCGACAACGTGTTCATCCGCACGATGCTCGGGGACGAGGCCCTGGGTCCCTACAACGTCGCGGTACGGGCCATGAGCAGCTTGTTGATGCTCGCCCAGTACACGACCCTCGCCGCCTTGCCTTGGTTGACGCGCTGCGCGCGCGAAGGACGGTTGGAAGGTGCCCTCGCACGCCTGGGGCCGGGCCTGTTCGCCGCGGCCGGCCTGGGCTGCGGACTGCTGTGGCCCTGGACCGAGCAACTGCTGGAGTTGTTGGTGCCGGGCTCGGGCGCCGGCGGCGAGAGCTTGCGCTGGCTTCTGCTCGCAGCCGTGGCGGTCCACGCCGGCTCGCTGCTCTTGACCGCGGTGGTCGCCTCCCGCGACAACCGCGCGAAGCTCTCGATCCAACTCGGAGGACTGGTGCTCAACGTGGCGCTCAATTTCTGGGCCATCCCTCGCTTTGGCATCGAGGGCGCGGCCATGACGACCCTCGCCACCGAGGGATTCGTGACCGTCGGCGCAGCGATCGCCCTGGGACGCCGCGGGGTGATTCCGTTCCGGGGCAAGCTGGCGCTGCTGTGGCTCGGAGGACCCTTGCTGTTCCTTTTCTCGGCGTGGATCTCGTCGATGCTGCCCTTACAGTGAGCGACCATGGACAGTGACGCAGTCGAGCGGGTGCGAGCGCGCAAGCTGGCTTGGATCGGCGCCGCCTTCGTCGCGATTCTCCCGCTCCTGTTCCATCTGCCTTACTTTTCAGGGGACCGGATCCTGTACCAGGCGGACACGGCGCAGCTGCAGTACCCGCGCTACAAGATCCTCTGCGAGGCGCTCCAAAACGAGGGGCAGTTGCCGCTGTGGCAGCATTGGCTCTACACGGGATCGCCGTTCCACGCGAACCCGGAGAACCCGACGCTGTATCCGCCGGTGCTCTTGTTCGCGCGCTTCTTCACGCCGGTCTGGACCATCAACCTCACGGTGTTGATGCACCTGTCCGTGGCAGCGCTGGGGATGTTCTTCCTGGTGCGTCGTTTGTGGTTGCGCATGGATCCGAGTGCCGGCTCGAGCGCCGTGGCCACCGCCGGCGCGATCATCGGCGCGTGCATGTTCTCCCTGTCCTACTGGACGCGCACGGATCACCTCAACTTGGTGGCCTACGGCGCGACACACGCGCTGATTCCATGGGTGCTGTTGTGCGCCGACGCGCTGCTCGAGGGCCCGCGCCCGCGCCGCGCAGCGGGGTTCCTTGGATTGCTCGTGGGGTTCCAAGTGCTGTCCGGCGGGCTGTACGTGATCCCCTACGCGGCCCTGTCGCTTGTCCTGTGGATGGTGTTCCTCGGCGTACTCGGTGGACGCGAGCGCGCGCGGCGAGCGCTGACCTACGGAGTGCTCGCAGCCTTGCTCGCCGCGCTGATCGTCAGCGGCAAGTACCTGCCCTACCGCGAGTGGATCGGCGTCACGAACCGCGCCGCCGAACTGGACTACGCCGAGGCCCTGGGAACCACTCTGGCGACGAAGCGCGGCCTGTTCGACTGGGACACGCTGTGGACGCGGCTCTCCTGGTTCACTTTTTTCGGAACGACTGTGGTGTTGGCGCTCACGGCTGTACCGCTCCTCAGGCGTCCCGTGGTGCGCCTGGCCTTTGGCCTGGTGATCCTGTGCTTCCTGATTGCCCTGGGCGGATCGGTGCACCGTCTGATGTTCGACTACGTGCCGGTTTTCGACCAGACGCGCAACGCCTCGCGGGCTTGGACAGGGGTCAACGCTCTCCTGCCCGTGCTGGCTGGCCTGGGGTGCTGCGGACTTCTGGGGCGCTTTGCGCGCTTGCGCCAACGCCCCATGGCTCTGGTGGGTGTCGGCGCGCTGATCGCTGCCTTGCTCGCGCCGTGCCTCGCCTACTCCTTCCGCTATCAGCAGGCGTTCACGAATCCTGAGCGCTTCTCCGAACTGCCGGGACTGTACACGCAGTGGCCTGCCGCGGCGCGCAACGCCGGCAAGGAATGGCGCGCCATGAACGTGGACCGCGACACGCCGTTGCAACGCAACGAGCAGTTCATCTCGACCGTGCTCGAAGTCGAAACTCCCTCGGGTTACCTGGGCCACGTCTGGCCGCGGGCCCTGGAATACCATCTGTACGGCAAGCCCGAGGCGCCGCTCAGCGACGAATTACGCTTCCGGCGGCGTTCGACGTTGTCGGTGGAGTGGATGGTGTCCACTTCGCACGCGCCGGGTGCCCCGGCGGTGTCCAAAGTGATCATGCCGGATTTCGTCGACGGCAACACGCTGACGAAAAATCTACTGGCGCGCGCGCGGGCGATCGAGCCCTCGGTGGTCGCCGCGGTCTACGGCGACGACGACTGCGAGGTCACCTACGCGATGCTCGACTCAGGCACGTTTCCGCTGCAAGAAGCGAGCACCATCCAGTTGGCGGCGGAGCGCGAACTCACGCCCGAGGAACTCGGCGCGCTGGACGCATTGATTCTGCGCGGGGAGCCGTCGCCCCAGGCCCTCGCGGCGGCGGAAGCCATGCGCGCCCTCGGCAAGACCGTGGTCACCGTCGCCGTCCCCCTGTCGGCGGAGGATCTGGCGAGCGTGCTCTTAGTGGAGCACGACATCCTGGCCATGAAGGCCCTGAACCTTGAGCCCGCCATCGATGGCTTCGAGCGGCTCAGCTCCAGTGCGACAATCGTCAAGCGCGCTGATGCAACGCGCGGTCGTTGGCTGGTGCTCAGCGAACCCTGGTGGCTCTATCCTGGGTGGGAAGCGCGCACCGCCTCGGGCACCCTCGCGAACATCGAGCGCGCGGACGGATTCTCATCCGCCATCTTCGTGCCCGCCGGCGAGGACTCCGTTCGCGCCGACTACGCGCCCAAAAGCTCGCGCGTGGGGCTGTGGCTTTACCTGGCGGGCATTGTCATCGCGCTCTTGGTCGCGCTGTTGCCGGCACGGAGTCAGCTGAGTTCGTCAGGAGCTAGCCGATCCAGCTCGCCCTGACAGCCCGCGCGAATTCACTTGCTCGCTTGCGGACAGTGGATCCTGACTTCCCTCGACACAACGCTGTCGATGATGTCCTCGCGATCGACGATGTGCGTGCCCGGCAGCAGGATCGAATTATGGATGCGGATCGGATGCTCGATCACCACATCGTCACCGAGCACGGCGCCCCGCAGATCCGCGTCGCGGTGAACACGCGCATTGGGTGAAATCGCGTTGGCCTGTCCTGTGTGGCGCAGGAAACGCGCGTTGCAGTCGAGCAGGTCGGCGGGAAACGTGATGTTGTAGTCCCACTCGACGACCTCGCAGGCTTTCACGCGGTAGCTGTCGTCGATGAAAATTTGAATCGCGGTGGTCAGCTCGTACTCATCGCGCATCGCGGTTCGAGGCGTCTGGCGCAGGGCGTCGAAAATCTCAGGCCCGAACATGTACATGCCGCAGCCCTTCAGGTTGTTGACCAAGTAGCGCGGCTTTTCGACGACCTTGGAGACGTTGAGATGATCGTCGATCGTGACCGCAAAGTTCTTTTGGATCGCGACCGGATCGTCTTCGCGCTTTACGGCCAGGACGCCGCTGACTCCGCCGGCTCGAAACGTGCGCACCATGGCCTGCAGGTCCTTCGCGACGTAGAAAATGTCGCCAAGGAACAACAGAAACGGCGCAGAAATGTGGCGCTCCAACTGCATCGCCGCGTGGGCAATGCCGAGTGCGTTCTTCTGTTCGACGTAGCGAATCTGCACGCCAAAGCGCGAGCCGTCGCCGAAGTGCTCGCGAATCAGCTCCTGCAGGTGACCGACGACGATCACGATTTCGCGGATGCCCACAGACTTCATCTGCTCGACCTGGTGCTCCAGGATCGGCCGGTTGACGATCGGCAACAGCGGCTTGGGGTAGCGCGCATTGAACGGATCGATGCGGCTGCCCTTGCCAGCCGAGAGGATCACGCCAATAAGGTCCGCGGCGCTAGAGCCCTTGTCGTTCGACGTTGTCATGGGAGGAAGTGTACCTGTCGGCCGTTCCCCAGCCGATCCTGGAGCCCTCTGGCAGTCACCTAGCCGATCGACAGACGCTTGCGGAAGATCGCGCGCAGCATCTTGAGCGCGGTCATCGAGATTTTGCGGTAGTTGGCCGAGTGTTTGGACTCGCCGCCCATGCGCGCGAAATAGTGCACCGGGATCTCGATGACGCGAATGCGCTGGCGCAGGGCCTCGCACATCATCTCTGGCGAAAATGCCGGCCCGGCCTCGCGCACGCCTGAGCGAATCTTGGTCCAGGTGGATTTGTGCAGGGCGCGGTACGTGCAGCCGACGTCGGTGAGGCGCGGCTCCATCGACAGATACCAGAGGAACTCCACCATTTTCCCCACGACCACGTTGCCCCAGCGCAGCAGCGAACGCATGTTCGCTGCCTGATCGACCATCTGAGACGTCGTGCGCGTGCCCATCACCAGGGTGTTGGGTTCTAGGTAGGCCAGGAACTTCGGCACATCGCGCGACTTGAACGATCCGTCGGCCTCGACGAGCACGAGGATTCCGTCCAGGGCCGCGTCCATGCCGCCGCGAAGCGCACAGCCGTATCCAGGCTTGGGTTCCTTCACCACCCGCGCGCCCGCTGCCGCGGCCAACTCGGCCGTGCGATCGCGACAGTTGTTGTCCACGACAAGGACTTCGTCGACCTCCGGTCGCGAGCGGAAGTCCTCCACCACGCCGGCGATCGTCGCTTCCTCGTTGTAGGCAGGAATGATGACGGTGACGTGGTCTCGCTCAGGCATCCGCGGCGCAGTGGCTCGGGTTCAGGGAATCGGGCTGGAACAGGCGGCGAAGTCTACCCGAGCCACACGGCGCGCGAGGACTGCTAGACTCCGCCCACAATGACTTGCCTGCGCGCCGCGCCCCTTTGGCTTGCTCTGCTGTCCCTGCTGGGCGGCTGCCGAACTGGGCTTTGGGACGGCCTGCGAGGAGCCGGGCGCGGTGGCGATTGGGTCGCCGTGGAAACCGCAAGTGGTGAGGTGGTGACCCTGGACCAGATGGCGCGCACCCTCGCGGATTGCGACGTGGTGTTCCTCGGCGAGCGCCACGACAGCGACACGGGCCACCGCCTGCAATTCGAGTTGACTGAGCGGATCCTCGCCCTGCGGCCCAACCTCTCCCTGACCTTTGAAATGATCGAGCGCGATGCCCAGCCGGCCCTCGATCGCTACTTGGCTGGGGAAATCGACGAAGCCACGTTCCTCGGGGATACGCGGCACTGGCCCAACTACAGGAGCCACTACCGTCCCATGGTCTTGCTCGCCAAGGAACACCACCTGCCGGTGATCGCCGCCAATGTGCCGCGGCCCTTGGCGTCGCGGGTGTCGAAGCAGGGTCTTGGATCCGTGGCCGGCGAACTACACATGCCGCGGGAAGTGATTGCTCCGCCGGGTGAATACAAAAGACGCTTCGCTGCGGCCATGGGTAAGCCCGAGGACAGCGACGAGCCGGGGCTGGCGCTGTGGTTCCTGGCGCAGTGCGTCAAGGACGAGGCCATGGCGGAGTCGATCGAGCGCGCCCTGTGCGCCGCTCCGGCGCCGCGCATGGTCGTCCACTATTGCGGCTACTTCCATTCGGACTTCGGTCTGGGCACGGTCGAGCGTCTGCTGCGCCGTCAGCCAGCGCTCAACGTCGGAATCGTGACGATGCGCGAGTACGAGGGCCATTCAGGTTCGGTGGACGCGGAATTGGCCCGCGCGGCCGAATTCGTCTGGCGGGTGCGCTGACGATGACCCGGGTACGAGTCGGCCTCGACTATCGGCCGGCACTGGTCAATCGCGAGGGCATCGGCCGCTACACGCGCGAACTGGTGCGCGCCCTGGTCGAGCTTGGGGCGGACGACAACCTCGCGCTGTTCGGCTCGACACTGTCCCCCGCGCGATTTTCCGCCGAGGAACTGGGACTTTCGAATTCAAAAGCGCGCAGCCTGCGCCTGCGAGTTCCTTCGAAGTGGCTTCCGTTCCTGATGGGCGCGAGCGGGCGCGGCGCAGACGATTGGCTCGGCGGTGTCGATGTCTTCCATCACACGCAACCCAACCTGCTGACTGTGCGCGAGGCGGCGCAAGTGGCGACGATTTTCGATTGCATCTTCATCAATCCCGAAGGTGGGCTCGATCGCGGAGGTTGGCTCGACGTAGCCGGGGCTCGGCGCATGGAGCAGGCCGCGCGCGCGCAGGTCGAGCGCTCGCGCTTGTTGCTCGTGCCCACGGTCTACGTGGCCGGGGAGGTCGCGCGACTGCTCGGCGCCGCGCCTGAGAAGATCGTGGTCACGGAATTGGGCTGCGACCATGCCACGCGCCGCGCACTGCCTCGGACCCGTCCGGCGTCGGCCTCGGAGGCCTTCGTGTTGACGGTTTCGCGCGTCGATGGCCGCAAGAACCATGTGCGCATGCTCGCGGCCTTCGAAAAATTGGTGGCCGCGGGTCTGCCCCAGCGCTGGATCGTCGCCGGTCCCCGCGGCCACGGAGCCGATGCGTTCGACGCGGCCCTCGAGCGCTCCAGCGCACGCGGGCGAATCGTCCGACTCGAGCATGTGTCCGAGGCCGAGCTCGCGCGCCTGTACGCCGCGGCCGATGCCTTCCTGTTCGCTAGCTTGAGCGAGGGCTTTGGCCTGCCACCCCTTGAAGCCATGCTGCACGCCGTGCCGACCGTTGTGGCGAAGGCGACTTGCCTGCCGGAAGTCTGCGGCGACGGCGCGCTGTACGTCGATCCACTCGATGTAGATTCGATCGCGGCTGGACTCGCGCGCGTGCTCGAGGACAAGGATTTGGCAGGCGAGCTCTCAGAGCGCGGCCTTGCCCGGGCGAAGAAGTTCACCTGGAGCGCTTGCGCGCAGAAAACACTGGCGGCCTACGCTGCGGCGGGCTGCTAGGCACCGTCTCCAAGTCGTTTGCGCACGGCGTCTTCGTCGACGTCGCTTGGGTTCCACAGCACGCGCCCCTCCATTCCGCCGGCCACGGTGATGCACTGTCCGGACACGTGGCGCGAAGCTGCCGGTGAAGCCAGGACTGCGACCATGCGCGCGATGTCCGCTGCCCGGGCCAATTGGCGCAGGGGCATCGTGCGGGTGATGCGCTGAATCGTGCCCGCCTGCTCCAGTTCCGGCCGCACCATGTGCGTCGCGGTCCAGCCCGGCGCCACGAGATTGACGCGCGCAAAAGGATCGAGCAGCACGATTTCGTTCTTGAGCGAGGCCACGAGTCCCGTGAGGCCCGCCTTGGCGCAGGCGTAGTCGGCGTGATGGCGTTCGCCGAAGATCCCAGCCGTGGAGCCGATGAAAACGAGCGCCGCCCCGTGCGCGTCCGGGCGCGGACCGCTGCGGGCGAGGCTGCCCATGAAAGCCCGTGCGGTCCACAGGGAGCTGAATAGATTGGCCCCGACCGTGGCGCGAATGCGCTCGACCGAGGCCTCGTGCAGCATCTCGTCGGGCCGCGGCCAGGCGCCGGCGTTGGCCACGCACACATCGATGCGCCCAAAACGCTCGCGGGCATCCGCAAAGGCCCGCTCCACGGCCGTGGGATCCGTCAGGTCGGCCCGCAGGCAGAGGGCGCGCGATCCCCAGGGACGTCCGGCGACGTAGCGCTCAAGCTCCTCGCCGCGCGTCGCAGAGCATAGTGCCACTGACGCTCCCTCGGCGGCGAACGTCTCGCACAGCGCGCGACCGATCCCACCGGATGCGCCGGTGATCAAGATCGTCTTGTCCGCGAGTTGGAGATCCACGGCGTGAAGGTACAGAATGGGCGGCTTCATGCGCCATCCCGCTTTGTTGCTCATCGCACCTGCATTGCTCCTGGCCCTGGCCATCCTCCCGGGTCCAAGCTGCAGCGCCGACACCATCGAGCCCGGTGACCCGGTGCGCGGGCTGACACTGGCAAAATCCAGGTGCACGTTCTGCCACTACGTGGAAGGTCGCGGCGGCATGATCGCGCCGCCCATGGACAAGGCGTTGTCGACCGCCAACCTCGTCGTGCGCGACTACGAGAATCGAGTCCGCGATTTGAAGCAGAAGGACCCCGCGGCCTACGCCAAGGCCCAGGCTGTCATCGACGCAGTGCTGGCAGAGAAGGATCACGCCAAGCGCTACGAGCGCTGGCTCGACGCCTACCTGACCGACACGAAATTCGACAACCCCATGACCAAGATGGGCAACGTGATCCTCTCGGATCAGGAACGCGCACACATCATCGCCTGGCTGGCCATCAAGCGCCCCACCCAGTGAGCAGCTCTCAGGCGCGCGCCAGGTCCACGCGCGTGCTGTAGAGCACGTTGCCGTTCCCCAGGTCGGACACCTGCGGCGAAACCAGTGCGTTGATGCCGACGTTTTCGGGCACGTCGCGACCGCGCGGAACACCGTCCACGCGCAGCATTCCGAGCGCCGCATCGATTGTGCACGCAACTTCGAGTGTCAGCGAACCGTGCTCGTTGGAAAGCCGCGCCCGGTCGCCGTCTGCGAGGCCCAGGCGTTTTGCGTCGAGCGGGTGCACGTACACGCGCGGCTTGCCGGCTCGCGCCATGTGCCGCGCGCTGTGACTGAAAGTCGAGTTCAGGCCGAACTTCGACGGCGCGGAGGTCAGCCAGAATTCGCCACGGCCACCACAGGCGTCGTCGGGCACGTAGGTCGCCAAACGCGGCTGGCCCAGGGCCTCGGCCGCGGCGCTCGCCAGTTCGATCTTGCCGCTCGGCGTATCCCAGCGCTTGCCCTCGAGTTGGGGCGGTTCCAGCTTGACTGGATCGCCGGCCCGCAGCCGCGCGAGATTCGCCTCGCCAATGCGCGCACGCGAGGCCTCGATGAACTCCTCGCACACCGACTCCGGCGAGCGAGCGTGGGTCAAAGGGTCGAGCCCCAAACTACGCGCGATTGCGCCAAAGCAGGCGACGTTCGTGCGCGGCCCCGGGGGCGGCAGGCAGGCGCGCTGGGCGAACTGCAGGCGGCGATGGCCGTAGCTGCGGTACACATCGGCGTGCTCCGCGAACATCGTCGCCGGCAAGACGACATCCGCGCGCTCCGCTGTCTCCGTCATGAAATGTTCGTGCACGACCACGAACACATCGTCGCGCTCGAGTCCGCGCCGCACGCGCACTGCGTCCGGACAAGTCACCGCCGGATTGTGGCCCCAGACGAACAGCACGCTGTAATTGCCGCTCTCCAATTCGCGACCCAATTGCACATGGGTGACGCGTCGATCGGGATGGGTCGCGGGCCTCAGGTCCGCGCGCTCGATCACATCCTCCGCGAGGCGGAAGGTGTCGAAACTCTCGTAATGCAGGCGATCCGCGCGGCCGAGGAGCGCCATCAGCGAACACACGGCGCGCATCGACATGCCCCCGTTGCGCCGGCGTGTCCAGCCGACGCCTGTCTTGAGCAGTGGGCGCTGGGAACGCGTCAGCACGCCGTACAAAAGTTCGATGACCGATGCGTCGATCCCGCATTGGGCTTCTGCCCAACTCAAATCGTGGCCCGCGCGAACGTGGGCCTCGAATTCAACGTGTCCGTGGGTTTCACGTTGGATGAATGCGCGGTCAGCGGTCCCGCGCTCGTAAACCATGCGACACAGAGCCAGGGCCAGGGCCGCGTCGGAACCCGGTCGGACGACTACGCCCCGTCCGCCCCAGCGCTCGATCGCCCGCAGAGTGTCGGTGGGATAGATGTCGATCGCGATCACGGGCACACCCGCTTTGCACAGGCGTTGAATCGCGGGCTGCAGGTGCTGCACCGTGCGCGCCATGTCGCAGCCCCAAAGCACGACGCCGTCGCATTCGTCGGTCTGCTCGAGGTCGAAGCCGACAACACGGCCATAGACGCTTTCGTAGCCAGCGCTCGCCGTGTTGTCGCACAGTCCGCCGTCCACTAGGGTCGCGCCCAGGGCGTGCATCATGCGCAGGGGAAAGCCCTTGGCCACGCGGCCCATGGAGCCGGCGTACCAAGCGGCCAGAATTCTCCGGCCGTCGACACCGCGCACGCGCGCGGCGATGCGCTCGAGGGCCGCGTCCCAACTGGTTTCCACCAGCCTGCCGCTGTCATCGCGCATCCATGGAGAGAGCAGGCGCTCGGAACTGGTGATCAGCTCGCCGTAGTGCGCCGTCTTCGAGCACAAATGCCCGCGCGAATATCCGTGAGCCGGGTTACCGCGCAGGCTTTCGAACTCGCCGCGCACATTCGAATGCACGAGCACCCCGCATGCATCGGGGCAGTCCAGGGGGCAAGTTGTCGGCGTGATCGCCATGTGCGCGTCACATGCTATCCGCGTGCGCGGGCGGCGGCACACTCCACAACGAGCGCCTCCATGGCGGCAAGCCACGGCCCCATTGCACGCCGGGCCACATCGGCGCGCACGGCTTCGCGATCGATCGCGCCCGAGCGCGCCTTGGCGAGCCAATGCTCGAGCGCGGCAGCCAAAGCGTGAGCGTCTCCCGCTTCCTCGAGCACCGAGCCGCTGATCTTCTCGCGCACGAGCGGCGCTTCGCCCGCGCGGCGCGTGGTGATCACGGGCGTGCCCACAGCCAGGGCTTCGAGCAGCACGAGACCCGAGGTGTCGCGCCAGGTTGGATGGGCCAGAACGTCCGCTGCCGACAGCGCCTCGGCGGCGTCGATCGACTCGAAGGCATGCACGCGCTCGGCTCCGATGGCGCGCTCCGCGCGGCGCTTCCATTTGGCGAGCGGGCGTGGGCCGGCCAACAAGAGGTGCACGTCCGACGCGCCGTGGAGCACCAGGGCATCGAGCAAGGTCGGCAAGCCCTTCAGTTCCGCCTCGTGGGCCAGGAACGCGACCAACGGCCTCGTCTTGGAAATCCCGAGCCGCTCGCGCAACTCTGAGCTGCGCTTCGAGCGTTCGCTGAGGTTGAAGCGCTCGAGATCGACTCCGTTGGGCACCAGGACCAGTCGCGGCGCGCAACCGGGGTACAGCTCGGTCAGTTCGTCCGCGACCAACGGGGACACGCAGGCAATGCGCCGAGCCCCGCCGCCCTCGCACAGCTGCCGCTCGAGTTCGGTGAAGAGACCATGGCGACCGGCGAGCTCGGAGGGATCGCCGTCCGACTCCTCGGGTGACTCCTCGGGGGCTTCCTCGTCAATTCCGCCGGAGACCCGCGCCGTCCGCTGGCGCGCGGCTTCGCGCGCCTCCAATCCGCGCCCGTGGGCGCCGGCATGGGGCCAGAACAGGTCCACCTTTTCCAAATGGCGGATTCCCAGGGTCACGTCCGCTCCCGCGGCCTCGGCGGCCGAGGTCAGGGCTCGGGCCAGAGCGCGCTCGCGCGCCTTGCGCGACCAACCGCCGGTGGCAACCGCGTGAAATTCCCCCGGCGCGCCCGGACTCGCGCGGCGCGCGAAGGCGAGCACGCGGTGTCCGCGCTGTTCGAGGTGCGAGGCCAGGGCAGCCAGGGCCCGCTCGGCCCCGCCGCGTTCAGGTTCCCAGCGGTCGATCAGGAAGGCTACGGTCAGAGGTCGAGTCGCAGTGGTCATTGGAGCGCTACGCTACCACGCGCCACATGCGGATCGGGTTCGACACATCGGCGCTCGTGCGCCCCCATCCCCCGGGGATCGTGCGTCTGGTCGCCTGCGCCATGGCTGCGCTCGAGCGCACCGCGGGAATCACCGCCCTGAGGCTGGAGCCCGGGCCCAACGAAAATCTGATCCTGTGGCGTCAGGTGCGCCTGCCGCAGCTCCTGCGCGAACGCGAGCTCATTGGCGTGCACTCCTTCGTCTCGGCCTTTGCCTTGGCGGGACCGGGGAAGCGGGTGCAGACGATCCACGAACTGCCCTGGCGCCACGGGGTTCGGGAAAACGCCGGGCTCAGGCATCGGTTTTGGGCTCGGATCGCCAGCCGCCGGGCTGACTTGGTCCTTTGCGGCACCGATTTCGTGGCGCGCGAGCTGCGCCGTGGTCCTGCGGCCGCGCGCGTGCGCCTCTGCCCCTGGGGTGTGGACAGCGCCCAGTTTCGCATTGCAGGCGCCTCCACGGCGATCGCGGCCTGGCGCGCGGAACAGGGCCTGGGTGAAACGGCCGCAGCCGCCGCGCCTGCGGTGATCCTCGCCCCAGGGGCGGTGCGTCCAAAGAAAAACCTGGCGGCGCTGCTGCGCGGAATCGCCGAGCGCAAGCGCCGTGGCGCGCCAAGCGTCGTTGTGGCGGTCAGCGGCGAAGTCGGCGCGGATGCAAAACGCGATCAAGCGCTGGCCCGCGAGCTTGGCATCGAGCAGGAAGTCCGTTGGCTCGGGGTGCTCGACGAAACGCAACTGGTCCAGTGGGTCAGCGCCGCCGATGGGATCAGCGTGCTGTCCCACAGCGAGGGCTTCGGCCTGCCTGTGCTCGAGGCTTTCGCCGCTGGACGCGGGGTGCTCGTGTCCAAGGACAGCGCACAAGCCGAAGTTGCAGCCGGCCTGGGAATCGAGGTCGATCCTTTGGATCCGGCATCTGTCGCGGACGGCATCGAAGGCCTGCTGCGCGATCGGCGCGGCGCGGAGCGGCAAGCCCATGCGGCGCATTTTTCCTGGGAGCGCTGCGCCGCGCGCATCGCGGACCTGTGGCGGGAGATCGCCTGATGCTGCGCGTCTTGCTCAACGCGGTGGTGCTCGCTCAGCCCATGGGCGGCGTCCGCAGACACAACGCCGAACTGCTACCGCGCGTGGCGCGCGCGCTGGCGGACACGGGTGGTTCTCTGACCATCTTCGAGGGCAAAGATGCCAGCGATCTCGCGCTGCCTGCATCCGTCGTGCGCATTCGTTCGAGCGTGCCCTCTCATCCAGTGCTCGCGCGCGCAACCTTGGAGGGCCGTGCCCTGCGCAAGGCGCTCGACTCAGCCCGCGCTGATGGCCGTGCGTTTGATCTGCTGCACACCGGGCACTTGCCGGTGCCGCGGGGCCTGGGGGGCAGGTACGCGATCACGATTCACGACTTGCGCGCACTGGAATTCGAGCACACACCCCTCTCCCGTCGGCTTGTGGCGCGCAAGTTGATCGGCGCCGCGGTCGAGCGCGCGGCCGCGGTGATCACGGTCAGCGAGCATGTGCGCGCACAACTGCTCGCGCGATTTCGCCTGGACGGCGCGCGGGTACACGTGGTGCCCAACGCGGCGGACCATTTCACGCCCCTGGAGCGCCGCCCCGGGCCGGACGCTCCGCTCTTGCACGTGGGGCACCTGGAACCGCGGAAAAACCTGGGGCTCTTGCTGCACGCCTTGGCCCTGGATCCGGGCTTGCCGCGCCTGTGCCTCGCGGGCGAAGCGAAACACGCGGAAGGCGCGCGCCTTGGGGAGTTGGCACGCGAGCTTGGAGTGGAAAAACGCGTGGAATTTCGCGGTCCGTTTGACGACAGCGAACTCCCACAGCTCTACGCCGCGGCCGCGGCGGTGGTGCTGCCTTCGAAGCTCGAAGGCTTCGGCATTCCGGCGCTGGAAGCCCAGCGCGCGCGCGTGCCCCTGGCCGTGAGCCGCGCAGGCGCCCTGGTCGAAGTGGCTGGCACGGACACGCCGAACTTCGATGCACAGGACGCTGCGGATTGCGCGCGGGCCATTCGCGCCGCCCTGTGTCAGGGGCCAAGGGAAATCGAGCGCGCCGCCCAGGCTTGTGCACGATTCACCTGGGACCGCTCCGCTCAGTTGTTGCTGCAAGCGTGGCGGTCGACTCAGGTCTGATCTACTCGGTGCGCATGGAGAGCACGGCCTGGTACACGGCCCAGGCGAGCAGCGCGGCGCCGGCGCCCACCACCAGGAACAACAGCCCGCGGACCCAAAGGGGTCGCTGACTGAGATCCGTCACGAGCACGCCACTGCGGGCTTCGACTTTGTGGAACTGCAGCACTTTCCGCCCGCGAGCTTCGAATCCAGGATCCGCGGAGGTTGCAGCGGGCGAGGGAGTGCTGACGGTGATGCTCGGCGTCGATCGTGGCGCGCTGCGCACGACCGTGGGGAGCAAGGGCTCAGGAGCGGAGTCCAGCAGGATTTCATCTTCGATTTCAAACTCGCCCCGGGGCTCGGGTCGGATCTCCCTTTGCGGCTCCGGTGTCCGAGACGGCACGCGCACAGGCGCCGGTGAAACCGCTGGGCCGTCGGACGATGCTCCGATGCGCAGACGCACAAGTACTTCGCCGATCAGGAATTCGCGCAGGTCGGTGAGTTCCGCGCGCTCGCGGCGAACCCCGTCGACGACGAAGCCGTTGGTCGAACCGTCGTCCACGATCGACCAGCGGCCGCCCTCGCACTCGAAGTGGGCGTGGTGACGACTGATCGACTTGTCGCGCAGGATCACGGCGCGGTCGGGCGCCCGGCCGACGCTTGCGCCGTGCCCGATATCGAAGGAGCGCCCGACGTCGGGCCCCGAGAGCACGAACAGTTCGGCCCGGGCCCCGGCGGTCCCCGCCCCTGAATTCTCTGCGGCCATGTGACGTGGAGCGTATCGCCTGCCGCGCGTGGGCGCACGCCAGTGGGCTGTGCCGGGAGCCCGCGCGCCGAGCCTCGGCGTGCTGCGAGTTGTCCGGAGGCGATCCGGCCGACAGACTCGACTCCGATGGCGACCATGAACAGCCCGGCGATCCAGGCGCGCGGCCTGGAGCAGTCCTACCGCAGCGGCCTTTTGTGGCGCGCGCGCACGGTGCTCGCGGACATCCACATCGAGTTGGCGCGCGGCGGACGCCTGGGACTTGTGGGGCCCAACGGTTCGGGCAAGAGCACACTCCTCAGGCTGATCGCCGGGGTGGAACGCCCAAGCCGCGGAGAGTTGATTCTCTTCGGCGGCGCCTACAAGGGCGGTGAGCTGCGCCGTCGCATCGGATTCTTGCCGGAGGACGCATCGTTCCCGCGCGAACTGCGCGCACAGGAAACCATGGAGCTCCTGGCGAGTCTGCGTGGCGTGCCGCGGTCTGCGGCGCGCGAGCGCTCGCGTGAATTGCTGAGTGCGGTGGGCCTGGAACGGGCGGCGGCCACGACCCTGGGCCGTTTTTCGCGCGGCATGCTGCGGCGCTTCGGCCTGGCACAGGCCATGGTTCACGAACCAGAGCTGATCTTGCTGGACGAACCGACCGCAGGACTCGACGCCCAAGGATTCGCTGTTTTCGACGAACTCCTCGCGCGGGCGCGGGCGCGGGGAGCGAGCCTCGTGATCGCCTCACACGTCTTGACCGACCTGCAGACCCACTGCGATCGATTGATCGTGCTGCACGAAGGGGGCGCCGCCGCCTCCGGGGCGCCAGCCGACCTGCTCGGTTCCGAACAGGGCACGACGATGCTGGAGGTCGAGGGTCTCGACAGCGCGGGGCTGGAAGCGGTTCGCGAAACGGTGGAAGCCCGGGGCGGTCATTTGCTGATGCGCGGTCCGTCGACCGCCGCGCTGCGCGCCCTGTACCGGCGCTTGTCGCAATGAACTTCTCGCCCGGTCTGGTGACCCTCGCGTCCCGGAGATTTCTGTCACCCCCGGGACTCGCACTGTGGGCTGTGGCGCTGTGCATCGCACTCTTCCTGCCTTTCGCGCCAAGCGCCGCGCGCGGCGCGAACCAAGTCTCGAGCGACGTCAGCGGCGGCCTCGGTCGCCAGGGAGTCTGGCTGTGCGCTCTGGCCTTCGCGCTGCCGTGGTTCACCACTCGCGCGGCAGCATGCTCGCGCCAATGGCGGCGGGGCGACGGCGACTGGCTTGGAACCGGGACGTGTACGCGCGGCGACGTCGGTGCCGCCTACCTCCTGGGATGCGCACTGGCCCTTGGATTTGTGCTGCTGCCCTTCGCCGTCGCGGGCGAATGGCGCGCCGGCGGGGCCGCGCCTGCGCTGGTTTGGCTCGGGGAGTCTGATGTTGAAACGGTGATCCTGTTCAAGGAGGGCGACCGCGCCGACCTGAAGCTCCACCCCCCGTCCGGGGCCCAAGTCCTGATGGCGCGCTTCATCGTTGCCGCACCCGGAAGCGGTGGCCCCGGTGCCCAGGTGCGCGCGCGGGCCAGCGGGCCGGGAACCGCCGACCTTGGAGCCGAGGCGTTGATCTCAAACGCAGCGGCCCTCTCCATGGACATCCCGCGCGGGCTTGGTGAATTGTCGCTGAGCTTCGAGCGCATCGGCCCGGGAGCGGTGGTGGCGCTCGAGGGTCGACGTGTCCTGTGGTTTGGCCGCGATCCGCCGCGGTGGAGCGCACCACTGGCGCTGTACTTGCACGCTTGGTTGGCCTGCATCGCTGTCGCCGCAGTCTCTCTGGCCGTCGCGGCCTGGGGCAGTCAAGGCACGGCGATACTGGCCGCATCTGCGCTGCTCGCACTAGCGTGGCTTGTGGACTTCGCGCCCATGCCGTGGCCCGGAGTCGGCCTGCGCGACGCGCTCGATTTGGCTGGCGGCGGATTCGCGCCGTCGCGGCCGACCCTCGCCACCTGGGCGGGCTGTGGGCTGGCCATGCTCTGCGCGCCTGCGGCGGCAGCGCTCCAAGGCGATCTTTGGAGGCGCGATTCGTGAAAGGCGCCCACTGGCTCACAACGAGGCTCGACTTGGTGAAGTCGCTGGGGGTGCTGACCCTCATGGCTGGGCTGTGTTTGGCTGCGGTTCCCCAGCGTCAGGTGCCCCGGGGCGCGGGGGCGAGTCTCGCCTCGCGGCTATTTGGGCCGATCGCCTCACTGGCAGCTAGCATCCAATGGGTGCGCGCCGACCTCGCCTTTCGCCAGGGGCGCTTGGAGCTATTTCTGGCCCGCGCCCAAGTGGCGCTGACCCTGGCCCCGGACGCGGGCGGCGGCTGGCGCTACCTCGCCTGGCATCAGGCCTTTCACCTGGCCTCCATCGAGCGCGAGTCGGATCCCACGCGCCGCCTGGCGTGGGTGCGGGCGGCACTGGCCACGGCCGCCGAGGGCGAGCGCGTGGCCGCGGATCCGGGGGACCTCGCCATGCTCTCGGGCGAGATCGTGCTCAAGTGCGCGCTGGGTGACCCGGAACTGCCGTGGCCAGGTGGTTCGGCGGAACTCTGGGAGCAGGCGGCGGCACACTTCGAGCGCGCAATGGGACTGGGTTACGACGCTGCGCTGGCCGGGGCGCTCGCCAACTCAGCGCGGGCCCAAGCGAAGCTCGAGCGCGACCAATGAGTGTTTGCCCAGGCGCCGCCCAGAAAATTGGGTGACCTGGGCGCACGGCGGAGCATAGAGTTCGACGGAGCTATGCTCCCCGAGGGATTCAGCGATTGGGTCGTCGCGTTCTTCACGCGCTGGAAGTACATCGCACCGTTCACGGTGCTGTTCTTGTGCGGCGTCGGTCTGCCGCTGCCGGAAGAAGTGACGTTGATCGGATCCGGGCTCCTGCTGCACCGCGGCGAGGTCGAATTCATCAAGATCACCTTGGTGTGCTCGGTTGCGATTCTGCTGGGAGATTCGATTCCCTTCTGGTTGGGCCGGCGCTACGGAATGAGCGCGCTGCAGCATCGCTGGGTGCGCCGCATCCTGCACCCCGAACGACTTTCGAAGCTCGAGCTCAAGTTCCGCGAGCACGGCAACTGGACCACGTTCGTCTGCCGCTTCTTCGCCGGTGTGCGCATCCCGGGTTACTTCATCGCCGGCACGATGCGCATGAGCTATCCGCGCTTCCTGCTCCTGGACTCTCTGGGCGTGCTGATTTCGGTGCCGATTTCCATCTACTTGGGAAAGGTATTCGGCAGCTCCATGGACACGTTGAAGCAGAAGCTCGGCGACCTGCACCTGATCTTGGGTTTCCTGCTGCTGGCCCTGGTTTTCGTCCTCCTGTGGCGTGCCCGGGGTCGCCGCAAGGCCGAGGCTCCCCCCCCGCCGCAGCCCTGAACGCGTGGTTCTCGCGCCAGGGCGGGTCCGAAGTTGACGCCCGTGGGCGTGCCGCTACACTGCTGCGCCAAAACCACAGGGGATAGGGCCTTACGCGCGTTTCCAGGCCCCTGCACTTCCCCCGACTTTTCGTTTTCAGCCGTCCCCCCCGGGCCCCCAAGGGTCCTGTCCCCCTGACGTCTCCCCCATGGATATCAACATCCTCGCAGTGAGCCTCGGCGCCTCCGCCCTGGCGCTTGTGTTCGCCATCGTCGTCTTCATGCGGATCATGAAGGCTGATCCGGGCGACCAGAAGATGCAGGACATCGCCAAGCTTGTGCAGGACGGAGCGCGCGCGTTCCTGTTCGCTGAGTACAAGTGGCTGGCGCTCTTCGTGGCCGTCGTGGCGGGGGCCATCTGGCTCGCCCCGGCAGATGGCCTCGGTCGCAACACCGCCATCGCGTTCATCTGCGGTGCGGTCGCCTCGGGTGCCGCGGGCTACTTCGGGATGTACACCTCGACGCGCGCCGCGGTGCGCACGACCCAGGCCGCGCGCTCTTCGTTGAGCGAGGCACTCAAGGTCGCCTTCAACTCGGGCTCGGTGATGGGCATGACCGTGGTCGGCTTGGCCCTGGGCGGACTGGTGATCTTCACCTACCTGTTCAACGGCGACGGGAAGGTCTTCACCAATGCCGGCATCAACAGCGTGCTCGGCTTCAGCTTCGGCGCTTCGTCGATCGCGCTCTTCGCGCGCGTCGGCGGCGGCATCTTCACCAAGGCGGCCGACGTCGGCGCGGACCTGGTGGGCAAGGTCGAAGCCGGGATCCCCGAGGACGACCCGCGCAACCCGGCCGTGATCGCCGACAACGTCGGTGACAACGTCGGCGACGTGGCGGGCATGGGCGCGGACCTGTTCGAGTCCTACGCCGGATCGGTCGTCGCGGCGATGTCGATCGCCTACTTCACTTGGCAGAACGACCCGAACGTCGGAAACATGGTCGTGCTGCCGATCGCCGTGATGGGGCTGGGCATTTTCGCCTCGATTTTCGCTACGTTCTTCGTGCGCGCGAAAGAGGAGAAGGATCTGCACTCGGCCCTTTTCCGCGGCCTGGTGGTCGCCTCCGTCGTGGTCGCCGGCGCGATCTGGTGGCTGTGCAACAAGGGCGTGACCATGGCCGCCGGCGTCGACGGCATGAAGGTCTTCTGGTCGATCATCGCCGGACTAGTGGCGGGCGTGATCATCGGCAAGATCACCGACTACTACACCTCGGCCGCCTACAAGCCCGTGCGCCGCATCGCCGAGCAATCACAGACCGGCGCGGCCACCAACATCATCCACGGCCTGGCGACGGGTATGGAGTCGGTAGCACTGCCGGTAATTTTCATCTGCCTCGCGATCTGGGTCTCGTTCGAGATGGCCGGCATCTACGGCGTGGCCATGTCCGCGGTCGGAATGCTGAGCACCCTCGGAATCTCGCTGGCGGTGGACGCCTACGGCCCGGTGGCGGACAACGCCGGCGGACTGGCGGAGATGGCCGGCCTGCCCAAGGAAGTGCGCGAGCGCACCGACGCCTTGGACGCCTGCGGCAACACCACAGCGGCCATTGGCAAAGGCTTTGCGATCGGCTCGGCAGCCCTGACCGCCCTGGCTTTGTTCAGCGCCTACTGCACCGGTGCGGGCCACAGCCTGCGGGCCAAGGGCGACGTGACGAACCTGACGGCGGATGGCACGCTGCTGCTCGACATCAACTCCGTGCACGTGACCATCGGTCTATTGCTCGGCGGGTTTCTGCCCTTCCTGTTCAGCGCGATGACGATGCGCGCGGTCGGCAACGCGGCCAACAAGATGGTCGAAGAGGTGCGCCGGCAGTTCAAGACGATCCCCGGCCTGATGGAAGGCACCGCCAAGCCCGACACCGCACGCTGCGTCAAGATCGCCACGGACGGTGCGATCAGGCAGATGATCCTGCCCGGCGTCATGGCCGTCGCCGTGCCGCTGCTGGTGGGCAAGTTCATGGGCGTCCAGGCCCTGGGCGGGACCCTGGCAGGCGCCCTGGTCTCCAGCATCATGCTGGCGATCTTCATGGCCAACGCCGGCGGCGCCTGGGACAACGCCAAGAAGTACATCGAGGGCGGCGCCCTCGGCGGCAAGGGCGGTACGGTCCATAAGGCCGCGGTGGTCGGCGACACGGTCGGCGACCCCTTCAAGGACACTTCCGGCCCCTCGCTCAACATTCTGATCAAGCTGATGACGGTCGTCGGCGTGATCTTCCTGCCCTGGTTCATCTAGAACCCGGCCCGGTCCGCTGGCGGGGCCGTGCTCCCAAGGAGTGCGGCCCCGCTGTTTTTCTTTCCCGATCCCCCTTGCCTAGACGGCCGCCCGGACTGACAGTCACGCGCACTCGGAGTTGACCCCATCGAATCGATTGACATCGTCACCGCAGCGGCTTGGCTGTCGGAGCAGAAGAAGGGTCTTGAGATCCGCGTGCTCGACGTCCGCGAACAGATCAAGGTCGCGGACTATTTCGTGATCGTGACTGGCACGTCGCGCCCGCACATTCGCGCGATCCAGCAGGAGATCCACGTCAGACTCAAGGCCGCGGGCGTCAGCCACGGCCGCGAGGAAGGCGGCGATCTGGGCTGGTGGGTCCTGATGGACTACGGCGATGTGATCGTGCACGTGATGCAGGCGGAGGCGCGCGAGTACTACGACCTCGACGGCTTGTACCGCGAGGCCACGGAGGTCCAGTGGCGCGAACGCGCGCTGCCGGAATTGCCCGAGACCAAGCAGCGCGCGGTCGGGAGCTGAGGGGACGATCGGGTCCGTGCCCTGCCGATGAGTCTGCGCTGGCACGAATGGAACGAGGCGGCCTTCGCGGAGGCCCGCGAGCGCGGTCGGCCCGTGTTCCTGTTCTTGTTCGCCCGCTGGTGTCGCTTCTGCAGCGAGCTCGAATCGAAGGTCCTGAATTCCCCCGAGGTGGCGCTGCTGCTTGGGGAGCACTTCGTCTGCGTGCGCGTGGACAAGGATCGGCGCCCTGACATCGATGCTCGCCATTCCGACGGCGGCTGGCCCACCTTGGCCTGTCTCGATGGAAATGGCGTGAAACTCGCCTCCAACAATTACGTCGGCGTCGGCGAGCTATGCGCGCGGTTGGAGCTGGTGCGCGCCCACTACCGCGAAGGTCGCGCCGCGCTCAAGCGCCGGTTGGTGGAGCCCTCCGTGGTCGCGAGGGAGCCCGCGCGCCTGAGCGCAGAGCCCGTGGAATGGGCCGCGCGCACACTTCTGGAAACCGCAGACCCCGTGCACGGCGGTTGGGGCACGACGCACAAGTTCCCGCACCCCGAGGCGATCGATTTTGCCCTGATTCGCTGGTCGGAAACCGGCGACGAGGCCATGCGGAAGTTGGTGCTGCGCACGCTGCGCAACATGCAACAGGGCGAAATCCACGACCGCGTCGAGGGCGGTTTCTATCGCTACGCCACTGCCGCGGATTGGAGCGGACCGCAGCACGAAAAGACCCTGGATTCCAATGCGACGCGCGCCTTCGCTTACCTCGAAGCCCACCAGGCCCTGGGTGACGAGAGCTTCGCCGCCACCGCGCGCGGCGTGCTCGATTGGATGATGAACCGGCTCTTCGACTCCCACAAACGCGCCTTCCGCGGCAGCCAGGACGCCGATCCGGTCTACGCGCGCCTCTCGAGTCAAAGCGCCCGGCGCGAACGCGGCGCGCCGCCCTGCGACCCGACGATTTTCGCCAGTTCCAACGCCCTGGCGATCTCGGCCCTGTTCAAGGCCGGCGTGGTCCTGCGCGACTTGCGCTGGACGAACACCGCGCGCGAGTGCCTGGATTTCGTGCTCGAGGAACTGTTCGACGAACGCCTCGGTGTCTACCACTACTGGGACGGTGCGCCGCGGTTGGCGGGGCTGTTGAACGATCAGGCCCTGGTCCTGCGCGCCCTGCTCGACGCGGCGCAGTACACGGGCGAGAGCCGCTGGCTCGAACCGGCGCGCACGATCGTGACCTTGGCCACGCAGAACCTGCGCGGAGCAAACGGAGCTTTCTTCGATTCCCGCGCCGATGCCAAGCCGCGCGGTGGCGCCCTGCGGCGCGAGCAGTCGATTTTCGAGAACGCGATGTTGGCCGAGGCGCTCCTGCGCCTTTCGATGTTCAGCGGCGACGAAAAGGACCGCGCCCTGGCCATCGATTCCCTGGCCGCGTTCAGTGACGACTACAAACGTCATGGGCACTTCGTTGCGGGCTACGCGCGCGCCCTAGCGCTTTATCTGCATCCGCCCGTGCACGTCACGATCGTCTCGCGCCCTGGCGATCCCCTGGCCCAGCAATTGCGCGCCAGCGCCCTGGAGCCTTATGTGGCGAGCCGCGTGGTGCAGAGCATCGACTTGGGCTCAGGCGAAGAGGCCTTGATGCACCTGGGGCTGGCGGAGGGTTGGCGCAGCATCGGCGCCGGCGCGCGCGCCTTTGTGCAGCGCGGGAAAGAGAGCTACGCGGAGACTTCCGACCCCGCGCGACTCCCCGCGCTCATGGCACGCATCGAGCGCACCGAGTAGTCTGCTCGGTTCACCGTGGGCTCACGCAGGAACCAGTTTCTGGCAGGAATCTTGGCCGCGTTGACGGCCTGCACGCCGCAGATTCCCGCATCGGATCGTGTGGTCCACCTCGACCTGCGACTTGCCGACGGTACCGCGCCCGCCCAGGCATTGGCCGGCGCGAAAGTGCGCTGGATCGAGCGCCTCGACATCGAAGGACCCGCGGACGACCTCGGAGCGTGGAGCGCGCAGTACTGCCGCGTGGATCCGACGCCCGACGGTGGTCCGGGCGTCGCCTTGATCGGCATCGTGCAGGAGCCCACGCGCATGAAGCGCGTCGAACTGCGCTCATCGAGCACCTACCACGCCAGTGAGATCGACTTCCTGGAAATTGACGTGGCTCGCACGCTGGCCGGGATCGCGCGCGTCAAATGGACCAGCTCCCTCGACAATCACGAGAGCCAGGTCTTTCCGCGCAGCAGCACAGCCTTCGTTCAGACCCAAAAGGGCGTGCAAACCCTGCGGATCGAGCTCGCCTCGCTGCCGAGCTGGGTCGGCGAAATCACAGAGTTGTCGATCACTCCCAAGGAAGACGGGATGCAGCGCGTGGACTTGATCGCGCTGCGAATGGGTCGCGCCGGGTTCACGCCTGGGCCGGATCCTGCCCAGAGTGCCCCCGACGGATTGCCTCTCGGCAGCGACGGCGGCATGGTCACCCTCGGGCGCGAAGCGCGGCGTGCCGTGCCCAGCGATTGGGGAGTACCGCTCTACGCCCGCGCTAACGTTCCCCGCGGTGGGCGACTGTCCGTGGCTGCCGGGGTCAGCGCGAGCACGACCAATCTGGCTCTCGAGGTGCGCTTCACCGTCGACGCGCGCTCCTCACCCGCCGAACCCTGGCGAGCCGTGGGAGGCACTTCCATCGTCCCCGGCATGCGAGCCCAGGGCTCCGCGTGGGAGCAGTTGTCTTTTCCACTCGGTGCCTTCGAGGGCGGCGAGGTTGAATTGCGCTTCCTGGCAAGCATCCCGGATCAGCCAAGCGGAGAGGCTCCCTTGGACCGGGCGCGCGTTTATTGGGCCGAGGCGTTGGTGCACGGGGAGCAGCCTCAAGCGCCGCGGCCCAATGTGCTGCTGATCACGCTGGGCACCGTTCGCGCGGATGCCATCGGAATGCTGCAGCCCGCGCCCGGGCCCAGTCCCACGCCGTTCATCGACAATTTGGCGGAGCGCGGAATCCTGTTCGAGAATGCATGGAGCGCGTGCAACGCCGCGACGCCTGCCCACGCATCGATCATGACTGGCCTCGCCGTGCAGGATCACGGCGTTCTCGACAACCGCTCGGTGCTTTCGGCGGAGAACACGACGCTCGCCGAGAGCTTCCGCCAGGCCGGTTGGCAGACAGCGGCCGCGGTCAGTGTCCCCCACCTGACGCCGGAGAACTCCGGCCTGGGCCAGGGATTCGATCGCTTTTGGCTCGGAGGGGCCGATTCCGCACGCGACGGCGCCAAGACAACTTCGGCCGTGCGCGACTGGTGGCGCGCCATGGCGCGCGAGGGACAGCGGCCGGTTTTCCTCTGGCTGCATCTGTTCGATGCTCACACGCCCTATGCGCCGCCGGCCTGGTTCCTGCGCGACTTCTGCAAGCGCACGGGCCTGAGTGTTCCCCCGCGCGAATCGACGCCGCCCACCCTGGAACCCGGTCGCTTCAGTGCGAAGGGCGAATTCCTCGAGGGCGTCACGAACCGCGCCTGGGCCCAGTTCATGTACCGGGCGAGCGTTGCCTATCAGGACGAGCTCCTGCGCCAGTTGTTCGCGGAACTGTCCCAGCGCGGCGGTCTGGACAACACAGTCGTGGCCCTGATCGCGGACCACGGCGAAGCACTCGGCGAGCACGGCAACGACTTTCACCACGCGGGCCTGCACCGAGAAGTGATGCACGTGCCCCTGATCCTCGCCCTGCCCCAGGGACCGCGCGGCGTGCGCGTCAAGGAGACTGTGTGGTCCCTGGATCTCGCGCGCACGCTATTCGGACTCAGCGGCCTACCGCCGCCGCACTTGCGCGGAGTGGACCTGGTGGAGTTCGCCCGGCGAGCGGATCGCGAGCGGCGCCGCATTTTCTTCGAGCACTCCGGCATGCTGCAGGTCGGCTGCGTGGACGAGCAGCGCACAGCGATTCGCACCCAGGTGGATTTCGATCTGTTCGGAGCCGGTCGCAAACTCCCCGCACAGACCCTGCAGGTGTTCGATGTGCGCACCGATGCCGCTCAGCTGCAGGATCTGGCCGCGACTGAGGGTGCCGGCGCAGAAGAACTTCGCAAGGCGTTCGACCGCTGGCGCGCAGGCGCGCTCGCGCGCGAGAGCTTGCGTCCAACGCTGTCGGCGGAAGCCGAGGCTCATTTGCAGCAGCTCGGCTATTGAGTTGACTTTCGGCCCACCTATTTGCGTCCATAGAGCATGACCGCGAACGTCACCCGCTCAGGCTGGCGCGAGCGTCTGATCGTGCTCGCGATACTGCTGGTGTCGCTGGCGGCGCGTTCGCGCGATCTCGCGGCACCCTTTGATCGCGAATTCGAGGGCGCCCAGGGCGCCTTCTTCGCCATCGGCGCGGTCAACTACGAGCGCCTCGGCCTATGGCGCAGCGGCGGTTACCCGGTAGTCAACATTGATCTCGGTCCCGTGGGCGGGCCCACTCGCGCCGGGAGCGACCTTCGCGACCTTCGCGCCCCTCGCGACACGCGCGATCTGCGCGACGAACCTTCGACGTGGTACCTCTACGCGAATCACCCGCCGCTGGTGCCGCTCTTGGCCTGGTCGGCCCTGCGCGTCGGCGATCCAGAGGGCTTGGATCGAAGCGCAAAAGACCACGCCGCGCCTGCGAACATCGAGCCCTGGATCCGCGCACCGTTTCTTGCGGCGGGCATCCTGGCGCTCTTCGCGCTCTGGTGGGCGATCCGCGAGGCCGCGGGACCACGGCGCGCTGCGCTGGCACTCGGCGTCGCGAGCTTGCTGCCGATCTCGGTGATCTACGGCACGCTGGTCAACTACGAGAACCCGGCCCTGGTTTGCATCCTGTTTGCCGTCGGCTACTTCGCGCGCTGGATGCGCGACCAAGGCGCGCGATCTCTGGCCGGCGTCGCGCTGTGGATGGCCGCGGGGAGCGTCGTGACCTACTCAGCCTTGTTTTTTCTTCCGGCGCTGGCGCTCGTGGTCGCAGTGCACCTGGGCTGGAAGCGAGCACTGTGGTTCTCCTTGGCCTCTGGCTCGGTCGGTCTGGTACCGATCGTTGCCCACGGCGCCTGGAGCGCCATCGTCCACGCACGATTGGGGCTGGTGGCGAGGACAATGCCCGATCGCGCGCGGGAACTGCTCAGCCCTTTGCTCGACGGGAGCGAGTCCCTGGGTCACTGGGCTCTGCTGCAATTCACGCGCGTCGGGCAGTGGTTCACGGTGCCGGTGGCCCTGTGCGCTGCCCTGGGCGCAGTGCTTTGGCTCGCGCACGGCCTGAGGGGACGATTCGGCCCGAAGCCTCCGGCGCAGGACCCGGAAAAGGCGCTGAATCTCGAGCCCGCGCTTCTGGCAGGCGCGGCGCTGTTCCTGCTGGCCAACTTTCGCCACACCCTGGATCCCCAGCACACGTTCTTGATCCTGTTGATCCCCGCCGTGGCGGGCTTCGCTGCGCTTGCACTGGATCATGTGGCGAGCGCCTTGGCGCGGCGCGGAATGGGCGCGCTTCCGATCGCGCTGCTGGTCTCTGCACTCGCCATGCAGGGGCTTCAGCGCGCGAACGATCTGCGCTTTGATTTCCGCTCGAGCGCGAATGAGAGCCAAGCCGAGCGCGCGCCGCCGCTCCTGCCGCTTCCGAACATCACGGGGGCCGAGTTCGCCTCCCTGGTGGCGCCGGGGGATTTCGGAATCCACCCCGCGTGCATGGGGCTGAACAACCCTGCGGTTTCGTTTTACGCTTGGCGCAGCCTATGGGCGGTGAAGGATCCGGAGGACACGCAACCCTGGGCCGTCGCGCGGTTCATCGGACTCGGCGGAAGACGCCACGTGCTGCTCTTGCCCAAGCATCCCTGGCCTGCGATCGCCGAGGCCGTTGGAAAACTGGAGCGGACCTGGGCCAAGGACATCGCGCCCGATCGCGAGAGCGAGAATTGGCGCGCCTGGGACTTGCACTGAAGCGCACCACGTAGGACGCAGCGCGCGCAACCTAAGAGCACGTCCTAATACTTGGCTGGCCGCTAGGGCGATTCCAGGCCGCCAGCCGCGAGGCGCAGCGACGACGCGTATTCGCCTGCAATACTCGGAGGAGCTGCAACGTCGCGATGGCGAGTCTGGAATTGGCCTAGCGGCCAGCCAGGTATTAGGACGTGCTCTAACTCGCGTTCGGTCCGCCCTTGAAGTGCACGAGCAGCGTGGACTCGAGCTTCTTGTACAACTCGCCCGTGGCGCGCACATCGCGCAGGCAGTATTCGCCGATGTCCTCGATCTTTCCTTCGCGGTACGCGCGGGCGACTTGACTGCCGTCGATCGAGCCCTTGGGACTCTCGATGTCGAAGCGTCGGCACCAGTAGTCGAGCTTGAAGTGCTCGCGCGTGGCGCCCTGGAAACCGAGCACGTCGAGCAAGTCGCAATGACTGGCGATGTCGTAGCGATAGGGAACCAGTTGCACCGACGGCCGCAGCCCAAGTTGCGCCGAGCGAATCATAAGGATCGGGCCGTCGTATCCACGACCGTTGTAGCTGACCAGGCGAATGCGCGACTTGCCGAGGATTTCCCAGAAGCGCTGGAGAATCTCCGTTTCGCTGCCGCGCACGATTTTCGAGTGCGACACCTTCTCCCAGTCGCGCTCCGGCTCCGACGCGCCCTCGAGCAACATGATCCCCCGATCGCGATCGAGGTCCCACATGCCGATGGCGATGACCTTGCCAAGGCCGGGAAACAACGCCGTACGCTCGGGAACGGCGTCGCGGTCCTCGGAGCTCTTCGCGCGGTCCAGCAGGTACCCGCGCGTGGTCTCATCGACTTCGCTCCAGGCGAAGCCAGCCACTTCGATGTCGAATGCAATCGTTGCCATGGGCCGCAGATGATACTGCCCTGGGCCAGCGTTCCTTGGCCCAGGCGAGATCGCTGGCCCTGGGGCAGTGACTCCCCCCGCTATTTCTGAGTCGCGATCCGGGGCTGCACGCGGCTGCGCGTCAGGACGTGCGCGCCGACGAGTGCCGCCAACATCCACCAAGTTCCCTCGAGCAGCGTTCGCGCCCTCGGGGGCTCGATTCCACGAACCGCGGCGCATCCGCCGCCGCCGCCGCTGCTCCTGTAGGTAAAAGCTGCGGGGAGGACCGTCGCCTGCCCGGAGGAAGGATCGCTGACCAGGATCGACACCACGCCGCTGGCGTGGGCGGGCACGATCACCTCCAGGGTCTGTGCATCGATGAAGTTCACGGAGGAGCAAATTGACCCACCGGTTCCGTCGTTCGGGTCAGCGCCAAACGTGACCACGCTGGTGGGATTGAATCCGCTGCCGTGCAGCGTCACGGGCACGGCGCCCTGGGTGCCGGATTCCGCGGGATCGACCGCGGTCAAATTCGGGTCGGCTTGGGCGACGTAACTGAACGCGGCAGTAGCGATGGCTCCGCCGGGGTTGAGGATCTCCACCAAGAACGGGCCGCCGAGCACACCGGGTTCGGTGGTGAAGTGCAGGCGGCTCGTATCCACCACCGTGGCGTCGCTCTGGGAGATCCCGTCGATGCTGACGCTGGAACCTGACACGAATCCATTGCCGACGATCGTCACGAGCGTGCCGCCCGCCGCAGCTCCGGCCGGAGGGAACAGGCTCTGGATCGAGGGCTGGGCCACGAACTGGAATCCGCTCGCGAGTCGGCCTTCGACGCCCGTGACGTCGATCGCCACCACGTCATAGGTCCCACCAGCGGTGGGCGCACAAGTCAGTTGCACGGTGTTTGAGTCGATCACGCTGCAGCCGCCGACGACGCCGTCGGTGTACACGCGATCCCCGAGCACCAGCCGCAGGCCTGGGGAAAAATGGCGCCCGGTAATCGTCAACAATTCCCCGCCGCCGATGTTCGCCTCGGCCGGAGTCACGGCCGTGATGCTCGGAGCCACGGGAACAAGTTCCAGCGCGCCGCAGAGAATGCTGCGTTCGCCGAATGGAGACGTGGCGATCAGGTCGACGTGACCCGCTGCGGCTCCGGAGGGAACGCTGACGTCGAAGAGGACCTGATTTCCCTGCCAGGAAAGCACGCCCACCTGCACGGCCGGATCGCCGGCCTCCAATGTCGAACCCGGCCACAGATCAACGCCGTGCAGCGACAGTACCCGTGTGCGATCGATGACGGCTTGCAGGGGCAGTGGATCGAAGTTGCGACCCAGGCTGAAGCTCGTGTCCGCGTCCACGACCACGTCGCCCACGGCAACTTGCTGTCCCTGGAGCACAGCGACGGCACCATGGACCGTCGATTGAAAATCCACCTGAACGGTTCTTCCGGCGGTCAGGTTCGCGCTCGAGACCGGGAAGTCCAGGGGAGTCGCATAGAGTACGTAGGTGTCGCTCGCGAGTCCGTTGATCTGAAACGTCCCGGTGCTTGCGGTCAGGGCCGACGCAACGGTTCGCCCCGCGCTGGAGCGCACGACAACGTAGGCCCCGGCCAGCGGAGAATTGCCACTCGCCCGCCGCACGGTGCCAGAGATCGAAGCTCGGGAACCCGACGGGTAGGCGTCGCGCAGGCCATGCTCGTCGTCACTGGAAATCGAACGGTGCAACGTCATCCCCGGCGAGACATACGGGTACAAGCTCGCACCCACACAGCCTGAGTGGTCGAGACCCAGCAAGTGTCCGAGTTCGTGGGTCGCAACGTCCTCCACATCGAATGACCCGGACTGACCGCTAGTGGTGAAACTGAACGTGCGGCCGTTGAACAACACGTCGGCGTCGATGATTCGTCCGCCGGAAACGAACCACACCGGCGTCACGGCGACGATTCCCGACCCGGGGGGTAAATACCCGGAGGAATTGGTCTCATCGAACATCATCAGGTGCAAATCATCGGCGGCCCAATCGGTGCGCGCCTGCGAGGCAGCAGCTGTGTCCTCCACCAGCTGCGCGCTGGTTCCCGTGGCGCGATTCCACGACGCGATCGATCCGCGCATCGCCCACAGATCGCTTTGGTCGGGGAGGTTGTCCGAGCCCTGCGACGAGATCGTGATCCCGATGTTCGCCGGGTTCGACCAGTACAGGGGTCGGCCATTGCCGGAATTGATCAGGCGCACGTGCGCGGACAGCGCGCCAGCGAACAGCGCGGCGGCCACGAGCGCGACCGAAAGCGAAACGCCGCGCAAGCTACTTGACCTCGGTCTGCACCGCAGGTGGAACCGCCAACGAGCGTCGCCGCGCCGCGAGCGCCTGGACCTCGGCCATGAACGCGGCGTAGTCGTAGACCGCGGCAAGCCCGACACTTGTGCGCTGCAGACTGAGGCTGTCGAGCAGCAGGAGTTCGGCGCCATCGCGCACCAGCGTGCGGCCACCGTTGGCGTCGCGCTCGATCCTGAATTTTCCCTGGGCCAGACCCACAGGCACGCGCACGCCCGTCGCACTGGCTTCGGTGAGGAACAGGAAGACCTCCTCGCCGGGATGCAGCGCTGGCATCCCCGGCAGCAAGAGACCCGTGCCAGTGGGCAACACGCCCCCAGGAATCAGGACATCGAAGGGACCGCGCGAGTCACCGATGAGATCGCGGGTCACTGCAAGAGTTGCGCGCGTGTACGGACGTCCAAGGGCATCCAGTTCCACGCGGGTGGAGAGCACACGGCCCTCGAGGCCGATTTCCGATCCGTCCACCAGCCCCGCGAGATCCAATCGAACAGCGCTCCCCGCCCGAAGGTCGGACGTGGGCCGAATGGACCACAGCATCGAAGCCAGCGCGCACAGCGCGGCTATGAAACAGATGGGGCGCGACAAGGGGGATCGGACGGGGAGGTCCGAGCCCGTGAAGTCGTGATCCGCGCGGGGCGAACTTGAGGCCCGGCCGCGAATTGACGGGCGAAAGGACCGGTTCGCTGCCGCGGCGCCTATGCTCCGACGCCGTGGAGAGTCCCCGGTTTACCTTCGCGGTCCACGGCGAGCGCCTGGCCATCGCGCGCCTGGACGCTGCTTCGCCCGTGCCTCACTGGGCGCGGGGCGGATTCGTCAGCGTCACGCGCACGGCCGCCGAGCTATCGATCGTCTGCGCCCAGACCAACGTGCCCGCTGACTTGCTGCAGGTCCGCGACAAACTTGCACTGGGAATCGAAGGCAGCGTGCCCCTGACCTCGGTCGGGATCATGGCCAGCCTGTGCACGGCCCTGGCCGCGGTTGGCGTGTCGGTGTTCACGATCGCGACCTACGACACGGACTGGTTCTTGATCTCTGCGGAACAGTTTGAAACCGCGCGCGCGGCCCTAGAAGGCCTCGGACATCGCGTGCAGGGTGCGCTGCCCGCTCGCTGATTCCAAGGGTCGCAAACGCTTAGAGCACGTCCTAATACCTGGCTGGCCGCTTGGGCGATTCCAGGCCGCCAGCCGCGAGGCGCAGCGACGACGCGTATTCGCCTGCAATACTCGGAGGAGCTGCAACGTCGCGATGGCGAGCCTGGAATTGGCCTAGCGGCCAGCCAGGTTTTGGGACGTGCTCTTAGCGGTGAAAGCCGCCCAGAGGCGACATGTACGTCGGCGAGAAGGCCGCTAGGGCGTCGCGCACCTGGGCCGTCGGCTTTCCGTGCACCACGACGCGCACGGGCTTGGCGAGCGCCAGGAAACGCTCGGCGAACTTGGCCTGGAACGTGCGTGCGTGAATCATCAGCGCGGCGTTGTCGGCGTAGCGCTCGAAGACGTGGCATGTCTTGCTGTCCTCCGACAGCGTCCAGTCATAGCTCAGCGTGTCGGACTCGCCCCGCGCGGACTCCACCATGGACTTCATCAGGTCGCGGAAGGCCTCGATCTCGCGCGGCCGGATGTTGAGTTCAAGCAGGAAGTAGATCGATTCGTTCATGGGGATCTCCCAGCGGTCCATTGAGAAGCTCCCACCGCGGGGGCGGGCGGGGCACGGCGAGACAGGTGGCGCGGCGCAGTATCACCGAAGGTGGCTCCGTTGCGGCAGGTAGTTTTCCTGGGGCCTTGGCGAGCCGGCGGTCGGCGATTCCACGGTCCTGGGCCCGGCGCTCGGCCACTCAGCGCGCCGAAGCAGCTCCAAAGCGACAGTTTCGGCCCCATTGAGGCGGCCCTGGGGCTGAGAGTTGAGAACGATCACCGCGGGCGGGGGCCGGTGTGCGATACTGCGCGGTCCTCCGCAGCCCACACGAACAGAAACCATGCCTCTCACCGATTCGATGTCCGAAACACTGCCCGAAGCGAAAGACGACCAGGTCAGCGGCTTCGCGGGCCTGGGGATCGCCCCCGAACTCCTGAGTGCCCTTGCCAGTCTCGGCTACGAGGAGCCGACCCCGATTCAGCGCGAGGCCATTCCCCCGTTGATCGCCGGTCGCGACCTCTTGGGGCAAGCGGCCACGGGGACCGGAAAGACCGCGGCCTTCGCCCTGCCGATGATCCAGCGCTGCGTCGATGGCAACCCCAAGCCGAATCGGCCGCGGGCACTGGTGCTCGTGCCGACGCGCGAATTGGCGATGCAAGTTTCCGAGGCCGTCCATCGCTACGGCAAGGCGAAGGGCGCCACAGTGCTGCCGATCTACGGCGGCCAGTCCTTCCGCCAGCAGTTGCGCTCTCTGGAACGCGGAGTCGAGATCGTCGTGGCGACGCCGGGCCGTGCAGTGGATCACTTGGAACGCGGCACGATGATCCTCGATGAACTGACGATGCTCGTGCTCGACGAAGCCGACGAAATGCTCGACATGGGTTTTGCGGAGGATCTCGACAAAATCCTCTCGCACGCCAGTCCTCAGCGCCAGACCGCGCTGTTCTCGGCCACCCTGGCACCGCGCATTCTCGCCATCGGCGAGCGGCATTTGCACGATGCGCTGCGTATTGCGGTGGCCCGCGAGCGCACCCCCGCCGGCGAATTGCCGCGAGTGCGCCAGGTGGCCTACGTCGTTCCGCGCGTTCACAAGCCCACGGCCCTTGGCCGCGTGCTCGACATGGAAACGCCAACTTCAGCGATCGTTTTCTGCCGCACGCGTTTGGAGGTGGATCAACTGAGCGACGCCATGAACGCGCGCGGCTATCGCGCCGAGGCGTTGCACGGCGGATTCGCGCAAGAACAGCGCGACCGCGTGATGCAGCGCTTCCGCTCAGGCGCGGCCGATCTCTTGATCGCCACCGACGTCGCAGCGCGTGGTTTGGACATCGAGCACGTTTCGCACGTGGTCAACTACGACGTGCCGACGGAACCGGACGCCTACGTGCACCGCATCGGCCGCACCGGTCGCGCCGGACGTGATGGCGTGGCGATCACCTTCGTGGAACCGCGCGAGCACCGGCTGCTGCGCAACATTCAGCAGGCCACGGGTCAGAAGATCACCCCCGCAACGATCCCGACGGTGGCCGACCTGCGTCATCGTCGCCTGGAACTGACGCGCGCGTCCTTGAAGGAGACGATCCTTGCCGGAGAGTTGACGGTCTACCGCGATCTGGTCAACGAGCTCGCCAGCGAGCTCGATCCGATGGACGTCGCCGCGGCCGCGGTGAAGCTTGCACACGAGTCCAGTCGCGCCGAGGGCAAGGCCCAGGCCGACGAGAAGGACATCGTCGTCGAGCCCCGTGATGCGCAGCGACGGGGGCCGCCGCCGGAGCGCCCTTCCTGGGGATTCGAGCAGCGCGGGCAAGAGCGTGGACCTCGCCCGCCTCCGCCCCGCGACCGCGGCAACCGCCATGACAGCGTGCGCATCTTCGTCGGCGCTGGACGCTTCGAGTCCCTGCGGCCAGGGGATCTCGTCGGCGCGATCACGAACGAAACCGGCTTGACCAACGCTTCCATCGGCGCGATCGAGATCGCCGACCGCTTCTCACTGGTGGAAGTCGCAACCGAACACGCCGATCGGATCATTCAGGCCCTGCGCGGCACGAAGCTCCGCGGTCGGCGCGTGATCGTGAGGCGCGACCAACCGACCTGAGACTGGCTCTCGCAGATCCGCGGCCGGGGCACGGGGCACGGGGCGAAAATCGCAGCCCCGTGAACGGCCCCTTAGAGCACGTCCTAATACCTGGCTGGCCGCTAGGCCAATTCCAGACTCGCCATCGCGACGTTGCAGCTCCTCCGAGTATTGCAGGCGAATACGCGTCGTCGCTGCGCCTCGCGGCTGGCGGCCTGGAATCGCCCAAGCGGCCAGCCAGGTATTAGGACGTGCCCTTAGACGCGCGCGTGCAATCGTCCTAGGGCTTCCACGAGTACTCTCGGCGCGGGAGGACCGGCAATCAGCTCCGTCGGCCCTGTCTCGCGCAGTGCGGCCAGATCGATTTGGCCGCGGCGAGCAGCGTCGGCAATGAGCAATGCCGGCAATTGCGGCATGAAATCGCGCAAGTGGCGAATCAGGGCGACGCCGTCCATCCTCTGCAGCTGAAATCCGCTGACCACGGCGTCGACGTGCGATCCACGGGCCAACCACTCCAAGGCCTCGACCACCCCGTTCGCCTCCAGCACGCCGAATCCGCCTCCTGTCAGGTCCGAGGTCCAGGCGCGCCGCAGCTTCACGTCTGGTTCAACGAGGATGATCGTCAGTGAACCCGGTTTCCGGACGGTCGGCTCGGATTGCGCCGCGCCCCCAGGAGGCTCGATCGCGAGCATGGACGTCGCCTGCGAGGGCAGCAGGATTTCGAACGTGGAGCCGCGTCCCACGTGGCTCTTCACCAACACGTCGCCGCCCGCCCGCCGCACGATTTCAGCCACGGACGCCAAACCCAGACCGGCGCCCACGTTCTTGTCCTTGGTGGTGAAGAACGAGTCGAAAATGTGCGGCAGGATCTCAGGCGCGATTCCGCGCCCGGTGTCGACGACGCTCAGTCGAACCCGCATCCCTTTGCCCTGGCGCAGAGCTGCGGCGTTCGCCGGCTCGTTCGCCATTGTGATCGTGAGCGCTCCCCCCGCCGGCATCGCCTCGCGCGCGTTCGCCGCGAGATTGAGCACCACCTGCTGGAACTGGGTCGGGTCGATCAACACATACATCGGGCCCATACCAAGATCGCAGGTCACATGTACGTCGAGTCCCACCAGTCGTTCCAGCATGGGCAGCAGCGACTTCATCAGACCGTGAATGTCGACGATCTCGGGCTTGATCACCTCGCGACGCGAGTAGGCCAGAAGCTGGCGGATGAGGTCCGAGGCGACCTCGCTGGCTCCGATGATTTGCTCCAGTCCCTCGCGCTCCACCGATTCAGTGGGATGGCGCTGAAGTCCCAGTTGCGCGTTGCCCAGGATCACCGTCAGCAGATTGTTGAAGTCGTGGGCTAGGCGGCCCGCGAGGCGGCCGATCACCTCGAACTTTTCCGATTCCCTCAGCCGGCGCTCGAGGCGTCGGCGGGCGCGCACTTCGAAGGCGCGGGCCACAATGTCGGCAAGTGCCGCCGCATTGCACTGTTCCAGCAACGTCCAACGTCGGACGGGACCGATATGTTCGTGGCACAGCACGCCGACGATGTGGCCTTCCTGGCGCACCGGGGCGTCAAGCATCGAGGTGATCCCGTGCTTGCCCAGGTAGTCCGGTGTCAGCTCGCTGGTGCGCGGATCGTGCTGCGCGTCGTCAGCTGCCACGAATGTCGCAGCTTCCAGCGCCGCGACGTACTGAGGCCCCAACTCGAGTTCGCCGTCAGCGCGATGCAGGCCGCGCTCGCGATCGTAGACCAAGTCGCAGACCAGCTTGGAACTCTCGGGGTCCAACTCCCACAGGCTGACGCGCTTGACGTCCAGCAATTCCGACGCGCTGCGTACGATGTCCGCGATCACGTCGTCGAACTCCCAGAGGTCTCGCCGACCGAGGCGCAGGAGCGTCTCCTGGCTGCTCACGAAGCGCTCCACCAATTCGCTCTGCGAGGCTGGCAGACCGCCAGGGTGTTCGAGCGCTTCGCGCACGGCGCGGGCCGTTTGCGGGATCGGTTCGGCGACGGTGCGACTCCCGGTGGAACCGGAGCGGAAGACCACCGAGAGCTCGGGCCGCGCGCGCTGCAGATCGGCCAACTGGCGCGTCGCTTCGGCCCAGGGCAGCGGAAGATCGGCAACCACGACGCTGACATGATTCGCTGCAAGAACTGCGCGCAGTTCCGACTCCGTGGAGGCGTGGGTGACGCGTGCAGGGAGCGACTCGGCTGCGAGTTCCGCAGACAACAATGCCGACTCGGTCGGGTCTGGACCCAGGTGCAGGATGAAGGGGGGCTCGGGCTTCGGGATCATGGATGACCTTTCCGTTACCACGATAACTAGGATCTGGCGGCCCAGCGCAACTTGGCGGAGGCGGAGCGCGGATTCGAGCGCCGTTCCATAGCTGAAACTCGAATGACGGCCTCCCCCACGACGCCCAGGCGACCCTGACTCAAGTGACGCTGGAAGGCCTGTTTGATGCGCCGATCCTCGCCCGAATGGAATGAGAGCAGTGCCACCCTGCCCCGCGAGCGCAGGCAATCGGGGACTTGCTCCAGCAGGCGCTCCAACGCCCCGAATTCGTCGTTGACCTCGATCCGCAGTGCCTGGAACACGCGCCGGACACTCTGGTCGGCCTCCGGCTCGGTACAGGTCCCGGCCAGTGCATCGCGCACCGCCCTAGCCAGATCCACGGTGGACGAGAGCGTGCCGCGACGCGCGCAGAGCTCCCGGGCAAGGAGCGGCGCGCGGATCTCATCCGCGTTGCGCTCCAGCAGAGTTGCCAGGTCGGGTTCGCTCACGTGGGCCAGCAACTGGGCCGCCGAGAGCCCGCGCCGGCGGTTCATGCGCATGTCCAGGGGGCCTGCCTGCTTGAAGGTGAATCCGCGCGCTGGGTCGTCGATCTGCATCGAGGAGAGCCCGAGGTCCGCCAGGAGGAAATCCACTCCGTCGTGCCAGCCCACTTCGCCCAGAGTCCGGGCGAGACTCGCGAAGTTCGTTCTTCGCACCAAGAACTCGGACTCACCGTGGCCGGCATGCCTCAGGCGCGCCTCGGTCTTGGGCAGCTCGATCGAGTCACAATCGAGGGCGAGCAACTGCCCGCCGGGCGAAAGTCGAGCAAGGAAGCGAGCGGCGTGACCACCGTATCCCAAAGTGGCATCGACGCCGCGCTCACCCGGCTTGGGGTCAAGGACCGCGAGGATCTCCTCGGCGAGGATCGGAATGTGCTGACCCGCCGGCGTGGCGCCGCGCCCGCGCACGCGCTCAATCAGCTCCGGGTAGCGGAGCGGATCGTGCTCCTTGTACTTGTCCTCGAAACGCCGCGGATTCTTGCCCTTGTATCGCGGTCTCCGCCGGTGTCCCCCGTCGGATTCTTCAGGTGGCTTGGGCGAAAGCGGGTCCATGGCTTCGGTCCAGCATCCGCCTCGCGGCTCCCTGCGGCCAGTCGATTTTGTTCGGGGTAGGCTTCAACAGGTCAGGGAGCGGTCCGCCACTGGAGCCCCTGCAGGATTCCGATGATGCCCTTCGACCCCTCAATAAAGCTGGAACAGTTGTGCCGACGGCATGGACTGCCTGAGGGCTCCGCCGTGCGTTTTCTGCCGCTCTTGGCACGTGCCGCGGGGGCGCGACCGGCGTTGTTGCACCAGGCAGTCGAATTCGTCGATCGCCAACTGCAGGCGCAGGCTGCGGAACGCGCCAGCGCACGACGGCTGGCGGCGATCCGCAACGAGGCCTGCCTGAGGGCACTGGCGCCCCTCTTGCATCGCTGGCGACCCGAGCGGGCTGGCTAGCGGCTCTGCTTTCGCAGTTTGTCGATCTCGCGGCGCAGGTCGGCGACCTCGGCGCGCAGGGCGCGAAGCTCCTCGAGCAACTGGGCCGAGAGTTCCGCCCCAGCGCCCGAGCGCGGATCGCGCCGCGCACGCTCAACTGCGGGCGGAGGAGCGGGCGCGAATCGGCCGCGGGCGGCGGGGCCCTGGGGCGCCCGGGGGCCCGCGCGCTCCTGAAGCGGAATTCCCTGACGCCGAATCTGCGGGCCCAGGGGTTCCGGCGGTGTGTTCCAGTAGAAATGCGGCGAGGCCGCTTGACCGTCGGAGCTCCCGGAATCCGCGCTCCCGTGGCCGTCTCCGTGACCGTCCACGTGTTTGTGCTGGTGTGCGTCTTCCTGGTCGGCTCCATGGCGCTCCCAGTGGCCATCCGCCTCCGCGGGCGGATGCGGCAGCGAAGGCATCTCAGGCACGGGCGTGAACGCCCCATTCCCCATACCCATCACGCTGCGTTCGCCTGAGCCGTCAGCCGGACGCGCGGCGAGTTTGAGCTTAAGGTCGCGCTGAATCCGCAGCTCGACTTCGGTTCCAGGCTTGAGGGCCCGAACGGCCGTACGCAATTCGTCGTGCGTTTTAACTTCTAAGCCGTTGACGGCGGCGATGCGCCAGCCGGCGCGCAGGCCGGCGGCCTTGGCCGGGGAATCACTGACGACTTCATCCACGCGCACGCCCCGACGCCATTCCTCTTTGGATTTCGGCCGGTCGCTCGTTTCCACACCCAGCATGCCCTGGTCATCGTCCTCGCTGCTTGCAACCAATTGCGCGCGCTTCGTGCCCTCAACCGTGAGCTGCAGGCGTTCGCCTGCGCGCCGACCCCGCATGATTTCCAGCAGTGAATCGTGCGTCGAAATCGGACGGCCATCTAGGGCCACCAACTTATCGCCGGCCTCGACCTTCGCAGCTTCGGCGGGAGTGCCCGGGAGGACCTCGTCGACCTCGAGCCGCGCGCCACCGTCGCTGCGCGAACTCAGCGAGAGTCCAATCCAGGGATCGCCTTGCCGTGGCCCGGGAACGGAAAGAGTCTGCAGTTTCGGTCTCACGACCGAGATTCCCTGCACCCCGAGGCCGGTCGCTTGCAGCCGGCCACCCAACACGTTCACGACGGTGCGTTCCTGTGGGGCCTGGCGCACGACGATCACTTCCCCGCCCGGCACGCTTTCTTGATCCACCCCGAGGACCCTGAAGCCCTCGACTACGTGTGCCTGGTCAGCGCTGGCCGCCGCGGGGCCCTGCCCCTGGCTTCGAACGATCAATACTTGGGATTGCGCCGTTAGGGGCGCGGCGATGCAACCAAGTGCCAAAGCCAACAAACACTGATTCATGGCGAACCTCCTTCGAGACTGGAGCCCGATCGTACGCGCGAGCAGGGTCCGGGGTTGGAGCGAATCCACTCCGCGCAGCGCCTACTCGCGCTTCTTTTTCTTCGGAGCCAGCTTGAGCGTTACCGAATCGCTCGAGCCGTCGGCGCGAACGGTCACGGTAGCCTCCTGCTTGGGCAGGCGCTCATGCCACAGGGTCACTTTGTATTCCCCAGGTTCAAGCCCTGCGATCGAGAACTTGCCGTCGACGTCGGTCACCGCCGCGTAGGGCGTGTCGGTGACGAACAGCCAGGCGTTCATCCAGGGGTGGTAGTCGCACTTGATCTCGATCTTGTCGGCTCCGAGGTTGAGCAAGAGCGGGCGCTTTCCGCCCGGCGCCACGGTCTCGTTGATGCTCTCGTGCTTGCGCGCCAGGGTGCGCACGTTGTGCACGATCGTGTCGGAGTTCAAGAAATCCACCGTCGCGCCCACGGGCAAGAGAATCACGTGGGGTTCAAACACGCAGGCGACTTGATCGAGCGGAATCGGCTTCTCCGGCACGACCACTTTCGCGTCCTTGACCGCGATCGTGACCACGACGTTCTTGATGCCGAGCTCCTTGCTGACGAGCAGGCTCTGGTCGGTTTTGTCCATGGCCACGCCGGGCTTCGTGCAGCCCTTGGACTTGTCCTCGCCGATGTCGAGCGGCCGCACTTCCGGGCGCTCGCCGTCGAACACGACGCGGCCTTCGATTTTGCCTGTGACACGATCCTCGGGCACGGGATTGGCGTGCGCGAGGTGCGACTGCGACACCCCGGCGTCGGAGGCCGGAGCGAACAGGAACAGCGGGCTGAGGAGCGTGAGAGCGAGTTGGATCTTCATGGATTCGATGGGCGCGCTGGAGCGCGTGGACAATCTACAACTTGCGCGCCACGGGAAGGTCGGAAAGCCGGGCGCTGACGGGCAATTGGCCAACCAGCGGCCGCACGTACTCGAGAAACTCAGGTGAAACGTCGTTGTCGCCCCGCAGGAAGTGCTGCTCCATGGGCCGCGTTTCCTTGGCTACGTTTTTCAATTCAGTGACGTCGTAGCGCGCGCGGTATCTCGCGCCCGGGTCGCGCAGGATCACGATCGAGCCGTGGGGCCGATCGCCCTTGAGCGCCACGCGCACGGCGGTGCGCCCCACTTCGCGCGCTTCGGCGGCGTCCACGTCGGACCACACGCCTGCGAACGAGCGCTGCAGATAGCCGAAGGTGTCCGCGCGCACGCGCAATTTGCCGCCGAGTTTCTGTTTGATCTCGCCCGCGAGCCAATCCCCCAGCGCGCCCGATCCGGACAATTGCGCGTTGCCGTGGGAATCGACTTCCTTGGTTTCGATCACGGACTTGCCGTCCGCTCCGTGAATGCCCTCGGACACTGCGATCAAGCAGCGGCCGTGCTCTTTGTAGACGCGATCGACATCGGCGACGAAAGCGTCCGCGGAGAACACGCGTTCTGGCAAGTAGATCAAGTGCGGTCCGTCCCCAGGATGAGTGCGCGCCAGTGCGCTCGCGGCCGTGAGCCAGCCTGCGTTGCGGCCCATGACGACGTCGACCTTGATGCCGGGAAGGCTGCGGTTGTCCTGGTTGTCACCGAGAAACGCGCTGGCCACGAAGCGCGCCGCGGATCCGTAGCCGGGGCAGTGGTCGGTGACGCGCAAATCGTTGTCGATGGTCTTGGGCACATGGAACAGGCGCATCTCGTAGCCCTCGGCCACCGCCAATTCGTTGAGCAGGAACGCCGTCTCCGCCGTGTCGTTGCCGCCGATGTAGAAGAAGTAGCGGATGTCGTGGGCCTTGAACACGCGCAGGGCCTTGGCGCACTCTTCGCGCGTGGGTTTCTTGCGCACGGAGCGCAGGGCCGCGCAGGGCGTGACCGCGATCGCTTCGAGAACCTCCTTCGATTCGCGGCCCAGGTCGATCAGGCGCTCGTCCAGGACGCCGGCGATGCCGTGGATCGCGCCGTAGACGTTGCGGATCGCGGAGCCCTCCAACGCGGTCTCGACGATGCCGACGAGGCTTTGATTGATCACGCAGGTGGGCCCACCGGACTGACCGATGAGCGCATTTCCGACGAGTTGGGGCATGGCGGCGGGCTTTTTCTGGCGGGGAACTTCGAAGGCGGAGAGCCGCGTTTGTAGCAGGCCTCCGGACCCCTTGCGAGCCGAGTTGCGGCTGCTAGACTCCCCACCCCCGAAAACCGGGGGCACACCGCTGCGCGGCCGCCAAGGCGACCGTCTGCCAAGGGCGGCGTGCACTGATCGGTTCGTACAAGGTGCCCTCGTGGCGGAATTGGCAGACGCGCAAGACTAAGGATCTTGTGGGGTAACCCGTGCTGGTTCGATTCCAGTCGAGGGCACCACTCCACTTACGGCGATTCGGAGCAAGCGGCGGGTGGCTGTCTTGTCGCTTTGCTTGTCGTCGGTGGATACACGGACGCGGAGCTGCGCCTGATCCTTGCCTCATGGAGCGCGCTACCCGTTGCTGTGCGGCGGACGCTCGCGATGGCCTGTGCGGAGTGGACGTCCGCATCGGCGGCGAAGCACGTGTAGCGCTCGACAAAACTGAAATTCGCCCCGTGGGAATCCGCAGCTTGCGCGGCGTGGCCGGGAACCACGGGTGCCTCTGATGCGATCCCGGATCCGTCCACTCTTGCTGCTCGGTCGCTCGATTTGGGACAGCGCAGATTCGCTGGTACTGGCGCTGCTGGTCAACGCTCCCGGAGGAACTGAAACTTGCGATTCCTCGCGTGGCTGGAGTCGACGGTGAGAATCTGTGAATTCACCCACTAGCCGCGCGAGATCGCCGGCAGAGGCGACGCGGACAACGGTCAGCCTCGGGATCGCGGTAGTAAACTGCCTCATGGTCGGCCTCCTTGTGGTTTGGGGTTGCAACACATCCCCTTCCTACCACTGAGGCAGCGTCAGCTCGACCTCACGTGGAGGCCGACCTGCTCATCCCATCTATCCGCATCTGATGCATCACGCAACGCAGGTCGCATCCCATGGACGCGACCTCAGCCGCGCATATCACAGTGAGCGACTTGTTCGAACCGAGAACGGCATCGAGTGGCTCGAGGCCGAGTCCGCGGGCACTGGATAGGGAAGACTGCGCCAACATCGCGGAACGCGGGTGCGACGGGAACCACCGGGGTTCGATCGTCCCGCATGGCAGCGCGATCCTCGTTCCGCCTGCCACGCTTCGTCTCAAAGTCCGGGCACATGGCAATCTGGCCGCAAGATCGTCGACCAGCCTGCAACGTGTCCGCCACCCGCACCGCGGCGACGAGCTGAAAGATCAGTCACCCTTTCGCCCGCCACCAACTTTGCAGCACATTCGAAGGTGGCCCAGACCGCCCAAGCGCCCAGTCACGATCGCCACCTGGCCGAACTTGCGGCCGACCGCCACGGCATCGATAACCGTAATGCCAAGGACAAGGAAGCTCGCCTCCGCCTGCCATGATCCGGCCCGCGGCCGCCCCCAACCGTCAAGCACGAGATGCCCCCGCCGTCGAAGAAACGCCAGCAGTTGGCGATTCCTGGCAGAGTTCGCGGCCTTCGAGTACGGCCGTGACCCAGGATTCCAGGCCGTGATGTACGCCCAGCGGCCAGTACCAGCGCGCCGGAGGAGATGGTCCAGTCGCGTGGATCGCTGGCCCACCCGGATCACAATCCTCGGTCGGTCAACGACGAAATCCGTGGCGCGGTAGGCACGGACTAGCTGATGACGACTTCCCAGTGTCATAGGGACATTTTGGACATGGAATCTCGACGTACCCCAAGCCACGATGAGTCAAGCACGACCGACCTCTGCTGCAGGACAACCAAGAACGGCTGGCGCGGAGAAAGTCCACGCCGTTGAGGGTTTGCCACTCATAGGCTCAGGGTATCGCCCCAGGAGCATGGCAGCGCCGGTCTGACGTCAATTTGAAAGGACCGTCCAACCACGGAGCACGCACCATGCGGACCAAACCACCGAACGAGCGCCGCGACCCAAGTGATCGCGACGATCCGAACAACTACGACCAGTACGGCAATCGGATTTTGGACGAGGCTCGCATCAAGGAAGTGCGCGCTCAGATCGAGTTCCTCACGGGCGGCAGCAGCAACGCTGCCCGCTCCCCGAGCCCCGCGTCGTCGGGGCCGCAGCTAACCCCGGAGGAGCGTCGTGGTGAAATGGAGGGGATGGCGCGCATGTCCAGACGCAACCACCAGGCTCGAGTCGACGCGCAGGAACAACGGAAGTTGAATTGGGAGCGCAACGCGCCGAAGCGGCGTGATGAAGATGAACGCGCGTTCCAGCACTGGGTCCAGCTGAAGGCTGCCTACACGGGCAGATTGCTGATCTCGGGGCTGCTCGCTGTCGCCGCCTTTGTCCTCAGCGCGTTCGTGTACTCGGAATCGAATCAACTGCCCTCGGTCGGCCTGTTCCTGGTGTCCGCGTTCTTTGGGTGGCGGTTTGCCACTGCCAAGTCGCCGGGGAAGCCGCCGCCGCAATCGAGCGGGTAGCCGAGATCCGTTCGTAGGCCTCATGAACGGACAGCAGACGCCCCATCGTGCCTGTCACCAACTCGTATTCTGTCGAGGCCGGTTGCGACTACGCAGGTCGGCCGCGCGCCCGTCCCTTGCGGGCCGTTGTTACCAGGACGTTCGGGACGATGGTGACGATCATTGGTGTCGCCGGTCGCACACCGCGAGTCGCTACGGCGCATGGGCGTCCCCGTGGACGCCAAGGCCGATGTTGGCATGTTCCGCAAAAGAGTCGCAGGCCGATTTGCTTGCCCTTTGCCGCGAGTCTCAGACGTCGGACGAAGGACTCTTCCGCGGCACGCCTTTCAGCGCCACGCATCACGGGAAATGGGGTGAACTGCCACGGCAATTCCCCCATCCCCCAAGAGTGAGCGTGACGGCTGGATAGGTACTTGGATGTCCTATCCGTTCAACAGCTCACTGTCGATCGATCGTGATGCAGTCCCTGGTCGTGTGCCAGTTGCCTTCGAGGGTCTTGAAGTGACATGCCCCCCTCAGACCGGTCCAGATCTCATCATAGAATCTGGGCCCCAACCTCAGGGAGACAGACATGGGCAGGAAACGACGCCACACCGACGAGCAGATCATCCACAAGTTGCGCGAAGCCGAGATTGCACTGGCGCAGGGT
>CANKOY010000022.1 GCA_947484275.1 Planctomycetota bacterium | reverse complement strand
TGCTCGACGGGGCCCTGCGCGCCCACTGCGAGTAATCAGGGTCGCCTGGTGATCGGCGTCGGACGAAGATCATCGTCCACGGCGACCATCGTGACTTCCGCGGCGGTTACGTGGACGGTCTGGGTGCGGTCCCGGGCACGTTGGGCCCAGACGGAGACGCCAGCCGTGATCGACGTGCGGCCCACACGCACGGTGTGGGTGAAGAACGAAACGAGATCGCCGACGAAGACCGGCTGGCGGAATTCGATTCGGTCCATGGCAATCGTCACGATCTTGTCGGGGTGATATCGATGGCACTCGATGGCGGCCGCAAGGTCGATCTCCGACAGGATCACGCCTCCGAAAATCGTGCCGAGCGCGTTGGTGTCGCGCGGCATCATGACGCGGCGGATCGAGGGCTGCTGGTCCGCCGGGAAAACGGTCGAGGCTTCGGTCATGGGACTTTGGTGAATTGGTTTTGGGCCCAGAGCAGCACCCGCGCTTCGACCTCGGGCGTCTTGCCCTTGAAGAAATGGTCAACGCCCGGGATTTCGTCGGTGTCGATGTGCTCTGGCAAGTTCGGAATGCGCTGGCGCAGTTCGGACAGGTTTCCGAATTCGTCGTTGCCGGCCATGAGCACGTGAGTCGGCGGCAGGACGTTTCTTAGAAACGTGCAGTCGAAGGCGCGGCAGGGCATCGTGACGCACAAGAGCCGCGCCAGGCGCGTGTCGCGCCCCGCAAGACCGGCCATGGTGCGCGCGCCGAAGGAAAAACCAGCGCCCCACAGGGGCAGGCCCGGGTAGCGCTGCTCCATCCAGTCGATGGCAGCAGCCGCGTCGCCTTCCTCAGCCCCGTTGCCGTCGTGGAGGCCCTCGCTGGCTCCAACACCGCGGAAATTGAAGCGCAGGACGGCCAACCCCGCGGACTGCAGCCCGCGCGCAGTGCGGAACACGATGTTGTTGTCCATGGTCCCGCCGCCCCTAGGGTGCGGGTGACACATCACCGCCGCGGCGCGCGCGCCTTGACCGCCGAGCGGCTCCCAGAGCAGCGCTTCAAGACGGCCCATCGGTCCGGGGATGAAGAATTTCATCGAGGCAAGTTACTGTACCCGCCGACGATGGCCTCACGAGCGCTGATCCTCCTGCGCGCGCGCCTTGCCGCCCAGCGCGACGGCGCGCGACTGCCGATCGCCTCGCTGTTCATGCAGGCCTTCGCGTCGACAGTCATGTGCGCCCTGGCGCCGAACGATCTGCCGCCCTTTGGGTACGCGCTGTTCGCCTTGTCCGTGGCGGCGTTCCTAGTGGTGATCCCGCTGTTCGGTGAACTGGGCGACCTCTTGGTTCGCGACGAGGCCGAGGCCTGGGTCAGCGCGTTGCCGGTCCGCGCCGGGGACCTGCGCCTCGCGCGCCTCGGACACCTGTGCATCGTGCTCGGGATGTTGACGCTGGGCGCCTTGATCCCGGCCGCAGTGCTCGCGCCACACTTTTCGCTCCTGGCGCGCATTGGATTGGTCGGCATCGGATTGGCGCAGTCGATGCTGCTCGCCTCCGTACTCGTGCTCGCCATGGGCGCATTCAGCGCGCGGGCCCCGTCGCTGCTGGTCCTGCTGCAGGCCGGTCTGTTTCTCGGTGCGATCGTCGGCGGGGCCGTATCTCTGCGGCACCTCGCTGGACTGCGGGAGATGCCCGCGCCCATGGGACACGGTCTCGGTCCCTATCCGCCGGCCTGGTTCGCGGCCCTGTTCGGGGATTCGACGACGGGGGGCGCGTGGCTTGTCGCCGCGCCACTGGCCGCGGGAATCGCCGTGGCACTGCTCGCCTTCGTGCCCGCTCCGCGCATCGCGGTGCCGCAGCGGGGCAAGTCGCTGCTTGGCATCGCGCTCGCTCCCGCGCGCTGGATCGCCCTGCGCCTGTGGGTTCGGCCCAAGGAGCGCGGTGTGTTCGAACTGGTGTTCGAGGCCCTGCCAAGGGAGCGCGAATTCGTGCTGCGAACCTATCCGTTGATCGGTCTGCCTCTGGCATTCCTATTGGTCGGCGCGCGCGGCGAGGACAGCGATACGACGCAGGCGCTGCTCGCACTGCTCCTGTTCACCCCCGGCGTCTATTTGCCGGTGCTCTTGGCCCACGTCCCCGTCAGCGCATCCCACCGCGCGCGCTGGATCCTCGACGGCGCTCCCTTGACGCGCGCATCGATCGACAACGCGGCGATGAAGGCCGTGGCAGTGCGCTTCCTACTGCCGCTGTACGCCGCGCTCGGCGGACTTGCCCTGGCTCTATGCGGCCCTGCGTTTGCTTCGCGCATGGTGCCAGTCGCCTTTCTCTTGACCCTAGTGGTCGTGCGTCAAATCTACCGCGGCTTTGGGATCGAGAAACCACTGACGGTGGCGCCCGAGGACATCGCCGTCGATCAGTCGTGGTTCAACGCGATGATGATGATCGCCCTGATCCTGACCGTGCTGGCCGTCTTCGCCACGAACCTCTTGGCGTCGCCGATCGTGGCGAGTGGTGCGGTGCTCGCGTTGCTCGCCCTGGAGTGGAGCCAGGATCGCGCCCTCAATCGCGAGCATCCAAGTACGACCTGAGGTCCGCTGCAAGCGGGCTCTCGACGGCGATGCGCCCGCCAGTGCTGGGCGAGCTGAACACCAGTCGGTGGTTGTGCAGGGCGTGGCGCTCGATCTCGAGCAACTCCAGATCACGCTCGCTCGAAACCCCGTCGGCGTAGCGCTGGAACACGGCGTCGTCCACGCCATAGAGCTTGTCGCCGATCAGCGGATGCCCGATGGCGTCGAGGTGCACGCGAATCTGGTGCTGCCGGCCCGTCAGCGGACGACAGGCGACCAAGGTGCAGTTGCGCCGACGTTCGACGACATTCCATTCGGTCGCGGCCTCCTGGCCATCGGCGATCACGGCCATCTTCAGGGAGACGATGCTGGTGCGCGAAGGTCCAATCGGGAGGTCGATGGTGCCGCGCTCCTCCTCGATCACGCCATGGACGATCGCCAGATACTCCTTCTCGGTCTCGCGCGCCTCGAACTGCCGCATGAATTCGGCATGGGAAGGCGGGGTCTTGCCGATCAGGATCACGCCGCTGGTTTCGCGATCGAGGCGGTGGCACAGCCTGGGGCGCGCGTCGCGGTGCAGGCGCTCGCTGTGAAAATGCGCGTGCACGCGCTGGATCAGGGTGTCCGACAGGTAGCGGCCCGACGGATGGACAGCGAGCAGCGCGGGCTTGTCCAACACCAGGGCATCGTCGTCCTCGTAGAGCACGACGATCTCGGTGGTGCTCGGCGGCTCGATTCTGCGCACGGGCTGGTCCTCAGGCACCGTCACGATCACGAGGCTGCCGTGGGCGAGCTTGCGTCCCGGCCGCCGTTCGACCTTGGCCGTGCCGCAGCCTTCGGGATGCTCCGGGGAAGCTGCGTCCACACGGACCGCGCCCTCGCGAATCATGTTCTGGACCGCACTGCGCGAACGCCACGTCAGGCACATCGCGAGGAACACGTCGAGGCGCACGTGCACCTCGGCCGCGGTCAGGCGCATGGCACTGGCATCGACGCGGAGTTCGACCTCCTCGATGCTGGCGTTGAGGTCGCGGTCCTTCTTGAAGACGCGCATGGGTCAGTCGTGGTCAGGCGGAGGCCGGAAAATGAAAAAGGCACGCGAAGCTTCGCGTGCCTTTTGTGCGGGGTGGCTCCCGGCGCGAGGTTCGCGTCGGGGCCCGGGCTGTCAGTTGGACGACGAAGACGACTCGCGATCGCTGGAGCGGCCGAACGGCTTGCGGACCACGCGGCGCTTCTTGGTCGGCACGCGGCCCGAGGCCTGCTGACGGGCGAGGCGCGTGGCGCGCTGGATCGTGCGCAGGCGCTCGCGACGCTCGCGGCGGCGGCGATCCGAACGCTTCTCGTGCCAGGTGTTCGCCTTGGCCAGCCGGAAGATCCCGCTGTAGTTGCACTGGCGCTTGAAGCGGCGCATGGCGGCTTCGAGGGACTCGTTCGGGCGGATCTGGACTTTGATGACCAAGCGCGTAGGACCTTTGGCGACGGCGTAGGTTGGAGATGGACGCGAACTTCTGCGGGGAAACCGATAGGCCGCCGAGCGGAAGGGGCGGAGAGATTACCCCGGGCAGGCTTCGGCCACAAGGGACGGGCCGCGCGCCCCGCTCCAGTAAGGCGCCACGCACTGGAAAAGGAGGCCGCGCGGGGTGAAGCTCACGGCCGTGCAGCCGCCCTCCACAAGAAACGAAGAATCCGGCCGCGGGGAAGAGGCCAAGGTTGGGGAGGTGCTTCAGGGCAGTGTGGAGGTGGTCACCTACCACCGGCCCGAGTCCCTTTACACGGTGCTGCGGGTCTCACCCGAGGCGGGATTCTCCGACGAGGCCGCCCGGCCCCTGTTCCGGGAGACCCGCGTCGTCGCCGTGGGGCCGATCCCCGACCCCAGCGAGGGTCAGCGCCTGCGACTCCACGGCCGCTGGATCAGCCACCCCAGCCATGGCCGGCAGTTTGAGTTCGTGGAGTTCGAGGTCCTGCCGCCCGCCGATGCCGTGGGCCTGATGCGCTACTTCGCCTCGCGCACCTTCGATGGCATCGGTGAGACATTGGCGAAGCGCATCGTCGAGACCCTGGGCGAGCACGCCCTGGAAGTGATCCGCGAGCGGCCAGAGGAATTGGCCCGTGTCCGTGGGCTGAAACCCGCCGTGCGCGAGGCACTGGCCGCCGGAGTCCGCAGGGAATTCGCCACGCACCAGCTTCACGCTTTCCTGCGCGGCGCTGGGCTCGGGCCGCGCCAGGCAGCTTCGGTGGTTCGGAAATTGGGCGCGGATTGCGAGACATCCCTCCGCAGCGATCCCTATCAGATCGCCAGCAAGGTGCCGGGGATTGGCTTCGCCGTCGCTGATCGCTTCGCCCTGAGGCTGGGACTGCCCAAGGACGGCCTCGAGCGCACCCGCGCTGCCCTCTTGCACCAACTGCGGGGCAGCGCCGGAGACGGTCACACGCTTCAACTTCAGCAGGAGCTGTTCGAAGGCGCGCGGGCACTGCTCGGCGTCGAAATCTCCCGTGAGGGCTTGGAGAACGGACTGACGAGCCTCGTGGAACTTGGGGAGGCGCGGATCGATGGCACCAACGAACACGGCGAGCCCCAGGTCTACCTGCCTTGGCTGGCGGCCAGCGAAGCAGGAGTCGCTGCGAGCATCGCCGCAATCGCAGCGCGAGCCGGAAGTCTGGAGGCCATGGCCACGGAGGCCGATGTGGACTCCATCGACTCATCTGATGGAGCTCAACTGCACCCGAAGCAGCGCGCGGCCATCCTGGGACTGCTAGCTGCCCCGCTGGCGCTCCTGACCGGCGGCCCGGGCGTCGGCAAGACGACGATCGTGCGCTGGGTAGTTCGCTTGGCCCAGGCACGCGGCGCGCGGATCAAGTTGGCCTCCCCCACCGGCCGCGCAGCGAAGCGTCTGAGCGAAGCCACCGGCTGCGACGCCAGCACAGTCCATCGACTTCTGGGCTGGGATCCTGCCGGTGGGTCGTTCCTTCACGACGCCTCGAATCCCCTGGACTGCGATCTGCTCGTCGTGGACGAGATCTCGATGCTGGACATCGTGCTCGCCAACCACCTCCTGAAGGCCGTGGGTGAGGGCACCCGGTTGATCCTTGTGGGCGACCCCGACCAGTTGCCCTCCGTTGGCCCGGGCAACGTGCTCGCTGACCTGTTGGACTGTGGCCTGATTCCGGTCCATCGGCTGACCGAGGTTTTTCGCCAGCAGGAAGGCAGCCTGATCGTCGAGAACGCCCACCGGATCCTGAGGGGTGAGGAACCCCGCCTGCCCGCGCGCGGGGATCTGACCAGCGATTTCTACTTCTTCCCGGCTGAGGACGCTGCCCGTTCAGCTGAGCGGGTGATCGAAGTGGTCACCGAGCGGATTCCCCAGAGTTTCGGCCTCTCCTGGATCGACGACGTCCAGGTGCTGGCGCCGATGTACCGCGGAGACTGCGGTGTCGATGCCTTAAACGAGCGCCTGCGCGCGGCCCTCGACGAGGGAGGTCGCGAAGTGGTCCTGGGCGGGCGCACTTGGCGCACTGGCGACCGGGTGGTGCAAACGCGCAACGACTACGAAAAGGAGGTCTTCAACGGCGACATGGGGCGCATTGCGCGCATTGCCGCCGACGGGACGGTCCTGGTGCGCTATCCCGAGCGCGAAGTCGATTACGCCCCTGACGAACTTGGGGACCTCCAACCCGCCTTTGCGATCACGGTCCACCGCGCACAGGGCAGCGAGTACCCGGCCGTGGTCGTGCCCCTGGTGATGGCCCACTCGGTCATGTTGCAGCGCAACCTGCTCTACACCGCGATCACCCGTGCCAGAAGGCTCCTGGTCCTGGTGGGCTCGCGCCGAGCCCTCCAGATGGCCATCGAGAATTCCGAGCCTTCCCAGCGCCGGTCGGCACTGGCTGCCCGTGTCATGGCCCTCTCCGATCCGCCGAAGGCCCCGCCAGAGGCCCGAGGCGGGGGCCATCGTGCCTGAATAGCCTAGAAAATACGGCGTAGCCCAGCGATTCGCTATCCTGTCGGCCCCAAAGGTCCCCAGAACACATCCATACCCAATGAACCCGAAGCGCTTTCTCCTGCCGGCCCTCATGGCCTCCCCCCTGCTCCTGGCCCTGGCCCCGCTCGCTGACGGGCTCAATTTCAATCCGGCCAAGGGTTCCTCGCTCTCCAAGAACACCGAGATCAACATGTCGTTCGAGTTGGGCGACATGACGGTGGTTGTCGACGGCCAGGACATGAGCGGGCAAATCCCCGCCGACGCCAGCGGCAACATGGACATGACCATGGGGTGGACCGACAAGTACGTCGACCTCAAAGACGGCAAGCCGCTCGAGCTGATCCGCACCTACGACGAGATGTCGGGCTCGATGGAGATGAACGGCGGCGGCGAATCCGACTCCAACGACATCCCCGACTTCGACGCCCTTTCCGGCAAGACGATCCGCTTCACCTGGAACGAGGAGAAGAAGGAATACGACGTCGCCTTCCACGAGTGCGAAGGCGAGGAGAAGCTGCTGAAGACCCAGCAGATCGATATGGACTACCGCATGATGCTTCCGACGGCGGAAGTTGCGGTGGGCGACAAGTGGGAGGTGCCGACCGACTTCGTGCGGCAGATTCTCGATGGGATCAAGAACGGCGACATGGGCGAGGACGGCGCGGCCATGCAGGCGATCCTGCAAGACGAGCTCTTCCCGCAGCTGGAGCGCATGCTCGAGAACTTCAAGACCAGCTGCGAGTACAAGGGTCGTCGCGATGAAGACGGCGTGGACGCGGGCGTGATCGCGGTCTCCATCGAGGGCAAGGGCGACCTCGACCTCAAGTCGATGATCGAGTCCCTGGTCGAGGAGCAAATGAAGAACATGGGTCAGGAGATCGAGTTCAGCATTGGCAAGGCGACCCTGGCCATGAACATGAAAGGCAAAGGCGAAGTGCTCTGGGACATCAAGTCCGGACACGTGCTTTCGGCTGACCAGACCGCGGACTTCACGATCAACGTGGGCTTCGACGCATCGATCGACGCCGGCGGACAGTCGCACTCGGTCGAAGCTGAAATCGAAGTGCCGGGCAAGTTCTCGCAGACGATGACGCTGAAGAAGTAGTTCTTCTGCCTCACCTGATCTCGGACCGCGGCGGCCAAATTTGGTCGCCGCGGTTCTTTTTTTGGCTCCGGCCCCGACCGGGTCGCCGGGGCGTGGGATGAGGTGCAGGCAACACATTCGGACGCACCCTCAAGATCGATTCGCAGCTGAGGCCTTCGTGGGCGAACATCTCGCGCGCGGACACTAAGCTCCTCGACCATGCTGCGGATCGCCCTGACCCATTTGCGCCACGCGGAGACTGGCGGCACCGAGCGCTATCTCGATCTGCTGGCAGCGCACCTGGCCGAGTGCGGGCACGAGGTCACGATCGTCTGCCGCTCCCATGGACGGCCGCCGCACCCAAGAGTGAAATTCGAAGTGCTCCGGCCGATCTCAGTCGGCGCGCCGTGGCGCTTGTGGGCCTTCGCGCGGGCGGTCGAGCGCTTTGTGAATCGCGAGCGCTTTGATGTCGTCTACGGACTGGGCCGCACTTGGAGCCAAGATCTGCTGCGCTTGGGCGGTGGCGCCCACGACACCTACTTGGAGCTGGCCCACGGGGCCACACGCACTCCGCTGGAACGCCTGCTGAAACTCGGGGCGCTCAAGCACCGCGCGATCCTGGCGATCGAACGGCGCGCCTTGGCACCGGGAGCGGCCTGGCGCGTGGTGGTCAACGCGCGCATGGTCGCGGAGGACATCGTCGCGCGCCACGGACTGAATCGCGACGCTATCGAAGTGATCTACAACGGCGTTGACGTCGAACGCTTCCATCCCAGGCTGCGAAAGAGCGAGGGCAAGGCCCTGCGCGCGGAACTTGGGTTCGGCGACGAACACACGCTGATCCTCTTTCTCGGCAGCGGCTACGGTCGCAAGGGACTCGCCGGCGTGATCGACGCGTTTCCCGCGGTGCTGCGCGCACAGCCCGACGCGCGTCTAGTCGTTGTCGGATTCGACTCGGCCCTGCCGGAATATCAGGCGCGGGCGAACCGCCTGGGCCTGGAGCCCTTCGCGCGGTTCCTTGGCGGTCGCCGGGACGCGCCGGTCTGCTTTGCTGCCTGCGACCTGTACGTCTTGCCCACGCACTACGATCCCTTCGCGAATTCGACGTTGGAAGCACTGGCACTCGGCCTGCCGGTAATTACCACGCGCACGAACGGCGGCAGCGAGCTTATTCGCCAGGGCGTCGCGGGCAGCGTGCTCGAGCGTGCCTACACTGCAGAGGATCTGGCCCTGGAGATGACGGCCTGGTGCGATCCCGAGCGACTGCGCGCCGGTTCCACGGCTGCACGCGCCCTCGCACTCGAACACAGTCACGTTCACGCAATGCGCCGCAGCGCCGAGTTGATCGAGCGCTGCGCTGCACACAAGTCCGCGCGTTGAAGCGCAGATGAGATCCGCGAACCGACGCGCGACCTACGACCCGCGCACGGTCCCGGGAGCGCTCTTGCTCACGTCACCGGGCGCAGATGGCGTGCGTGGCTTGAAGTAGCGCCGCGCCGCGAGCGAAGGCGGCAGACAGACCATCTCCGTCGTTGCCGCCGGGTCCTCGTGGGCGTAGCGGTAGCCCGTTCCGTAGCCAGCCTCTTTCATCAACTTCGTCGACGCGTTGCGCAGGTGCAGCGGCACGGGTTCGGCCGCAGTACGCTCGACGTCCCGCACAGCCTCGCCGAAGGCTCGATACACCGCGTTCGATTTTTTCGCCCGCGCGAGGTAAACGGCCGCCTGAGCGAGGGCGAGATCGCCCTCCGGTGTCCCGAGTCGGTGAAATGCATCTGCGGCGTCGAGCGCCACGCGCAGGGCGAAGGGATCCGCGAGTCCGATGTCCTCGACGGCCATGCGAATCAGTCGGCGCGCAACGTAGTTCCCGTCTTCGCCCGCGCGCAACATGCGCGCCAGCCAATAGATGGTCGCGTTGTCGTCGGAGTTGCGCACGGACTTGTGCAAAGCCGAGATCAGGTTGTAGTGCTCCTCACCCGACTTGTCGTGGGCGAGCACTTTCGTTTGCACCGCTGTGGCCAGCACGCTTTCGGTGATCGTCTCGCCGTCCCCCACGAGTCCAGCGGCGGTCTGCAGAAGATTGAGCGCGCGCCGCGCATCGCCGTCGGAGGCGTGGGCCATGCGCAACAGGCAGGCGTCGTCAGCGAGCACGCGACCGGCCAACCCGCGGTCGCTGTCAGCAACGGCACGGCGCAGCAGTTCGACGAGTTGCGTCGGCGAGTGCGGCTCGAGGATCAAGACCCTCGCCCGCGAGAGGAGCGCGCTGTTCAACTCAAAGGACGGGTTCTCGGTCGTGGCTCCGATCAGCAAAATCTCGCCGCGCTCGAGGAACGGCAGAAAAGCGTCCTGTTGGGACCTGTTGAAGCGATGGATCTCATCGACGAACAGCAGCGTCCGACCGCCGTCGCGCGCGAAATTTCGCTCGGCCTCGGCCATCACGTCGCGCACCTCCTTGATGCCCGAGAGCACGGCTGAAAACGGCACGAATCGCATGGCGGTTTCCGCGGCCAGCAGGCGCGCCAGGGTCGTCTTCCCGCTCCCCGGCGGCCCCCACAGAATCAGGCTCTGTGTCAATTCGCCGCGCGAGGCACGCTCGAGAATGCGACCGGGGCCGAGCAGTTGTTCCTGCCCGACGTATTCCGCGAGGTTTCGCGGCCGCAGGCGATCGGCGAGCGGCGCATCGCTCCCGAGCGACTTGCTTCGCGCGGGCCGAGCATCGGATCCAAACAGGTCGCTCATGAACGCGGCACATCCGCGCGGCGAGCGGCGAACAACAAAAGCGAGGCGGCCACGGTCACATTCAACGACTCCACCGGCGGTCGCATGGGGATCGTGACGCGCTCGAAGCCCTGCATCTCGCGCGGGTCGAGCCCGGTTTCGGCGCCAATCCACAGGGCGACGCGGCCGGACCAATTGAAGCTCCCGTAGGGCGCCCCGGCTCGGGTGGCTGCGGCGACGGATCTAAAGCCAGAGGCACCGAGTCCCGCCGACGCCTCCGCCGCGGTTGCACAGAATGCCACGGGCAGCCGCAACAGGCTGCCCATGGAACCGCGCAGGGACTTGTCGTTCCAGGGATGTGCACCGCCGGCGACGACGACGAGTCCGCGGGCGCCCGCTGCTTCGGCGCTGCGGGCCAGGGCTCCGAGGTTGCCCGGATCGGAGACGCCGGCGACCACGAGCACTAGGGCGTCACGGTCCGGCCCAAGTTCCTCGATCGTTCGCCAGCGCGGGAGCGCGGCGATGGCTGCGATGCCAGGCGATGCGCGCAGGGCACTCTTGCGGCCGAGCAAGTCAGCGTCCACGCGCCTGACGGAGAGGCCCTTGCGCTCCAATTCCAGCGCGTGCTCCTCCCGCTGATCGGACACGAGCACGACTTCGATGGCGACGCCGCACTGGAGCGCGTCCTGCAGCAGTCGCTCGCCCTCGAGCAAGCAACTGTGTCGATCGGCGCCGGACAGAATCGCTCCCATGCGCACCAGGAGCGGATGCCTGGCCGAGCGAATGGTCTCGCGCGCTTCGCTTTCGCGTCCTGGCTCCGACCGCTGTTCCATCGTCGCGCCGTGTTCTACCATGGCCCCGTGGATCCGCGTTCCCATGGTTGAATTCGTCACGGGACGTGTCGTCCGCACCGATGCGAAGGTCTGTCACATCGACGTGGCCGGGGCGGTCCACGTGTGCGCGCCGCGCGGGAAGCTGTTCGAGGGCCTGATCCAGAAGAATCCCATGGCCGTGGGCGACCTGGTGCGCGTGGACCTCGGGTGCGCGCCCTCGTCCATCGAGGAGGTGCTGCCCCGGCGCAACTGGCTCGGGCGCACGGCTTCGAGCCACGACCCGCGGGAACAGGTGCTCGTCGCCAACGTCGATCGCATGTACGTGATCGCGTCCCTGGGCAAGCCCGGTTTTTCGTCGAACCGCACCGATCGCATCCTGGCCGCCTGCGCCTGGCAGGGAATTCCGGCCACGATCGTGCTCAACAAGATCGACCTGGCGCGCGAGGACGAAGTCGAATTGTTCCGCGAGACCTATGCGAACTCGGGTGCGGAGTGGATCGAGACGTGCGCCACGGACGGACGCGGGGTCGAGCAACTTTCAGTGCGCCTCCGCGGCGCGGTCAATGTTTTCTACGGCGCATCAGGCGCGGGCAAGTCGAGCCTGATCAACGCGATCCAGCCTGGCCTGAAGTTGAAGGTGGGCAAAATCAGCAAGTACTGGGATGCGGGGAAGCACACGACCGCGCACTCGCAGTTGATTCCCCTGGAGATGGGCGGATACGTGATCGACACGCCGGGGATCCGGGTGTTCCGGCTGCATAAACTCTCGCCCGGAGAACTGCGTGGCCTGATGCCTGAGATCGTGCGCTTCCAAAGGGAGTGTCGCTTTCCCGACTGCACCCACGATCACGAACCCGATTGTGCCGTGTTCGACGCGGTGGAATCCGGCGACGTGCCGCCGACGCGCTACGGGAGCTACGTCGAGATGCTCGACGAACTGCGCGAAGGGCCGGCGACCGACGGTGAGTTCGAAGACGGTTCGGACGACTGACTCAGGTCGAGAGCACGGCGAGCTTGTAAGCCCAGGCCGCGAGCATCGCGGCGCCAACCGACCAGTACATCCATGGCCGAGACCAGCGCCGGGAATCCAGCCACGCGTCGCGCCCGAGCAGCGTCGCGAGCAACGTCCAGCCGAAACCCAGCACGCTTCCAGCCGCCAGCAGCGCCCCGAACGGTTGCGTGACGATGCCGGCACGCCATTCGCCCCGGGCCAGGTGCGAAACCGCGGTCGTCACGCCGCAACCCGGACAGGGCACTCCCGCGGCGACCATCAGCCAGCAGGGCGGCAGGCCCAGTTGCTCGTGGGTGCTGTGACCCGCGGGATCTGGCGTCGTCAGGACTCCCAGCAGCATGATTGCGATTACGGACGCCGTAGCCAGCGCCAGCAACGCCCAGTGTCCCGCGGAACGCTTCGACCCCATGCCCGTGAGTCTACGCGCGGGCGGCGCCGACCGACTATTCGCCGTTGAAGTCGTAGATGTACGACAGGCGCGTCTTGTTGACGATCACGTAGTTCATCTTGGTCATCAGGTTAAGGTCCGGATCCTCGCGCGCGTTGAAGCCGCGCAGGACCGGCGCGCGCATGGCGAAAAAGCGCCGCGTCGAACGGTCATCTACCTCGTAGGACCCCGGCCGCACTTCGCCGCCGACTTCGAGATTCAGGTGCCCGGTGAAAAACACGCGCACCTTGTGGAACTTCTGCAACCGGAACAACTCGGCCTGGCGCGGGTCGCTGGCGTTGTCGAGAAATTCATGGGCAAGCAGGATCTCGTCCATGTTGATGTGCAGCACCGGCGTCGTAATCCGATCGCACGTGTTCAGGTCCACCAGGGTCGCGTTCTTCACCTTGATGAAGTAGCGACGGTGCTCGTCCAGCAGGTTCTGCAGGCGCGTGTACTTGTTCTCGATCTCGCCCTTGATCAGGAACGAGTCGGTCAAGAACAGATCGGAGACGATGGTCAGCATCCGGGCCTCGTGTCGACGGTCATCATCTGGGTGCGCAGGGACCCTGCGAGGTAGAGCGAGCCTGTGGCGAGCACCCAGCCCCCGTTTCGAGCGAGGACGAGCGCGCGCCGCAGTGCATCCTGGGGGGTCGCGGCCGTTTCAGCCACCAGCCCAACTTGTTCGGCCTCCATCGCGATTTCGTATGGAGTGAAGTGCAAGTCGCTGCCCACAGAAGTGCAGACGACCCTATCGGTCGCGCCCGAGACGGCCTTGAGGACTCCAGGCAGGTCCTTGTCCCGCGCTAGACCCAGGATGACCACCGGGGCAGCGCTGCGGCCCGCCGAGGCCCCGAGGTCGCGCAGGACGTCCCGAATGCTGGCGGGGACGTGACCACCGTCCAGGGCAACGGGAATGTCATTTTGAAGGAACCACTCCAGCCGACCCGGCAGTTTGGCAGCGGAGCGGGCTCTGAGGTCCAGCAGGTTCCGCTGCAGTGCCGCTGAGTTCGCACCCAGGACCCCGCGCCGACCCAGCTCGTCTAGGACGGCCCCCGCCAAGGCCAAGTTGCGCTCCTCGATCCTCGCCTTGTCCCAGTCGCCGCCCAGAGGACGGAGGACCGCGACTGAGAGCTCCTTTGCGCGCGCATCGATGACGCGGCCGGCCTCGTCGTCAGCAGGCACGCCCGTCACCAGGGTCGAACCCGGCTTCAGGATCCCAGCCTTCTCGCCCGCGATCAAAGCCCGCGTGGCGCCGAGCACGGCTTGGTGCTCCAGTTCGATGTTCGTGATCACGCAGACCTCGCCAGCAATCACGTTGGTGGAGTCCAGCCGCCCCCCCAAGCCGCACTCGGCCACAAGCCAAGTGGCGCCGCTGTCCGCCGCCGCCAGGAAGCAGGCGCAGGTCAGCACGTCGAACCATGTGGCCCGACAGCCAGGTGACTCCGCGGCGATCGCGTCGGCGTGTGCCGCGAGGGCGCGCTCCAAGGCCAACGCGAGCGCACCGGCGTCGACGTCCTCGCCGCGAACGCGCAGGCGCTCGCGCAGACGGACGACATGGGGCGAGGTGTACAACGCCTCCGAAAGCCCCGCCGCGCGCATTCCCGCGGAAATCAGCGCGGCCGTGGAGCCCTTGGCCTTGGTGCCCGCCACGTGCACGCAGCGCATTTTCTGCTGGGGATTGCCGAGTCGCGCGCACAAATCGCGCGCGGGATCGAGACTGAAGACAGTACCCGCCGAGCGCTTCATACGCTCCCAATTGACCAGGCTGTCGAGCCGCGCCAGCGCGGCCACCAGGCGCGCCTCGTGGTTCGTCAATGATTCCCTCTCGCTCGCGCGCACTTTGTAGAGCACGTCCGAATGATCGGCCTACGCCTCGGCGGCGCCGAGCGTCGCATCGTGCGCCCGTTGGTCGTCGCGGCGCGCTGGACGTCGTTCAACGGCGATAACCCGGCTCCGAGGGATCGTGGTACATCGCCACGACGCCATTGCGCTGGCCCCAGCTGCCCGAAGAAAACTCCACCTTGCCGACGCCCTTGTAGTAGTAGGTCGTGCGCATAGTGTCCTTCGCCGCGTAGTTGAACGGGATGAACTGCTTGCCGGTGGTGTGCGACCCAGAAGAGTCTTCTTTGCCGAGGATCGAAGCCACTTCGCCCTCGCTCATTCCGAGCTCGATTTTCGCCAGGGGCGAGTCGGCCGGAATCGCGGCCTTCATTGCGGCAGCCTGCTCCTTGCGCTGCGCTTCCCTGGCCTAGGAGCGTTCCGCGGACGACTTGCAAGCGGGCAGCATCACGAGTGCCGCAAGCGTGAGGAACGTGATCGGGACACTATTCATGGATGGTCTCCTGGCTTGGACCTGGACAGCCTCGCGCCCCTACGGCGCCAGTGGAGGATGAACTCTATCGGCGAGCAGGAATGAGGACAATCGAGGCGATGGAGCGAGCCTAGCGCGGATGCTGGGCCTGCCCGGCCGACGCCGCCGCGGGAATTCGTTTTGCCCGAAGTCTCGGCTGCTCCCCCTACGATAAACCCTGCCGAGGGCTGCCCCGGCCATGAACGACCTATCCCACCGGATCCGCATTTTCGTCTACCGCATGCAGTCGGGTCGTCCTGACTACCTGCTGTTGCGCGGCCAGGGGTTCGAAAGTTTCTGGGGCCCGATCCAGGGGCCGATCGGCTTCGGCGAAAAGCTCGAAAGCGCTATCCGCCGCGAGGTGATGGACGACGTGGGCATCTACAAACCCCTGGACCTGATCGATCTGCGCATGCCCGCGCGCTGGCTGTTGGGCGATGAGGAAGTGATCGAGTGGAACTTCGGCTTCCGCACGCCGAGCGATCACGCCGACCTGCGCTTGGCGAGTCGCTGGTCCGCCTTCCGCTGGGTCGAATTCGCAGAGGCCTACCCCCGACTAGAGTTGGACGGCGATCGCGCGGCCATCATGCGCTTGCACACGCTGGTGAATGCGGCCTAGCGGGCGACTATGATCCACTCCCGTGGCCCATAGTCCCTGGGATGCCGAGCTGTACGACGACAATCACTCGTTCGTCTGGAAGCTCACTGCAAATGTCCTGAAGCTGCTCGACCCACGGGCGGACGAACGCATCATCGATTTGGGTTGCGGCACCGGTCACCTGGCCCAGGAGTTGGCGTCGCGCGGGGTCGACGTGGTTGGCGTCGATTCCTCGGAGTCGATGATCTCCCGGGCCCGCGCCACCTACCCCGGTCTGCGATTCGTCGTGGCGGACGCGCGCGACTTCGACGTGGGCGCGAAATTCGATGCCGTGTTCTCCAACGCGGCGCTGCATTGGATGCCCGAGCACGGGCGCGTCTTCGCCAGGGCCTTCGCCCACTTGCGTCCCGGCGGCAGGTTCGTGTTCGAGATGGGCGCAGAGCACAACGTGCAGGCGATCCTGGAGGCTCTGGCCCACGCCCGCGGCGAGATCGGCGCAGCGCCTGTGGCTCCCACGGGCACGAAAACCTTCCTGAACGTCGCTCGGGCGACCGCGCTGCTAAACAGCGCGGGCTTTGAAGTGCTGTTGGCGACCGCGAGCGATCGACCGACGGGGCTCAACGGACCGCAGGGATTGAGGACTTGGATCACGATGTTCGGCGGTGCGTGGCTCGATGATGTGCCTGACGGAGAGCGAGAGAAGTTTCTCGCCGCCGCCGAACGCCACGCCCGACCGCGCCTGTTTCGCGACGGTCTGTGGACCGCGGACTACAGGCGCTTGCTCGTGAAGGCCCTGCGGCCCAGTTGAATCTCAGACCCGCGCGCCCTGGAAGGTCGGTTGGCCACTGGAAGCCCGTCGATCACCTATACTTCGCGTCCAATCGCGAGCGTCTCAACCGCGCCGAGGTTGCGGCTGGCAAAGGGAAATCCTGCACATGTTCTTCCCCTTGAGCTTGCTCAGCGCCATTGCCCTCGGCTCTGCGCAAGAAGTATCGGCGCCGGAGACCGACGCGCACAAGTTGCGCGCTCTCGAAGCAATCGCCGCCCTGGACCAGCCGTGCAAGTACCAAGTCACAGTAGAGAATGGCGAGGTCGCCCCTGGCAGTTCCGAGTTCGAGGAACTGTCGAAGCTCTTCGACCTGGAACTCGAGCGCGTGGAGATCGAGGATGTCTCGAAGTTGATCGATCGCGCAATCGCATCGGACAAGGCACGCCGGCCAGGGAGCCTCGGTCTGACGATCGCGTTCAGCTTCGTGCACGGCAGCGACCGCGACCTGCAGCACGGCATGGAGTACAGCGGCCTCCCCGCGCAGCTCCACACGCCCACTGTTCATGTGACCTACGAAGGACAAGGCGGACATCTGGAGTTCCAAGCGCCCGTCCCGAACGCGGTCGTCTACGGACCGTCTCAGCTTTTCGCGCCACTGCCCCTTCGAGAAAGCGCCAAAATGTACGCGAGTGTCCCCACCTGGACCTGGTCGCAGTCCGCCGGAGCTGGACCCGCGCTCGCGAGGGTCCAGGAATTTTCCGGCCAGGGACGCAAGCTGGAATTCGCGTTCGCGAGTCGGGATGTGAACTTGCCGCGCGCGGCGCGCTGGACTCGCACAGGTCCGAGCGGTGGGGAGCTTTCGCTGTTCGCCTTCGATGAAAGGAACGGAACCCCCGTCCCCGTGAAGTCGCTCCAGCTCTCGCGCAACGGCACGCAGTTTCGCGTGTCGCGCTACAGGATTTCAAATTACACGGCAGGCGTCGAAGCGCTGGACTTGCGCCTGCCCGTGGGCAAAGTGCGCGCGATCATCGACGCCACCGGAGCGAAGCAGGCTCGCATCGAGTCCCTGGAGACGCTGAGCGCCGACTGGCGCGCACTGCTGCGGCCGTGAGCGACGCCTAGGCGCGCAGCAAGGGAAGCAGCGGGTACTTCGTCCCCAGAACGCGCGTCGCATCGACGCCCAGCCAGGATTGAATCAGGGTCGCGAATACGCTGCGGAAGTCGGTGGTGTGGATCAGGTCGCCGTCGTCGAGCTTCGCAAGCTCCGGGTGCCTGCCGTAAAGGCCGCCCTTGACCGCTTCGCCAGCGACGAACATTGGACCAGCGACCCCGTGGTCTGTTCCGTTGGAACCATTCTCCTTGACGCGTCGGCCAAATTCGCTGAAGGCGACTACCAACGTATTCTTGCCCGCCTCGGTGCCCGCGATGTCGTCGAGGAAAGTGGATAGCGACGCATCGAGTCGACGCATCAGCGTGTCATGGCGGTTCTTCTGGTCGGAGTGAGTGTCGAAACCCGAGAGCTCCACAGAAAAAATGCGCGAGCCGATTTGTCCCGCGGACAACGCCGCCACGTCGCGCAACGCCTGGGCCAATTCGTCCTCGTCGTATTCAGCCTTCGTGCGGTAGCGAATCGCGGCGCGACGGATCGATTCACTGGACGCCTGCCCATCGCGCAGGACCTTGCGCAAGTACTCGAGGTTGTTCGCGGGCTCGCGCTCGACCTCGGTCTCGCCGTGCTCGCAGACTTCGCCGCCCTTCTCCAACGCCGCGCGCCGCGTGTCGTCGCCAGCCCACTTGTAGCCCGTCGGAGTGGCAAAGGACGCAGGCGGATGCGTCAGGGAGTACAGGGAATAGGGCACGTTTTTCCCGATGTGCACCACCAGATTCGGGTCGCGGCTCTCGGGCCACGCGGCGTTGACCAGTTTGCCGATCCAGCCCTCGCCGGAGGAACGCCCGCGCGGGTCGGCCGTGTGCCAGACCTCGTAGCTCTTGAAGTGCGAGCGAATTGGATTGGGGTAGCCGACACCTTCGATCAACGCCAGTTGGCCCGCTTCGTACTTGGCGCGCAGTCGCGTCAGGGCCGGATGGAAGCCGCGGTAGTTGTCGAGGGTGAGCACATCCTTCTCGACAATGCGCGTGGTGCGCCGGGCACGGTTGTAATTGTCGTCCGCGTAGGGCACGACCATCGACAGGCCGTCATTGCCGCCGGAAAGCTGCAGCAGGACGAGCGTGCGCGGCACTTCGCCGCCAAACACCGGCGAGGCTGCCAGACGCACGGAGCCCATGGCGCGCGCGGAGATCAACGACAGTCCGGCCAGTGCGCCGGCTCCACACAGCATTTGTCTTCGATCGATGTTCATCTTCGCGCTCCGGCTCAGTTCAATTGTGCTTCAGGGAGGCTGAGGATCAGGTGCGCCAGCTGGCGCAACTCGGATTCGCCGTAGGCTTTCTTGTCGAGCAACTTGCCCTCGGCGATGCCCAGGGCTTCGCGTTCGCTGCGCAGGTAGTCCACCAGCGCCACGCGCGCTTCGGGGCTCAACTCGACCGCGAGCAAGTCTTGAGCGAGGCGATCGACGATCGCCGCGTCGTCCGTGGCGCCCGCAGCCCTACAACGGCCGCGCAGATCCAAGGTGCGGCGCCAGCGGCCAGACTCCATTTGTCGCAAGCCCGCTCCCATGGCGCGACCGCCGCTGCCAAGTTCGGGCTTTGCTCGCGGCTTTTCCATCGGATCCATCGGGTCGTCTTTCGATTCGCCGGACATCGCGCCGTCGCCCGAATCGTCTAGATCCATCATCAACGACGGGTCCTCCTTGAAGATGTCCTCCATGCTCGTGACGCCGAGCAGCATCCCGGTCAGATTGCCGCGCTGGAGGAACGTCGAGGTCGTGATCCAGGCGCGTCCACTGTCCCAGCCCTTGACGTTTGGCGGTCCGAAGACCTGCTGGCCCAGCAGCGTCGCCGCCGCAGCGATCACGTTGCCGGGCGGAATCACGCCGACGCGGCGGCAATTCGCGACCATGAACTCGATCGGGCCCACAATCCGCTGGCCGACGACATCGGGCCCGTAGAACAACGGGTCGTCGAACAGACGCTTGAGGAACGCGTCAATGCGATAGTCGTTCTTGCGCAGGAACTTGGCGTAGTCCTCGATGCGCTCCGCAGGCGGAACCCGGCCTTCGAAGTGCTCGAGGAGTTTGCCAGCGACCCAGCGCGGGCAAGCGTCTTGCTCCAGCAGGATGTCCACGAGCTTGTCCGCGTCGAGCGCGCCGGTGACGCCGAGCACCGTCTTGCTGCCCTCGTCGTGCTGACGGCGATTGAAAATGAACTGCGCGTCGATTTGTGTGTAGCCCGTCAAGGCACGCGCGGCCTCCTTGACGTCCTGCTCGGAATAGTGGCCCTCGCCGAGCGAGAACAACTCCATCAACTCCCGCGCCAAGTTCTCATTGGGCGCCTTGCGCGTGTTCTTCGTGTTGTTGAGGTAGATGAGCATTGCCGGATCGCGCACGATCGCGTGCAGCAAGTCGGCGTAACTCCCCAGGGCGTGCGTGCGGAACAACTGGTTCTGCCGGATCATCGCCTCGCCGTTCTTGACCTCGCGCGCGGAACTGGTGAAGAAACCGTGCCAGAACAGGACCATGCGTTCGCGCAGGGGATGCTGATCATCGGCCATGGCGTCGAGCCACCAGGCCGAGTACTCGAGCAACTGTCGATTGTCGTCGCGGCGCAGGCGGTTGTAGGTCTCCTTGCGCTGCTCCTCGCTCATGGCGCGCCGCTCCTCGGGGGTCGGGCGCTTTGGTTCACTGATGGCGAAAATTTTCGTCTCGGCATCAGATCCCTGGAACAGCCGTGCAAGAAGCGCCTCACGCCCCACGCCCATGGCTGCATCGATGTCGGCGGACGTTGCGCCGAAGCCCGCGCGATTCAGCAGGTGCTCGATTGCGCGCGCGTCCCAGGCGTTGCCGGCCATAGCCGGAGTGTCCTGTTTTCGAGCCTGGGAACTCGAAGCGTCGCCCTGGGCCTCGGCTACCGATGGGGCCAGCGAGGAGGCCGCGGCGAACAGGAACAGTGGGGCGAGCCCCTGGAAAATCGATCTCATGGAACAGGTCTCCTGATCGCGCGCAGGCGATCCACACTCCGCGGCCTTGAACCAGACCGTACCAGCCTAGTTTCGGCCCAAGGCCACCAAATGCGAAGTCTGGAGGCGAAGAACCTGACAGACCCTTCCCTCAGGCGCGCCGGATCCCCAGAGTTCCTGCCCGATGGCCCCCCACCCGCGATCCTCGACGCCGCCGGATTTGCGGCAATTCCTGGCGGCCTTGCGCACCTCGGGCGAGCTCGTCCGAGTCGAGTGCCCGGTGGATTCGCGCCTGGAGGCGGCGGAAATCCACCGTCGCGTGATCGCCGCAGGCGGGCCGGCTCTGTGGTTCTCGAGCGTGGTGGGCTGCGATTTTCCGTTGGTTACGAACCTGTTTGGGACCCCGGCGCGAGTCGAGCGCGCCTTCGGCCGTTGGCCACGCGAGTTCATTGGCGAAGTCGCGCGCCTGCCCGAGGAGTTGATGCCGCCAAGCCTCGGTCGGCTGTGGTCAAAGCGCAGCCTGTTCGCCTCACTCGCCAAGATCGGACTGAGCCGCAGCTCAAGCGGACCGGTGAGCGAAGTCGTCGATTCACCGCCGCGGCTTGCGCGCTTGCCCGCGCTGCAGACTTGGGCTCGAGACGGCGGACGGTTCATCACGTTGCCGCTGGTCTACACCGAGCATCCGAGCAATGGCTCGCCGAATCTCGGCATGTACCGCGTACAGCTCTACGACGAGGACCGCGGCGGCAACTCGACGGGTTTGCACATGCAGATCGGCAAGGGCGGCGGGTTCCACCTGAGCGAAGCTGAATCGCAGCGGCGCGCACTGCCGGTGAACATCTCCGTCGGCGGACCGCCTGCGTTGATTCTGTCCGCAATCGCTCCGCTGCCCGAGAATGTCCCGGAGGTCTTGCTCGCCAGCCTGTTGCTGCGCCGCAAGTTGAGGCTCTCGAAGAACTCCTCGGGGCCGCTGCCGCTGTTCGCCGAGGCGGAGTTCGCCTTGGTTGGCGAGGTTGCGCCCGGAGCACGGCGGGCGGAGGGGCCCTTCGGCGATCACTACGGCTACTACTCGGAGACCCACGACTACCCGGTGTTCACGTGCACGAGCATGCACCACCGCAAGGACGCAATTTTCACCGCGACCGTGGTCGGCAAGCCGCGCCAGGAGGACTTTTTCATCGGCGATTACCTGCAGGAATTGCTATCGCCGCTGTTTCCCTTGGTGATGCCGGCGGTGCGCGATCTGTGGAGTTACGGCGAGACGGGCTATCACTCACTCAGTGCGGCGGTGGTGCGCGAGCGCTACAGGCGCGAGTCCATGTCGAGCGCGTTCCGCATCCTCGGTGAGGGACAGCTCTCACTGACCAAGTTCCTGCTGCTGACCGATTCGCCCGTAGACCTGCGCGATTTCAAGGCGACCCTGACGCACATCCTGGAGCGCGCCGACTTCCGCACGGATCTGTTCACGTTCGCGAACCTGTCGATGGACTCCCTCGACTACTCCGGGCCTAGCATCAACGAGGGCGGAAAGGGCGTGCTCCTGGGGTGCGGTGAAAAACGCCGCGAACTTCCGCGGGAGTTCCATGGGACCCCGCCGAGCGACGTGCGCGACGTGCGCGTGTTCTCGGCCGGCTGCCTGGTGGTCGAGGTCGCTGACTATGCATCGGATCCAGCCGCGGCACGCCGACTTGCGGCCCACCACGCATTTGCGGATTGGCCGCTGATCGTGCTCAGCGACGACGCCGAGCGCGCGGCGAAGAGTTCGATGAATTTTCTGTGGTCCACGTTTACGCGCTTCAATCCCTCAGCCGACATTCACGCCGCGAAGACCGAACTGGTCCACAACCACGCCAGCCACACGCCGCCGATCGCCATCGATGCGCGGATGAAGCCGTGGTATCCGATTGAATTGGCCTGCGACGAGGCAACATCGAAGCTCGTTGATCGGCGCTGGAAGGAGTATTTCCCCGAAGGCGGGGTCGAGATGGGCGACTCGCAGGCCGCGCATCTCGATTGACGATCGCGCTCCCTAGCAGCCCGTTGAAAAAGTCCCTACTACGGCCATACGTGCTTCGGCGCCGCGGCGTCGCGCTCGGAAGGTCGTGCTCAGCGGCCAGGAAGGCCGCCTGTGCGCGACTTTCTGTCGCGCTCCTTGCTCCGCCTTCTCACGCATTGCCTCGCGACGGGACTTTTTCAACGGACTGCTAACGCAGCGCGGCTTTCTTCTTGGCCGCGGGCTTGCGGACGGATTTGGCAAGCACCTTTGGAGCCAGCTTTGGCGCGAGAGGCTTCGCGACGCGCGTTGGCGAAGGAGGGATGGTGACCGCCGGGGTCACGGAAACCTTGCGCGGCATCCTGGCCTGACGCGCGGCGGCGTATTTCCTGGCCTTGGGGATGTAGTTTGCAGCGTCCGGTGTTTTGCAATCGGTCAGGCCGTGGTCAACGCTGACCGGCCCGATACGTTCGGCCGCGGCGACCGCCAGTTGTTCCATGGCCGCGCTGCGCATTCCGATTCCGATCAGCGCCGAGTTCATCGCATAGCGCGTGCGGTTCGGCGCCGCGTGGATCTCGCGCTCGATGCGCACCAACAGGCCGGTCAGCTCAAGTTCTGAGCGCGTCAGCTCCGGACCGACATTGCCGTCGCCGACGACTTGCGAGTACATCGCGGTCCAGCCCGAGGAAGACGTCAATTCGTCGCCGGAGTCGATCCACTGGTCGACGATCTCGCGGCCGCGCGGGACCTGTGCCACGAGTCGAGCGAGCGCTTCGCCGACCACGTGGTTCTCGCTCGACCGCCGCCAGGCGTCGATTTCGCGCGCGGACAGGCGCGCGGGATCCGCCGTCATGGTTGCCAGCAGGCGCGCCTCATGAATGCCAGTCCCCCACAGCGCGCAAGCGATCTCGTGATCGCGGCCAATTTGTTTGGCGAGTTTGGCGAGCACGCTGGCAGGAACGCCGAACATTGCCCCGCGCACACCGTGCCGCCCGTAGGTTTTGCGCGTCTGCTCCGATCCATTCACTTCCAGGACCTTCAGTGCAGACGGGACATTCATGGGGCCCATTGGAGACTGATTCGTCTCCGCTGGCAAGGTCTCCACGACGCTTCTGCGGATGCGGTACGCTGGAAGCACCTCGGAAGCCCATCGTGACACGTTCACTCGCGCTCCTGCTGCTCGCAGTGCTTTGGATCGGGGGCCCTTCGCTTCGAGGTCAGGAGCCGGAGCCGGCGGCCTTCGATCACGATCACGGGCCGTGGACGCGCGTACTCGCAGCGGTCGTTCGCGACGGGAGAGTGGACTACGAGACGCTCGCGCGCGATCGATCCGATCTCGATCTCTACGTGACAAGACTGTCCACGCAATCGGCGCTCGACTTCGCGCGCTGGACGAAACCGCAACAGTGCGCCTTCTGGCTCAACGCCTACAACGCGTTCACGCTGCAGGCGGTGCTCGCGAACTACCCGTTGCTCGACATGGATTCACTGCGCGACGTCGGCGGCAAGGAGTCGGGCAAAGTCTGGAAGCAAAGGCGCCTGCCCCTCGGTCGACTGTTCGGCACGGGCATGGAGGTGGAGCTTTCCTTAGACGACATCGTCGAGCGCATCCTTCGTCCGCAGTTCCGTGACGCGCGTGTGCACGCCGCACTGTGCAACAGTTGCCTGGGGAGTCCCGCGCTCGCGCCCAGGGCGTTCACGGCCACAGGTCTCGACCGCGAACTCGACGGCGCCGCACACGCCTGGCTAGCGGATCCCCGCCGGACCATTTTTTCGCGCGAGCATCGGCGCGTCGAGGCTTCGATCGCCTTCGACACCTACCGCCAGGACTTTGCCCGCGATCAAGGCAGCGTCGAAGGATGGATCGCCCGCTTTGCCCCGCGGGATCAACGCACTTGGCTGGCGGAACCTGCCGGATTCGAACGCAGGACGCTGGCCTTCGATTGGAAGCTGAACGACATCGAGCTCAACGGCGGGAAGTGAATGCGCCCGTGGCCCAAACCTACGCGCCGCTCCTGAATCCGTAGAACGCCGCATTCGTCAGTGCCGGAGCCAGGTCGCGCGGAACCTGCAAGGTGCGGATCGCCCAAAGATCGCGAAACACACGGTACTTGAGCGCAGTCGCATCCAGATAGTCGACACCCGCGCTGCCGCCCGTGCCCGTGCGCTTGCCGATGATGCGTTCCACCATGCGCGCGTGGCGTTGACGGAACACAACAAACAACTGCTCGACTTCCACAAGGTGATCGAGCAGCGCGCGCGGCCACGCAAGCAGAGCCAATTCGCGATAGGTCTCGATGAAAATCATCGCGCAGCGCACGCGCTGCAGGCGCTCGCCGCCCTCGGCCGGGCCCGGATGCAGGAACGCACGCACGGAGTCGCATTCGGCGGAGTAGCGCTTGCGCAGGCGCGATTTTTCCGCGTCGCCATTGGCGATCTCCATGGCGCGCGCCGCGCTGCGCTCAATCGCTTCCCCGTGGGCGGTGAGAAATTTCGCGGCAAAATCCGTCAGGTGCGCCTGTGCTCGTGGGTCACCCGGACCGACGCCATCGATCGGCGTGCGGTAGAGCCAGGCCTCGATGGCCTCCTTGAGCGTGGGCGTGTCCTTCAAGGCAGCGCTGACGCGACCATGAGCAGGTGATGGCGATCCGTCGGCGGACTTGAGCGCCTCCATGTAGCTGCCTTCGGGACCGAGGGCGATACGGTCCTTCTCATCGAGCCCGAACAGAATCTCGATCTGACGCAACTGCGCGCTCTGAAAACCGCTGGCGCCCATCAACTTGTCGCGGAACGCCAGGTATTCGCGGGTAGTCAGGGTTTCCATGACCTCCCAATGCTGAGTGCTGACGCGGAAAAGCGTCGCGATGCGCTCCAGCGAGTGCACGGCACCAGACAACTGCTGCTCCTCGACGCGCGGCGCCTGAAACAGATCGCGGGTTGAGCGCAGCTCGCGGTGGATCAACTTGAACCACAGCTCGAAGACCTGGTGAACCGTGATGAAGAGCACCTCGTCGTTCTCGAGCTTGCGCTCGTCGCGATCGAGTCCGCCCTGCAGTGACAGCAGATTTTCGACCTGGATGTAGTCCCAATAGTTCGTGGCAGGTCTGGCCATGGGCGAAGACTACGAAACGGAGAGCGAGTTCGGCGCGACCGGCGAGTAGAATCCGACAGGATGGGGCATGGCGTCTTCGACCACGGGGCTGAACGCCAACGTCCGCTGTCGACGCGCGGCGCGGTGCTGATCGTGGTGGCCTGCGCGAGTCTTGGGGCGCTGCTTTGGAAACAACGGGGGCCTGGGGTTTCGGCCGGCTACACGCGCTCCACTCGTGGCGCGCCTGTGCCGGACGCGAGAGACCTCGGTGCGTTGATGGTGGCCTCGAAAACAGGCGATTATTCCGCTGTGGAAGCGCTGTTGAACCGCGGAATCGACCCAAATGTCCTCGACGACCAGGGGCGAAGCGCCCTGTCGATGGCACTGCGTTCGGGCGAGCTTGCCACGGCCCGCCGCCTGCTGTCCGCCGGCGCGAAACCGTCCCGTGACATTCGCCACGAAACCCCAGACCTGCACGTGGCCGCGACCTACGACGACGGGGAGCTGATCGGCCTGTTGATCGCCGCTGGGGCCCGGGTGGACCAGCAGCTGGCGGACCAAGAGGGAGCCACGGCCCTGCACGTCGCCAGCGAGAACGGCCGTGCCCAAACATGCTCGGCGCTGATTCTCGCGCGCGCATTTCTCGATGTTCAAGACGCCAAGGGCCTGACGCCGCTTTCGCGGGCCGCGATCTTGGGGCGGAGTGCCGTGGTGAGAATGTTGTGCGAGCGGGGCGCCGACGGGCGCATTCCCGATGCCCGAGGTCGTCGAGCGCTGCACTTTTCGGCTGCGAGCGGTGATCTCGAGAGCGTGCGCGCGCTGCTCGACGTCGGTTCGGATCCGCGCGCAGCCGACGATCGAGGTTGGACAGCGCTGCATGTGGCCTGCGCCCATGGCCGAGCGGATGCCGTGCTTGCATTGATCGGCGTGCTCGACCGCGCCGCGCTCGACGGGCGCACTTCGCGCGGGGCCACTGCCCTACATTTCGCCGCGCGACGCGCAGACGCGAGGTGTGTGAGCGCGCTGCTCGACGCCGGCGCCGATCCCTCGCTGCGGGACGACCGCGGACGCACCGCGCGCGATTTTGGTCCGCGGGAGGGCATTGGGATTCCGTGGACCCGACTTGGGCCCATGACGGCCGCGCCGGCGCCGCGAAGGCCGGAGCCTGCGCTGCTCGACGCCGCCGAGCGTCGTCCGGCACTCCTGCTCATGACGCGTCCAGCGCGCGCGTTTCGCGGTCCGCGGATGCTCCTGGAACTTGCGCTTTGGGACGACGGAGTCGTGGTCTACGCGCCCTGGAGCGCCGATGGCTCGCGCGAATACCTCGCCGGCGTCATTCCCGTGGCCGCGGTCGATGATCTGCTGCTCGACCTGGAAGAACTGGATTGGCTGGAAAGCGAACCACCCGCGGCGGATCCGCTTAGGCACGACTGCGCGGAACTCATGCTCGAGCGTCGCGGCTCCTGGAAGCGAGTCCTGTGGGAGCAACTCGAGCGGCCGCGATTCGATCCCGCGCCCCTCAGCCGAGCGGCCAGCGCCGATTGGGAACGCGGCCGCACAATGGCAAGCGACGTGCTGCGAGCCGCGCTGCCCCAGACGGCAACGACCATGGATTTTCTGCTCGTGCGCGGGCAATTCCGCGGACTCAGGTTCCAGGACGGCGCACGCGCCGCGTGGATGGAATGACCCTGCGCGGCGCTACTTGCGCAGCGCCGACAGGGCGAGGCCAAGCCAGCCGATGAGGAACGCGATTCCTCCGAGCGGCGTGATCGGGCCAAGCCATGTGGGACCACCGAGGGCCAGGGCGTAGAGCGAGCCCGAAAACAACAGGATGCCAATCAGGAATCCGTGACCCGGTATGCCGCTGCCGGGCGAGCGCTCGCGCCAGAGGCCGAAGGCCACGAGCGCCAGTGCGTGCAGGGCATGGTAATGCACTGCGGTGTTCCAGATCGAAAGGTGCTCGGCGTCCACGCGCGTTTTCAATCCGTGCGCGCCGAACGCGCCGAGCGCAACAGCGAAGAACCCAGCGAGCGCGCCGAGGGCAACCCAAGTTTTCGGTTTCATGGACGCAGGCTCAGGGTCCCGGGTTTGGCGGCGTCTCGCCTTGGATAGCGATCTCGATCTGCGCTGCAAAGGCGTTGGGTTTCTGGAGCTGCAGGTTCGGCGTTCGCCGCAGCAGCGTGTCAAACTCGCGCCGCCCGCGCATTTCCTTCTCCACGAGCATCTCAATGCGCTTGCAGCGCACGCGCTCGGACAATCCGTGCAGACCCAGGCGCTTCCAATCCTCTTCTGGAATCAACCGCTCGACGAGCCGCGCCAGGGCGCCGGGCAACGTCTGGATGGTCGCGTGGATGCGATCGTTCTCCATTTCATAGGCCGCGCGCGAGCGCCAGATCAATCCACTCGTCACGGCTGCGAATCCGCAGGACCATAGGGCAAGCGTCGGCCCAAACCGCATGCCGGTGGCGGGTAGTCCCATCTCGGTGGGATCGAAGGAGCCCAGTTGAATCGTCTTGATCGGGTCGAGGAGGCTCCAGGGAATCCACGAGATCAGTGGCACCGAGATTTCCATCAATTGCCAGCGATTCTCGCTGCCCTGGTAGGCGATCCACAGGCGCAGTAGGAGCATCAGCGCGAGCGCGACGCAGGCCCCTGAAGTGAGAATTGGCCCGCTGGATTTTTCCTGGGGCGCGCGACGCGTCAGGAGCCACAGCAAGATGAAGACCTCGAAGAACAGCCAGCTTCCGCCAGGGGCGAGCACGCCGGCAACGAGGAACGCGAGGCCAAGAAACGCGCTGGCGCTCGAGAGCACGTCAAGTCCATCGCGCGGAAGAGTCGTCGAGCCCGCGCTCGCGAGCAGCGTCGCGGCCAGGGCCACGACGGCGCCGATTCCAAGCGGCGCGTAACCCGTACCCACCACCGCGCCGTCGCCGTCAAGTTGCAGCGCCAGCAATAGGCCGCCGATGGCGATGAGCAGGCAGCTGTAGCCCAGTTGGCTCGCCGCGTTCATTTGCCACAGGCTCCGTCGATGTCCGGGAAAACCAGCCGCGATTCCTCGGAAGTCGCGGCGAGGAAGTCCTCCTGCTCCAGCCCAAGGAACGCCTGGGGGTGGCGTGCCTTCAGGGCGCGGCCGAAGTCGGTCGGTGCCTTCGCCTGGAGACCGCACAGTTCGTGGGTGAATGCAAATGCGCGCGCGTAGGGTGCTTCGCTGCGTCCGAGCGCCGGCGACCGATATGCCGCCCGCATCACGCGGCCATAGAGCAGGGTCGCGGCCAGGGCCGGCTCGTGCAGAGTCGCATCGTCGTGGGACTTCGACGCGAACACCGCAAGCCAACTCTGCAGCAGGGCGCCCACGCGCTCGGAATTTTCCACGCTGACGAACACGCCCGGCGCCCATTTGGTCTTGCGCGCAAGGTCCACGAGCAGCACCAGGGCAGCCAGGCCCTGAGCAGAATCGCCACGCTGCAGTTCGGCCAGGGCGCGTTCGAATTCCTGCCCACGGGGCGTCGACAGCCAGTCGATCGTGCTCGGGCACTTGGTCTGGGCGTTGAGCCCGACTGTGCAGCGCGTCCAGGGCTCGCGCACGGATTCCGGGAGCAGCGCGGCAAGCTCCGCCAGACGCTTCATCCCGCTCGGCCCGAGGAATTGCATCGGCGCGGAGATGACTGGCCGCTCGGCGCGCTGCTCGGGCGCCACGCGCGGCGGCGGATTGACTCCGCGCAGGAAAATCGCCGCGAGGAAGAGAACGCCGCAGATGCTCGCCAATAACGCCACGTGCACGCTGGCGCTGCGTCGAGCCATCGACGTCGGGCGCGGGGCAGCGGTGGGCGACGTGGGGCGCATGCTGCCGTCAGCCTACGACGGCGGGGAGCCGGGCTCCACTGCGATCCCGTGCGGCGGCTGCCGCCTGATCGCCGTGAAACCCGGCTCCCCGCCGTGTCGCCGAACACCGGCTCCCGGGCTAACGCAGCCGTTGATCGAGCAGCGTGCGCACGGTGACCTCCAGGGAAGCAATCTGCTGGTCCATGGCAAGGAGCAGTTCGCGGTCGCTTGCGCGGCGCGCGCTCTCGATGTGTTCGCGCTCGAAACACTTCGTGCGCAGGTCGAACACGGCGCGGTCCAGTTCACCGCGGCGCGAGAACTCGGCCTGCAGCAGGCCCTTGGACTTGACCACCATGTCCGACAGCTCGCCCACTTCGGGGTCGTTCTTCTCGCCAGCCAGTTTCGTCAGATCGAGAATCAACTGGTCGAGGGAATCGCCGCGAGCGTGGACGCTGCGGCGCAGGAATTCTGCGAACTGGGCCGCGAGTACCGCGCGGCGGTAGCCGAAGCTCGTCGCTTCGAAACTGGCCGCGGCGTTCTTAGCGAAGACCGGGGACGTGATCTCGCTCGCCTCTTCGCCGTCCGCCGAAGCCACGCCGTCCCTGTGGGGCGGCTTGAAGCGCACGGAGACCTTGGCCAGCGGCGCGTCCTGATTCTGCAGGTTCCCACAGCGCACGATTTCGTACACGGCGTTGACCTGGTGCCCGGAGTTGATTTCACCGGCGTCAACCTTGTCGTTGCGGAAGTCCGCGTCGGCGATCGCGCGATTCTCGTACCCCAGCAGGCGATAGCTCTCGACCTGGGCCGGATCGAACTCCACTTGGATCTTCGCGTCGCGGGCGATCGGCACCAGGGCCTGCATGAAGTTGTCCACGAGGGCGTGGCGCACCTCGGCCTCGTCATCGACGTAGTTGCACAAGCCGTCGCCCTTGTTGGCGAGCTGCTCGAGCAAGTTGTCGTTGTGGTTGTTCATCCCCACGCCGACCGTGTTGAGGTAGATGCCGGCCTTGCGCTGGCGCTCCACCGATTGCACGAGCACGTTGGGATCGGTGATGCCCACATTGGCGACGCCGTCGGTCAGGAGCACGACACGGTTCGTGGCGTTCTTCGTCAGGGCGCTGAGCGCCAGTTCGTAGCCCATGCGCAGTCCAGCCTCGGTGTTCGTCCCGCAGTCGGCCTCCAGCGGATGAATCGCGCTCTCGATCAGATCGCGCTTGGCGGCCGAGGTCATCGGCAGGATCAAGCGCGATTCCTTCGAGAAGGCCACGATGGCGATCGAGTCGCGGGCGTCGAGCTGTGTCACCAGCTGGCGCAGGGCGTGCTTGACCAGTTCGAGGCGCTGGCCCTCTTTCATGGAGCCGGAGACGTCGATCACGAAGGTCAACGCCAAGGGCACGCGTTCGCTCTTCTGCACTTCCATGCCGCGCACGGCGACGCGCAACGTCCATTTGTCCGGGCGATCGACGAATCGGCCGGGGGCGAGCTCGGTCGAAATCGCGAACGTGCCTTTGGTCGGCGGCGCAACGTCGGGTTTGAAGTAGTTGACGAATTCCTCGGTGCGGATCTGTGCCTTCTCTGGCAGTTGATTCGCGACCAGGTAGTTGCGCGCCAAGGTGTAGCTCGCGGTGTCGACGTCCATGGAGAACGTGGAAAGGCGATCGTTGGCGGCCCACTCGTAGGGATTGTCGCCCCAGAAGCGGAAGAACATGTCGCGCAGGGCCTCGTTCGGGCGACGACGGCAGGACACAAGCACCTGTTCGATGCGTGCTTCGCGCTCTTCGGGAGTCAGGACCCGACGCTGGCGTGCGGGCGCGTCGACCGCGCCGGTTGGCTCACCTGCTTTCTTGAAACGGTCGTGGAGCTCGAATTCGGATTCCTTGTCGACAGTCTTCGCGCGCTCGAGCTCGAGACGCACGACCGCGCCATTTGCCGTTTCCACATCGAAGTCGACTTCGCCCCAGACATCTTCGCCGAGGTCCAGTGACAGGCCGCCTAGGAACCCGTCCGTGGTGCCCTCTTCAAAGCGGTAGTCGACATTCTCGAGCGCATCTTTGAGACCCAGGCTCGTGTCCGCCGCGAGCACGCTCGCTCTCGTTGCCGGAGGTCCCTTGTAACTGCCTCCGCCGCCGCCGCCAGGTTTCGCGCCGGCAATGCCACCCGTGGGTGCGTTCGCCGTAGCGCCAGGCGAGGAGGGAGCAACCGCGGCTGCGGTCGGTGAGGGGGCAGACCCAGCGCTGAAGCCAACGAAATGCTCGCCGGTGGCAGGGACCCCTGTCGTCGATTCGAAGCCTCTCAATTCGACGACGTTGATGCTCGGCGTCGCGTTGACCTCGCGGATGGCCCGGACAGCCTCAGGAGACACGGGCGGCTGGACGTTGTTTCCTGGCTCGAACCGACCGAGAAATGGGGACAGTTGAAGCTCAGACAGTGTGCTGTCGACCGGCGCCGACGCCTCGTCGTGCGCTCTCGCGGCCTTCAAACTCGAGCCGCGCTCGGCGAGTGCGCCTTCGGCCTGATCCCGCAGCTTGCCCTCGGGCTGCACGCTGCTGCCGGCAGCGCCGTAGCCTGCTGATGAGAGGAGCCCGCGCTCGACCGCGACGGACGGCGCCGCCGCTGTCTCAGCCGGCGCGACGCTCGATCCGCCGGGGTATCCCAAGGCTCTGAGCCCGGACATGTCGTATCCGGGATCCTCGTTCTTCGGCTCCGGCATCGAACGCGCTGCATCGCGGTCATTCGCGTCAGCCTTATCAAGCGAGGCCGTGATCAGCCCGCCCGCGCTGCTGCTCGGCACGACGAACTCGCGCCAGCCGAGGTACCCAACTCCGACGACCGCCGCGATCGAAGCCGCCGCGCGCAGGGTGGAGGAGCGATACCACGCTGCCGCCGAGCCCGGGGCGCGATGATCCGCAATCGCTTTCGGTCGCATGTCGGCCGCGGCTCGCGCGACTTCCGCGGTGGCTTGGTAGGAGAGCGTTTCGTCCTTGCCGAGCGAACTCTTCACGAGGCCGACGGTCGCCGCCAGGCGATCGCGTTCTTCACGCAGGGCCGGATCGTTTGCCAGGGCGGCTTCGATTTCCGCGCGCTCTTGTGCGTCGGCTTCGCCGAGCACGTAGGCGCACAACAGCTGACTCAGACGATCTTGTTCATTGATTTCACTCACGACCGCACTCCTTGGGCCCCTTGGCCTCCCGCGACGATTCCCACTGCTTGTACGTTTCCACCGTTGCCCGCGCCGAACAGCGGCGCCAATTCCTGGCTGAGCGAGCGCAGGCCGACGCTGACCAGCCAGCCGACCGTGCCCACTTTCTTGCCCGTGATCTCGGCGATCTCTCGATAGCTCTTGTCCGACAAGAGCCGCAGCACGAGCACCTCGCGCTGCTCCGCTGGAAGGCGATTGAGCCCGCGCTCGACCGCGGCCCGCGTGTCGTTGGCTTCGACGGCGCTGTGCGCTTGCGGCGCAACGTCGAACTCCGCGGCCCGCTCCTCGCGGCGCTTGCGGCGCTGTTCTGATCGAATCGTGTCCATCGCTTGATTCCTCACCACTTTGTGCAACCAGGAAGACAACAGTTGCCGCTCGGCGGCGGCGTCACCTCTTGTCTCCGCGGGCAAAACCAACGGCCGCTGCACCAACTTCATGAACGCTTCCTGGACGATGTCCTCGTGGGATCCGTCCGCCCCGACCAAGGAGCGCGCGTGTCGCAACAGAGCCGACTGGTGGCGCGCGATCAGTGTCGAGAGGGCCTTGGAATCCCCGCCCTGAAAAGCGTCGAGGAGTTGTCCGTCTGAGGGTTCGTCCATGCGATAGGGAGCAGCTTCTGGGGGTGCAACGGAGGCGAACGCGGGGTTCTTGGCGCTAGCCCAAGTTTTCCTCCGGGTTGCTTCGTGGGATGCCGCAACCCATCATCCCTGCCCGTGAGCCCCAATTTCGACCCCAACGCGGCCGCTGGAGCCGACTCCGGCCTCTACGGCCTCGGAACGCCCATCGAGGACGCCGGGGTAGTCGTGATCGGCGTGCCCTTCGATGCGACCGCTTCCTATCGCAAGGGAGCCGCCCGGGGCCCGCGCGCCATCCTGCGTGCCAGTCTGCAGGTGGACCTGTTCGATCTGGCCACGGGTCGGCCCTACGAAGCGGGTATCGCCATGGCTCCGATCGACGGGCGGATCGACGCCTGGAACACGGAGGCGGGCGAGCTTGCGGATCAAGTGATCGCTGTGGGCGGCGTTGTGGCGGGCAACGCAAAATTGGAAAGCGCAGTTTCACGCGTCAACGCGATCGGCGCGCAGGTCAACCAACTCGTGCACGCCCACACGCGCAGCGTGCTCGAGCGCGGTCGCCTGCCGGCGATCGTCGGCGGCGATCACTCGGTGCCCTTTGGCGCGATTCAGGCTTGCGCGGAGAAGTTCCCAGGCCTCGGGGTATTGCACTTCGACGCCCACGCGGACTTGCGCGTCGCCTACGAGGGCTTCGAGTGGTCTCACGCCTCGATCATGGACAACGTGACCCGCAGGATTCCGGGAGTCGCGCGCTTGGTCCAAGTCGGCATTCGCGATTTTTGCGAGCAGGAATTTGATGCGCTGCGAATGCCGACGGGCCCCGTGCGCGCCCTGTTCGATCGCGATTGGGCCGCCGCGCGTTTCGAGCGCAAGAGTCTTGGCGAACTGGTGCGCGAGCACCTGAGCCACTTGCCCGAGCACGTGTTCATCAGCTTCGACATCGATGGCCTCGATCCGGCGCTTTGCCCGAACACAGGCACGCCGGTGCCCGGTGGCTTGAGTTGGCGCGAGGCGAATCTGTGGCTCGACGAACTCGCGAAGAGCGGCCGGCGCGTGGTGGGTCTGGACTTGAACGAGGTCAACCCCGGCCCCGCCTCCGACGACGAGGATTCGTGGGACGCCATCGTCGGTGCGCGCTTGCTGTATAGGTTGATCGCCACGGCCCTCGCGGCTCGCTAGACGCAACCCGAAGCCGACGGGTCGCGCGCCACTACTTCAGTGGAATCGCGTGAGCTCGATAGGCGGCAACGCCCATCAGGACGGTCTCGGTGAGCGGGCCAGCGTAAGCGAAATCGCAACTGGTCTTACCGCGCGCGCGGCAGGCGTCGAGCCACTCCTTGTGGTGGCCCACGGAGCTTGGAATCGAAGGCGCTGGCGGCACGAACGCGGCGAAACGCGGCTCGGGAAGCAGCACGTACCTGTTGTAGTCAGAGAGCAACAGCCCGCCCTCGCCGACGAACAAGGTGCCGTCGCCCCATTCCGGCAGCAGTCCCTGAGCGAACTGCAGCGGCCGCAAGCCTCCGTCGTGCCACCACAAATCGACGTCGGGGAAAATCCAGCGCGCGCGCATCGATGTGGGCGCGGTTTCGGCGTTGACCGGCGGTCCTTCCGCCTGCACGGAAATCGGCCGCACAAGACCCAGGGCCCAGAAAGGCAGGTCGAGGTGGTGGCAACCCATGTCCCCGAGGGTCCCGGTTCCAAAATCCCAGAAGCGTCGCCAGCCCGCGGGGTGATACGTGGGGTGATAGGGCCGGCGCGGCGCGTCGCCAAGCCACAGGTTCCAATCGAGGCCCTCGGGAACCGGCGGCGTCTCGGCTGGAAGCTCGCCGCCGCCCCAGGCTTTGCCGACCCAGCAGTGGGCCTCGCGCACACGACCAATGGCACCGGCCTGGATCAGTTCCACCACACGCCGATAATTGTCGCCGGCGTGGATTTGCGTGCCCATCTGCGTCACGGCGCGCTGCCACTGCGCTTCCTTCGTGATCAGGCGCGCCTCCTCGAGCGTGTGCGTCAGCGGCTTCTCGCAGTACACGTCCAGGCCCGCACGCAGAGCGGTCAGGGTCGCCGGCGCGTGGGTGTGGTCCGGCGTGCTGATCACCACGGCGTCGAGCTGCATCTCGCGGATCATGCTGCGGTAGTCCGCGAACAGACGCGCGCTCGGGAACTTCAGAGCCGCCTGTGCCAGATGTCCCGCGTCCACGTCGCACAGAGCGGCGATGTGCTCAGCGGACACCGCGGCGAGATTGTCCGCGCCGCGGCCGCCGACTCCGATCACGCCCAGGGACAGGGGGCCCTGCTTGGGCAAGCGCGGCGCGGGTCGTCCACCGAGTGAGCGGCAGGACCCCAGTGCAGTGGAGGCGGCGAGTGCTCCACCGATGGCCAGGAACGAGCGGCGGTCGAGTTGAGTCATGGGCGCGACTGTACTGCGAGCGGTCCACCGCGGCGATGGGCGGCATGCATGGCAGTGGACCCGGCTCTCCCGCCTTGGCCGACCCTCCGCGGGCACTTTTGCCGACGCGGTCCGAGGCGTAAGTTTCGTGGCCATCGCAGGCGCTTCCCCTTCACGCCGAGTTCATGAGTCATCCCATGGCAGAGAGTGTCAGCAAGTTCGTATTGATCGGTCGAGTCCTCTCGGGTCTAGCGTCAGCCGCGTTCCTCCTGAGCGGCGCGATGAAGCTCAAGGGCGGCGAGGAAATGGTCGAGGGCATGGCGCACCTCGGATTGCCCAATGGGATGGTCACACCGCTGGCGATCCTCGAGATCACTTGCGCCGCGATCTACCTGATCCCGAGAACAGCAGTCCTTGGAGCAATTCTGCTGGCGGGTTACATGGGCGGCGCAATCTGCACCCACTGGCGCGTCGGCGATCCGGTCTACGTGCAGGTCGGACTCGGCGTGGCAGTGTGGCTCGGAATCTGGCTGCGCGAGCCCCGCTTGCGTTCGCTTCTGCCCCTGCGCGGGTCCTGGATCATCTGACCAGGTTCTGGTCGACGTACGCGCGAGCTCTTGCCTCGTAGGCGGCGCTGCGCAGGCCGATCGCTTGCGCTTCTGCGAGTGCGGGCTCGACATCGAGGCGACCGTCGAGGACTCGGTAGGGCAACCACACGGCACCGACGCGATTGGCGGAGGCGCAGTGCAGGAGGATCGGCCGCTTGGAGTCGCGAAGTTCCGCGCGAAGCTTGTCGAACACGGCAGCGGTCAATTCCTCTGCCTTGCCGAAGGGGACGTTCACGTAGCGCGTGCCGCGGGACTCCACGGCCTGGCCCTCGTCGAAATCCGCAATTTCTGCGGCGTGCCGGAGGTTGATCACCGTCTTCACGCCGAGTCGCTGCGCCTGATCCAAATCCTCCGCCGAGGGCTGGCCTGCGAACAAAATCCCGTCAAGGACATGCAGCGGCGACATGGAGCCGCACTGTGCAGGCGCTAGGACCTTCGTCTCCAGCGCGACGGACACGACCCCCTCCCGCTGCCCTTCGACGCACGCCGCAGCGCCCATGGCGATCGAGAGTCCCGCGCCCAGGATCAAACCGACCCGCCCCATCACCTGCTTTCGTCCGAGCGTCGGTAGAGCAGGTCGAATTCCGTGTTCCAGGTTTCGCCGGCGTCGGCGCTGACTTCGCCCCACTGGCGCACGCTGCCGTCGCCGAGATCGAAAAAGCGCATGCGGTGGCGACTCAACTTCCCGTCGGCCGCGCGCTCCTCGAACGAAAACGCCATGCACCCCTCGGCGAAGGAACCGACGTAATACGTCTCGCCGCCGGTGTCATCGATCCAGTGCTGTCGCCACTGCCCCGTTGCGGGGTCGAAGCGGTTGAGGCTGATGCCCTTGTTGCCGCTGGAATTGGACCAGTGCTCGATCACCACGCAACCGTTGAGCGACTTTTCGATGCGGCTGGTGCCCGCCTGTGCGCCCGTGGGCGTCGTCACGTTCCACTCCCCGATCCAGAAGTCAAACTGACTGGCCTCGAGCGGCGGAACGAAGGGCTTCGAACTCGAGTTCCTCGCGCGCTCCAGCAACACAGCGAAGCGCGCATCGGCGCGCAGCGACAAAAGATCGGGATCGTTCGCCAGCGCGTTCGCGTCTTTGAAGCCTGCGCGCAGGGCGACATCGAGTGCATCGAACGCTGCGGCGGATTTCCCCTGGAGCGCTAGTGCGCAGGCGATGTTGTAGCGCGCTACCGCCCGCGCGGGTCCGCTGTCGATTTTGGAGAAGGCCTCGATCGCCTCGGGGTACTTGGAGAGCGACAGTCGGCAATGCCCAATGCGCATCCACGCGCGCGTCGACTGCGGTTCGAGCGCGAGCCCGTGCGCGTACGCGGTCTCAGCCCGGGCCCACTCCTTGCCTTCGAACGCCGCGTCGGCGAGAGCCCAGAAGGGCGCGGCCTCCGACGCCAGCGCGGGAGCTTGCGCGGTAGCGGACACCTGAGCCGCGGCCGAGGTCTGCGCGGGCTCAGCGAGAGGCGCCGCGCAAGCAAGTCCCGCGCAAACGAGGCCCGCGCATCCAAGACTCAGGCGCACGATGCGATTCATGAAATCCTTGCTGCGGTGTTCGATGGAGTTCGGCGGCGCGTCAAGCGCTGACTTGGGGCGCAATCCGGCCCGACAGTCACCCTTTCCGCGCTCTGGATTCAACACTAGCAAGGTTCGCTGCGAATCGACGCCCCGTGGCGGCGCGCGAGGCCCGATGGGGCGTCTCGGCAGTTTGCTCGCTGTTCGCCTTCCCGCCCTAGGCTTGTTGCGCGGTGAAATGCTCGCCCCTCCCCGGCGTACCAGTCGGTTTCCACCGGAGACGATCACGATGAACGAACACGAAGCACCGCCCCCGCGCGACCCCGACGAGCTTTCCGTCAGCGAGCGAGCGGCCTCTGGCGAGCCCGAGGATGCGGCCTTCCGACTGATCACTCCGGCCTCGGCAGCAGCGGTCCCGCCACTGCCGCCCATCGCTCCAGCGGCCTCCGTCGAATCGATGCCGCAGCCGCCACCGGTTCCGCCGCCTCTGGTTCCGCCGCAGCAACCGTCGCCACAGACGCCTCCGCCGCCCCCCTCCCCCGCCGCGCCCGCCGCGCCACCCGCGCCCGAGCCGCCGACGGCTCCTCCCCCGCCGCCGACTTCGGGTGCCTCCGCGGACGCTCCGCCTCCGACACCAGATTCGCGCGGCTCCGGTTGGGCGATGGCTGCGCACTTGACGAGCTTGTTCGGCTTCGGCTTCTCGTGCCTGCTCGTCGGCGCGGTCGGCCCGCTGATTGTCTGGCTCGCGAAGAAGGACAGCGATCCTGAGGCAGACTGGCACGGGCGGGAGTCGCTGAACTTCCAACTCAACGTGCTGATCCTCTGGGTGATTGCGATTCCGCTTTACCTCGCTTGCTGCACAGGCCTTCTCCTGCACATCGCGCTGCCCTTCTATCAGGTGGTGATGGTGATCCTGGCCTCGATCCAGGCGGCCGAGGGCAAGCGCTGGCGCTATCCCTTCACGTTGCGCCTCTTGAACGACTGAGTCCGCGGTAGGGAGTCTCCTTCGCGGCTGCTAAGATCGACGACGTGACCCGCGTCGAGCATCCCCTGATTGGCATCAACGGCGTTGCGATGGCAGGCGACACGCCGCGAGTCGCGCTGGCCTATCGCTACGCGGACGCCGTATTGAAGGCCGGAGGCATTCCGGTCGTGCTTGCTCCGGTCGGCGGGCCAAGCGATGTGGCGCGCGTGCTCGGCGAACTCGACGGCCTGTTGCTCTCTGGCGGAGACGACTTCGACATGGAGCGCATGGGCCTGGGAACCACGCACCCGCGGGCCCAGCGCACGGATGGGCGCAAGCAGGACTACGACGTGCTGCTGGCCCGAGCCGCCCTGGAGCGACGGATGCCTGTGCTCGGCATCTGTTACGGCATGCAACTCCTTGCCCTGGTTGAGGGCGGCGCGCTGTTCCAGCACTTGCCTGAAGACCGACCGGCTTCCCGCGAGCACAGCGGCGGGGTGCGGCACGGGGTGCAGTTGCGGGCGGCTTCGAAACTGGCGCGCCTGACCGGTGTAGACCAACTGGACGTCATCTCCCGCCACCACCAAGCCGTCGCCGCGGTGGGACCTGGCTGGCAGGTGAGCGCCACGGACGACGAAGGATTGATCGAGGCCATCGAACGCGCGGACCTGCCATTCATGTTGGGCGTTCAGTGGCATCCCGAGTTGTCGCCGGAAGGCAGTCCCCACGACCGCCTGTTCCGCGGCCTGGTTGGAGCAGCGGGCGTCGCGGCGGCCCGGCGACTGGATTCGGTCGTCGCCCGCTAGGCTTGCGACGTCACCCAAGAAACACACGAACACATCGATGCAACTCTACGACCCGAAGAAAATCGTTGCGCCGACCAGCGGCTGGTTCAACCCGAAGGAGAAAAAGCGCCTGGCGCTGATGATCATCCTTGCCCTGGTGATTGTCGGCGCAATCGTGACGATGCGCATGAACGTCGAGAACCGCACCGACGCCCACCTGGAAGCAGCGACAGCGGCGCGAGAGCAGACCCTCCCGACGGAAGTCAACGTGCCCAAGATCGACATCGCTTCGATCGAGGCAGCCGCAGCCGACGAGCGGCCTGAGCAGCGCGTGGTGCTTCCCGGCCCCGTGCTAGAGGCCGGATTCGCGGCCTCCAGCGTGATTTTCGAAGGCGTGTACAGCGTGCTCGGCGGGCGCGAGCTCACGCCGCAGATCACGGCCGAGATCCTGCAGGCCCCGAAGGCCCACCGCGGCCAACTGTTGCGCGTTCGCTGCTTTGTCGAGGACATGCGTGAGCTCGCCAACCCTGAGTCCGCCGATCGGCCGCGCTACTTCGTTCGCGGGCATCTCGACGACGGCACGCCAGTGTTTTTCGCCGCCCAGAACATTGTCGGACTCGCTCCGGTGCCCGGCGACTACGTGCGTATGGACGGCCTCTTCGTGCGCGCCCATCGCGAGGAAGTCGCGGGAGCGTGGATCGAGGCGCCGTTGTTCATCGGCCCGCGTATGTACGAGTCTTATGCTCGAATCGAGCCGGTCACGGAAGTCAGCGCGCACACGTTCCGCTTCGTCAACGACGACAGCGTCCAGAATGGAATCGAGGGCCTGGATCAGGAGTCCTATTGGGCGCTGGTTTCCTACGTGAAAAACCTCAAACCGGACCAGATCGACTGGGAAACGACTCCGATCCTCGACAATCGGACGATCAGTTCGATTTTCGCGGACGGGACTCCGTGGCGCGGCAAGCCAGTGCGCATTCCGGTGGCGCTGATGCTCGACGTGTGGAAACAGTCGCAACCTGAAAATCCACTGCGCGAGGAGTTCATGCTCGAAGGTTGGATCGGCCGCGGCGACTGGCTCGGACAGGCTAAAGTCGCACGCTTTGTCGCGCCCTTCGCGGAAGTGCCGGAGGGGATGGAGAAGTACGTCGTGGGACGCGCGTTTTTCTACAAGAACTTGGCCTACACGCCCAAGAACGGCGGCGCGGCGATCGCGCCTTTCTTCGTCATGCAGTCGCTCGAGGAATTCGTGCCGCCAGACTCTGCGGGCCTGCGTCAGATGACTTACGTGGTGGCCGGATCGCTGCTCGCAATCGGGATCGGAATTTTCATCACGCTGCGGCGCGACAAGCGGAGCCGCGACGCGCTTGAAGCCGAGTTGTTGCGGCGTCGGCGCGAGCGACGCCAGAAGCTCGTGCCCGCTGCGAAACCGTGACATTGCTGCGCGTCGAAGTTGACGCTTCACCGGCGTACACGGTGCACATCGGCGTCGGCGCCCTGAAACTGGCGCGCGCAGCGTTTGCGAGCGAACGGCCACGGGTACTGATCAGCGACGCGCGCGTTCACGGACTGCACGGGCGCACGCTGGATCCTGATGGAGAGGCGCGCACGCTGTTGCTGCCGGAGGGTGAGGACGCCAAGGACTTCGCCCACCTCGGGGCCGCCGTGGAGTTCATTGCGGGCGCCTCGATGGATCGGCGCGGATGTGTTTGGACGCTCGGAGGCGGGGCGATCTCCGACGTCGGCGGTCTCGCCGCGGCGATGTTCATGCGCGGCGTCGCCGCGGTGCATTGCCCGACGACGCTGCTGGCGCAAGTGGATGCCTCCGTTGGCGGCAAGACAGCGGTCAATCTCTCGGCAGGAAAAAACCTAGCGGGGGTTTTTCATCAGCCGCGGGCGGTGTACGCGGACACGGGCGTGCTCGCGACGCAGAGCGACGACGAGTTCCGCTCCGGCCTCGGGGAAGCGCTCAAGACCGCGCTGATCGCGGGCGAAGAACTGCTCGGACTGCTTGAGCGCGAGGTCGTGCGCCTCAGGTCCCGCGACGAGGGTCTGTTGTGCGAAGTCGTTGCGGCCTGCGTGCGCACCAAGGCGCGCGTGGTCGCGGCGGATCCGCTCGAGGCAGGCGGACGAAAGGCGCTCAACCTTGGCCACACCTTCGCCCACGCCATCGAACAGGTAGCCGGCTTCGGCAAGGTGCCCCACGGAGTTGCGGTGGCAGTGGGCCTTGGCCTGGCGCTGCGGGCCTCGCGGGAGATGGGCTGTCTCGAAGATCGGGCGCTACCCGCGCGTGTGGAGAGACTCCTGGCGAGCCTTGGTCTGCCCCCGGACCTGGCCAGTCTGCGGCGATCCACAGGTGCACCGCTCGGCGCTCGGGAGTTGGTGCGCGCCATGGGCCAGGACAAAAAGAACCGCAGTGGCGAGATCCGCCTGGTCCTACCGCGAGCGGCCGGCAAGCTCGAGCTGGAGGTCGCTGTGGACGGAGCGCTGCTCGAGAGCTGGCTGCCCTGAGGAAGGCGGTACGGATGGCATGTGGCATCTGTGCAGCTCCAGCCCAAGCTGCCTCAGGTCACCCCAGGTAACCACCTGCCCCCCCCCCCAGGCTCACCAGGCGGTAGGCTGGGTCGAGTTCGACGGTCGTTGTCCCTCCCCCGTCAGCCACGCCAGCTGTGTCACCCTCCGAACCCTCGCCGGAACTCCACGTGCACAGCTCTGGCCTCGGCCACGATCACGGCGCCGCGGCCGACGTTCGCGGTGAGGACCACGGCGCGGGAGAGGCCTTTCCGCGCATGGCGGTGCGCGATCTGGTGGGCACGAGTCTTGTCACATCGCGGCGGCGTGAGTTGTTGCAGGACAGCGCAATCGCCACGGGACTGGCGCTGCTCGCCCTTGCACTGCCGACCGAACGTCTATTGGGCGACGGCCCTGGCTTGGTTCAAGCGACCTCCAGAGGCGAGTGGCTTTCAGCGAACGTTCTGCTCAGCCCCCTGGCACAGGTGCTCTCGCGCCTGCCCGCCATCGGTGCGGAGCGCGCGTGGTTCCTGATCGCGGCCCTGTGCTGGGCCGCTACCTACCCGGTGCTCTCGCGCATGTGCATCGCACTGGGGATGTCCCGGACCGCGGCATGCACGGCCGCCCTGCTCGTGCTGGTATCGCCCCTGGGTTTTCTGTCGGCCACCTTGCCCGGCCCCTCGGCGGCTCTGCTTTTGGGATCCGCGCTGCTTCTGGAGAGCCTGTTGATCGACGGCGACCGCGGCGCCGCGGGCAAGAGAGTCATGGGGCCCTTGGGTACATGGTTCGCCGTGTGCCTGCTCGATCCGAATCTCCTGATGCTCCTGCCCGCGGTGGTCTGGAAGGGCGTGTCAACCCGGCGCGCTGGACTTCTCGAGACGTCGGCGAAGGTGTCCCTGGGGCTCGTCGTCATCAGCGGGCTGTTTTTCGTCGGGTTGGCGGCACATCCACCGGGCGACCGTGCCCCCTCCGTGCTCCAAGCCCTCGAGCTCAAACTCCTGGGCAGCGGCAGCGGCGGAGCACCGGACAGCCTGACTTTCCTGATCGTCCTCGCTCCCCTCATCGGAGTCGGCGTCATCGGACTGGTCGAATTGCTGCGCCGCCCCACCGGCCAGGGCGAAGCAGCGCTGCCCGGGTGGGCCCTGGCCCTCGTGGGGTTGCCACTGGGGGTCAAGTTAATCGGCGGTTCGCCCAACCTCGACACCGGAGCCTGGGCCTTCGGCCCCCTGACGGCTCTGGGCATCGCGAGTCTCCTGGATCGCGGAAAGCCGGAGCGTCGAATGATGGTTATTGGGTCCATATTTGCGTCCCAAATTGCTCTCAGCTGCGGATTCCGGGTCACGTCGACAATAGGCGATCCTCGCCGGGCATGGGTGAACGACGCCGCTCTAATCCTGGAGCCCGGGGACCTGGTACTGACGCGCGACCAGAGCCACGACTACCTCTTGCGCCACAGGTTCGGGGTGAGCACGGTCAACCTGCGAGCGCCCGTGGAACTCGACGAGGCCAGCCGGGTGGATTGGTGGGCGTCCACCCGGGAACAGATCCGCACGCAAGCCCGCTCCGGCGGGCGTGTAGTGGTCGATTGGAGGGTCGGCGAACCGCCGGGGGGCCAGCGCCCCTACGCATTTCAGCGCGAACTCTACGAGCTGATGCTTCTGGTCCCGATTCGGTACTTGGATCCCGCGGTCGAAGCTCCCGACGCCTCACTTGGAGAGCAATTGCGCACGGTCCCCAAGGAACAGTGAAGCAACGCCTCTCGGCGGTCGACACTGCGCCCCGCGTGTGATTCAATCCCGCAGTTTGCCTCCGACCGGCACGTGGACGAGTCCCCCACGACCGATCGAAGAGGCGGCCCTCCATGCCCCGCCGCAACGACCTGAAGTCCATCCTGATCATCGGCAGCGGGCCGATCATTATCGGGCAGGCTTGCGAATTCGACTACTCCGGCGCCCAGGCATGCAAGGCGCTGCGGGCCGAGGGCTACCGGGTGATCCTGGTCAACTCGAATCCGGCCACGATCATGACCGATCCGGATCTGGCCGATGCGACCTACATCGAGCCGATCACATTGGCGGCGGTCACGAAGATCCTGGAGCTCGAGCGCCCTGACGCACTTTTGCCCACCATGGGTGGGCAGACCGGACTCAACACGGCCCTGGCCCTGTACGACTCGGGGGTCCTCGATCGCCTGGGAGTCGAGATGATCGGGGCGCGGGCGGAGGTGATTCGCAAGGCCGAGGACCGCGACCTGTTCCGCTCGGCCATGGCCGCCTGCGGGCTGGAGTGCGCGCGCTCGGGCGTGGCGCACAACCTCGACGACGCTCGGCGTGCTCTGGCGCAGATCGGACTGCCGTGCGTGATTCGCCCGGGCTTCACCCTGGGCGGCAGCGGCGGCGGTATCGCCTACAACATCGAGGAGTTCGAGGAAATCGTCGGCCGGGGCCTCGCGCTGTCCATGAACAGCGAGGTGCTGGTGGAAGAGAGCCTGATCGGCTGGAAGGAATTCGAGATGGAGGTGATGCGCGACCGCGCCGACAACGTGGTCATCATCTGCTCGATCGAAAACTTGGACCCCATGGGCGTGCACACCGGTGATTCGATCACCGTCGCCCCGGCCCAGACCCTGACCGACCGCGAGTACCAGAACATGCGCAACGCGTCGATTCGCGTCATGCGCGAGATCGGCATCGAATGCGGCGGCTCGAACGTGCAGTTCGCCATCGATCCCAAGACGGGTCGCATGATCGTGATCGAGATGAACCCGCGCGTGTCGCGCAGTTCGGCACTGGCCTCCAAGGCCACGGGCTTTCCGATCGCGAAATTTGCCGCGAAACTGGCCGTGGGCTACACGCTCGACGAGATTCACAACGACATCACGCGCAAGACTCCGGCTTGCTTCGAGCCCGCGATCGACTACACGGTGGTCAAGATCCCGCGCTTCGCGTTCGAGAAGTTCAAGGGCGCGGATGGCACGCTGACGACGCAGATGAAATCGGTCGGCGAGACCATGGCCATCGGCCGCACCTTCAAGGAAGCACTGCAGAAGGCGGTGCGCGGACTGGAGACCGGACGGCCGGGAATGGGCTTCGATCCGCGCAATCCCGCGGACAGGATTGGCGCCGATCCCGATGCGCTCAATCGACTGCTGCGCGTGCCCAACGAACTGCGCATCCTTGCGCTGCGCACGGCGTACATGTCTGGCTGGAGCACGGCGGAAATCTTCAGCGCGACGAACATCGACCCGTGGTTCCTGGAAAACATCCGCGAGCTGTGCGACTTCGAACGTGATCTCGGCGGGGCAAAGTTGACGCGCGAGCGACTCCATGCAGCCAAAAAGCTCGGCTACGCTGACAAGCAGATCGCCCTTGCGGCGGGCTTGAGCGAAAAGGAAGTGCGCGCCCTGCGCGCCGAGTGGGGCTTGGAACCGAGCTACAAACTCGTGGACACCTGCGCCGCCGAATTCGAAGCGTTCACGCCCTACTATTACTCCACTTGGGAGGACGAGTCCGAGGCTCCGGCACCCTCCAAGAAGCGCCTGATGATCCTCGGGGGCGGCCCCAACCGCATCGGTCAGGGCATCGAGTTCGACTACTGCTGCGTGCACGCCTCGTATGCCGCGCGCGAGATGGGCCTCGAGTCGATCATGGTCAACTCGAACCCAGAGACGGTTTCGACCGACTACGACACCTCGGACCACCTGTTCTTCGAGCCGCTGACGCACGAGGACGTGATGGCGGTGGTCAACGTGACGAAGCCCGACGGCATCATCGTGCAATTTGGCGGCCAGACGCCGCTCAACCTGGCCGCTGGCCTTTTCGAAGCTGGCGCGCCGCTGATCGGCACCTCGGTCGCTTCGATCGATCGCGCGGAAGACCGCAAGCTGTTCACCGAGTTCCTCCGGAGTCTTGGACTGAACCAACCCGAGAGCGGCATGGCCAAGAACGCCGCCGAGGCTTTCGAAGTGGCGCGGCGCATCGGCTATCCCGTGATCGTGCGGCCTAGCTACGTGCTCGGCGGGCGCGCCATGGAGATCGTCTACGACGACGCTGCGCTCGAGCAGTACATGCACACCGCCGTGCAGGCGACTCCCGACCGCCCGATCCTCGTGGACAAGTTCCTCGAAGAAGCGATCGAGGTCGACGTGGACGTGATCTGCGACGGCAAGATCGCGGTGATCGGCGGGGTGATGGAGCACATCGAAGAGGCTGGCATCCACTCCGGCGATTCGACCTGCGTGCTGCCGCCGCACACGTTGGATCGCGCGGTCCAGGACGAAATCGCCACCGCCAGCAAGGCCATGGCGCTCGAGCTGGGCGTCGTGGGCCTGATGAACGTGCAATTCGCCGTGAAGGCGGACCGCGTCTACGTCCTCGAAGTCAACCCGCGCGCCTCGCGCACGGTGCCCTTCGTCTCCAAGGCGATCGGTGTGCCCCTCGCGAAACTCGCGGCCAAGGTCATGGCCGGCATGACGCTCGAGGAACTTGGGTTCACGGAAGAAGTGCTGCCGCCGTATTTTTCGGTGAAGGTCCCGGTGTTCCCCTTCAACAAGTTCCTGGGCGTGGATGTGCTGCTCGGCCCGGAGATGCGTTCCACGGGCGAGGTCATGGGCATCGACGCGGACCTGGGCTTGGCATTCGTCAAGGCCTTTGAGGCCGCGAACATGAAGCTGCCGCGCCGCGGTCGCATTTTCATGTCCGTGAAGAACGCCGACAAGCGAGCGATCGTGCCCGAGGCGCGGGAGCTGGCGCGTCTGGGTTACGAGCTGGTGGCCACCGAGGGCACCTGGCGCGCGCTGAAGACGGCAGGCATCCAAGTGGAGCGCGCCAACAAGGTGCACGAAGGCCGGCCGCACATCGTCGACCGCATCAAGAACCGCGAGATCGATTTGATCCTGAACACGCCGCTCGGAAAGCAACAGCGCAAGGATGATTCGATGATCCGCGCCTCGGCCGTGCAGCTTGGGATTCCGTGCATCACCACGTTGCACGGAATTCGCGCCGTGGTCAGCGCCCTGGCGGCCATGCACAAGGGCGAGTACGCGGTGAAGAGCGTCCAGGCCCACCACGCGCAGCTTGCGCGGCCGAGCAAGATCGCGGCGCCGGTGCGCTGATTCGGCGCGCGGCGCTATCCGCAGTCTGATCCCGTCATGATGCGGTGTCGGGTCGCGGCAATCCAACGCGGCTGCGTGTCCGTCGCAAGCGGGTTCGAACTCTCGACTATTGGATGTCGATGAACGCCGCGATCGACGGCACCGGTACCAGGCCATTGGATTCGACCGCGAAGAGCATGTAGTAGCCCGGAGGGCCGTAGCTGACCGGCGGCAGCCAGACCGAACACACTTCCGTCACCATGCCATTGGGTTCCGAGCTTGGTGCGCCGCAGGAAAACGCCAGCTCGATGTAGCGCTGGTCGTTGTCGAAGTGATGCGTGACCGCGGCTGGCCGCAGCATGACGAAGTTCTGAATTGGCCGCTCGGCTCCGTGCGTGACCGTGACGTCGATCATCGCTCCAAAACTCGAGCCCCTGGGGGCGGAATCGATCGAGGGCCTGAACCCGCAGGACAGGTAGGGCGGGCTGAAGATCTCGCCGGAATAGCCGGGCAGGACATTGGATGTCGGCGCAGGAACCACGGGTGCCTTGGCATGGGCTCCGCCCAACGAGAGCACGCGGCCATCGGGCAGCAACAAGGCGAGGCTGTGGTACAGGCGCGGAACGGCCTGAGGCGCCATGGTGAGGAAGGAACCGTTCGTCGGATCGATCAGGATGGGCGCGTATTGGGGAGAGCTCGACTGGGTCGCTGGTTGAGGAGAAACTGTTCCTGGAGAGTAGACCGGGGAGTGGAGCGGTCCAGGGATGTACTGCCCCCCACCGCCGTGTCCGCCGTAGTCGTCGGTGCTTGTCCCGCCGACGGCGAGGATCTTCCCGTCCGGAAGCACGACCGAGCCGCAGAACACGCGCTTGAATTCGGGGGACACGGTGATCGTCGACCACGAGCCGCCGACGTTGGGATCGGATCCACTCGGGGTGAACTTCATGAACCTGTCATTCGTGTTCCACACGTCGGAGGTCGCGCCGTGCGACATGGACGCGGGGGAGGAACCGCCGAGTCGATACACATGATCGGGGCTCGCGATGCCACCAATGCGCTTATGCATGATCACGACGTTGTCGTAGAAGGAGTCGACGGGTCCGAGCGCTGCGGGATTCGTCGACCGCCAGAGCTGCCACTCCAGTTGCGTGGATGGGCTGCTCGTCAAGTACCTGGGCCGGATTACCCACCACTCCCCTGGCGCCGCCCAGGCGCCATTGGGCTCGTCAATCGGCGTGTACCAATTGTCCCACCAGGTGACATCGGCAGGAGACAGCGAATCGACGTCCCCGCAGACCAGGATGTCCCCGTTCGAGAGCAACAGCGCTCGCGGGTAGGAATCCAATCGGGGCTCCGCGGGATTTGCCGTGGGCAACAGCGCATAGACGTCGTGCGGCGCGGTGTAGGGCGCGCCGTGCAGATTGCTGCTGCTCGAGTCGGGCCCGAGATTCAGGAGCGGCTCGCGCACCTGCATGGCCGAGGTCTCGATCGCCTCCCAAAACTCGTTGCCCTCGATCGTCCACTGCGGTGGGCCGCCCAGGATCAGGCTCGAGCCGCCGACGATGTTCCCGAATGTACTGCCCTGCGAGTACATCACGGCCTCGCGCTTCATGCCGATCACCGTCGCGTAGTAGTGCGGAATGACCATGTTCGCGACGAACACCCACGGGTTGGTGGACCAGCTGACCACGGGTGGACTTCCCGGCACAATCGCATCCAGGAACTGCGGGCGGAAGCGATACACCTGCCGCGGCCAGTTGGGACTCGAACCGTCAACACCACCAGCGACGACCAAGTTCCCGCGCGCATCCCATGAAGCCCCGGAGCAGAAGATCGACCGTACAAACGGACTCGCGGACTGCGGAATCCGCGCCAGCGCTCCCGGAGAGGACGGATCGAACAGCCACGTGGAATTGGTATTTGTGATGAGGCAGGGGTCGTACGTATCGCCGACTTCCAAGCGCCAGAGCAACACTTTCCCCGCGTGAAGGCCTTTGGGAATGAGGGCCGCGTGGGAGAACTCGTCGGGTAGATCGCAACCTGGGGAACCGACTGCGCTCCAATCGAAGACTGCCGACCAACTCCCCTGCGGGTTCGCCTGCGCTCGAGCCGCGGCGGCGCAGAGGAGCATCATGGCGCCGGTCGGCATGACCACGCGAACGGAACGACGCCAGCACGCAAGGCGAATGAACACGCTGACCATGGGCCTCTCGGTCCCTCGCGTCCGTGTCGAAGGGCGGACGCCAACCCGTTGCGAAGGCCACGAACCCGGGAATCAGGTTTCTGGGCCTTAGTAACGATGGGAGCTTGCCCCCCCCCACCCTACCCTCATGTCAAGATGGATCTGAGGAAACCGGACAAATTCCTAGGTTCGGTTCGGAACTCGAGTCCCGTGAAGAAGGTGGATGCGATGCTCATGTGCCCGCCGATCGCGCTGTGTTGTTTGCCCCTCCTCGCACTTCAGGCGACTCCGTCTGCGGATCTGGAGCCCGGGACCGCCGCGAACGCCGCGCAGTTCGCGCAGTCGACCACGCTCGCCTTCGTTGAGAATCGTGGACAGTGGAAGACGTCGGCGCGCTACGTGGGACGAGTCGGCGCGGTCAACGTGCTGGTCGAGCCGGACGCGATCGGACTGCAACTGTCGGAGCCGGGGCGCCCCGAGCGCGGAGCCTTCGTGCGGATTCGATTTGTGAATCCTTCGCCTGACTGTCGCATCGAACCGCAAGTGCGGCTGGCGGGAATCGAGAGCTTCTTCCTCGGCAATGACCCCGCGCATTGGGCAACGGGTTTGCCGCGTTGGGGCGGCCTGCGGCTGACATGCGCCTGGAACGGCGTCGACATCGTGTTGCGCGAGAGCGGCGGGCAGCTCGAATACGACGTGGAGGTCGCGCCGGGAGTTGACCTCGACGTCGTGCGGTTCGAGGTCGAGGGCGGTGGGCCGCTGATTCTCGACGGCGAGCGCCTCGGGCTCTCCACGGCGGTCGGGATTCTGTGGCAGCGCATACCTGCGTGCTGGCAGCAGGATGCGCGAGGCGTGCGCAAGTCGATCGAAGGACTCTGGCTGCCCTTCGGCCCTTCCCGTTTTGGCTTGCATGCGCCTGAGCGCGATGTGAAACAGGCTCTGGTCGTCGATCCGCAGATCGCTTGGGGCACCTACGTGGGGAGTGTGACGGGCGAGGATACGCCAATAGGACTCGCTCGAACGCCAAGTGGAGATCTGGTTGTGGCTGGCCACGCAGCATGGACGATGGCTTTCCCGCAGACTCCAGGCGCCTACCAGCATCCCAGTGGGACGATCTTCGGCAATGTCGTCGTGTTTCGGGTAGAGGGTTCGACAGGGGCGCTCGTGTACTCGAGCGTAATTGGTGGAAGCAGTGGTGCAGCCGCGTGGGCCGGCGTCGCCCTCGATCAATGGGGCGCCCCGATCGTGGCGGGACAGACGAGATCCACCGATTTCCCAACGACCACTGGCGCGTTCGATCCGATCATGAACGCGCTCGACACCGCGGCCTTCGTGCTGCGGCTGTCGCCAATGGGCGATCAGCTCATCTACTCGACCTACCTCGAGGCACCAGCGGCCTTTCAGGGCGGGTTGGCCCAGGGCGTGGCCGCGACGGCCGACGGCTCGGCCGTCGTCGTGGGCATCGCCTACGACGCGAGCTTTCCGACGACGCCGGGCGCCTTCGACACGACGTACAACGGCAATGAGGATGCTTTCGTCCTTCGCCTCGATCCGACTGGAAGCACGCTCGAGTGGTCCACGTTCCTTGGTGGGCCCCTTCTGTGGGACGCAGCGCACGCCGTCGCGATCGGCTCCTCCGGCGCGGTGACGGTGGTCGGTTACACGGGTGACGCCTCGTTTCCGGTCACACCAGGTTCGTACTCGACGGTGCCTCCGGGTCCCCAAACTCAGCGCCAGGCCTTCGTGACACGGCTGACGCCTGCCGGTGACGCGCTGGAGTGGTCGACCTTCCTCGGCGGATCTCAGGACGACCGCGCGTTCTCGGTCGCCCTGGATGCCGACGGCGGTGTCATCGTCGGCGGCGAGACCCTTTCCCCTAACTTCCCGGTGACTCCCGGGGTGGCGCAGGCAGCGCTGCATCCATCGGCGAGCCAAAACCAATTCGTTGATGGCTTCGTCGCGCGGCTGGATTCGACAGGCAGCCAGCTCGTCTACGGCACGTACCTGGGGGGCACTCCGAACTACGAAGCGCCCTTCGGCCTCGCCGTCGATGCCTCCGGCGTCGCCACGGTCACCGGCAGGTCGGGAGCCACCACCGGATTCCCGGAGACGCCGGGGGCATACAACTGGAACCCGCCCGTGACGTACGACTTTTATCTCACGCGCCTGGGTCCGCGCGGCGAGCTGCTCTATTCCACGTTCGTCGGCTCGCCGCTCGCCGAGGACTGGGGCGCCGACGTCGTGCGCGCCCCCGACGGCCGAATCACGGTCGTCGGCCACACGATCGGTCCGGGCTTCCCGACCACTCCCGGCGCGTTTGGTCCGTCCTACTTCGGCGGCGGACGCGACATCACCTTGGCACAGCTCGATCTTCTGTACGAGGGTGAGTCGGTGCTCGGAGCTTCAACACGTTCTTGCCGTGGCCCGCTGGAAGCAAAAGCTGCGCAATGGCCGCTTTCAGGGACGCCGGATTTTGCGCTGTGGTGCAGCCAGGCGCCGCCGATGTCGACGGGATTCCTGCTCCTGGGCACGGCAGCAAGCACGCCGATCCAGGTCGCCGGAGTCGCACTGTGGCTCGAGCCCAATCGCCCGATCAAGCGCATTCCGATCACCAGCGACGGATTCGGTTGGGTGCGCACGAACGTCGACTTGACGGGCGTGCCACCGGGCAAGCGCTTCGCCGGGCAATTTTTGATCCGCAACACGCCCGTCTGTGGCGCTCAGGGCTGGTGCTCGAGCAACGCGGTTGCCATCACTGTCCAGTAGCTACGGTCCTGGACAGAGAATTGGCGCGGGTTTGGGACTCGACGGAGGTCGCTGGTCGAACGTCCACCTCCGCCAGGATGCCAAGGGTTTTACAGCGTCGGCCGCACAGTTCGCCTGATGCGTGGGCCGCCCCTTCGAGGATCCGCGCCGTGGTCAGCGCGCTGGCCGCCATGCACAAGGGCGAGTACGCGGTGAAGAGCGTCCAGGCCCACCACGCGCAGCTTGCGCGGCCGAGCAAGATCGCGGCGCCGGTGCGCTGATTCGGGCGCGCGGCGCGGCGCGTCCCTCGGCTCGCCGATCTCAGGCGGCGAGCGTGCGCGAGGAGAGCCGCGTCGAGGCCACGAACGCGAACACGCCAGCCAAGGCCAGAATGCCGATCACGCTCGTCGCGACGCGACGCTTCCAACGCGCGGGTGGCTCCTCGACGAAAGTGAAGGTTGGAAAATTCGCCAGGTGTTCCTTGGTCATCGGCTGGCGCTTGTAGAACAGCGGGCTGTAGTACCCGTGCAACTCGCGCGTGAATGCCGCGACCTGTTCCTTGAAAGCGCGGTGGCGCCAATATCCCGT